>CAIRZB010000114.1 GCA_903882935.1 uncultured Parafilimonas sp. | reverse complement strand
GATATTCCAAGCAAGAATCGTCATCCGTAAACCGCTTATGAAAATTTATAGAATTCACGCCTTTGAATTTATCCAACATATCCATGTCGCAAATATAAATCTTCTAATTTTAAAGTGCGACCTAAGTGCTAATTCCTAAAGAAGCATTTGAAAAAGGATTGTTTAAAACTGATAAGGCTTGTTATACACAAGCGTTTATTCCGCATTCTCATTACCGCATAATTGAAAATGAAAAGCTGGGTACTGCTCTCCTTATGGCTTGGCCGATTGGGGCGGAATAAAAAGCCATGTTTTGCTGGGAATTTATCAAACTTTTCTAACGAGTTTAGCTGAAGCCGCGCCGTTAGCCTCGCATTTTCGAGAGATTGCGCGTTGGGGGCTGTCTTTTCAGCCTTGGTTTTTCAAAGCCCTTCACGGAAGGGGTTTCACCAAAATTTCAAAATGCCGCAAGTGAACATCTTGAACAACGGGGGGGACGCGATTTTTCCTCTATTGTAGGCCTGCGTAATGATGTGTAAAAAAATTTCCCGGTATAAGACGGCCTTGGTATTGCAAAGTTCGCAGTTACAGGCTAAGGATGGCGTGGGCCTAAATTGCCATCACGCTTTTTGGCCCCCAACTAATTCAGCTTGTACAAAAAACCTTTTAATGCTAATTGACCTTATCAAATACGGTCTTCCAGGAACGCTCTTCGCCGAATAAGTTTGATTTTGCCTTGGCCTGAACAGAAATAGACTGGCCATCATTGCTCAACGTCCAAACCTCTGTTACGTAACAAAATGCTTGTTTAAGAACATTTACATGGTAAGGGGTGGCAACCATAAGGTGTACAATTGAGTTAACAGTCATCGTTTGTCTATCAGCTGACAACTGTACGGTAAACTTCTTTCCTCTTCCCCGGCCATAATCAATTTGGCTTTCTTTACCGTCGAAGGACAGTTTCTCTTGGCTTGTAACCTGTGCTGTGTCAGGAAGTGTGGCTGGTATTTCTTTGGTTATAAAATCTGCCTGCTCTTGCATACGAATACCCTCGTAATTTGGTGTTTCTATGGTTATAAAACCTGCCTGCTCCGCTATTTTCATTGTTTTAGAGAGCATGCGATCACTCGCGGCATATGAGCAAACAATATTTCCGCCCATACTGATGGACTCTTTGGCCTTCCATTTGCCAGAAAAGGTAGCGCGATGGGTGCCATTTTTTTGCTGGGCCTGTACAGCAAAATAAATTACGCCTATTAACAGCATAATAACGCAGGCCAAAATGTTTCTTTTATTTTTCATTTGTTTATTTTTTGCTTTTTAGTGGTGATGAAGCCATTATGACTTGCCCCGCAGGTTTCACAAAATCATGATGGTTTCAGCTCCTATCAAAATTGATGCAACAAAAATACTTTGATATATTTCAGCCTCGGGTATCTGGATTGTAAATAAGCATGTAACCTTTATAAATAAATTGTAAATGGCATGTTTTACAGCCGAAATTTACTTCTTGGTAAGCGCAAATACCTGTTCGGGTTGGTATTACTCGTGGGTATCTCGGTAATCTTAGTGGCTTTCAGCACGGGGAGCGATGACGACTTTGATATGGCCAGAAGGGAAGTGCTACTTCGCAAGGTAGGGGATGAGCTGCTTTCACAATCGGGCGACAATACATCGAGGGTGCTTCCGATTAAAAAGGCAGCAGAAAATGAATACCAAATAAGCTTTGAAAAGGAACTTACTTTTTTACCGGACTCCCTGGTTAATACTACCCGGCGTTTGTTGGACAAAGACCCCCTTGCAGGTGATTATGTGGTTAACGTGCTAAACAGCGTCAATACCAGCGTAGCGTATGGCTACGCGATATCAAAAAACAAAAAAAAGGATATTATAGCGTGTTTAGGAAGAAGGCAGCCGAAAGCACCTTATGTGATAGATATTAAATTTAAACCGGCAGGGTTAAATACCGTAAAGGGTGGATATTTGCTGGGCGGTGTGTCATTTTTGGCTTTTATTGGTGTTGTTTTTTTTAGATCGGGCAAACCACGAATAGCAGCAACAACAGCAACAGTAGCAACAGCACCGCCGGCCGAGGAAAATACCGGCATTTTAACTTTGGGTTCGATGTTATTTGATACAAAGAAACAACAATTGGCAATAAATGGAAATACCATAGACCTGACCGGAACTGAAACGCGCCTGCTGCTCATTTTTGCGCAAAGCCCCAACGAGACCATAGAGAGAAGCTGGCTGCAAAAAGAGATATGGGAAGACGAAGGTGTTATTGTGGGGCGCAGCTTGGATATGTTTATATCAAAACTTAGAAAAAAACTGGAGTTGGATCCAAATACCAACATCGTTGTTATACGCGGCAAAGGATATAAGCTTGAAGTTAGCGCTTAAGAAGAATCTTCCCCCTCCAAACTGATCTTATTAGAATCCCCGCTTTGAATGGGATTTGTTAAACAACGCAAGTGCCGAAAACTGCAATGACGGCATACTTCCTAAAAGGGGTTTTAAAAGCTCTTCACACAAGGGTTTCACCAAGAAATTCAGATGCTGTTCGGAAAATCTGGATTTAACGGCTAACCGGAGCAGGGGAATATCTATCGTACGAGCCATGAGCTTATCTTAAAAAATAGGGGGATTTTATCAATGTATCACTCCTTACTTCCTTGCTAAACAAAGATGCCCCACCGCGAATGGTTTCCATAAAAATTATTGTATCTTTTTTTATTATCCCATGCATGGTTTCATATTCCCCACCCTCACTTGGTACAAAATATTCTAACTTTATTTTATCGCCTTTGGTGGTGTAATAGCCAATCCAAGTGGCATTTACAAGAGAATTAGTATAATTCACAATATTTAAAATATCATTTTTCTTTCCTCCCGTCACAAGCATTCTTCCATTGCCAAAAAAACCATAAAAACCAACTAAATCATCACCACCGTAATTTGTTTTCGCAATATCAATATAAAGATGGTTGGTATCAATCAAACCATTTTTTATAAACGGCTGCTTTAAAATCTTAAATTTTGGATGCTTGGGACGATATGTATTATAAACACCTGTGGTATTCCAGACCCCGTGATTGCAGCAGGCAAATATCAAAACTACGGCCGTACAAAAAGTTATTTTTTTCATATAAAGATAATCCAACTGCCAGTGTCGTTTTTGCTACATCGGCGTTTTTTTTATTGTGAAGGTTATAAATTCACAGGTTATTGCAAGCTAAAGCGGTCGGCATTGATAAGCAACCACTGATGGCTGCTAAGCCTATCCTCTTCTTTTGTTTTACACGTCCAACCCCAAAGGCTGCCGTGGCTGACAGCTTTTTACGCCTCTGTAGGCTAAACCGGACCGAGAGCCTGGCGCAGCTTTTACTTTAAATATACCATACCGGAAAGGGCAATTTTTCAGGTATTTCGGGTTAATATAATCTTTATGATAAAAACCATCGTCAGTTGATCTGCTTACTTTCAATATTTGCCCTATCCCAGTGCCTGACAATTTATAAAATTGTATACCATTGTAAACGCTTCTTGCAAACTTATACATCCTGCCATCCCATTTATCCATATACAGCTCTATTTTTATCTTGCCGTTTTTTATAATATAATACCCAAATTTTCCATAAATAAAATCATTTGCCTCTGCGTGGCTGGGGTAACTTAAATATGGGAAACTAATAAAGACTTTACCGCTGTCGAAAAATCTCATGACTGTGTAAGAAGTCGTTTTATTTACAACCTTATAGCCTTTTCTTTCTTCTTCTGAAGATGTTTTAATGTAAACAACTTTTGTGGACAGTATACTGGTATCAGCCAAAATTGATGTGTACTTAGCTAAAGTAAATTTTGGAACTTTTTTTGGGATATACCGTTTTAATTGGTCCATTGAAAAAGCACGTTGACCCATACAATAGTTAACAAAAAATAATACACAAAATATTGCTAACAGTTTATTTTTCATAATACCATCTTATTATTTGAAATGAATTTTCAGTTCACTACCTTAAATGGTCGTACGCACATGTGTTGCGGATGGCATTTTACGGCTACAACCTTTGTGCACGGGATAGTCAAAACTAATTCACTCCCATCAGCCAAAATTCAAAAGCCTTATCCCACTCCTTTTTCAGGTAACGGAATAAGGCTTATATAATATGTTTACCCTATCTTTTATGGTTTATCAGCGGGCGGCTTGTCGCCCGGTGGCTTTTGCAACGATGGCCTGTCCTGTTGGGGCGGCCTTTGCTGCGGCGGACGCTGTTGCTGGGGCGGTCGCTGCTGTTGCGGTGGCCTTTGGCCCTGCTGGGCTTGGTTACGTTGCTGGTTGGGGTTATTGCCCCCGCCTTGTTGCTGCGGCGGCCTATCCTGCGGTGGGCGCTGCTGCTGAGGTGGACGTTGTTGTGGCGGCCTATCCTGTGACGGGCGTTGTTGCTGCGGCGGCCGCTGTTGTTGCGGTGGCCGTTGGCCTTGTTGCCCTTGGTTATTGCGTTGCTGGTTGTTGTTTCCTCCACCGGCACCTTGCTGTGGTGGCCTGTCCTGCTGCTGGCGGTCCTGCGGTGGCCGTTGCCTGTCGTTGCCTCCGGCATTCCTCCGGTCCTGCTCCTGCTGGTCGCGCCTGCGCCTGCTGTCTTTTTCCAAGGTCTTCAGGCTTATTTGGCCAACCACATCCACAAAACCATGGTCGGCTTCCGCCAATTTGCCGGCTGTAAGGTCAACAGGTTGTAGTTCGTCAACTTTTTCGCCACGGTAGTTCAGGCGTTTTATTTCCTTAACCCTTGTTATTGTCAGGGGGTATTGCTTGTTGCTATCGGGCAGCACATACCACATAAGGCTTTTAAAAATATCTTTTTTAACCAGGTTGGCCGGCCCTTTGGTGGTATCCAGTGTATCAGCATTATCCGGAAACTGCTGAAGGGCATCCAAATAGGTATCCAGTTCAAAATTAAGGCAGCATTTAAGCCTGCCGCACTGGCCGCTTAGCTTGGTTTGGTTTATACTAAGGTTTTGGTAACGCGCTGCGGTGGTGGTAACGCTTTTAAAATCAGTCAACCAAGTGCTACAGCAAAGCTCCCTGCCGCAACTGCCTATGCCGCCTACTTTGCCGGCTTCCTGGCGAATGCCTATCTGCCGCATTTCTACCTTTACCCTAAATTCGCCTGCGTAGCGTTTTATCAGTTCCCTAAAATCCACCCGGTCGTCGGCGGTGTAAAAAAAGGTTGCCTTTTTACCGTCGGCCTGTATTTCCAGTTCGGTAAGCTTCATTTGCAAATTAAGCTCGCGGGCAATATCGCGGCTTTTCATCAGTCCTTCCCGCTCACGCGCTTTATTCTGCCTAAACATCTCAATATCCTTGTCCGTGCTGCGGCGGATAATCTTTTTTATGTCGGGGTTAAATTCGTCCACCCCTTTCTTTTTCATTTGTATGCGCACCAGTTCGCCTGTAAGGCTCACTTCTCCTACGTCAAACCCGCTCACGCCTTCCAAGGTAACAAGCTCGCCTTTTTCAAAATGTTGCAAGGTGGCATTGCGGTAAAAGTCTTTACGGCTGCCATTGCAAAAGGAAATTTCTACTATTTTGCAGCCACCGTCTACGTCATTTAAAGGCAGGTTCATCAGCCAGTCATGCACGTTAAGCCGGTTGCACCCGCCCGTGCTGCATCCGCCGTTGCTTTTACAACCGTTAGGTTTACCCGTTCCACAGGATCCACAGCCCATAATCGCGTATTTATTTCAGTTACGATTGTTAATCAAAATAATGCGGATGGTTATGGCTACAGGCTGCGCGGTTGCTATTCAATTTCTGTTGTAGTTAGTACTCGCTTTGGTGTGGCACTCATTTCAACAACCCGTCCATTGTTGAACAGGTGTAGATACCTTATGCGGTTAGCGTAAATATATTCAAAAGTTAAAGGTGCGACCTTCCAAAGGAGTTCCTCCGGACAACAACAGTATATAAAAGCGCAACAGCCTGTTCACAAAACCTTCCCTACATTTTATTTGCCCAACGCTACAAGCCCGGGGGCTGGCAGTTGTAAGGCAATCTATTCGGCCAAAATTAGGGCTTTATCCTGAATAATGTGCAGCAGTTTAATTGTTAAAGCGTGAAAAAGCATTTTTCCGTTGGCATTGCGCTCAATATAATAGGCGGCTTTATCCAACTCGTCAATAATTACCTGCTGCTGGCTTACGGAGGCAATTTTGTTTAGGCGTTGGGCAAAGTCTTTTTCATTGTCGGGCAGTGCCACGCTATCAACGCCCATCACGCGTAT
This sequence comes from uncultured Parafilimonas sp., assembly GCA_903882935.1. Lineage (GTDB taxonomy): Bacteria > Bacteroidota > Bacteroidia > Chitinophagales > Chitinophagaceae > JABDFW01. Next base: position 74,053 of record CAIRZB010000114.1, on the reverse strand, counting down.
GCGCACGCTTTGTTCAAGCAGGTGGTTAAAATACCGCAGAAACTGTTTTTGTTTTTCGCGGCCAAGCTTGCTCACCTCGTCAATCCATTTTATCTGCGCCACCGGGCCGCCTTTTAGCGTGGCGTTCAGCCATTCGCGCAGCAGGCCCTGCCAGTCTTCCTCTGCATGCTGCAGCAGTTGCAGGGCTTCTCGGTAGTTGCCTTCGGCAATGCCGGCGGTTTGGCGTGCCTTACCCTCCTCAACGTTGGCCCTGCCCATTAGTGCTTGCTGAATGTCTTCTGTTTCGGGCCGGGGTATTTTTACCAACTGGCAACGGCTGAGTATGGTGGCCAAAATTTGGTCTTCATTTTCGGCGGCCAATATAAACAGCGTATTGGGTGGGGGTTCCTCAATTAACTTTAGTAATTTATTGCCCTCTTTGCCCAAATATTCGGGCATCCAAACCACCAATACTTTATACTGGCTTTCAAAGCTTTTAAGGCTAAGCTTTCGCATAATATCGTTGCATTCCTCCGCCGTAATATTGCCCTGCTTGTTTTCGGCACCAATAAATTGCAGCCAATCAAAGGCGTTGCCGTAGGGGTACATACGTATAAATTCGCGCCACTCGGTAATATAATCAGTACTCACGGGCTTGTCGCCACTTTTTTTGGGTATTACCGGGTAGGTGTAGTGCACATCGGGGTGAATGTATTTGGCCGCTTTGCCAAAGGCTGGTTGTTTCTCCATCCAGGCATCGGCCTCGGCAGGTGTTTGGTGCATTGGGGGGGGCGATGCGGGGGCTTCGTCACCAAACATGCCACCCGCTGCGGGCTTGGCGTTGGCCGGCGGCTGCAGGCTAACATATTGCGCAAAAGCCAAAGCCAGGGGCAGCACGCCGCTGCCCTCCTTACCCAAAAACAACAGGGCATGGCTAAGGCGGTTTTGCTGCACCATTTCAATCAGGTGTTGCTTGGTATCTGTAAGGCCTATAACGTCTTTAAACTGCACCTTGGTTAAAGTTATTGGTGATTGGAATGATTGGCGAAGATAGGGGAGGGAGGGGTAAGACGGAAAGGGATTTTATACAGCGGCTGGCGATGGCGTAAATAGAAAATTTTGTGAAATCGCGCCTAGGGTTAGGCTGGGCGGGTTAAAGTCATATTTTTGACTTCATCACTTTCGTCACCCAAATATGCATATGAAACTAATAACCCTTCTGCTTTTTTTGTCAGCCACAACAGAGGCATTTTCTCAGGAACCCACAAAAGGTTTTGAGATTGTGCTGCCTAAAACCAAGGTAACCAACAGCTTGTATAATACCATCAGCTTTCTTGATTCCCGCGCGGGTAATAAGGATATAGGTATTGTTGACATTGGTTTATTAAGAAATAGAGAGGCAAAACTGGTGCTTAAAAACCCGTTTCAAGACCAGTTAACGGCAGTGATAAACGCATTAACAGATTCAACAGCAAAAAACGGGGAACTGTTATTGCAGCTTAACTGGTTTGGTTTTGCTGAAACATACGGTACAAGGTATTGTTATTTTGTAGCATGCTTGTACGCCAAAAATGGGGAGCGGTATAGGGCGATTGCGACAATTGATACAGTATTGATTTTTAGAACAGCCAGTGTAGCTAATCTGATTCAGGCCGAAAGCAAAATAATGTCTGGTTTTATTGCCGCTAACCTTTTGGCGGAAGCCAAAGATACCGTTGACTATAGTATAACAGAGGTTAACCGTATTGACAGTATTGAAATGCAGAATATACCAGTGTTTACTACAGAAAACTATACTGATGGATTGTATAAAAGCTACAAATCGTTCATGAGCCAGATACCAGACCAAAAAGCGGTTGTAGATGCAAATAGGGACGGTACAATTGAAACGGTGAGAACTATTGACAGCAGTGGAAAGAAAGTTAAAGTACACTCGAAAGAGGTGTATGCTGTTGTGTATAACGGGCAGCCTTATATAGCAACCCAATACGGATATTATATACTACGAAAATCTGCCGACAATAATTTTTATTTTACCGGCGAAATTAAAACGGCTGCCAGCCAAGGTGACATAAGCGGCGGGCAAATGGCGCTGGGCCTACTTGGTGCCGCGCTTGCTTCAGCCGGTAACAGGGAAACCTATGTTTTAATGGTTGATTACCGGAATGGTGGGTTTATTCACATCAAAAAAATAATTCCGCCTGTTCAATAAAGCCCACATCCAACAGCTTTATTTTTTTGCCGCGATGCAACACTTAGCCTTTTATCGTGGTCAGGTTTAAAACTACTGTATGCGAGTTAATTTTTTAACCCTTTTTCTTTTGCTAATTGTCGTAACAGCCAATTGCCAGTTAACCCTTTCCGTGCAAGCAGGTAGCAACCTAACCACTGCGCACGTTGTGCAAACGAATAATTATGGTGATTATAAAATTCGGGCTGGTTGGCAAGCTGCATTAAATATAAAGTATAGCTTTGCAACACATTGGTTTGGTTATTCAGGTGCGGGGGTAGACAAAAAATCTATTTTCAACCAAAAAACCAACTACGACAACCAGTACATCAGTTACAAACCACTTTTTGTAACCCTGCCCATCGGCATTGGCTACAGCTTAGCTGAAACAAAAAACCTTAGTCTCAATTTCTATACAGGGCTGTACGGCTCAATTGGACTGGGCGGGAAATATTTAATGAGGCAGGCATCCTGGATGAGCCAGCCCAATTTGTGTGATTTAGTAGCCTGCCCCGAAAGCTTTGACGAAATTAATAGGCATATACATTTTGGCAACAGCAGTGCCAGTGGCAATGACCTTAGACGTGCCAACTGGGGGGCGCAATTTGGCGTGGGCTTATCGGCATGGAGGCGGTTCGAAATTGCCTGTATGTATAATTGGGGATTGAGCAATATTTTGCCTTCTGACACACCAGGCGAAAAATTATACCTGCGCTCGCTAAATATTGATGTAAAAATGAACATAAAAACTTTCAAACAGCCCAATAAAAATAAGTAGGTATAATGAAGTTATAAAAAGAGGCTATTATGATTTCTTCCTTTTTTTGTACCTTTGAATGGAAAAATAAGCCTTATGGTAGCGATAAGTGGAATATATCAAAAAGGGTACATAAAGCTTGACGAAGAGTTTTTATCAAACGACCCGGTGAAGGTTATAGTAACTTTTTTGGAGGAGAAAAAAGCCATCCCTGAAAAACGGCTTTTGTTAGCCGATTTTCATTTTGCTGAAAGCCAAGAGCTGTTAAAAGACTTTACCGGTTCCCTTAGTGATACTGTAATTGAGGAAAGAAGAGGCGAGTTATGAAAATATTTTTAGACACGTCTTCTTTAATCAAGCTCTACAATAAGGAGACTGATACTTATATTGTTGAAAATATTTTTATTCAAAACAGCATCACTTCGATATTTCTTTCAGAAATTTCTAAAATTGAATTTATCTCGGCGATTTGGAAAAAAGTACGCACAAAGGAGATAGCTGAGGAAAAAGCTGAGATAATCATTCAACTTTTTGAAAAAAGCTTTGGAAATTATTTTTTTATAAAAAACGATGGCGTAATATTTGACCATGCAAGAACTTTGCTGGCGAAATATGGAAAGCAGGGATTAAGAGCTCTTGATAGTATACAACTTTCGGTAGCGGTATCGTTGGTAAACGAGGTTGACTTGTTCGTTACGGCCGACAAGTTGTTAAAAGCTTTTTTCATCCAGGAATCGTTACCAACTTAAATAGGCTATCGATGAAGTTTTGTAAAATTTACTCCGTCAATTTCTCCAGCACATAAAACACAATCGGGCAGAATGTAGAATTTTTTTGGGTGATGGCGGGGCGTTTTAATAAAACATCCTCACTGGTATAGGGAAACCTGGCGCAGTCGCTAGGGCGCACATCGTAAATGCCGCAAGCATTATCCTCCCCCAAAAATGGGCAGGGTAGGCTGTTGCCCACGTAATCGCCTTCGTCGTCGCGCAGCATATATTCCTCAATCAGTTCTGTTTCTTTCATGCCAAGGTATTTGCTGATGCGCTTTATATCGGGTCCTTTAAACCGCGGGCTGTAACTTTTGCAGCAGGCGGCGCAGTTAAGGCAGTTTACTTTTTCAAAAGCTTCCTCATTTAATTGTGGCAGCTGTTTCAACACCTTGTTTTTATCAGCCCGTTGTAAAAACTGCTTATACTTTTTCTGGTGGTCTTCGCTTTGCTTTTCCCAGTTATCAAAATTAATTTCACCCATATTTGTTAATTGAAAGCCTGTTTTGTTATGGTAGAGTAGTGGAATTTTTCCTATCCCATATTCAATCTCTTCATCTTCCGGACTTGCCGACTTTCCGACTTCCGGACTTTTACCGTTATTTTTGCGCCACGAAAGTAACCAATAGTATGAACGAAGTAAGGGAACAGTGGCTTTTATTAATTTCAACACCCATATATGTTGTTATAATTGGGTTGGAGATTTTGCTGTCGCACCTACAGCAGCTAAAATCGTATACGCTTAAAGATACTGTTAATAATTTTTACCTGATGTTGTTAAATGGGGGGCTTGACCTTGCCTTTAGTGTGGTGTATTTGGCCATATTGAATTATTTTTTCAGCCATACCTTTTTCCATTGGGGCAACCCCGTGTTGTACTGGGTTTGCCTGCTGCTGGCGGAAGATTTTATGTATTACTGGCTGCACCGTTTTGACCATGAAGTGCGTTTTTTTTGGGCAATACACGTTACCCACCACAGTTCTGACACGTTTAATTTTACGGTGGGCTTCCGGTCGTCGGTTTTTCAGCCGTTGTACCGTTTTTTTTACTTTATACCCCTGGCGGTTGTCGGGTTCAGGCCCATAGACATTGCTTTTATTTACTCAGCCACCCAAATTTGGGGCATTTTTGTACATACCCAGCTGATAAAAAAAATGGGTTGGCTGGAGTATTTTTTGGTTACCCCCAGCCACCACCGTGTACATCATGGCCAAAACGACCAATATATTGACCGTAATATGGGTATGTTTTTAATAATTTGGGATAAGCTGTTTGGCACTTTTGAGCCGGAGGGCGAAAAGGTGGTTTATGGGGTTACCAAGCCACCAACATCAAACAGGCCCGATGAGATGATTTTTCATGAGTTCCGCAATATGTTGCGGGATGTGAGGCAAGCCCCTGATTTGTATTCAAAATGGATGTATGTTTTCGGCCGGCCGGGGTGGAGGCATGATGCGAAATGGCAAGCACCAAATGAGCCAATTGGGCAGACTCGTTTGGATTGATGGGACGCTTTTACATCATCAGCGGCAAGGAATTACTTCACAGGAGTTTTTTTGCAAATAGTAAAATATACCTAGGCCTTTTACCAAAAAGGCCTTCTTTTGGCAAAGAATATGTTGGTAATTATTACAGTCTCAGTAAACACATCAACCGTATAAAATATACTGTATGGAAATTTTTTTAGAGAGGTGCAACGGGTCTTGTCAAATTTGACTGTTGCAAAATAAGGGTTGATGTAAATTGCATCAATCTTTTTATCAATTTCCAAGAGGAATTTCAATTCGGTTTCGGGGTCTATTTTTCGATAGTAGTTGCAGGCATCATCCAAATCATCTAAAGCGTAGGGTGAAAATATAACCTCGAATTTCTTCATTTTGAAAGCCTGCTTTGTATGTGGCTCTTAAATTGTTGCAGGCCAATAGCAGATTGGGGATTGTTTTTCAAATGCTCAAGTCTCCTCCTTGATTCTGCCTTTAGTGCTTCTGTAATTTCGATGTATTCATCATCATCGGTCAAAAAATCAACCGCATGCATTTTTTCCAAGTTCTCAATAATGGCCAAAGCGTGGGGGTCATTTATTCTAATGTGTATTGTATCAGTAGGCATAATCAAATCTGTTAAAAACAAATTTAGTCTAAAATTATTATCAGCGGTATGACTTTTTACTTTAAACCGACTGAACCATAACTTTTATACCTTGGTTGGTGGTCTATTTCCCTGATAAGGAAGATGTTTTAACCATACGTCTTTGTTATCAATACCGCCAAAAATTGCATTTCGCCCTTTTGCTAAGCCATATTGGCTGACGAGTATCGTTTACATCAATTCATCTTCCAAAGCAACAACATCTGCTACCAAAAAGACCTGCGCCTTTTTCTTCCGCCATAATACTAGCAATATGGCCGCCGACGCCGCAAGAAATGCGGGTGTAATAAACGCGTAAACAAAATTGGCAGGTAGGTTATTGTAAATCTCCGCACATATAAAGGCGCCGATGCCAATGCCTGCTTCCAATGCAATATACATGCTGGCAACGGCCCGGCCCCGCATGGCAGGTTGGGCAAGGTCTACCGTCCAGGCGGTTATGGTAGGGCCGTTCATGCCCCAGCTAAGGCCAAAAATGGCCGAGCCGGTAAATAGCATCCATTGGCTATGGGCAAATGAAAGAATAGCCATTGCCACAACGAGTGTGATGGAAGATATTATCAGTACGGGGATGCGGCCATATTTGTCAGACGATTTTCCGGCGAATATGCGCACGAGCAAAGACGTAGCTGTATAAATAGCGAAAAACACCCCCTTGTTATGCACGCCAAGGTTTTCTGATAAATCGGGCGCCAGCGTTAACGTGCAGCCACTCGCAAAACTTAGCAGCAACAAAATAACGGCAGGTTTAATGGCTGTTTTTATAAACAGTTCATTTGGTTTTAACCGAAGTATGCTGAACCGGAATTTTTGTGGTTTGGGCAACGTTTCTTTTATGTTGTACAATATAGCCACGGAGCCAAGCGCAAATGCCGATGACGCGTAAAACATGCCGTTGTATGAATAATGGCTCACCAGAAAGCTGCCAAACATCGGGCCTAGCGACATGCCCACCGTATAGCCCATGGTTAATATGCCGATGGCTTCGCCCCGCCGGCTTTCGTGCACTACATCAGCACCGTAGGCAGAGGTGGCTGTTGGCTTAAACCCTGTTGAAAACCCGTGTACAAACCGTAACAATAAAAAACCGGCTACACCCGCAAACAGCGTGTAAGAAAAACTGCAAACCACGCAAACCAACGACCCAAATATCATAACCGGCACGCGCCCCACTGTATCGGTAAGTTTGCCGCTAAACGGGCGGGAAATACCGGCCATTAGCGTAAACAAGGAAATGATTAACCCTTTGTAGTCCTGGCCGCCAATATGGGTAAGGTAGCCTGGCAGTTCGGGTATCATCATGGTAAAGCTGGCGGAAAACAAAAAGTTGCTCACGCACAGCAAGGCAAATTGGAAGTTAAAGAATGAGGCTGATGTTTTGGATGTGGTAGTCAAGATTTGCAAAAGTAACATTATGGGTTGTTTTTGCAAATGGCAAATTGGGTTTGGTGTTTAGGCGCAGCATAAAACTTGGCAAACAAAAACGGGATACAATGCAGATTAAAAAACTTTACGCAGGCTTTTTCATTAAAAACTTTGTTACCCCTTTTATGGTAAGCCCCTGTACCACGATTGAGAATACTACCACAATGTAAGTAACTGCCACAAACTGGCTGCGGAACATTGCTGCAGGCAGGCTAAGTGCCATGGCCACAGAAAGGCCGCCCCGCAACCCTCCCCAAGTTAGTATTGCTATGGCATGCCGCTCAAAAGTTATAAAAGGCCGCAGCATTGTTATTGGCAGAGCCACAGAAAGCCATCTGGCCGCCAGCAACAGTAAAATGGTTGCCATGCCAATTAAGATAAGGGTACCCCCGGTAGGTATCACCAATATTTGCAAACCAACCAGCATAAATAAGATGGCATTTAATATCTCGTCAACCAGTTCCCAAAATTTGTCTAAATATTCCTTTGTTACTTCACTCATTGCGTGTTGTTTGCCGGTATTGCCAGTAACAATTCCGGCCACAATCATGGCCAACGGGCCAGAAACGTGTATAGCGTTCGCCAACGCATAACCGCCCATCACCATGGCAACGGTTATTAGTATTTCCACTTGGTAGTTGTCAATGGAACGCACCAACAAAAAGCCAGCATATCCTAATACCAGCCCAAACAACAATCCGCCGCCTGCCTCTCGAAAAAAAACGGCCACCGAGTGCCAAAAGGAGAAATGCTCTATGCCAGATTGTGCCACCTCAAGCAGGGCCATAAAAACTACCACGGCCACCCCGTCGTTAAAAAGTGATTCCCCTGCAATTTTTATATGCAGGGTAGGCGGTATGCCAGCCTGCTTTAATATGGCCAGCACCGCCACGGGGTCCGTAGGGGAGATAAGTATACCGAACAATAAACAGTAAATAATGGGTATGTGCGTGCCAAATGCGCCAAATAACAAATATACTGCTATGGCTACCAATACGGCTGAAATAAGTGTGCCAGCCGTTGCGAGCAAGGCTACTGGCCATAGCTGTTTTCGTAAGCTTGCCGCGTCAATATGTATGCTGCCCGCAAACAACAGGAAGCTGAGCATAACATCCATCAACAATGTATGAAAGTTTATCCCCCCCACGGTTTTTACCACGGCGGCTAAAAAAGACGGTGCCACCCGGCCTGCAATTATTAGTATAACCGAAAAAAGCAGCGACAAAACCATTATGCCAATGGCCGTGGGTAATTTAATAAAACGCGCATTTGCGTAACCAAACACCGCGCAAATTGAGATAATAACCGTTATTAAACTGTTCAATTGCATAGGCTGCTAAAGATAGGGCTTGTAAGCCAACCAACACATGCGGTATTTACCAAAAACATCGTGGGTACTGCCGATAAAATTAAAATGTTAAAAAAGATACATTAAATTCGCATACTCGCTAACCCTAAAGTTATTGTATGACTAAAATTGAAAAACTACCAGTGTTTGGCTATAAGGGAAACAGCTATTTTTTTACCGTTTACCCATTACAAGCGCAATACCCAGGCGATGCTGGCATTTACATTTTTGCCAAACGTGTGCCTGCACCAAACCCTGTGTATACTATTGTGTTTATTGGCGAGGTGCCTTCGTTGGCCAATATTACTGTAGATCACCGGCATACTTGGCTTGAAAATAACGGTGTCAACACAGTTTGCGTGTTGCCAGTTGAAAAACAAGAAGACCGATTAAATATTGTTGAAGAGTTGATTGACAGGTATAAGCCTGAATGCAACGTTGCTGCAAACGGTTGATAGCCAAAGCTTAATGACAGCCTTGAACCTATTTTTACGCATACCCGGCAGTTTTAAGTGTAATAAATACAATTAAATTTTGCCGCTCATCCGGCATGCTTATCCGCTCTTCCAAGCGCAAGCCCCGCTTATCCTACATCAATATGCGTATGCGCTTAAACCCGCTATATCTTTACTGTATCAAATCAAAAAAGGGGCAATGCCCCAAAATATATGAGCCACAGAAAAGGGGTTCTTTCTACGACCAAAGCCAACGCCATACACTTTACCCAGCCAAGTAAATTAGTAAAAGCCATATTTTCGGGCACAGCAAAAAGCCAGTAGCGTTGCCTAACGTGCAACAAAGCTGCCCAGCTTTTAGCCAGTACGGTAACAACCGGCAGGCCTCACACAATACCAAACCACAATAAGATACACCAAAAGTATTGACGGTTTAACATGCATGCAGGGTGTTAAAGTGCAGATACAATGCCGAATAGCATGGCTATTGGTTAGGATTTGCAATAATGTATGTACAAGTACAACAAAAAACAATAATCTTTAAACATTCATTCTAAACACTAAAAACAACAAACAATCATGGAAGCGAGAGATTTTTTTATTCATTGGGGCTGGGTAATACTGGTGGTATTGGTCCTGCTTTTTATCAAGTCAATTGCCCGTTTTTTCTTCGGTATGGTAATTGTACCCGAGAACAGGGTAGGGCTTGTAACAAAAAAGTTTAGGATGCGCGGTGCAAACCGCTCATTGCCCGACGGCCGCATCATAGCCACCAAAGGCGAACCCGGTTTTCAGGCCAAAACACTTGCACCCGGTTTATATTGGGGCTTGTTGCCCATTCAATTTGGCGTAGAAATGCAGCCGTTTACGGTTATACCCGAAGGTAAAATTGGCGTGGTAATCAGCAACGACGGTGCCGAATTGCCCAGCGGTAATATTTTGGCCCGCAAGGTGCCCAGCGACAATTTTCAGGACGCTGCGGCTTTCCTGGACAACGGTGGCCAAAAAGGCCGGCAAACCAACATTTTAACGGCCGGTACCTACCGTATAAACACGTTTGCGTTTAGCGTGCAGGTGGCCGAACTTACCAGCATACACGAGAACATGCTTGGTATTGTAACTATGTTGGATGGTGCGCCCATTACCGCCGGGCAGATAGCCGGTAAAAACGTGGAGGGCCATAACAACTTCCAGGACATTGATGCCTTTTTGCAAAACGGGGGTAACCGTGGTTTGCAACCCCAGGTAATACTGGCAGGTAGTTACTACATAAACCCTTGGGCACAGCAAATAGAGGAAATACCCATGACGGATGTGCCTATTGGTTACGTGGGCGTGGTTATATCTTATATAGGCGAGGATGGCAAAGATATGACGGGTGACAGTTTTAAACATGGCAACATTGTTGAAAAAGGTTTCCGTGGTGTGTGGATGGAGCCATTAGGCCCCGGTAAGTACCCCATTAACAAGTATACCATGAAGGTGGAGCTGGTACCCACCACCAATCTGGTGCTTAACTGGGCTAACGCCCGCAGCGAGGCACACATGCTGGATAAAAACCTTAGCACCATAACCGTGCGCAGTAAGGATGGTTTCCCTTTTAACCTTGACGTGGCCCAGATTATACACATCCCTGCCAACGAGGCGCCAAAGGTAATAGCCCGTTTCGGCAGCATGGTAAACCTGGTATCGCAGGTGCTGGAGCCCACTATCGGTAACTATTTCCGTAACAGTGCGCAGGACAGCGATGTTATATCCTTCCTAAGCACCCGTAAGGAAAGGCAGCAGGCCGCCAAAGACCATATTAAGGCCGTGCTGGATGAATATAATGTAAATGCCGTGGATACCTTGATAGGCGATATTGTTCCCCCCGAGGCATTGATGAAAACCTTAACGAACAGGAAGATAGCCGAGGAAGAACAAAAAACCTACCAAACACAAAAGATGGCACAGGAACAACGCCAGGGTATGGAAAAGGAAACCGCCATTGCCGATATGCAAAAGGAAATAGTAAAGGCCCAGCAAAGCGTAGAGATAGCACAACGTACCGCCGATGCCGCTGTTAAAAAGAGCGAAGGTGATGCCAAAAGCGTTAAGCTGAATGTAGAAGCAGAAGCCACCGCCACCAGGATGCGTGCCGAAGGTGAGGCCGCAGCCACCCGTGCAAGGGCAAGTGCCCAGGCAGAAGCCACCAAGCTTACCGCCGCAGCAGAAGCCGAAAGGATCAGCAAAACAGGTTTGGCCGAAGCCGAAAAAATAATGGCCATTGGTAAAAGTACCGCCGAAGCCTACGAACTGCAGGTTAAGGCGATGGGTGGCGACAACTTTACCAAGTTTAAAATAACTGAAGAAATAGGCAGGGGCAATATTAAAATTATACCCGACCTTATTGTAAGCGGCGGTAATGGTACAGACGGTAGCCTTAGCGGGCTGATGGGCCTGCAGCTGCTGCAAATGTTACAGGAAAAGAAAGCACACACTGATACTGAGGTAAAACATTAAATCCCGGCCCTTAAATGAAGGAACCCCTGCTTTTTTAAGCGGGGTTCCGCCGTTGGGGGGGAGGGGATGGATAAAACTTAAAGCATTTTAAGAATCTCTATAATTTTATAGGATAAAAATTGGGTTTTGACAACCCTCTCCTTGTTCCATGATATTCGATTGAAAATGATAGAACACATAGTACAGATAGACACAGGGTTACATAAAATTATAGACCTTGACGCCGACGAACAAGGTAACTATATCGCGCTTTTTAATAACGGTGCAATTGTAACCAAGGAGCACAGGCTTCAAATTAATATGGCATTTTCTTTTCCATTTATTCGCAAGCTTAATAGCAACAAGTTTCTGATTGTATACGGCAGGACAGATGGTAATAATAATGCATACATGTATGATTTCTCCGGACAATTAATAAAATCATTTCTTGTGGGCGACGGCATACAAGACATCATCATTCATCGAAATAAAATTATTGCAACCTATTTTGACGAAGGAGTTTATGGAATTGAAGGTCCAAATAATGATGGTCTGGCAGTTTTCAACTTTAATGGAATCCAAGAGTTTGGAGTTAATTCAAGTGCCGCAGATTTAATTATTTCTGATTGTTACTGCATTTGCAAACATGGTGCAGATCAAGTCCTATTATACTCATATACCGGGCTGAATATATTTGAGCTTAATCTTGATACATTCAAATTAGAATGTTTTGAGGCTCCAGATAATTTTTCAGGTGCATCTGCAATCTCAAGCATCGAGGAGAATATTCTTCTGCATTCAAGTTATCACGATAAAAGAAGTTTTTTCTTGTGGGATAAAAAGACAAATGAGGTAATAAAATTTGGAGACTATTCTCCAAAACTCACGGGAATTGGAAACGGAAAATTTTTATCTTTTGGAGAGAAAGGATATACAATTATTGACCCACTTTAATTAACACTGGATTAAAAGAAAGGATGTGACGTTAGATAAGATATTGAAGAATATTTCGGCAGAATAAACAATACTGAACATAAAATGAAGCGTTCCCTCAGCATTTTTAACCAATGAAATATGGTTTTAAGTGTACACAAGGCTAATATAATTGTGATGCAAATCCTACCAATATCAGACATCAAAAAGGAATATCCCAATCAATGGGTGCTTATTGGCAACCCAGAGCTTTCGGAGCCTGAAATTAACGGGTTAATTGCGAATAAGTTGGTGAGCGGCATCGTACTTTTTGCCAGTAAAGACAAAAGAGAAATCGCCTATAAGGCAGCCGAACTTCGAAAAAATGTTGAGACCACCGTTTGTGTTTTTACAGGGGAAATACCCAAAAAAAGTTATTTCTTTTTAGGGAATTGACTTTTTGAGCGAACATAAAATGTGCATAGATTTTGTAAAATCGGAAATATCAATCAATGGCTGAGGGGTAGTCAGCAAGCTGATTCATGGAACGCCAGCCCTGATAATTGCTAACCCATCCTCATTTACCCGGACCTCTAAATAAGATTAATAAAAGTTCTTTTATAGTTCTGCATGGCTTTTTTACAGCGGTATTTGTTTAGCAAAATACCATGGCGTGCGCAAAAATCGTCTTGGGTTTTATGGGCTGGTTGCCTTTTGCCAACACTAAGCCGGTGCAAATTGGCCTAAGCGGTAGGTGTTTTTGCCGTTTGCCTTACACTAATAGCTATCCACTAGTACCAACTCACTTTTCCACCAAATAATACAATTCCACCCCAAATTTGTGTTTATATTGCGCTTGGCATCACCTTAAAGCATGCAGATGTTTGGCCCAATTGATAAGGCCGTTATGGGCCACCTGGTGGTGTATGTAATTGCCGAAAACACGCCCAAAAAAGAGAGTATACCATGGTTGATAAACACGATTACGCCGCCAAAAAGATTAAAGAGACTATTGTGGTTGACGGTAACACGCAAAAACCCATTTGGCAACAGGCCGCTTGGAGCATGCGCTTTGTTGATATGGTTACAGGCCAGCCTGGTATGTATAACACCCAAACTGCGTTATTATGGAATGAAGAGCAACTATACATAGCCTTTTATGCGGAGGAGCCGTTTGTGGAGGCCTACCAAACGGAGCGCGACAGCATTGTTTTTTTAGAGAACGATTTAGAAGTGTTTATTGATGGCGGCGACTGTTATTACGAGTTGGAAGTAAACGCCGCCAATACAGTGTACGAGGTGTTTTTTATTTGGAAGGATGCCTACACCAAAGGCAGCAAATTTATCGTACCGCAGTTTGACGTGCACCACCCACAGGCCTACACTTTTGGTGGCGATTACGACCGTAGTGGTGCCAGTTTTTGGAAAGGCACCCACCCCCGCGGCATACGCTGGGCATTTACTAATTTTGGTATGCCCGGCTTGCAAACCGCAGTGCAAGTGGATGGTAAAATAAACGACAATACTTTAATTGACAAGGGCTGGAGCCTTGAAATAGCCATACCTTGGCAAAGCTTGCAATTGTTGGCCAACGGCAGAAGCATACCCCCCGCGCATGGTGATGTATGGAACCTGTTTTTAGGCCGCTTTCAAAAGTTAATGGTGGGCGGTAAGGAAGTAAGCCCGCATCCCGCCATGGCATTAAGCAGCCATGGCATTTACGATACGCACTTGCCGGATAAATGGAGTAAAGTAGTTTTTGAGGAGTAAAAACGGTTTCACTTATGGTTGTAAACCGTTTTTTGGAAAAAAATGTTTTTATTTAAATATCACCTAGCTACACTGGGTTTGTTGGGTTAAGTACACCGAAACTAACCCTAGATGGGGGGCAACACCCAAAACGTATATTTTTATTTGCTTTGGTGTATCGGTAGCTTTTTTTTGTGCGTACGGTAGAAAAAAATCTAAAATTATCTTCATGAAAAATGTATTTCTTTTTGCTTGCTTAACCCTGTTTACTGCCAACGTGTTTTCCCAAAAAAGCAACCCAATCACATTTACGCTATACCTAAACGACACCGTGCAACAAATACGCAACATTGGTGCCTCGGGCTGCTGGTACAGCGAGGAGATTGGCAGCAAATGGCCCGCCGCACACAAACAGCGCATAGCGGAGTTATTGTTCAGCCGCGCGGTTGGTGCTGATGGAAAACCAAAGGGTATAGGCCTTTCGGCATTCCGGTACAATATAGGTGCTGGAACCGCAGAGCAAGGTGACAGCAGTGGCAAAAGCGATGCATCGCACCGTGTGGAGTGTTTTTTGTCACCCAACGGCACTTACCATTGGGATAAGCAGGCCGGGTATACATGGATGTTGCGGCAGGCTAAAAGTTATGGTGTAGAAAACTTGATTGCTTTTGTAAACAGTCCGCCGGTGCAGTTTACAGAAAACGGGCTTGGTTATAAATTGAAGAAGGATTACAAGGTTAACCTGAAGGATGATAAATATGAGGCATACGCAAATTTTTTAACCGAGGTGGTGGGCCATTTTGATAAAACCGGTCTGCATTTTAATTACATTAGCCCTGTGAATGAGCCGCAATGGGACTGGAGCGATACCTACGGCAAGGCCAAGCAAGAAGGCAGCCCTTGGGCAAACGAAGATATTTACCGTACGGTAAAGGCATTGGATGCTGGTTTAGCCCGCCAAAAACTGGATACAAAAATATTGGTTACCGAAGCGGGTATGCTTAGCTTTTTATATGAGGGGTCTACCAAGGCCAGCAGGCAAGTGGCTAATTTTTACAGCCCGTCAAGTCCTTTATACATCGGTGCCCTAAGCCATGTAATGCCTTTTGTGGAGGGGCATGGTTATTTTACAGAAGTGGGCGATGTAAATACCATAACAACACGCAACAAGCTTAGGGACAGTTTGAAAAAATACAATAGCGGTTTGGAATACTGGCAGTCAGAATACTGCATGCTGGGCGATGGCTTTACCGAAGGCAGCAAAGCCGGCCGCAGCACTATGGACTGCGCATTGTTTTTAGCCAAGTTGATAAACACTGATTTTACGGAGGGTAATGCCACCGCTTGGCATTATTGGAATGCCTATGAGCCCGGCCGTGCCGACAGCAGTACCCTTTATTACCTAATTGCCCTAAACCCCCAACGGGCCAAGGACCTTAATAATCCGTTTGCTGTTACCAAAAACCTTTGGGTCTTGGGCCATTACAGCCTGTTGGTACGCCCAGGTATGTACCGAATACAAACGGGCAGGGGAGACGGTTTAACGGCAACGCAGGCCGCCCAGCAGGTAATGGTATCGGCCTTTAGGGATGTTGCTGGTAAAAAATTAGTGGTAAACATTATTAATTATACCATGGAAGAAAAACATACAAGCCTCGCACTGCAAGGATTAACAAAGGGTAAGGTGCTGACATTGGTTAAGCATTACGTTACGACCGCCAAGCTGGGGGATGATATGAAGCCATACCCGGTTAGCGGTATTGACGATGTTGTACTGCCAGCAAGGAGCATTAGTAGTTTGGTGTTGGAGTAATGAGGGAGTTGCATAGCGTAAATGATTAAAACGGAAATGATAGATTATCGACCGGAGGCTTTAATGTTTTTTAATATCTACATGTACGGATGGATATGTAATTTGAATATTAAGCTCAAGACCCTGTAGAGTTGACTTGCCTTTGATAGCAAGAGAAATTGCCCTTCGGTAATGCAATAAGCTTAATTTTGTACCCTTAATTTGTTGGTATGGGTGTATTGAAGAAAATACTGGTGATTTTACAAAAAATATTCCTGCCTAAAAAAAGCTGCTGTAGGTAGTATTTTACCTTGCATAAAAAATTATCTCGCAACATGTTGCGAGATTTGAAAGGTTACCCTTATATTTGCAGCCCGTTAAAAAGGGCGGAAGTATACAGCAGGTTTAAGAAAGTTATTGTAAATAAATTTCTTACTGTTTAAAGCCCAGATGGCGGAATTGGTAGACGCGCTAGACTCAAAATCTGGTTATCGCAAGGTAGTGCAGGTTCGATTCCTGTTCTGGGCACCAATTTAGACTAAAGAGCCTTATAAATCATTGATTTGTAAGGCTCTTTTGCTTTTACGGGATTAAATAGGGGTACGCACCTTTTTGGTTTGCCTGTTAAAATGTATTACAAAACGATACTTTAAAGGTGGTGCCTTTGCCAACGATGCTTTCGGCTGTTATAGTGCCTTTCATTGCTTCAATCTGCGTTTTTACAATAAACAGGCCCATGCCGGTTCCGTTTTTGTTGGCATGAAATTTTTCGTACATACCAAAAAGCCTGCCGCCATACCGTTTAAGGTCAATACCCAGCCCATTGTCTTCCACGGTTATTACTTTGTTGTGTCCGTCAATATGGCTGCCAAACGTTATAATGGGGTCCCGGTCTGGCGATTTGTACCGTATCGCATTGGTAATAAGGTTTAAAAAAACGCTTTCAAAATAGGCGGGGTTGGTATCCAACGTTTCTGTTTCGGCTATATTAAATACCACGGTTGGGCTTGGTTCCGTTTTCAACATCGAAATGGTTGACACGATGTTGTTTATGGCCGAACAAATATGTATGGTTTGTTGCGGCAGGCCGGTGGATTCTTGTATTTTAATGATTTCGTGTAAATTTTTAATGGTTGTATCAAGGGCAGTTGCCGTGGTTTTTATCATGCCCAACCCCATTTGTCGGTCAATAGTATCGTCCATATCTACAGTAGCCAGAATGCCCATTAGGTTAGCTACATGGGAACGGATGTTGTGGGAAATGATGTGGGTAAAATTTCTCAATCGCATATTGCTATCAACCAATTCGCGCAATACCTTTTTAATTTCTGAAATATCATTAAACGATATAATGGCACCCTCCGGCTTTTTGCTGTTTTTGCGTAAATAAGGCATACACATTACCTGAAAATAACCACCACCATTAAAGGCTACTTCTTTTATAATTGTATCACCCGTTGCAATAACAGTGTTGATGTCGGTTGTTAAATCATCATATTTAAAATTTAAAGTAATGTTCGCCATCGGCCTGCCGATGTCGCCTTCCTGTAGGTTGATGTGTTTTACAACTGCTGGGGAATATTTTTTTAACAATAAATGTTGGTCAACAAACAGGTGGCCGTTAACATCGCTTCTAAAATAATTGTTCAGGTCGTCATTTGTTTCGGTTAACGATGTTATGGCAGTTTTATACTCCTTGTTAAGGCTTTGCAGCTCTTCGTTTACTGACTGCATCTCCTCGTTTGAGCTTTGCAGCTCTTCGTTTACCGACAGTAGTTCTTCATTAAAAGATTGCAGGTATTCGCTTGACGAAATAACTTTTTCATTGGCTTCTCTTAGCAATTGTCTGGCTGTGGCCAGTTCGCTCTCAAGGCTCAAAGTATAATTTTCGGCAAGGTGGCCCAGGTCTGTATCTTTTGCAGGGTCAGATTGTGTTGGGTTGGCTGCTGGTTTAAATAATATAAGTAGTAACCCTTCTTGTGGTATAGTATTGTTAAAGGGTTTTAAAATTATATCAGTAAAGGTACCGTCAATACCATTGTTTACGTGCAAGCCTTGTAACAAAACCCGTTCGCCGCTTTTAAGGGCTTTATGGGCGGCCGCTTTAACAATTGGCAAAATATCTGCAGGCAATAATTCCTTAAGGTTAAACTTAGACAGTTCATTTTTTAAATAAGCTGTTAAGTTGCCAAATGAGCGAAACACACTAAGGCTGGCATCTGTAAATACGCCGCTATAGCCGGTTTCTTCTACAATGGAAATGTTTATTTTGTCGGCCAATCCAGTGCTGGTATCAAATACCGCTCTTTCATTGCCTTTAGCCTGCATGGCTTTGTTCGCTGCATCAATACTTGGCGACAAAAACAAATCGAAGTTTACGCCCTTGTTGCTTTTGTTTGCTTTAAATATATTCCAGCGGTTACTAATTTCAGTAAAACCCTCCGTAAATGAAACTTTGTTTTCGCTGGGGCCTAAAAAAATAAAACCGCCATTGTTTATGCCAAATTGCATAAGGGCTATGGCCTTTTTTTGCAATACGGGGTTCATGTAAATAAGCAGGTTTCTGCAACTTATTAGGTCGGTATTGCAGTAAGGCGGGTTTTTTACCAGGTCGTGGTGGGCAAAAATAAGCATTTCGCGTAGGGCGGCTGTAACGGAATAGGTATCCGCTTGCTTGGTAAAATACTTTTGCAACCTTTCCGCCGATAACGCCTTTTCGATAGCGGTGGTATAGCGGCCTTTTGAGGCAACGTCCAACGCAGCAGTGTTAATGTCGGTGGCAAATATTCTAACGGTTAGCTTTTTTGTACTCGTAAGTAGAAATTCGCTTACCAGAATGCCCAAGGTATACGCTTCCTCACCGGTGGAGCATCCAGGCACCCATATTTTTAATATGTCTCCATCCTGTTTGTTTTCCGCAATCTCTGGTATTACCTGCTTGGCAATAATGTCAAAAGCTTTCACATCCCTAAAGAAGGCGGTAATACCTATTAAAAAATCAGCGGCCAGCAGCGTAAGTTCATTGGGGTTGCGTTGTAAAAAGCTTACATATTCGTCAATGGTTTTACAGTTATTAAAGCCCATGCGCCTGTTTATGCGCCGCAGTATGGTGGGGCGTTTATAATCAGTAAAATCTTTGGGGGTGTTTTGTTTTACCATTTCCAACACTTCAAAAACACCGTCTTTTAAATAATCCTCTATAACTTGGGGCATGGCAACCGGCAAGGTTATTATGTCGGCGCAGCCGGTGGCAATGGCCGCGGTGGGCATGGCGTTAAAGGTTGCGGTTTGCGGGTCCTGCACTATTACTAGGCCGCCTGCTACTTTAATGGCTTCAACCCCTTGGGCACCGTCGTTGCCGGTGCCAGATAAAATAACCGCTATCGCTTTTTGGCCGCGTTCGGCAGCAAGCGATTTTAGAAAATGGTCAATGGTAAGGTGCGGTGCCTTTGTATCCTTTTTGTCAAACAGCATTAACCTGCCGTTTTCAATGGTCATAAACTTAGCACCGGGTATAATATACACCCGGTTGCCTTCTATTTTTTCGTTGTCGGTAGCTTCTAATACTTGCAACTTGCTGTGCCTTGAAAGTATTTGCACCATATGGCTTTTAAAATTAGCCGATAGGTGTTGTATTAAAATATAGGTTACACCGTCGTTGGGGGTATGGTCAAAAAATGCTTCAATGGCTTCGAGGCCGCCAGCTGAAGCACCAATAGCAACTACGTAGTGTTTATCATCCATTTTATGGCTTTTACTATATTTATATGTATCTAAATACAGGTAAGGTTGTGCAATGTATAGTTAATAAACAACAAGTAGGCCAAATGTTATGGTTGTTATGTATACTGTATAACGGCTGACGTAAACAGCAATGATTATTCATTTTAATTTATGTGGCGTACAGTGCGGTAGTCTTTTATTACATCGGTGCCTAGGTGATTCGGCATCGCCAAAGCTGTTTTGCATTCTCTGTTTCTGGAACGGGTGGCAGGTAGGGCGTTGAAGCGAACCATGGCAAAAGGCCAACTTTGTTAAGGTAATTGCTTAGCACGTCGCTTCGGAGGAAGTGCTTTATACAAATTTTGGCTGGCTATGTGGTTATTTACCTGTGTGTATAAAAAATGGCTCAGATAAGCCATTTTGTGCAACAGCTGCAGGGCGAATTTAAAGACCCAGTAAAATTGTTTAAGGGGCAGAGTTAGCGTTTTTAACTATTTTTATGCTTTATTAGTGCTTTTTACAGTATTTATAAGCTTACAATATGATACAGCGTATACAGACTATTTGGTTATTGCTGGCCGGGGTGGCTGCAGGTTTAACAATGAAATTCCCTTTTTATTCCGGCCACTTGGTAACAGATTCACTCAACTCCTTAACCCCTTTAACAGCCATTGATTCAATACCCATTGTATCGCTTACGGTGGCTTCTGCCATGGCTTCGTTAATTACTATATTTGTGTTCAAGGATAGAAAGCTGCAAATGCGCATTACCCTTGCGAACATCATTATCTCGCTTATTGTGGTAGCTCTGTACTTTCTGAACATAAAAAACAACTATAAAGAAATGAGCATACCCCTTATTACCAGTGTTTTTGTGTTTGTGGTGCCCGTGTTTCTTTTTCTTGCATTCCGGGGGATTTATAAAGACAATAGGCTGGTAAAAAGTGTTGACAGGCTGAGGTAGTGCCAAATTAAATCGGCTGTTTTTGCAACAAGGCGGCAAACATGGTATCGGCCTGTTGGCCGTAACCGGCCAGTAACTCTTTTTTTACTAACGCATAACCTTGCTGTATAATATAATTTAAGGCCGCCTCATTTTCTTCGGCAAATACTGAACAAGTGATGTACAAAAAATAACCGCCTTCCGCAACTTGGGGTAAGGCATTGCTGATAATCTTTTGCTGTAAACTGCCAAAAGCCCTTATTTTATCCTCCGTAAAAAAATACAATTGTTCCGGCGTTCTGCCCCAAGTGCCGCTACCGCTGCAAGGGGCGTCACACAAAACGAGGTGGAAACGTGCATCGTTAATGGTGAAACGTGCATTGGATAGATCAGTTACAAAGCTTTTGTAGTTTTTTATGCCAGCCAATGCAAAACGTTTCTCTAGATTGTTGATGATGGAGGCCCGAATGTCAGACACAGTAAGTTGCACATTGCCAATGGTATCGGCCGCTAAAATAGATTTGCCCCCGCTGGCGGCACAGCAATCCCAAATGGTGGTTAAAGGTTGCTGGGCATTGTGTGCAAGTTTGCCGCTGCCTGCTGGGTGAATTAAGCGGAGGAATAAGGCAATTTGTTGGGAAGAATAGTCCTGCACCACCGCCTCTTTGTCAAGCACCAATACCTTATCCACTTGGCTGGTGTTCGCCAATGCGAGGCAGTTTTCCCCAAGCGGGCTATAGGGAATGTTATTCGTCTCTAGCTTTTCAACCACGGTATTATTTTTACCCGGTCGTATGCGGATGAACAACTTTGGCTGAACCAGGTGTGACTGCGCAAACACCTGCCATGCTATGCCTTGGCTTAAATGGGTTTGCCAGGGAAAAATTTGCCCAGGATCGAAATCGTATAAGTTTTGTAAAAAAGCAATCCGTTCAGTTAATAGGGGCCTGTGGTTGGCAAGCCAATCCCCATCAAATAAAACAGCCCATTCGGCAATGGATGTGTTGCAAACAAACAACCCAGCCTTCATGCGTTCCTCGGTAGAAAGCTGCTTTAATGCCTGCCCGAGGCGGTAGTAACAGTAACAAAGGTGGGCTATTTGCTTCCGGTCTCTCGAGCCATGTTTTTTATGCTGGGCAAAATAGTTTCGTAGGTAATGCGCAAGCGGCATATTGCCCTTGTATGCTGTTATCAACTGCAACGCCGTATTAAAATATGACTGAAACCGCATGGCCTTGGTGGTGTGAGAAAGTAAAAAGCGGCTGTGTATACCACAACCGCCCTACAAAATATGATGATTATCGTTATCGGATATGTGCTGCTAATGAGTGTTCGCCAAAAAATAGGGTTTTCTATCCACCATAGAACCAGGTGTGATTTTCACCCAAGGCCGCCAAATACTTACAACCCAAGCAACGTCTTCACTGGGTCTTTGCCAAACAACAGCAACTCAGGGTTCTCCAAAAGGTCTTTAACCCTTACCAAAAAGCTAACGCTTTCACGGCCGTCAATTATGCGGTGGTCGTAGCTTAAGGCCAAATACATCATCGGGCGTATAACCACTTGGCCGTTTATAGCCATGGGCCTGTCCTGTATTTTGTGCATGCCCAAAATAGCACTTTGCGGCAGGTTTATAATTGGCGTACTCATAAGGCTGCCAAACACACCGCCGTTGGTAATGGTAAAGGTGCCGCCCTGCAGGTCTTCTGCAGTTAACTTGCTGTCTCTCGCTTTACCTGCCAGCTCAATTACCTTCTTTTCAATGTCGGCCATGCCCAGGCTTTCAACATTGCGTATCACAGGCACGGTTAGGCCGCGCGGGGTGCTTACAGCTATGCTTATGTCGGCATAATCGTGGTAGGTAAGCTCATCGCCGTCAATATATGCGTTAACGGCGGGCCACTCGCTTAAAGCAATGGCACATGCCTTGGCAAAAAAGCTCATAAAGCCTAGGTTAACACCATGTGCTTCTTTAAACTTATCCTTGTTGGCCTTTCTTATGTCCATTATGCGGGTCATGTCCACCTCGTTAAAAGTGGTGAGCATGGCCGTGGTGTTTTTTGATTCAACCAACCTGCGGCTGATGGTTTTGCGCAGGTTGCTCATTTTCTCTTTGCGTACGTTGCGGGCAAACAGTTCCTGGCCAGCAAAAGCTTTTTTGCCGGGGTGCGCCAGCGCATCCAATACATCGTGCTTTAATATTTTGCCGCCGGGGCCTGTAGCGGAAATGGTGGAGGCATCCATCTTTTTATCGGCTATAATGGCCGATGCCACAGGGGTGGCCTTGATATCGTTTGGCACTGCTGTTACAGGTGCTTGGCTTGGTGCTGCCTGTACTGTGGCAGCAGGTGCTGCGGCCTGCTTAACCTCAGCCTTGGGGGCTGCGGCTGGTTTTTCGGCAGTTTCGTCAATATTGGCCAGTACCGAGCCTATTTGCAGGGTATCACCTTCTTTGGCTACCCTTTTTAGTATGCCTGCCTTTTCGGCATTTACTTCAAATGTTGCTTTTTCGCTTTCTAGTTCTGCCAGCACCTCGTCCCTGTCAACATAATCTCCGTCTTTTTTTGTCCATTTTAGTAAAGTAACTTCATTGATTGATTCCCCTACTGATGGCACTTTTATCTCGATCATAAAAAATCTTTTACGCCTGTATGCTTATAAAATGAGTTTCTGTATAGTATTGATAAATTCTTCTGCCTGCGAAATTAACGGTAAAACCTCTTCTGCGGTTGATATTTGAAAATCATCGTAGTCGCTCTCCCCTCTTTTTTCCATTAATTCCGAATAAAACGAAGCAGTTTGCTTGCCAACGATGCCTGTTTTTACAAAGTGTTCATTAAATAGGTTTCTTGTGCCGGCATGTGTTTTAGGCCGTGTTGCCAGCTTTAGGATGATAAGTGCCAGTGCCATATAAAAGCAACTGTAATATAACCTGTTAACGCATGAATCCCAGCTTTTAATATTGGCCAAAACCCTTGCGTCTTCAAAAGTTCTTATTGCCTTTTCTGTATAAAACTTTACAACATCCCTGTTACTATAGTTAGTATTCATATCCCAATACCCTCGGCTTGAATGTTAAAATAAATCGGTGTGCCTGGGTACCTGGTTTCCCAATCTGTTTTATTTTTTGGTATAACCTGAAAAATAGCATTTTCTTCCAATTCAACATCAAGTAATTTTTCAACTAATGTTTGCCGTAAAGTACTGGTAACCGCCAAACTTGTCAAAAACAAAAAGTCCCAGTCACTATCCGGCCTGGCATCGCCCCTTGCCCTTGAGCCAAACAAAATAATCTCGGCATCCTTGTCAATGGAAAGGATGCTTTGCTTAACTTTTTGCACTATTATGTCATCAGTTACGCCCATATTCACTGGTCAAATATCGGGTTTATCTGCTTAATGCAAAACAGTGGCAGTTTTGCATTAAATAGTAAATGCTGTTTCAATAATTTCCTCTTGCTCTTGTTTATGCACCTTGGCATAACCGGTTGCGGTGGCCGCGCTTGCATTTCTGCTTATAACCCCGTAGTTAATGTCTTTAAGGTTCATTTGCAAAAACGAGGCCGCACCCATATTCAATGGTTCTTCCTGTACCCAAAACCAAACCGCTTTGCCATATTTTTTATACAAGGCGGTAAGTTGTTTTAATGGCAGCGGGTAAATCTGCTCAAGCCTAATTACGGCCACATCTGTTCTATTATCTTTCGCCTGCCTTTCCGCAAGGTCAAAGTACAGTTTGCCGCTGCAAAACAGTACTTTTTTAACTTGGCTCGGGTCTGTGGCAAAGCTGTCGTCAATTACTTCTTTAAAACCGCCGTTGGTAAACTCACTCACATGGCTGTAGGTACCAGGGTGGCGTAGGTTGGCCTTTGGTGAAAAGTTAACCATCGGCTTGCGAAAAGGCCAAGCAACCTGCCGCCTAAGTGCATGAAAGAAGTTGGCGGCCGTGGTTATATTGGTAATAACAATGTTTAATTCGGCGCACATTTGCAAAAAGCGCTCCATGCGGGCACTGCTGTGTTCGGGGCCTTGCCCTTCGTAGCCGTGGGGCAGCAACATGGTTATACCGTTCATTCTGTTCCATTTTTGTTCGCCGGCCACAATAAACTGGTCTATCATGGTTTGCGCACCGTTACTAAAATCGCCAAACTGTGCTTCCCATATTACTAAGCCGTTGGGGTTTGCCATGGCATAACCATATTCAAAGCCCAGTACGCCGTATTCGCTCAATAGGGAATTAAATATTCTAAATTGGCCTGTGGCGCCATCAATTCTGCTTAGGCGGTTGTAGCTTTCGTCTGTGTTTTCGTCTCGCAAAACGGCGTGGCGGTGGCTAAAAGTGCCTCGTTGCACATCCTGCCCGCTCATACGCACATCATTGCCGTCGGCTAAAAGGCTTCCGTAGGCCAGCAACTCGCCAGTGGCCCAGTCTGCCTTGCCCTCTGTGGTGAATAATTTTACTTTGTCTTGTAATATTTTTTCAACCTTCTTAATAGGGGTAAAGGTCTCCGGCCAGCTCATCATGGCATCAAATACCTTTTTAAAGGTGGCTTCGCTGATGGCAGTAATAGGGGATGCGTCAAAGTCAACCTCGGTGGCTTTGCGTAACTTTTTCCACCAAATTTCTGGTTGTTGGTAGTTATACGGCAGCGGGTGCTGCTTTACTTCATCTAACCTTTCCTGCAAATCGCCCCAAAACTTTTTCTCCATGTCTTTTGCCAGTTCCTGTGCGTCGGCCTCACCGTTTTGCAACAGGTATTTGGTGTACACTTCCCTTGGGTTGGCATGCTGGTCAATCAGGGCGTATAAATGTGGCTGGGTAAATTTGGGGTCATCGCCTTCGTTATGGCCATGGCGGCGGTAGCAAACCATGTCAACAAAAATATCGCTGTTAAACTCTTGGCGGTAACGGGTGGCTATTTCCACACATTTAACAACCGCTTCTGGGTCATCACCGTTTACATGCAAAACTGGCGCATGTACGGCAGATGCCAGTGAAGTGCAGTAATCTGAGCTGCGGGCATCATCAAAATCGGTGGTAAAGCCTATTTGGTTGTTTATAACAAAATGCAGCGTTCCGCCAGTTAAGTAGCCCTTAAGCTCGCTCATTTGCAACACCTCATATACTACACCCTGCCCGGCAACAGAAGCGTCGCCATGTATGAGTATAGGGAATATCTTATCATAATCGCTGTTGTACATCACATCGGCCTTGGCCCTTGCAAAGCCAACCACTACAGGGTCAACTGCCTCCAAGTGCGATGGGTTCGGCATCAGTTTAAGGTGTACAGTTTTGCCGCCAGTGGTGGTTACCTCGCTGCCATAGCCCATGTGGTACTTAACGTCGCCGCTGCCCATGGTTTGGTCAAGCTTGGCCGTGCCTTCAAACTCGCTAAATATCTGTTCATAGGTTTTGCCCATTATGTTGGCCAATATGTTCAGGCGGCCACGGTGCGCCATGCCAATTACTACTTCCTGCACATCTTTGTCGGCTGCGCAGTTTATAATGGCATCCAAGGCGGCAATAGTGGTTTCGCCACCCTCTAACGAAAACCTTTTTTGGCCTATATATTTTGTGTGTAAAAATTTCTCAAACATAACGCCCTGGTTCAATTTTTCCAATATGCGTTTTTTCTTTTCAAACGGCAAGGGATTGGTAAACTTGCGTTCCATTTCGTTGGTTAGCCAGTCAACCCTTTTTTGGTCGCTCACATATTTAAACTCTATCCCCACGTTAGATGCATAGCAGCTGCGCAAGTGGTTGTAAATATTTTTAAGCGTGGTGTTGCCTAACCCAATCAAATTGCCCGCCTGGTAGGTGGTGTTCATATCCTCCTCGCTCAGGCCAAAAAAACCTAGGTCAAGGTTTGCCCCCCTATCCTTACGTTGGCGTATGGGGTTGGTGGTGGCTATTAGGTGGCCCTTGTTGCGGTATCCCAAAATAAGGCGGTAAATACGTATTTCCTTCATCCAGTCGTTGGCTGCGGCGGGCCCAGCCGGCACGGTAGAAGTTGCCACTGCGGCACTGTTGCCATTGGCGGCATGGCTTGAAACAGCGAAATCAAATCCTTCAAAAAATTTCTTCAGCTCGGTATCAACACTGTCAGGGTTTGTTAAAAAATCCTGGTATAAACTTTCAATAAAGGCTGGATGCGAACTTGTGATAAATGAAAAATCCTTCATGGCTTGGAGCGATCTATCGTGTTACAACATAAATCGTTTGCAAATATCGTTTATTCGCCATAAGTTCATTGTAGAAAAATGTGTTAATACGATTTTTTTATTCAGGTACCCGGAAATATTTTTACGGATAATATTTTTTTTTTCAATTTAATACCCATACCTTTGCCCTCCCAAAAAAGAATTTTTAATGGCAAACCATTCAGCTACAAAAAAAGATACCAGGCAGGCCGCTACCCGCAGGGACAGGAACCGTTACTATGGTAAAACTACCCGTAATGCCATACGTGACCTGAAAGAGATTAAAGACGAGAAGGCTCAGGCGGAAAAATTACCTACTGTGGTTTCTATGATTGATAAACTGGCAAAGCGCGGCATTATACATAAAAATAAAGCGGCCAACTTAAAAAGCCAATTGGCTAAAAGAGTAGCCGTAAAAGCTTAATTGCCATTTAGCAGTAAATTATTGTATCCCGCTAGCGGCGGGATTTTTTATTTATACCTTGGCAAAAGACACCGTAAAGCGGTTTGTTTTTTCGTTTACAGCCTCGTAGGCAATAGTACCTTGGTGTAACTGTACAATACGTTTTACAATAGACAGCCCCAAGCCAAAACCCCGTTTGCGTATGGCATTCTCACCCCTGAAGAAGGGTATAAACAGCCTGTCTTGGTCTTTTGTGTTCAACGTTTTGCCTTTATTGTCAAAATGTAGGTCAATTGAATTGCCAGTTGCCTTAATGGTAATAAATACAGTTTTATCCTCAGAATATTGAAAGGCGTTTTTTATCAAGTTTCGAAACGCAGAGCGTAGCAGTGTGTAATTGCCACTGATGGACAAGCTTAGCTCATTTTCGGGCATCTCCAAAAACTCAAGGCTTATGCTAATGTTGGGGAACATCCGCTTGATCATGCTAATGGTATCATACAACAATTCATCAATGCGCACCATCGGCCAGTCTGACGAGTAGCTTATTTTTTCATATTGGGATAACAACAATAGCGAGTTGGTTAGCTCAATCAACTCTTGCTGGTCTTCTTTTAAAGACAGCAGCACCTCTTTCGCCTCCTCAATGGTTAGGTTTTTACGTAAGGCCAGCTCTGTTTGTGCCAACATGCTTGCCAAAGGTGTTCTTAACTCGTGCGATGCGTGGTGTGTAAAGCTTTTTTGCATGTCAAAGGCCTTTTCCAACCGCTCCAACATGCCGTTAAAGTTGGCACTTACCTGCATAAGCTCATTGTTTTCTATGTTGCCCTTTCCAATATTAAAACGCTCCCGCAGGTTATTTTCTGATATGTTGCGCATTTGCATGCTTAGCCCAACCAGTGGCTTTGTTGTACGCATTACATAAAAAAATGAGAAGAGCGCAATGGCGGCAATGGTGCTAGTACCAGCGAGTAACATAATCCACCGTAGCTTTGCCATGCGTGCCAAGCCATATTTGTCGTTTGCTTTAACAATAACGTAATGCCCGGTTGTGGGTAGGTACATGCCCAAGCAAGCGAAGTAATCATCTTTGTATAAAAAATGCTGTTGTTTTTGTATGCTTAATAGCAAGGGACGGTCCCAAGAGATTCCATCTGCGGCTGGTTTTTCTGACACTAACGACCCTGCGCTGTCAATAATGGCCACTGAAGGGTTAGCCAAAGCACCTACAGCCGAGTTATCGAGCAGTTCGGCTTCAGCTTTACCCGGTATCCAGCCAGCATCAAAGCTTTTGTAACTTATAACAGCCTGGGCCCAAAGCCGTTTTGAAAAATCATCATCGCGGGTATTGGAATAAATTAGATAAATAAGCAAAAACGAGGTAGCTAATAAAATAGATACCAATAAGGTATGTAAAAGCACAAATCGTAACCTTAGGCTCATGTAAGTGGCGCTTCACGCACATAATACCCAAAACCGGGTTTTGTGTGTATAAGCTTTGTTTCAAAAGGTTTATCTATTTTGTTTCGTAAAAAGCTAATGTATACCTCTATAGTGTTGGTGCCTGTGTCAAAACTTAGGTCCCAAACTTTTTCAAGTATATCGTGTTTGGATATTACTTTGCCTTTATTGCGGCTAAGCAAAACCAGCAACGCAAATTCCTTTGCTGTTAGGTTAATATTTTTGCCGCTACGGTTAACCGTTTTGTTGCTCATGTCAATTTCCATGTCGGCAACAACAATTTTTTCACCCGTTTCTTGTACCGAATCCGCGCGTTTTATGAAAACCTTTATGCGTGCGGAGAGCTCGTCAAAATGAAAAGGTTTTACTATATAATCATCCGCCCCCAAGTTAAACGCATCAATTTTATCGTTTATCTCCCCCAATGCCGTAAGCATAATAATGGGTACGTTTTTGTTTATTTCCCTAAACTCCTTGCAAAGTGCCAAGCCGTTTTTGTAAGGTAGGTTAATGTCAAGCAGTACCAATGAATAGGCATGTTGCTTAAACAGCTTTTCAGCAATCAAGCCGTCGTAAGCCACATCAGCTTGGTACCCCTGCCTGGTTAATTCGTCTTGAATTACTTGGCTTAACTTGGGTTCGTCTTCGGCTAATAATATTCTGTAAGTGTTTTCCATTATTTTTATGGTGAATTCAATAACAAATTAATGAAAAAAGCCATACTCGCCACACAAATTTTTATATTTTCATTTTTACACGCCCAACACTTGGCAACGCCTTTTGAAAAAAGCCACGGTTTGCAAACTGCGACTTATGCCGATTGTATAGCCTACTACAAAAAACTGGCTGCCACTTACCCAAACCTACAACTTAAAACAGCTGATACCACCGATGCCGGCTACCCGCTTAATGTTGTGTTATTTAGTGCCGATAGGCAATTTAACCCAAGGGATTGGCATAAACAAAAAAAAGTTGTTTTATTGATTAACAACGGCATACACCCCGGAGAGCCAGACGGCGTGGATGCTTGTATGATGTTGCTGCGCGACCTTGCAAGCGGCAAAATAAAGGTTTCCGCAAATGTTGCCCTGGCAGTTATACCATTGTATAATATTGGGGGAAGCCTAAACAGGGGCGGCTTTTCAAGGGTCAACCAAAACGGGCCGGAGAGCTACGGCTTTAGGGGCAATGCCCAAAACCTTGACTTAAACCGCGATTTTATAAAGTCAGATTCAAAAAATGCCAGGGCATTTGCCAAAATTTTCCAGTGGGTTAACCCCGATGTGTTTAGCGATAACCATGTGAGCGACGGTGCCGATTACCGCTACACGATGACACTGATAAGCACCCAGCACAATAAGCTGCAAGGAGAGCTTGGTAGGTTTGCGCACGATGTTTTTGATTCGGCACTTTACCGGGGCATGGCCAAAAAAAACTGGGTAATGAGCCCTTACATTAATGCCGAGGGAACAGACCCCGGCGATGGCTGGACTGCTTTTTACGAGCCGCCTAAGTACAGCAGTGGCTATGCGGCGTTGTTCTCCACCATCTCTTTTATACCCGAAACACATATGCTTAAGCCTTTTGCCGACAGGGTGGCCAGCACCTATGCCCTTATGCAAACCCTTGTTGAGCAAGCCTCATTACACGCAGATTCGATTATCGCCACCCGCAAACACACCATAGAGGCATTGCGGAAGCAAACAGAATTTGTGTTGAGTTGGAAACCCGACACAACGCGCTTTGACATAATACCCTTTAAGGGGTTTGAAGCTGGTTATAAAACAAGTGGCGTCACCGGCAGGCAGAGAATGTTTTTTGACCACACGAAGCCCTACGACAAGCAGGTGCGTTTTTACAATTATTATATACCAGACAGAACCGTTGTTAAGCCCCGTGCCTACATAATACCGCAAGGTTGGTGGAACGTGATTGACCTATTGAAAATAAACGGTGTTGATATGCAACGGCTGGCCGTAGATACAACTATAAACGTGGATGCTTACCATATTGATGATTATAAAAGCAGCCCGAGAGCCTATGAAAAGCACCACCGTAATTATGATGTAAGGTTGGGTACACAAACGCAAAACATACATTTTTTAAAAGGTGATTATGTGGTGTACACCGGCCAAGCCCGCGACCGTTATATTGTGGAAACCTTGGAGCCTTTGGGGGATGATAGCTTTTTTAGCTGGAATTTTTTTGATGCAGTACTGCAACAGAAGGAAGGTTATAGCGACTACCGTTGGGAGGATGTAGCAGAAATATTTGTGAAGGAACACCCTGAGATGATGAAAGCATTGGAAGAAAAGAAGGCCAACGATGCGAAATTTGCAGCCTCCGCCGAAGCACAGCTTGAGTTTGTGTACCGGCTTTCGCCTTGGTACGAGCCTGCCCATTTGCGTTACCCCGTGTACCGGTTGGTTAAATAAAAAAGGCCTGTAAATATCGTGGCTTGTGCCGCCATACCTGCGAAAGCAGGTATGGCGATTGCGCACCTGTTCAATTGTTAAAACATATAGCCAAAGCTTACAGGCCTTTTCTATTTTAACTTATAAACTGCCCTCGTCGGCACTGGGGCCGTAGCTGCCCGGTATGGGTATATCCAACAAGCGTAAATACACACCCAATTGCGCCCGGTGGTGTACGGTTTGGCAATATGCCATGCGGATAACTTCGGCCTTGGTGCGCACGGAATAAATCGTTTCGCCGTTGCGTAACGTCCACATTTCCTCCAGCTGGCTTTCGTTTGCGTGGCGCAAGCTGGCCAGGCCTTCATTGAGCGATTTTTCAAAATGTTCCAACAATTCTGTTGAGCTGGTGGCTAAAAAAGGTTGGTAATCGCCGTTGGCAAAATCTAACTCACTGGTGTTTAATGCCATGGCAACCCAGCCTGGTAGCTCGGCCACATGGGTGGCAAGCCTTAGCATGGTCATGCTTTTGATATGCGGCTGCCACTCAAATTTTTCTACAGGCACTCGCTCCAGCATTTTGCGGGTAGTTACGGCTTCTTCTTCCATCTCCTTTACTAGCATTGGGATGATTAACATATACTTTTTTTTTGTGATGAAGCAAAGGAACAGCCAGTTAGTGACAGCCTTATGTCAACAGAACTATAAAAGAATGGGGATATTTAATACAAATGGGCAAACCCTGCGGTGCCATTATTTTTTTACCATTATTCTTTTCCTATGGGCTAAGCCCCAGTTCATTAAAGCATCCAAAACCTCGTCAAGCGATGCGCCGTAATGGGTAAGCTCATATTCAACAGCAACAGGCTTGCTGTCGTACACTGTACGTTTTACCAGTTGGTTCATCTCAAGCTCTTTCAATTCTTTGGACAGCATTTTGGCTGTTATGCCGTTCACCTCGCGTTGTAGGTCTTTAAAGCGGCGGTTGCCAAACTTTAGAGCACCTAAAATGGCTATCTTCCATTTGCCGCCCAGTATGTCCAAGGAGTCATGTACCGCGCGTAGGTATACTTGGCAGGTTGCGTTGGGCGGTTTTATGCCGGTTGCAGATTGCATATATATTTTTCTGCAAAAGTAATGGTGTAAAACAGGTATTCGGTATAAAAAGTATAGTGCTTTTTGTGAAAGATGTCTACAATGTGTAGCATCAGCCCTTTAACACCTTTATTGTTCTTTTTTGTGTGGCCCCAGTGTATTGTATAAAATACACCCCTTTTGCCAAGGCAGCAGTATTGGTAATTGGCACGCTATAAACGTTGCCTTGCTGCGTTGCAATAATATTGGTGCTTATTATTCGGCCAGCGGCATCAATAAGCCTTACGCTAATACTGCCGGTTTCGGGCGCTTTTATATACACATTTAGTTGTTGCGTAAATGGTACAGGCATAGCTTCAAGCCAATCGCTTAGCAGAATACCTTTTTTAAAAACTTTTATGCTGTTGTTTGAAGTGGGGCCGGTATAAGTAACGCTATAATACCCCCCAAGGTAATTGGCCAGGTTGGTAAAAACCGTATCATACACTTCCGCTGTTTCGGTAATGAGCTGTATAATGGCCACGGTATTGCCGCCTGCATCTTTAAGGGTTAGTGTTGCTGGCCCATTTTCCTGCCCTATCAACCTAACATGCAGGCTGTCTGTAAACGGGTTAGGCGCTGCAAATAACCAAGTGCTTCCATACAGGGAGTCGTTTTGCTTTTTCTTTAAAATAAGGTAAGCCGTTTGCATATTGGGCAGGCCGTACCCATACCGGTTATCTGGGTTGTTGTATTTATCGGCGCTTTTATACACTGCATCTAATATGGCCATGTTATTATACTGGGGGAAAGCTTGCCACAGGCATGCGATAAGCCCATTGATGTTTGGGTTGGAGAAAGATGTGCCGTTGCCGGATACCGGTGTGCCGCCCGCCCCAAAAACAGTTGTGCCTTCGCCAACTGACACAATATTGGGTTTTATTTTGCCCGGGTAACCATAACTGCTAAAGGGTGCAATAATATTATTGTTGTTAACTGCGCCAACCGTACAAATGCTGTCGGCATCTGCCGGAAAAACTAAGTATTTCCAACTGTCGCCGCCACTGTTACCCGCACTGTTGGTAACAATAAGCCCCTTTTTAGCCGCCATGGATGCGCCTTGGGTAACCATGGTATTGTTGTTATAAAAATCGGTGTAGCTGTGGTTAAAAGCAGGGTTATCAAAAATTGTGTACCCCAACGAAGATGATATCATATCAGCCCCCGCACTGTCGGCAAATTCAGCTGCGGTTACCCAGTTATGTTCCTCAATGGGGTACTCGCTGGCCGCGTCCTCGCTCCGCAACAGCCAAAAGCTTGCCTTGGGGGCGGTGCCTACCATAACACCCGGAATGTTTGCAGCGATGGTGCTTAGGCACTCCATGCCATGGGGGTCGTCTTCGTCAACGGTATTGTCAAAGGCCACAAAATCCCTCACCCCCAAAACCTGGTTATTGGCCAACAGGCTATCGAACGCCTGCAGGCTTTTGTAATGGTAAAAACCCGCGTCTAACATGGCAATGGTTATGCCATTGCCGGTATACCCTTTGTTGTGTAAAAACTCCCCATGGTGTATATGTACTTGGTTTTGTGTGGCACCGTATTGTGTGGTATCGCCCTTTAAGCCGTTGGTAAGTGCTGGCCGCGGCATAAAATGGGTTTCTTCAGTAAACTTTGCAGGCCTGTGCGGAAAGGTCTTGTTGGGGCTAACGCCCAGTGTTTTTTTTACAAAAGGCAGGGTGCTTACGGCTTGTAAAGCGGTTGTATCTTTTGTGTACACCAAAATGTCGTTTAGCCATTTGGATTGTACAAGCAACCTGATATTGCCTTTTGCCAGCACCTGTGCTATGTATGCGGGGTTAACCGGCAAGTCTGTACTGTCAATGCCAATGTAGTATTTTAACCGCCGGGCAATTGATTTTTGGGAGAGGTATGCCGCCGGGTTTGCAATGCTGTAGGGCGAGTTTTTTTTATCGGTAAAACTAATGGTGTACTTATCAAACTGTGCAAAAGTGCCGAGGGTAAAAAAAATACTTAGGGCCAAAGTAAGCAAAGCCTTTAAGCCAATGCATAGCCGTTGGTGTTTATGGGTAAAAATACTACGGTATAAATTTTTTTCCATCTGCCGGTATTTATTTAACGTCAAGCAAATTTAACCGAACGCCATAACTCGCATGGTCGTATTGTGCGGGTGGCGGGTCAGTTTGCCACGTCCAATGTAAAAAATCTTTGTACACTAAGCCTGTGCCTTTTGCGTACACTTCCAGCGAATAGGTGCGTTGTTGGTATCTAGTGGGGTCAAAATCGCCCGGCGGGGAGGTGTCGTCAATTTGAAAAACAGTCACTGTGCTGTCCATATTGCCTTTTAGCACTGTATAAGGCTGGTTTACATTTTGGTAAATGTAATTCCAATTTGCCAGGTATTGGTAATCGGGGTTAGTTGTGTTAATGTATGAATTGCCCGGCCATGAATAACTTTCGCTAACCGGCTGCTTAAGCTTTATAAAACGCATGTTATTATCGTCTACCACTTCAGCCAGTTGGCTGGTTTCAGTTACATAGTAGGTATACATGGCCTGCCAAGGCGTATTCATCATTGTATCGGTAATAAACCGGTACACAGGGCAGGTTGGGCGGCCGGTGTTATCGTTAAAATAAGCACCCGTGCTGTCTTTAACCAAATAGCTGCTCACCTGCAATTGCATGGCTGTGGCGTCAAGATGGGTTGAATCGAGCCTGTAAATTAAAATTTTACCAGGCTGCAACGGGTAGTAGCCTGCCAGTGTTGGCAGGCTTAGTGTTTCCGTTTGTTTTTTACATGCTGGTAGTGTTGATGCCAGCAACAATAGGCTGCAAAACAAGTGGCCGTACACCTTTTTTTTCATTACCACTAAATTACATTGTTTACGTAATGTACCTAACATAAATTAAAAGGCCTGTTGCCACATAACGCGTTAACAGGCT
Source organism: uncultured Parafilimonas sp. (assembly GCA_903882935.1). Classification (GTDB taxonomy): domain Bacteria; phylum Bacteroidota; class Bacteroidia; order Chitinophagales; family Chitinophagaceae; genus JABDFW01. The sequence goes on along the minus strand of CAIRZB010000114.1, from coordinate 38,824 downwards.
TTTTAGTACAACTTAAATTATTTACTCGTTTACTATTTTGTATTTATAAACCATGGAACCTGTTGAAAGGTTAAGTATATAAATGCCTTTGGGCAGCGGCCCCGTGGGCAGGGTTATTACAGTATAGCCCACACCCAGCACGTTACTGCCAAGGGTTGCCACTTTGCGCCCCTGCAAGTCATACAAGGTGGCCTGCAATGTTTGCACCGTCGGCGAGGTAATATTAACGTGTACAACACCGTGGAAAGGGTTAACCACTTTGGCCGTGAATTTTGCACCCGTAACGGGTACTTGTGTAACGGTTGAATAAGTGATATTGCCGTCTGCATTTACCTGTTTTAACCGGTAATATAGATTGCCGGGTGCTACGCCTGCAGCGTTTTGGTCAACATAACTATACGTATGGTTTATATTGGTGTTTACTGCAGGCACCGTACCCGCATATACAAACTGTAAGTTGTTGTATGCCCGCTCAACGTTGTATTGTTTCATGTTTACTTCCTGGGTTACCTGCCAGTTTAGCACCACATTATTTTCCTTTGCCTGGCCGGTTAACGATGTTAGGTGTACCGGCATGGCAGTGCAGGTAGGGGTAGGGCTTAACAATGGGTAGATATATAAACTTAAATCTTTACCATAATCATTGGGTGAAGCAAACGGAATCCAAGTACCGTCGCTATACTCATCCCAAGCACCGTAGCCTTTATCAAAAGGCGATGACACTATGGCGAGTGTATCATGGTTTGGCAAAAAATGTAGGTTTTTCATATTAACGGATACATAAAATTGCTTAGAGGCGGGCAGGTTTAACGCGGCATTAAATACCACATGGCTAAATCTGTTATGGTTTACATCGTTAACTATTGCATCCATGGTAAGGTAAGCCGTTCCCATAACACCACCAACCTTATGCCCCGTGCCTTCTATTACATCAATAGGTACCCATTTTGAAAAGTCACTGGGGCTAGCTGCGGCAAAATATATGTAAACCTCTTTTAAGTAGTTATCGTTGGATGACGATACATCAAAATACTGGGCTTTTGCTAAATCACCATAGCCGTTTGTACCGGTAGCGAACCCTCCCACTGTATTGTCAACTAGGTAAATGACCGTTGAGTCGTTTAAAAAAGTTGGGCTAATCGTATCGCAGCCGCCCTGCAAACCATTGATTATTGGTTTGTTGCCCGCAGTTAGAAATTTTTGATGGTACTGCTTAAAGGCATTGTTGCGTTGCGCAATAACAAGCCCCAAAACCATACAAGACAATAACAATAAGTAGATTTTTTTCACTGTGTGCTTTTTTAATTGATGGGTAATTGAATAGAATAACCTCTGGGCTTAAACAGGTTGTCTTTCCATTAATTGTCTGGAGATATGGTTAGAAAGTGTTAAAGCTAAAAAGCTGGACGAAATTACGCTTGCAAAGTAGGGTTTTAGCACCTGGTGACCTAATTAAGAATGTGCAGTTAACAGGCTAAGGCCTACATGTTACACTAAAAAGCCTGTTACAGCAAAATGCCCTAACAGACTTTTTAATAGGCTGGTAAGCCCCTAAATAATCTAATGTTTAAAAACTACTGTTTATAGTTCTGCGCCAATTGACGGTTACCGCTTAAATAATGTAAAAAATGCTAAAAGGAGAGGACGCCCCTTTGTATAACGCCCCCCGCAATAACTTCGTCACCTTCGTAAAAAACAGCACTTTGGCCTGGGGCAATGCTCTTAACGTTTTCGTAAAAGTGCACACGTACACCTTTGTCATCAGCATATAAATTACTCAATGCCCCTGTGTCTTTATAGCGTATTTTGGTAATGGCTTCCATGCCGTTGGTAATGCCATCGTACTTTACCCAATTTATTTTTGCCACCCACATGTCGTTTTGGGCCAAGTCGGCCTCTTCTCCCAATACAACAGTGTTTGTATCGGGGTTTATGGCTGTAACATAGGCCGGCTTACCCAGCGCAATGTCAAGGCCTTTGCGCTGCCCGATTGTATAAAAGGGGTACCCTTTATGCTGGCCTAGCCGTTTGCCGGTTTTGTCAACAAACCATCCACCGTCAACCCTTTCTTCCAAGCCCTCCACCCTGCGTTTTAAAAACCCGCGATAGTCATTGTCGGGCACAAAGCATATTTCATAGCTTTCACTTTTCTTCGCCAGTTCGGGGTAGCCATAGTCTATCGCCATTTGCCTTATGGCGGGTTTGCGATATTTGCCCAGCGGCATAATGGTGCGGGCCAACAATTCTTGGTCAAGCCCCCACAGCACATAGCTTTGGTCTTTCATTTCGTCCAATCCCTTGCTTATGGTGTACCTCCCGTTGTTTGCCTGGTAAATGTTGGCGTAGTGGCCGGTGGCAATAAAATCGCACCCCAGGGCATTTGCCCTTTTTAGCAATGCCCTCCATTTAATGTGCGTATTGCACATAACGCAGGGGTTGGGCGTGCGCCCGGCAATGTATTCTTCCACAAAATTCTCAATCACAAAATCGCCAAACTCGTCGCGAATGTCAAGTATAAAATGTGGAAACCCATGTTGCACCGCGGCCTGGCGTGCATCGTTAAAACTGTCTAAATTGCAGCAGCCTGTTTCTTTATGGCCCCCGCCGCTGGTGGCATAGTCCCATGTTTTCATAGTAATACCTACCACTTCATACCCCTCGTGGTGTAGCATGAGCGCCGTTACGGTACTGTCAATACCGCCGCTCATGGCCACCAAAACTTTTCCTTTACGGCTCATGTCAATCCCTCAATTTTTGTGCAAAGATAAAGAATAGCACCCACCCCGCAGTGGCTGTACCCACTGTAGCTGCGCGGTTTTGTCATGGGTTTTACATTTCTCACAAAAATAGCAGTCTATTTAATTGGTGGGGTACTATAAATATATACATTTGCATATCCTATTTTATCGGTAGGATTAATGTTTACTCAACGTTTATAACTCTATATTTTGGCAAAAGCATCTTTTTTTGGCGCAGATACCTCGTTGCGCATTTTTATTAAGGCAACCTCCTGGAGGGTTTTTGCCACCTGCGACACCATTTTACTGTCATATATTTTTACCGGCCATATCAGCGCGGCATTAAAAATTGGCCTGAGCGAGGTTGGTACTAAAATCGGCCTGTTTTATTTACACGAGCGCTTTGTGTGGGGGAATATTCGCTTTGGGAGGATGTATGCCGAAGACAAAAAAACGGTGATAGGGGAGAAGCATTACCGGAGTATTTTAAAAGGGGTGAGCTGGCGTTTTTTTGGTACGATTGATACGATGTTGCTGGCTTTTTTTTGGACAGGTAATTACAAGGCAGCCTTTGCCATCGGTGCCACAGAGGTAATAACCAAGGTAGGCCTGTTCTGGCTGCACGAAAGGTTTTGGTTTAGCATTAAATGGGGTAAGGTAACAACAGCCGTGGATAAAAATGTTGGTGCCTTGGCCACGCCTGTGGTGGTGTTAAATAATATTGGCCAGCGCAAAGCGGCTGTTGTGTAATATTAATGTAAACAGCCTACACTTTTTTAGTACCTGTATAGCCATTCTTAAGCAGCCATTGCAATATCTTATCTCGTTGGTCGCCTTGTACCAATATTTCGTTATCCTTCGCACTGCCACCTGTACCGCAGGCATTCTTTAGCTTCTTGCCTAAATCCTGTAGGTCTTCATCAGTGCCTATAAAACCGGTTATAAGGCTCACTATTTTGCCCCCGCGTTGTTTTTTGTCAAGCAATATCCGTAACTTCTGTTTGGCGGGCAGTAGGGTTTCAATGTTATTTTCCTCTCGTTCAAAACCAAAATTGGGGTCGGTGCTGTATACAAAACCCCTGCTGTCAGGGATGTTTTTTTTACTCATTGGGAATGTTTTTTAGGGTTTCTAAAAAGGCCTTGATCTCTTTGTTGCATATACCCTTTATTGTCTCCTTAGATACTTGTTGACCGTAAGTTTCTTGCAAAAGATTTTCGCGCACAAGCATATCTTCACGAAATATAGAATAGCTATATTCCTCAAATTTTACTTTATATTCTAATCTTTTTGAAATGGGAGGCTTTGTTTTCTTGAATGCTTCAAAATAAATTCCGACTGTTAATATTTCCTCTGATGCTATCTTGTCGGGACTTTTGTAAATTAAATTGCTGTATTTGTATAAAGACGTTTCTCCGAAGGTTATGCCGTGTTTATCAATTTCTATTCCCAAATGTGTTTCATTATAAAGGATACTTCTCCTTATTTCAACAAATAAATCTTCTAGTTTATTTAATTTATCAAATAGAAAACTAAAAAAAGGCATAATGGACTCTCTAATGGTACGCTCAACCATCTTATTGCTCTTCTTATATTTAACCTTATCCTCCTCCAACCCCTTCTTAAACAGCGCAATCTCTTTATCAATATCATCTTCTTCCTCAATGCTCTTCCCTTTGGCACCGGCAATATAAATATTCAATGAGTGTTTTAACAATTCGCTCATATATTCAACAATCGGTATAGTTTCCCCGGCATCCGCCTGCCTTAATACTTGGTAGTAATTGGTACGGTCATCCTGTTTAACAACAATTGGCGGGTAGCCTTCCTGCATTAGCATTAGGTTCATCAACAGCCTTGCCATCCTGCCGTTGCCATCGTCAAAAGGGTGGATATTGGTAAATTCATGGTGAAACAAGGTTGCCAACACCAACGGGTGGATGGAGGTATTGTTTTTTGCATCCCTATAAAACGCCATTAACCCACCCATTTTTATGGGGGTGTCCTCCGGTGTGGCATAATAATGCGTTTCCCCGGTAGGGGTAATTACATGGTTGGGGCTTGACTTATATTGGCCTATCTTTATTTCCTTACGGGTAGGCGAACCGGATGGGGTAACCGCATTGGAGAAATAAGGTTCCTTTAAAATAGTTTGGTGCAGGTTACGGATATCCGCCTCCGTTAATAAATAGCCTTCTTCCTTTACAAAATGTAAAAGGTATTTAACGGCGTCGTCATGCCCTTTAATATCTAAATGGTCCTTTAGGGTTTTGCCTTTCGCAGTAACACCTTCCATAATAAAGGCAACTGTTTCCCCGTAAGTTAGTTTATTGCCTTCAATAGCGTTGGAGTGGTAATTCCAATCAAGCCTAAACTTTTGCAAAACCAGGTCTTCGGCTTCATTTAGCAATGGCTTATAGCTATCCGCCTCCTTTTTTAGCAGGTTTATTGCTTCTAAAAAAGGCAGTTCGCTTAACTTTTCAGCGGTATATAGTAATGAAGCCATGTATAAATTTAGCCAATTTCGGCCTTTAAACTCAAATCCAAACTTTTGGCTTGGTGTATCAGCCCGCCAGCACTAATGTAATCAACCCCGGTTTCTGCATATGCGGTAATATTGTCTAGGTTTATGCCACCGCTCGCCTCGGTTTCAAATTGGTGGTTAATAATTAATAACGCTTCCGCAATTTGCGGGGGTGTAAAATTATCCAGCATTATCCTAAACACCTTTCCCTGGCCAATGGCGCCTACCTGTTTTACGTCGTCAATGCTCCTAGTTTCCACTTCAATTTTCAACCCGGGCTTATGCTGCTGCACGTATTGCCAGGCTTTTTTAATAGCTGGCTCTAAGCCCCCTGCGTAGTCTATGTGGTTGTCTTTCAGCATTATCATGTCATAAAGGCCATACCGGTGGTTGGTACCCCCTCCAATACGCACGGCTTCTTTCTCCAACAGCCTAAAATTGGGGGTGGTTTTACGGGTATCCAGTATCTTAGTTTTATAGCCTTGCAGTTTTTCAACAAAAGTATGGGTAAGGGTGGCAATGCCGCTCATGCGTTGCATGCAGTTTAGCACCAGCCGTTCGCAACCCAGTATGGTATGTATTCCCGCTTCAACCTCAAATGCGGTTTCGCCCGCAACCATGGCATCACCATCTTTTTTAAATTGTGTGAAGATGGCCGTTGGTTCTACCAAAGCAAATATTTTCTCCGCTACCCTAACGCCGGCCAACATGCCGTTTTGTTTTATTTTTAGTACAGCTGTACCTTTTTGGGTGGGGGGGATGCAGCTTAAAGTTGAGTGGTCCCCATCGCCAATATCCTCCTGTAAGGCCTCCCTAATTAAGTGGCTAAGTTGCTCATCAACGCTTTTCATGGGGCAAATCTAATAAAAAAGCCCCCGCTTTTAACGGGGGCCTTTTTTAGCTATTTTAAAACATTATCTTTTTTGCCGTGCTTTTGGGAAAAAGTTGCCATTTTCCAATTTGCTGGAGGTGCCTTCCGGACCGCCATAGTGCGTCATGGCGCAACGGAAACCAATGGTGCTGCTGCTTTCATCTTCTTCTAAAAAGCGTCTGGTGCCTGGGCTTAGCCAGTAAGGCATATCATCCCAGCTGCCGCCTTTTATAACCCTCGCCTTGTCGCTAATTAAAGTGGTTACACCATAGTCGTAGCCCACCTTACTTAGTGCATCACCGTCTAAATTGTCTTTTGCATAAGCATGTTGGTAGTTACGGCGGTTGGCCAATACTGAGTCAGATTCCGGTATTTCTTTAATACGGCCCAAGCTGTCGCGCAGGTTGCCTTGGCCGCCGCTCATGTCAACTTTTTTAAATACGTTACCACGGTAGGGGTTTAAGTCTTTTTCCTCAATGTTGGTGGTTGGCCTGTACACATCCGCCACCCACTCGTTAACATTGCCGCTCATATTATAAAGGCCAAAACCATTGGGAAAAAACGAAGTAACTGATGCGGGTATTGCCGAACGGTCGTTCAAACCGCCTGCTGTACCCATGTAGTCACCATTGCCACGCTTAAAGTTTGCCAAAAATGCACCTTGCCATGCGCCATGTGCTGTAGCACGCAGGTTGTCGAATCCGTCATTTTTCCAAGAGTATATCTGTTTGTTGGCAATCAGTTCCTCACCCCTGTTTTTTTGGTTTTTGCGGGGCTGTGGGTTTTGGCTTACATAACCCAATGCTGCGTATTCCCATTCCGCTTCAGTTGGAAGCCTATAATCAGGAAACAATACGCCATCCTCAAAATTTACGGTATTTCTTGGGCGGCCTTGCGCATCCATTAACGCATATTTCTTGTTTTTGGGCTTGCTTGGTATGCCTACATACTCGCCCATCAGATACGACTTTGTATTGAAGTTTTCCGAACCCCCGGCATTCAATTCAGTTTTCAAAACATTCGGCTTTTGGAAACCTGATTTAATCAATTGCAATTCATTTACACGGTCAGTTCTCCAAATGCAAAAGTCGTGTGCCTGCTTCCAAGTAACACCTACCACCGGGTAATAATTATAGGAGGGGTGGCGGAAATAGTATTCCACATAAGGTTCATTATAGGCCAATTCGCTACGCCAAACTAGCGTGTCGGGTTTGGCACCCTGTATAACGGCATCAAATTGTGGGTCGGAAAAAACATTCTCTAACCAGTGCAGGTATTCACGGTAGTGTACGTTGGCTACTTCCGTTTTGTCAATAAAAAATGAGTTCACGGTAACCCTACGTGGCGTGTTGTTCCAGTCGCCCATCACATCTTCCTGTGTGGCACCCATGGTAAACGTACCGCCTTGTACAAAAACAAGGCCAGGGCCAGTTTTAACATCCTTCGGCTTGGCAACATAAAACCCGCCTTGGGTTTTGTCATTATAGTTCCAGCCCGTCACAGACGATTTTTCGGTTTTTTTCGAGCAGGAGGCAAAAGCCAGCACTGCAAAAGCCAATAGTAATTTGTTACTGGTTGATTTTAACATTTGGTTACACAATTTAACTAACTAATCAAAACGAAATGCGGCTAAAGTTATTGTTTGGTACGTAATAATTTGCGAATATAATTATTTGCCATTTACGTTGCACATAGTTGCAACATATTTATGCGCAATCTAGTTTTTTACAGTTAATAATGCCCATTTTTTTACCGGTAATATAAAAATAACAGTCGGGTTGCTTGCACGCACAGAAACTTTCTTTACTTTCACATTTCCTACAAATTAAACTTAACTGCCGAATATTTGATTCTATTTTTACCTAAAACAGCACTGGACAGCAAAATTTACCGTACATAAGCTCGTTCAGCTATTTTTAAAGCGAAAAAACCTACAGAATAATGAATCAAATAGTTTGTAAAAAAATTGCCATAGGTATTTTTTTAGGCCTTTTTGTAAGTGCAGGTGCCATTGCACAAACCCAGTCAGTAAATATTGTTACCACGTCAGTACCTTTTTTAAGGATTTCCCCTGACTCTCGGGCGGGTGGTATGGGCGATTGCGGTTTGGCCATTAGCCCAGATGCAAATGCAGGGTTTTGGAACTTGGCTAAGACACCTTTTGCCAAAAGCGAAAATTCCATTGGTTTTACCTATACCCCTTGGTTAAGAGATATAGCGCAGGATGTTTACCTGGCATCGTTGGCCGGCTACCATAAATTTGAAGATGGGGGTGCCGTATCGGCCTCGCTGCGTTATTTTAACCTTGGTTCTATTCAATTTGTTGATTATAACGGCAACCAATTAAACACCGGCAGGCCAAGAGAATTCGCGGCCGACCTCGGTTATTCCCGCAAAATAGCACCAAAGCTGGCGGTTGGCATAGCCTTGCGGTACATTAATTCTAACCTTGCAAATGGGCAAAGTTTTAACGGGGTAACCTATAAGGCCGGTACTACCGTAGCGGGTGACTTATCATTATTTTACAACGGGCTAAGTGAGGAAGGGCAGGGTTTTGCCTGGGGATTGTCTATATCAAACTTAGGCGGTAAAATTGGTTATACCGATGATGCCACCGCAAAGGATTTTATTCCTGCAAACCTTGGCCTTGGGGCAGCGTACTCCTGGGTGTTTGATGAAACCAGCAAATTTACACTTGCCGCCGAGGTAAATAAGTTGCTGGTACCTTCAATACCAGTGGCTACGGGCGATTTTACCCAAGACTCGGCCAGTTTGGCAAGCTACCATAGCAACAGTGTGTTTCAAAGCTGGTTTAAATCTTTTAGCAACAATGCTTACACGGGGTCGGTTGGTTTGGAATATGGCTACAACGACCAATTTTTTGCGCGGGCAGGGTATTTTTACGAACCAAAAGACCAAGGCAACAGGCAGTTTTTTTCTGCCGGCGTTGGCTTACGGTACGAGTCTGTGATGCTTAATTTTTCATACCTCGCACCGGCAGGCAACGGTATTACCCGCAACCCGCTTAGTAACACGTTACGATTTGGCCTAACTTTCGATATAGGCGCCGGCAGCAACAGCGGCAACGAGCCTTCATCAGAATAACCATTATTTGTGTTAATAATTAATTGAAGATGGGGCAGGCTCCCCATCTTTTTTTATTTGGGTAGTAAAGGCCCGTTATTTTTGCTTGGCCAAAAAAGGGCATTAAAACAATTGTATGAGTATACGTATTGGGTTTGGGGTAGATTTTCACCAGTTGGTTGAAGGGCGTGATTTTTGGCTGGGCGGCATTCATATACCGCACGAAAAGGGTGCCTTGGGCCACAGCGATGCCGATGTGCTGCTGCATGCCATTTGCGATGCTTTGCTAGGTGCCGCCTGTTTGGGTGATATAGGCGTTCATTTTCCCGATACATCGGCCGAGTTTAAAAATATAGACAGCAAAATATTGCTGGAAAGAACGGCGCGGCTGATTGATATAGAGGGCTACAAAATAATAAATATTGATACCACCCTGTGTTTGGAGAGACCCAAAATAAAACCCCATATACCCGCTATGCAGCAAACCATAGCCAGTATTTTGCAAATGCGGCTAAAAGATGTATCCATAAAGGCCACCACCACCGAAAAAATGGGTTTCGTGGGCCGGGAGGAGGGTTTGGTAGCCTACGCATCGGTGCTGATTGCCGAAAAATAGGTTTTTTTAGCTTCACGTTTGTTGATTTCTATGCTGGCAACGGCAGGTTGGCGAAATCTATCAAGATACTTCTGAATAAATGGGGGAAGGCGGCTGTGGCGCGAAGCTGATTTTAGCATCCTGTTACACCTTGGGCATTTAACCTACCCAAAAAGTTAAAAACAATAAACGCGTAAACCTGAAACTGGTAACCTGCAACAGGAAACTGAATTGATTACTTACATTTGCTGCCGTGGAAAAAATACAGGTAAAAATAGTTAACAAATCATCTAACCCACTGCCGGGCTACGAAACAGCCGGTGCTGCGGGAATGGATTTGCGGGCCGAACTAAGCACGCCGTTACAGCTAAAGCCAATGCAAAGGGCATTGGTGCCAACGGGGCTTTTTATTGAGTTGCCTTCTGGGTACGAGGCCCAGGTACGGCCCCGTAGCGGTTTGGCGATAAAGCAAGGTATAACCTGCCTCAACTCGCCCGGCACCATTGATGCTGATTACAGGGGTGAGGTTAAAGTGATACTCATCAATTTGTCGGATGAAACACAAACAATAAACCAAGGCGACAGGATAGCGCAAATGGTTATTGCCGCCGTTGAGCAGGCGGAATGGGTACCAGTTGAGGTATTGACTGAAACGCAAAGGGGTACGGGCGGCTTTGGCCATACCGGGCGCGGGTAACACTAAAAGAATTAACAAATGAAAAAAATTGTATCCATATCATTTTTGGTGCTTGGCTTATACGCATGCCACACTGTAAAAAAAGTACAAAAAATACAAAATGCTATTGCCCACATCGACACTACCAGGGCTATTATTATAAAGCCTGCCGAGGTAGTGGATTCATTGTCCATCGTAAAACAAATTATCGGAAACTTGGCGCACACCCGCATTGACTATGCAACATTTTCTGCCAAAGTAAAGGTTGACTATGAAGGTGCCGAAAGCGATAACCATGTTACTGCAAACATTAATATAAGGAAAGACAGCGCCATTTGGATTGACATACGGGGCGGTGGTGCGTTAAATGTTGAGGTAATGCGGCTGCTGATAACAAAAGACAGCCTAAGGATTATGAACGGGTTGGATAAAACAGTCTCGTACCGGAGCATCAGCTTTTTACAGCAACTGTCGCAAGTGCCCCTTACCTTTTACGACTTACAGGATGTTATTGTTGGTAACCCGGTTTTTGTTGACAGTAATATTGTTTCCTACAAATCAACTGCAAGCGGCCTGCAGGTACTAATCATCAGCCGGTTGTTTAAAAACCTTGTAACACTGGAAAATAAAAACCTGAGGATTGTGCACAGTAAGCTTGACGATGTTGATCCTATGCGAAACAGGACCTGTGATATTACCTACAACGATTACGAAACGCTGGGCAATATAAGTTTTTCAACCAGCAGGGAAATTATCGTTGCTGAAAAGGGCAAGGTAGATATAAACCTAAATTTTAAGCAATATGCCTTTAACCAGCCAGTGAGCTTTCTGTTTCGGGTACCTAAAAGTTATAAGTTAAAATAATAAAAGCCCACGGCAAAGCGTTACCTTACCATTATTATAGCCTACCTTAACCGTTGTAGTTATGCTGAAACGAATAGTTGTTTTTTTTCTTGCCTTCGCAATAAGCACCACGCTATATGCCCAGGTACCCGAAACAAAAGAAGAAATACAAAAAAAACAGCAAGACCTACAGAATGAGCTGGACGACTTAAACAATACCCTTAACCAGATTAAGAAAAATAAAAAGCAATCCATCAGCCAGCTTGCACTTGTGCAAAAGAAAATAAAAATACGGGAGGCGATGGTTGAAAACCTTAGCAAAGACCTTAAGCGGCTTGACAACGACATAGCCTCGGCTGCATTGGAAATAGACCACCTAAAATTACAGTTGGATACCCTTAAGCTCAGTTACTCAAAAAGTTTGGTGTTTGCTTATAAGAACCGCAGCAATTACGACTACCTGAATTTTCTTTTTTCCGCCGCCAGCTTCAACGAGGCCATGCGGCGGGTTGCGTATTTAAAAAGCTACCGGCAAAGCAGGGAATTGCAAGCCATTGCAATTGTTAAAACCGAGCAGTTACGGCAGGCTAAAATAAGCAACCTTACCTTGGTTAAAACCGACAAAAACAGGGTACTGGGCGAACAAGGCAAGCAATTAGTGGTACTTGAAGACGATAAAAAGCAGAAGGACCAATTTGTACAGCAGCTGCAAAGCCAGGAACAGTCCATAGCCGGGCAAATACGCACAAATGAAAAAAACAGGGTTAAATTAAAACAGGCTTTAGCCCAAATTATACAAAGGGAAATAGAAGCGGCAAAACGCAGGGAATTGGAGGAAGCCAAGCGAAAAGAGCAAGAAAGGCTTAGAAAAATTGCAGAGGCTGAGGCCTTAGAAAAGAAAAGAAAGGATCAGCTGGCAAGGGATGAGGCGGAGCGGAAGAGAGTAGCCGCAGCAAATAACCAACCACCAACAGCTACTAAACCTGTTGCTGAGCCACCGGTTGTTAGGCCCAAAACAGAGGAACCAGCACCTACGGTTGTAAAAAGTAACCGTACATACACCCCGCTAGAGTCAACACCAGAGGGCTTAACCCAGTCGTTAAATTTTGAAAACAACCATGGCAACCTGCCCTGGCCCGTTAACTCAGGCGTTGTTACAATACATTTTGGGGCATACCAAATACCCGGCACAAGTATAAGGGGGAACAGTGACGGTATTTACATTGCACTGCCCGTGGGTGCCGCTGTAAAAGCCGTAGCCGACGGCGTTGTGTCTTCCGTGTTCGATTTGGGGGGGCAGCAGGCGGTGCTGGTGCGGCATGGTAAATATTTTACAGCCTACAGTAACCTGGCCTCGGCAAGTGTTAACAAAGGCGATGAAGTTAGGGCCGGTAAGTTAATAGGTACCACCGCGCCCGATGACAGTGGCGAAGGCCAGTTGTTGTTTATGGTTACGAATGATAAGGGCGTAAACCTTGACCCCGAGAAATGGTTGAGGCATAGGTAGGGAGAACCCCCTCCGCCCCCTAAAGGGGGAACTGGAACTTCTTAGGCAATTCTATCATTTTTCGTAAATCATGCCCCAGCAGTAAACATGCTAAGTTTATAACGAAGACAAAATATTTACGCTGCTTAAATGCCCCCCTTTAGGGGATGGGGGTTGCTAGCAATCCATCCTGCAAAACCTGCTATACAACTTTTCGTACACCGGCACTATGTTGCTAATGTCAAATTTTACCGCCTGTTCATAGGCATTTTGCTTCATTTGTTGCAACAGCTTTTCGTTGCTCAAAAGGGTTATTCCATAGTCACCCATTGCATCAATATCGCCAATGTCGGCCATAAAGCCGGTAACGCCTTGTATATTTACCTCGGGCAGGCCACCGGCGTTGGTGCTTATGACGGGTACCTTTGCCGCCATGGCCTCTAGGGCTGCAAGGCCAAAACTTTCGTATTCCGAAGGCAATAAAAACAAGTCAGATACCAACATAATCTCTTCAATCTGCTCCTGCTTGCCCACAAAACGCACATCGTCATGTACGTTCATTTGCTTCGCCAGGTCCTCTACCAAAGGCCTATCAGGCCCATCGCCCACCATCAAGAGTTTGCAGGGTAGTTCTTGGTTTATCTGTGCAAATATCTTAACCACGTCTTTTACCCGCTTTATGCTTCTAAAATTACTGGCATGCACCACAATTTTTTCACCGTCTGGCGCAATTACCTTCCTAAAAGCATCAAAGGGTTTTTTATTATAACGGCTTACATCTACAAAATTGTAAATAACCTCAATGTCTTTGTTTATTTTAAACGACCGGTATGTTTCATCCTTCAGGTTTTGCGAAACCGCCGTTATGGCATTGCTTTCGTTGATGGAAAAAGTTACCACCGGTTCGTAGGTTTTATCCTTGCCAACCAGCGTAATGTCAGTACCGTGTAAAGTGGTTATCACAGGTACATCGCGGCCAGTTTTGGCAATTATTTGCCGGGCCATATATGCTGCCGACGCATGGGGTATGGCATAGTGCACATGCAGCAGGTCAAGGTCATAATTTTTAATTACGTCAACCATAGTGCTGGCCAACGCCACCTCGTAGGGGGGGTAGTCAAATAAAGGGTATGTTGGCACCCTAACCTCGTGGTAATATATGTTAGCACTAAATATATTAAGCCGTACCGGCTGCTGGTAGGTTATAAAATGTACGCTGTGCCCTTTGTCTGCCAAAGCTTTCCCTAATTCAGTGGCCAACACCCCGCTTCCCCCAAAGGTTGGGTAACAAACAATCCCTATGCGCATGATTTTAGTAATTGAGGTGGCAAAGTAACAACCATTTCTTTAATACCATCAAACCTTTCGTCAAACATTGCAACAGGCAACATTTACTTAACTTAGGGGCGGCTTAGCAACAGGCCGTCATTAACATTTAAAACCTGGTAAAACTTAACACATGAGGAAATTTGTATGGTTTGCATCGTTGTTTATTTCATCGGCGGCCTTTGCGCAGGGGCCATCTGCCGCGTATGTGGGCGATTCAATATTCATCCACAACATTGCTAAAAACGTGCTAACCAGTAAGGCATCGTACAATAACTTGTACTTTTTAACCAAAAAAATTGGCGGCCGCTTGGCAGGCAGCCCACAAATGGTTTTGGCCGAAAAATGGGGTTATGCCGCTTTGCAGGAGGCAGGTGCCGATAATGTGCGCTTACAACAATGCATGGTGCCACATTGGGTACGCGGCGGAAAAGACAAAGCGGCTGTTTTTTATAAAAATGACAAAGGGGTGCAACAATCCATACCAGTGAACGTACTGGCATTGGGTAACTCCATAGGCAGCGGGCCCAAAGGAATAAAGGCCCAAGTGGTGCGGGTAAATGATTTTGACGAGCTGGAAGCGAAGAAGAACGACCTTAAGGGAAAGATCGTTTTTTACAACGTACCCTTTGATGACACTTTGTTGGCCACTTTTCAGGCATATGGTAAAAATGTGGTGTACCGCGGCATTGGTGCCAGCAGGGCTGCCAAATACGGTGCGGTGGGCGTAATGGTACGCAGCATGACCAATGGCGTTGATAATGCGCCCCACACAGGGTCGCTCCGTTACCTTGACAGTACCCAAGAAATACCTGCTGTGGCCGTGGGGGTGCGTGATGTGGAAAAGATGGACACATTGATAGACGCAGGCAAAAGCCTTACCGCACAGCTGTTTACCTATGGCAAAATGTTGCCAGATACTATTGGGCATAACGTGATTGGGGAATTAACGGGCACCGAACACCCCGATGAAATTATAACCGTGGGCGGGCACTTGGATGCCTGGGATGTTACCGAAGGCGCAACCGACGACGGCGCAGGCATTGTGCAAACAATAGAGATATTGCGTGCTTTTAAATCGCTGGGTTTTAGGCCAAAACACACCATACGTTTTGTGTTGTTTGCCAATGAGGAAAACGGCACACGCGGTGCAAAAGCATATGCCGATGAAGCAAAGGCCCAGCATGAAAAACACATTTTTGCCTTGGAGAGTGATGCTGGCGGCTTTACCCCACGCAGTTTTAGCATACCCATTAATGCCGACACCAAACCTAAACTGGATGCTTGGCTGCCACTGTTTGCCCCCTACTTCATAAACTACTTTACCAATGGCGGCGGCGGCGCGGATGTTGGCCCCATACACGAAACATTTAAAGTACCTGCGGCAGAACTTATGCCAGATACCCAGCGCTATTTTGACGTACACCACAGCACCAACGACGTGCTGGAAAACGTAAACATGCGGGAGTTGAAACTGGGTGCCATTAATATGGCCGCGTTGTTGTATTTGGTTGACAAGTATGGGTTGTAGTAATATTAAAATAAATTGTAATTTTACTGAAAAACTGATTATGGGACTTGTATACGCAGAAATTGAACTGATAAACGGTGGGGATTTAGAACTGGTGCGCAGGGGTTACATGGACAAGGATGAAGTTAAACGCATGTACGTTACTGCGTTGGTGGATACGGGTGCCTACATGCTATGCGTAAACGAGAATATACAAGAGCAACTACAGTTATCAGTATTGGAGAAGAGGAAAGGGCAGATGGCTGACGGTAGCGTAAAGGAATATGGTGTGGTGGGGCCTGTTGAGCTGAAGTTTAGAAACAGGCGTACACTATGTAATGCAATGGTTTTGCCAGGCGACAATGAATTATTACTTGGTGCAATACCACTTGAAGACATGGACGTGCTTATACACCCGCTAAGGCAGGAGCTGATAGTAAACCCCGACCACCCTTACTTTGCCCAAATGAAATTGAAGTAATTTTTTTATTACCCGGCGTACAATAAAAATATGGCAGGCCTCTTGTGAAAATCGGGGGCCTGTTCTTTTTTCCAAGCGGCTATGGTTTTGGTGCGAATGGTTTCTGTGGCGGCCGTAATATCCACCGCTATACAAAACTTTGTTTCGTTTTTACAGGCGGCCAATACATCAGCTATCAACTGGTTATTGCGGTAAGGGGTTTCGATAAAAATTTGGGTACATTTCTTTTTAAACGAATAATCTTCCAACTCTTTAATTGCCTTTTTGCGCTCACTGCTGTCAATCGGCAAATAGCCGCTAAACTGGAAAGTTTGGCCGTTCATGCCGCTGGCCATAAGGGCTAATAGTATGGCGCTTGGGCCAACAAGGGGCTTTATAATGGCATTGTGTTGTTGTGCCGCTTCAATTAAAATTTGTCCGGGGTCAGCCACACCGGGGCAGCCGGCCTCACTAATAATGCCGATGGTATCCCCCTTCTTAATGTGGCTTATAAACGCGGGCAGCGCATCCTGCTCCGCCTTGTGTATGGCATACCACTTGTAGTCATCAATCACCAGTTCCTTCCAAACTTTTTTTAAAAAACGCCGGGCTGTTTTTTCATTCTCCACAAAAAATACTGAGCAGGCTTTAACCGCGTCAACTAAGTAGGCGGGTATCACTTTTTGCGCAGCTTCGTCTTCTTGTAAAAAAGTGGGTATTAGGTATATGGTGGCTTTGCTCATGGTAATAATGTTTTATTAAATCCTATTCTTTCTCTGTCACTCCAATTCGCTTTAGCTTCTTCTTTATCAGTTTCCCTGTCTAAAAGATTTTCTAGCGCGTTATAAATGCTGTTTAACTGTACGTCGTGTTCGTTTATTCTCTGGGATAACTCGATTTTAAGTTCCTGTAACTGACCTGAAATGTCTTTTTGTTGTAATGAAAATTTACGCAGAGCAACAAACACCCTTACTACGGCTATATTCATTTGCCTGGCTTTTGCACTTTTTAAAATACTCGCAAGCATAGTAACCCCGTGCTCGGTAAAAGCATAGGGTAGATATTTTCCCGTTCTGTTTTTGGGTAATGATTCCATCATCACAATCTGTGATGATGAGATAACATGCCATTCCTCTTGCGTTAGCCTAAACATAAAATCCTCAGGGAAGCTTTCAATGTTCCTTTTTATAGCTTGGTTCAATACTCTTGTCTCAACTTCATATAAACTCGCCAAATCGAAATCAAGCATAATCCTGTCGCCCCTTATTTCTTAAATCCTATTTTGTATGCTTTGTATAATTTGCATATCACTCTTACGGAATTTTGATTTTATTTAAAATACGATATTCAGCGTTAAAGCCTTGAGTCTCGGAGACATTCATTGTACAGAATCAGCGAGTTCCTATACATAAAACTGTGAAGTATGTAGGCATTGTACAGCCTACTCCATACCGTTTTCAAATCCCCCCAATGTCAACTTTGGTAGTACGCCGCTCCAAATCGTGCATACTTAACGTTGCGGCAATAATGGCATAGGCTGGTGCAATTAGAATAACCGGGTGCATTAAATAAAATACCAGGCCATTGCCAATGGCTAGCCCCCGGTGGCTGCCAATAAAATAGATGCTTTCGGTAGGGGAAACGTTTTTGCGTTCACTGCTGTAGTCCAGCATACTAAAGCCAAAATAGTAGCAATCTAACAAAACAGCCAGCAAGGGGGTTGCCCAGCCTATAAGTGGTACCAATGTTAACAAGAGTATGGTTACCATATAAACGGTTTGCCATAAGGCGTTGCGTGCCGCAATGGCACAACCCCGCAACGCATCGCGTTTAAGCTGGCCAATATCAATAGGGGAGGTTTTACCCTGTATAATGGCGTCTGTTTTTTCGCTCAGGTAGGCAAACACGGGCGAGCCGAGTATGAGCCAAATGTATTTAAACAGGGAGAAATATAAAAGCATTTGGTTTAGCCAGAAGAACAGCCCGCTCAACGCAAACAAAAACCCCAAAAAACCGTCGTGCATCCTCGCCAACCAGGCGGTAAGGCCCGTAACCGTGCTTAGCCAGCCAATAAACAGGTTGGCCGTGAGGCCGAAATAATACATAGACACCAAAAAAAGAGCCGTATATAAAATGCCGGGTATAACAATCCACTTCCACAAACGGTGCTGTTTGATGAACTGGTGTGCTTTAATATAAGCCTGTATGGCAATGATAATTTCTTTGAGCAACTGGGGTAATTTAGCGGTTAAATTTAGGAGAATTGCAGCGTATGCCCATTAATAAATTGGTAAATAAATTTCCCCAGCAAAGCTATGTTCGGTTAAACACTGTTTTTTACCACGGCACAGATGTTGTTTTGTTGGCCAAAAACCTGTTGGGCAAGCTTTTGGTAACCAATTTTTGGGGTGTGGTTACTGCCGCACGTATCGTTGAAACGGAGGCTTATAACGGTATTGTAGACAAAGCATCGCACGCGTACAACGGCCGCCGTACCAAACGTACCGAAATTATGTACCGCCAGGGCGGAACGGCGTATGTGTATTTGATTTATGGCATACACCACCTTTTTAACATTGTAACCAATGTGGAAGGCGTACCCCATGCAGTGTTACTGCGTGCTGCGGAGCCTGTATGGGGTACGGAAACTATGTTGTTGCGAACAGGGAAAGTTAAGGCCGATTACACCCTTACAAAGGGGCCCGGCAATCTCTCAAAAGCCTTGGGTATTTCAACCGCACACACGGGGTATGATTTGTTGGGGGATGAGATATTCCTGCTGGATGATGGCCTGCGGTATAACGAAGCGCAGATAATTGCCACCCCACGCATCGGCGTTGATTATGCGGGCGAAGATGCCTTGCTGCCGTACCGCTTTTATGTAGCGGGTAATAAATATGTTAGCGGTAAAGTGCGATGAAGAAGGCTATTCGGTGAATCTTTTGTCAGCTCGGTAATGATCTGAAAAACAATAAGTGCAGAAATAATACCCTTATTGTAACGTTGGAGAATACGTAAAAGCAGTGCATCTTCTTGCCTCCGCCAATCAGTCTATTTAATTTGTTTAAGCAATGTTTCCAGTTCAGCATCGCTGATGTAGCTTTGTTCAGATTTGTCGTAAATATCCAGTAGAAAAATTGTAATGCCTTCCACCAACACGTAAGTGATAACCCTGGCGCCGCCACTTTTGCCCTTGCCTTTTCATGCTATGGCCATACGTATTTTATAACAGTTGTTACCAATAGGCTTACCCTGTTCAGCGTTGGCCTTGAGGCTCTTAAGAAGAGCGGCATATTCTGTTCTTATCGACGAATATTTTTTAGCCAGCCGCTTCAAAGCTTTTTCAAAATTTGGTATGGTTTTTATTTTATAACTCATCAATTAGCTCCCATGCATCTCGTGCCTGTAATTTACCTTCATTTATTAAATTAACTTCTATTACTGCTTGTTTAATACCTGCTAAAATTTCATCTTTTGTCGGCTGTGCATATTCTTCCTCCATACTAATTTTCTTGGCAAAGCCTAGGTTTTTTACCAATTCCATAAAGAAGGGGTATTTTTTGTCGGGTATTTGTAATGTGACCTGTTTCATAATTATCGTATTAAATTATCAACAGTTGCCTGCAATATTTTTTTGTTTTGACATTATCTCTAAGCGAAATTACGAAAATAACTTTCGATACTTAAGCACTATTAGCCGCCAGTGTATATTTTTTGAGTGCATTGGTGTCAGTTGCATAAACAATAATGAGGGGGTACTCTTTGAAAGAACGCGGTTATTTGTAGCATAACGCTGGTGATCGAAATCCTCAACACACCACTCTTACCAACGCAAGGTCGTCGGTTGGTTTAAGGCCGTAAACATGCTCCAACCGTTTCAGCTTTTTTTTCCCAGGGCGTCTTCATCTTCGGGGGCAAGGTCACCACCCAGCAAAAAATCAACCGGGTTGGTATTCCCGCTAACGGTTTTTATTGCAAACGGTGTAAAGGTGTCAATCTCGTCTGTGGCTATGCTCACGTCCTTAACGGGTGCAATGTAAAATTTCTGTGTCAAGCCCGCATACCAATTATCAAAATCGTCACTTAAATGGTACCCTAAATAATCAGGTTTATTGTCTTGGTCAAATTTTGTAATGGGTCCGTTTATACTAGCAACCCCGTCCCCAATGGCCAAAACCATTCCGGTGCTGTCTGTCTTATTTACTAGCAAAAGTATCAAGGTGGTTAACAGCTCGTTTTTTTCAAGTATTAGTTGGTTTTTGGCCAATGTTAATTCGGCCATTAGCGCCCGTAGTAAGTGTTTGGTATAACCCTCAAGGCTTGTGTACCTGGGCTGGGTATTGTTCAATTACATGTAGCCCATAACCTTCGCAAGTTTGCCAAGCAGTTTTCCCGTTAAAGTGGCTGCAAAATAACTGTCTATACCCATGGTGCAGCCATCCATAACAGCGCATAAAACAATATCCGCACCAATACTTCCCGTAAAAATATAATCTTCGCAGTGGTTAAGGTGGTATTCCCCTTTTTGTAATGCTGTGTGTATTTTCATAAAAGGCTGCATAAAGGTAAATGTAGTAAGGGGCAAGTAGTTTCGCAATGTCTAAAAAAGTTAAAGAACCCCTAGGTTGTTTGCAGGCTTTTCTCCGTGCTTTTTATGCTATATTCGTCCCTCATTCATCCCCCAAAATTTTGCCTGCATGAAAAAACTGTCAGTATTATTCTGCCTCGCCGCATTTTTATTGTGTTGTAAGCCTGCCTTGGCTGATGGCGGGCGTATACACGTTTTGCCCCAGCCGGTTAGCGTTAAGGAACAGGCAGGCTCGTTTGTATTGGGTGGTAATGTTGCCCTTGTTGTGCACACTGCCGACGATGCCACCAAAAATGCTGTGGCTGTTTTTGCCGGCCATTTTTCTGCCGTAAGCGGTGTAAACCTACGTACGGTGTTTAAACCCACCAGCGGCAAACGCATAGATGTGTACCTGGATGAAAAGCCTAACCCCAACGGTGCCGAAGCATATGCGCTTACGGTATCGCCGGGCAATATTAGCCTGCACGCCAGTGCAGCGGGCGGAATTTTTAACGGCCTGCAAACATTGTTGCAACTGTTACCGGCCAATGCTGCGAAACCCGCAACCGGCACGGCTACCATACCCTGTGTCGAAATTACTGACTACCCCCGTTTTGGCTGGCGCGGCCTGATGCTTGATGTAAGCCGGCATTTTTTTACCAAGGAAGAAGTGCTGAAATATATTGATGAAATGTCGGCATTTAAATACAATACCCTGCACCTGCATTTAAGCGATGACAACGGCTGGCGCGTGGAAATTAAAAGCCTGCCGCTGCTTACACAAGTGGGCGCTTGGCGGGTGAAACGCACCGGCAGGTTTGGCCAGTTTCCCAAGCCAGAATGGCGGGAGCCTGCGACCGATGGCGGTTTTTATACCCAGGATGATATTAGGGAAATGCTGCAATACGCTGCGGCCCGCAACATAACCATACTGCCAGAAATTGATATACCGGCGCATAGTTTGGCCTTAATAGCATCATACCCCAACCTATCCTGCACGCAAATGCCCTATTTTGTTAACCCCGGCAGTAATTTTTATACCGAGGAAGACAATGTGCTTTGCGTGGGCAACGACTCCATTTACGTGGTGTTAGACAAAATATTTACCGAGCTGGCGCAGCTATTCCCCAACCAATACATACATGTGGGCGGAGACGAGGCATACAAGGGCTTTTGGGAAAAATGCCCCAAATGCCAAAAACGTATGGCTGACGAGCATTTGAAAAACACCGACGAGTTGCAGAGCTATTTTGTACGGCGCATGGAACAAATGCTTAAAAGCAAGGGGAAAAAATTGATTGGCTGGGATGAAATATTGGAAGGCGGCCTTGCCCCCGAAGCCACTGTAATGAGTTGGCGTGGCATGCAAGGCGGCATAAACGCGGCCAAAATGAACCACCATGTGGTGATGAGCCCCTGGGGTTTTTGTTATATTGACCTTTACCAAGGCGACCCTAATGTAGAGCCTGCCACCTATGGCAAGCTACTGCTGAAAACAAGTTACAGCTTTGAGCCGGTGCCAGACAGCGTTGACGCATCTTATATTCTGGGCGGCCAAGCCAACCTTTGGAGCGAGAGCGTGCCAACCTTCCGCCATGCGGAGTACATGACCTGGCCACGGAGCCTTGCTACCGCGGAAGTATTGTGGAGTCCCAAAAATACCCGTAACTGGGATGGTTTTGTAGCTAACATGCAAGAGCAGTTTAAAAGGTTTGACGCTGCGGGTATCAATTATTCAAAGGCGGCGTATGATGCCGTTATCACATCAAAAAAAGGGGAGGAAGATACCGTGTTTGTAAAACTGGCTTGCGAAATTACTGGTACGGATATTTACTACACATTTGACGAAACCAATGCAGACAATTACAGTCTTAAATATGCTGGCACCGCATTCACTTTTCCCTATGGTGCTAACCAAATTAAAGTAATTACCTATAAAGATGGCAAGCCCATCGGCAAACAGATAACAGTTACCAAAAAGCAATTGGCCGAAAGGGCGAACGACAGGCCGGATTGGTAAAATACGGGTCAATGGTCATTAAGTCAATAAGTCATTGGGGATTAGCCTGTTTAGATCAGCAGGTTTGTCCCCAATGTTTTTGTAGTTTTACGCAACACTCAATTTATACTATCGTGATAAACCTAATTAAAGGACAGGGTAAATTTGGCGGTATTTGGCACGGCTTTTATATGTACGACAACCCCACAGATGGCCCAACCGATTACCAAGTGCCTTTTACCGCAACATTGGTGCAGGACAAGGATGGGAAACTTACCGGCACCGCGCAGGACGATGCGGATGAGGGTGGGGTGGAAGAGCCTGCGGTGGTTGTAGGCCAAATTACCAACGATGCTATTGGCTTTGAAAAAAGGATGCCCGTTTTAAGGGTTGATTATGATGATGGAACACAAGTAACCGATGCGGACAGCGGCTACACGGTATTTTACAAAGGCAGTTACAACTATACAAAAAACAAGTTTTTTGGTACTTGGTCTATACCGGCAGAAACCATCCAGTCGGGAAACGAATTGATAGAAGTGGAAGAAACAACCGGCACATGGGAGATGGAGAGGCAATAAGCGGTGGAGGGAAGAGGTGGGTGTTGGCTCGGTTGAAATTGCTAGTTTGGCCATAATTGCAGCGCGATTAATGAGTATTACAGCCCTCGTGCTTTTATTTGCGACTTCACAGCGATTGACTGGCCTACGGCCGAAAGCTAAAAACACCCCACCGGGCTCTGCGGGAACTTGTAGTTCCGCAGCTCGATGTTGTCCAAGCCGAAGAACGGTTGCCGTATGATTATCGACCCGTTTGGGGATATTATTGCCGAATGCCGTACCCTGGGCAATGAAGTGATAACCGCCACCTTTACCGCCCAAAAACTAACCGACGCTGGCGGCCACCGCTACATAAAAGCCCGCAGGTCCGATTTGTACCGCGACATCATAGGCCAGCCGCACGTGCCGGAGCAGAAGGTGGTGTGGTTGTAGGTAGCATTGTTTATGTGTTGTTTGTAGCGCAACGCACCAAGTCCGCCGAATTGGGCGGTATCCGCCAGCAGAGGGTAAGCCCTGTAAGGGCGGCATCTGTCAGCGATGATAATCTCGATAGTGTTGTGCTATGTTATGCCGCCCTTGCAGGGCTTGCGGGAATATAATATGCTATTTTCCGATGGGCTGCACCCATCGCTGGCAGATATCGGCCTTTCAGGCCTTAATGTGGATGGCATCGTGTCTACATTCTTATGAGCTAGCCAATCACTAAGAATAGTCATCCAAAAAACCCCGCTGCGGGCGGGGAGCTTGTTGCCGCAAGCCCAGATAATGGCCTGCTTCCCTTTGTTATGCGCCTAAGCGTTGCCTGAATGTAGATGCCCCATTTTAGACATTTGGTTAAGGAGGGAGAAGGGTGGGCTGTTTGGGACAATATAGACGGAGGTTTGCTTTTATTACGCCTAAAGAGATTGGTATTGCTAACGATCCGGAGATTGAGAGAGTTCTTATACGCCTAATAAACATATAACAGATAATGATTTATCCAGCCAATTGTCATGCAACCATTTATAAAAATTTACTATAAAAGGTGGTACTGCTATTGCTATTGTCGTTTTCTTTTATTATTTTACCAAAAAACTAACTCTTATGAAATCAATATTAATCGTATTGGGGTTGATGTTTGTTTTTGCAATAACTCCTCGTGCATCGTCAGCGCAATTACTGCTGCAAAAGTTAATCAATAAACAGCATACATCCATAAGCCGAAAGGGTTTAATCGTTGCGTCTGCTGCTAAGGTTAGTGCCAGCCCTCATGAAGACGCTAACACTGGGGCATCCCAATCCGCAAATGCAGGTGCAACTTTTACCGTTCCCAATCTTGGAGACGGTTTTTATGTTATCCCAACTCCGACATTCAATTATACGAATATTGCCAATGCAGGCAATTGGGGGTTTACAGCCTTGGTATGGGGTAACAGCTTGGGGGTGGATAGCAATAAGCTAAAAGCTGCTAGCAATCTGCTGGTACCTGATATAAGTCTGGTTGGCTTAAAGCTTCAGGGGGCATATGCATTCACTAGTAGTGCAACACGAGATTTTAAATTTGGAGCTGATATTGACCTTAACCTGTTAGTTAAAAAGGTCAGTTATTTTGACTTGTCCAGCAAGCTTTCTACCAATTTCAACCCCTTTGTTTTTCATCCAAGAATTGGTATAACCGGCGCACTTGAAGATATTATATTTGTATCAGTTTATGGGAATGTACTATCCGTTCTAAATCACAACGATGAATTTTCGATTTTTTTTAATACCAATAATAAAAGCACGTTTTTTTATCCCGAGATAGACGTGGCGGCAATTGTAAATTTGGATAATACTGGCAAACAACAAATAAAATTCGAGTTCGATATGCTTATAAATAACGGCGACCTTCAAACCATTTATACTTCTTCAAATAAGGTAATTCCTTATATTAAAGTTGGGTTAGTAACTGCTCTATAATGGTGTAGTTTTTTAAGGCATAGTGTTTCCGAACATAATGCCCCGATTTCGATTCTTTTGAGTTAGCTAACCGCCATAAGTATGTTACTCTAAAAACTCAACTCTGATGGGCAAACTTGCTGTCGCAGGCTACAAATATGGTTATGCGTCGATCTGTTGTGTGTTTGGTGTTTACTTACATGTCAATGCTCTTCTTAGCTATTTGGTTGGGGAACGAGGAGGCGGGTCGACGGGCAGTCCTAGTCAAACGGAGTCTCATCCTTTATTGAACCTTCAGAAATAGTGGGTATCAATTTAAAATTTCAGTTTTCCTTGCATTATTGCAAAACAATCATTACATTAACGGTATATTGGAAACTTTGTTCTGCGAGTAAGTAATGTTTCGAAGCATAGATAGATTTGCACGACAGCAAAAAAATAGTTTGAAAGCGTTACCTATTAAAAATCAAAGATATTGATGTTTTAATTTGCGTGTTTGCGCCGTAAGTAATTGCGCATGCATACATTTTTGCGATAGTTTACTGAGGTATTTCAATTATAATAACTATTAAATTCAACAAAATGGGTTTTACAAAAGCACTCTATTACCCGACAATTGACATAGCTAATGAGGACTGGTTAAAAACAGCAGTTCTCTTTTGGGACGAGATAAGTACAATTGTTCCTTCTTCAATCATCACTCCTTATAAAGAGAACACTACACAATATCTTTCTGACGAGGGAATTCTAAGACCTATGCGAATAAATCCTGGAAGTGACATTGTTGAGGATTTGACTACTGATACTCTAAATTATCTTAATACCAACGAAGGGTTTCAGTTATTGACACAAGGACGAGATCGGTATGCAACAATTCATAGGGACAAACTGCCGAGAGATATAAGCCGCCTGTTTGAAATACATCCGGAAAAATTACCCTATGAAATCCAAAACATCCTTAATCGAAATTTGACACGTGATGGCTGGTTTAGAGTTGGCTCAGAGTTTGCCGCATTTTATATGACATTACTCGCCAACAAGATTTGCGATACAAACTCTATTGCATTACTTACGGACGACACACTTACTTCAAATCTTACTGACAAAGTCAGGTTAGATAATCAAATTGCTATTAATGGAAGAGACTATGACTTTCACCATCATAGGCACCAAGAAAAATATATTCACCTTAACCAAGGACTTATGACGAATCTAATAATTGAAGGCATCAAAATCAAACCATCTTCATCACTTGTAGACATTGTGAAATTTAGACAAAGACATCGGGATGAACTTGGGCTTTTCAGAACAAATATTGCGAAGCTGACCCAGAATGTTTCAAAAGACAAGCCTTTTGAAGCAATTAGACAAGAGGTTGAAGATATTTACAAAGACGAATTTTTGCCGTCATATAATAATTTTAAAAGTGCATTAGATGGTTCAGGTATTAAATGGGTTTCAGACAATTTTATGAAAGTATCCCTAATCTCAACAAGTGCAACAGCATTACCTATGGCATTACTTGGGCTTACTTTGCCACATGCTTTAATTGCTGGTGCGGGTGTTTCATTAATAACGTCATTGATTTCATACAACCAGGAGAAGCGAGAAAAGCTTAAAGCAAACCCTTACTCATACTTACTTGCTGTGAACAAAGAAGTATAATGTAACCGAGAAGCACAAGCCCGTTGTGGGTGCTTTTGTAGGTTTTCGGCAAAGGCAAGCGCCCTCTGTCGGTTGTTTTCCCAAAAATATACGCCGTTGCCAAGCCAATCATAATCATTGGTGGAATCAAACAATATGCCTTGGTCGGTAACAATCTTGTCTCGAACGGTTTCATCGCACCCATGGAAGCCAATCAACAGGCCGGGTTTGGCGGGATACATTATTTCAGGGGCTTAAAAACAGTGGAGAGGTTGCCTTTGGGAGTAATGAGGCCAAGTTCAAGCAGCAGTTTTTTAGCGGCCTTCTTCGATTTTGTAACCGTTGAATGCTGCTGTTGTAATTGTTGCCGCAATACTTTTATTTCATCTTCACCCATAGGCACAAAGATAAGAGTTTTATCAAAAAAAGTGCCTGCGAAAATGGTGTTGGGCAAGGGAATCATTTTTACAATAGCGGTAATTGTATAGCAGATTTTGGGCGGTTCTTGGTAAAAGCTCCTGCTCTGACGGAACTCCCACTTCCGCAGTACTAAGTTGTCGCCTTTGGCGACCTTTAATTCGTTGCCACAGGCAACAGCATACAACCAGGGAACTGCAAGTTCCGCGTAGCACCCAAACCCCTATCCCGCAATCCTATGCGTGGGCCTTGGGTATCCCGGTTTAAAACACGTTTGGTTATGTTCCGTAATTTTACAGTGGGCCAGTTGCTCTGTTGCAATAATGGCTGTGGTTACAAGGTGTTGCAGCACGGCCGGCTCAGCCTGCACGCGGGCGTTGATAAGCAATATCACACGGTTTGCTTTTGAAATAATTCTTTTAACCTGCTCGTCAGTCGCAATAGTGGTAAAACTAATTTTTACTTCTTCCTCGCCATCATCCAAAAAAAACTTTAGGTGGCCAATGGGGTAGCCCTGGGCGGTTATGGCGGCATGTAATGTATTCATTAGAGTATAAGCGGCATTAACAGCGGTATCGCCTTTTGTAACAATGCCAATTTCTTCATCCAGCCAGGCCATTTCTGCCTCGCCCGCACCGTAGGTGTCGTAATCAATCAGCAATGTTGGCCGTTGTTCTGGGTTGGCTGCTCCATCCGACACTACAGACAGCCATTGTTGTATGCTTTCCCCACTCAACGAATTTTGATAGAGTATTTTTTTGCCGCCGTATTCGGTTGCTATTATTTGTTTGGCAAGCACCACGTCATCTGCTGTTAGCAGGTCAATTTTATTAACGATGATAACGTCGGCTTCCTCCAACTGTTTTTGGTAGATATAGTTAACCGTATCGAAAAAAATGCGCTTGCCATTTTGCAAAAATGTGAGCAGCAACCGCACGTCGGCAAAAACGCTCAACACTACCTCGTACTCACCGGGGTTGTATTGTAACAATGGGTTGATTACCGTGGCCGCCAAATCTGCACACGAGCCGACAGACTCTGCAAATACCACTTCCACCTGCCCTTTGCTTTTTAGAGAGGCGAGGCTTTTTTCCAAGTCTTCATACCGGCAGCAGAAGCAGCCGTTCGCCACTTCCTCCACCGGTATGCCGGTGCTGTTGATAAACCGAGTATCCACCTGTTGGGTGCCTTGGTCGTTGGTTACAACACCTGTTATTCTGCCCTGTTGTTGTAAATATCGGGCGGCATGTTGTATGGCGGTTGTTTTGCCGCTGCCTAAAAAACCGCCGGTTAATAATAGTTTTACCTTGCCCATAGCTTCTAAGTAATTTTTATCGATAATACCTGCCCCGCGCCCATCAATATAAAAGTATCCATTTCTACCATACAACTACTGCCGGTTTGGGTGAGGCCGCTGGTAATGGTTGTGCCATTAAACACCACTTCTGCTTTGGTGGCTTTGGGACCCTCGGGCAGCTCTGCCGTGAATTGTTTTAGCCGCAGATTGCCATAGGCAAGCTTTAGCTCGGCAGACAAACTGGCCCCATCCCGTTTTTGGCTGTAAGTTCCCCAGCCCTCGGCGGCGGTAAACGGTGCCGTAAAGTTTTCAGCACCAAGCCTCGGTGCAAACCCGATATGCCCTTTAGGGCCGTGGTAGGTAAACCCGCAGGCGTTTATAAAGCTGCCGTAGCTGGCCATGGCACGGCCGTAATGGTCGCTGCACTCAATTTCATTAAAAGGGTTGCGTTTAAAGGCGTGGTACCGGTCGTGGATGGAGCGGGTAAGCACCAGCGATTCTTCCACCATGCCCTCGGCCATCATATGCGCGGCTACCTGGTGTTCAAAGCCCGTCATGCATTCGCTAAAATAGCCCAGTTGCCAAGCCTTGGCGTCGCCATAGGGGTTGTCGTCGTTGCGGGGGTTGGTGTTCATTACCATTCCGCCCTCGCCGGCAAGGGCATAAAAACGGCCGCCGGGGTGGTTCTTTATATAGCTTCCTACATCAGGCATATAATTGTATTTCCACAATGCACGCAGGGCACTCATCGTTTTATCCTTGCTCATGATGCGGCCAAGGCCAGCCTGCCAGGCCCAGCTTTGCCCGTACACTTGGTCAATATGGCAGGTGTTGAAAGAGCCGATTTCTTTTTTGCCTACTGCTGGGTCGGCTTGGTGTATAAAGTATTCTCCGTTAAAAAGGGTGTCTTCCATGTTCTTACTGCCTTTTTGTACGTATTGCCGGCAGGTGTCGGCAAAAGCCGTGTCGTTCATTTCTTCGGCCATGGCTTGGCCGGCACGTACACCGGCGATACAAAGACCCACAATCCAGGCAATTTCGC
Source organism: uncultured Parafilimonas sp. (assembly GCA_903882935.1). GTDB lineage: Bacteria > Bacteroidota > Bacteroidia > Chitinophagales > Chitinophagaceae > JABDFW01. The sequence goes on along the minus strand of CAIRZB010000114.1, from coordinate 9,270 downwards.
CATGCCATAAGGCATCCAGCGTGTTTTCCATGGGGGTGTCTTCCATACCGTCCTTGTTCTTGTCCTGCAGCATCAAAAACTCCACGGCCTTTTTTATTTTCGGCCAGTTGGTACGCAAAAACCTGTCATCGTCGCTCATCTGGTGCTCGCGGTAAATGCGCAGGATGGTGCCCGCCTGCCCGTCGATGGAAGGCCCGGTTTTTTCGCCGCGTATGTGTATCATGCCGGTTGCCTCGTCATAACCGATGCCTAGGTCAACGCGTTGCCGCGTGTCTCTTTCCAAAGAAGGGAAAATGCGCCCCATGGCCTGGGCGTACTGGTACACATGCGTGCAGTTGCCATGGCAGCAGCCCACGCCCTCCCAGGCGTAAAACCTGCCCGATGCAAACCGGTGGCTTACCGTGGTGGCCAGCGTGGAAATGTTTAGCAGTGTACGCTCCAAAAACCAGTAGGGCAGGGTGCTGTTATACCACGTTTGCTTCCACAGCATGGTTTGCCGTTTTAACCCGGCATAGTTGGCTGACACATAACTCGCTACAGATTGTGCGCTGTTAAAACGGTTGGTGTAGTAATGCTGGTCGGCACCCTCCACGGTCATGCCTTGCGGGTTGCCCTTGGCATAAAACGATACGTTTGGCATATGCCAGGCTATCACAAAATCTGCGTTGATTGTTTGGTTGGGTTTTAATATGTGCGTAGTTATAATGGCCGCAATAGGGGTGTTGCCACTGGCCTTGACAGCATTTTTTAGCGGTGCAATACTTTTGTTGCTGGTGGTTGCCATATCTGTTATGCAAACAGCTCGGTTGTTTAGCGAACCCAAAAACATGCTGCCATAATCGGCTGCTTTTTCCAGTTGCTTGTCTGTGGTGGAGCAGCCGATTGCAATACCGGTGTTTGCGCCGGTTTTAACGGCGGTGTTAACCCTCGTAAAACTGGTTTTTTCGGTGGCTGTGTACAACAGTAGTTTGTTTTCCAACCAGCCAATGGCGCTAACCTTAATTTCTTCGTTCGACAGGTTGGTGATGGTGATGGCTTGTATAGTGGCAGGCAGCCCGCTTTCGTCAGCATTGCCGGGTATAAAAGGGGAGAAAGCCTCCAGCGTTACCCGAAGCGGCAAACCGGCGGCAGTGTAGGTTATGGTTGCTACGGGGTAACCTGCCTCAAAGGTTACCTCATCCCAATCATCCTGGTGCAGGCGTTTAACGGTGGTGTTGCCCGCATGCGCTATTACCAACGCAAAGCCTTGTTGTAACGGACTTGTGTATGTAGCAGGCTCTAGGTAAAGCGTGCCTTCAGAGTTGCGAATTTCCTTTATGTTAAAGCCGTCTAATTTAACAGGCAGCTTTTTTGGCACCGCGCCAAACTGGTTTTGGTTAAAAATATCCCACAGCCATAAGCGTCCGTCGCCACCTGCATACACGCCGCCGCAGCAGATGCCGCCCACGGGCATGCCGATATACCGTAGCTCGTTATTGATTTTGGTGTAAATGGTGGGCGTGCCACGGTCGTACAGACTGGCCACCCAGGCCTTGTCAAGTTTTTTATCCGCAGGCCATTGCCCATTGGCGAAATCCTGTTTGTTAAATGGCCCGGCCGTAATGGGCCATTTGGCCGTTAAAAAACCGCCGGCTAACAGGCCTGAGTGCTTTAAGAAGTTTCGTCTTTGCATAATGGCAATCGTTTAATGGGCAAGCCGCCCACGGGTTGCAAATTGGGGGTTTGTGTGCAATTAACCATGCAAAAATTACCGCGGCAGGTAAAAAAACGCCTATATGCAATTATTGGGCAGGCATTGGCAAAAAAGCAACAAGCATTATGGACGGCTCAGTGGTTTGCAGCATATGGTTTATTGGCTGTTGGGCGTAAAAGCAGTTTGGTTGCATGGGTGCTATAAATTATTTTAGGGTTGCATAGCATATTTTACAGTGCATACTGCACTACAGCAGGCGAAAGGCGGCACTTATTTAGCCACAGTATTTGCCTCTTCGTTCAAAAAAATGCCATTTCCCATATTATTACGATATTGCCTTGCAATAAGGCAAAATGCCTGATACGTAAGCAACCATGTTTTGGGGCTTGCCAGAAAAAGCTGTTGCAATTGCCATAATCCACAAAACCTGCCACTGAAAAATGAACAAAAAATTTGCCCTTGCCGCCCTTGCCGCATTGTTTACAGCCTTTGCCCTAAGCAGTTGCAACACGGGCACGCCCGATGATAAAACTGGCTACGCCGCCGACAGTGCCACTATTGCCTTGGGCGAAGCCACCTTTAACCAAAACTGCAGCGGCTGCCACAACTTTAAGCAAGATGGCATAGGCCCGCAATTAAGCGGCGTAACAGGCCGTCTTCCCAAAGAATGGCTGTTGCATTTTATCAAAAATTCGCAGCAGGTAATTGCCTCGGGCGACAAGCAGGCCAACCAGTTGTTTGCCGCCTATAAAAAAGCAGTGATGCCGCCGTTTGATGCATTGTCAGATGGGCAGCTTGATGCTGTTTTGGCCTTTCTGCATACGCACAAAGGCAGCGGCCAGCCCGCCGCCACAACGAGCATGGGTGGGTTAGCCAACCCGTACCCTGCGCCAATTGCGCTTTCGGGGCTTACGGTAAATATCCAGCCATTCGTGCAGTTTCCGCCAACCAGCAGCAAGCCGCCGTTTGCACGTATTACCAAACTGGGCTACCAACCCAACAGCGGCAGCTTATTCGTAAACGATTTGCAGGGCAGGCTGTACAAAATAAAAGGCGGCAAGCCTGTTATTTACATGGATATGGCCAAATTAAAACCTAAGTTCATCAACCAGCCGGGGCTTGCCACGGGGTTGGGCAGTTTTGCCTTTCACCCAGGCTTTGCAAGCAATGGCATTTTTTACACCAGCCATAGTGAGGCTGCAGGCTCCGCCAAAGCAGACTTTGCCTATGCAGACTCTATCAGGGTGTCCCTGCAATGGGTGCTAACCGAATGGAAAACCAACAAACCCGATTCGGATACTTTTACCGGCACCGGCAGGGAATTGTTAAGGGTAAATATGGTTAACGTAATACATGGCATGCAGGAAATTGCCTTTAACCCACTTTCCAAACCGGGCGATAAAGATTACGGCCTGCTATACATTGGCATGGGCGACGGCGGCAGCGTGGAGGAGGGCTTTGGGTTTTTGGCACATAGCACCGAAAAAATATGGGGAACCATTTTGCGCATCAATCCAATGGGCAATAACAGCGCCAACGGCAAATATGGCATACCCGCCGATAACCCGTTTGTGCAAAACGCCAATGCCAACACCGTACAAGAAATTTACGCCTACGGTTTCCGCAACCCGCACCGCATTACCTGGAGCAAACAAGGCACCTTGTTTGTACCCAATATTGGTCAGGCAAACATAGAGTCTATCAACCTTGTTGTGCCGGGGCACGACTACGGCTGGCCCCTGCGGGAAGGGCATTTTGCCTTTGGTGGTATTAGCGGCAATATGGGCAGCGTTTACCCGTTGCCTGCCAACGACAGCATTTACAACATTACTTACCCAGTGGCGGAATTTGACCATGATGAAGGCAAGGCCATCGCTGGCGGGTTTGAATACTGGGGCAGTGCCGTGCCTGCCTTGAAAGGCAAGTTTTTATTTGGCGATATTCCTTCAGGGAGATTGTTTTATACCAACGTTGCTGATATGAAGCAGGGCAAGCTTGCCACAATCAAGGAATGGAAAATAACCATTAACAACCAACCCCGTACCCTAAAAGAGGCCTGCGGCAGCGACCGTGTTGACCTGCATTTTGGGCGGGATATGCAAGGCGAATTATACATTTTAACCAAAGCCGACGGGAAGATGTACAAACTTGCCAATGCCGTTGAAAAGCACTAACGGAGGTGGTTGAATTAGGCCATGCATTTAATAAACCCGGCGCGGTCAATGCCGTCGTCGTTATGGTCGGTGATAATTAAATCCTGTTTTCCGGTACAAGTGGTTTTGTTTGTTTTTGCGTAATTGTTTGCCAAAACAAGTAAACACCTGTATGCCGGGCATATCATTTACACGTAGCAAGGAATTTACTTGAATATTTGGTGAAACAAATAAAAGCATTCCAAAAAGGTACCTTAATCAAGAATTTTAAAAATTGCGGTCCCATGATAAAAGCGAATATGCAAAAATTATTTTGTTGTGCAGCAGTATGTTTTATCTTTTTTAATTCCTGCCAAAATAAAAGTGATAAACGCATTAAAAAGGGCAGCAGTATGGTAACGCCGGCGGGTTTAGCGCCAAATTATAACTACACGATTGATGCTCCCGAAAATTGGATAGTAATTGACACTGTTTTGAACTGGTTGAGGGTTCGATTTATAAAACACCCTCCATATCTGACAGACGACAAGCCCATGGTTAATGTTATTGTTGTACTGATGGATACGGATGACATTGATTTGTTTACCCAAAGAAACATCGACTACTTAAGTGAAAACACCGAGGGTGCTGAATTGCAAGAAAGGGGCAAGTTTAATGCGTCAAAAATAGAAGCACGATGGTTTACTTACCGTAGGGCACAAAATGGCATTGAAAGAGATATGATAAACTACATAATCCCGCTTAAAGGATTTGCGTACATGATAACTTGCGGAACAAACAAGGGTGCTATGATCAAATACCGGTCGGTATTTGACAAAATTGCGAAGTCGTTCAAAGGGTGATGCCCAAGATTTTAAGTTGGCAGTGGCGTTTATTTGGAAGTTTGGTAGACACCCAACTATGCCCATTTGCCCCGATTTTGGGTAATGAGAAATGGCTGTGAAAACTTTACCGCAAGTAGTTTATAATGCTTATTGCAGGTGTAATGAGTGGCCGATTTTGTCTGAAATTTAATGGGCAAAAGCCTGATGGCATTTTAATGCTTTATTACTAGGCCTGTTGCCTTACAGGCTAGCTATCGCAAGCGGTTTAGGTTAGGGACAGCCTTGGGTACTGTAATAAAATTTAATGGATAGCCCTAATCGTCAGCTTTCTTTTTGGGGAGTTCAACACCCTTCAGCATACTTTTTGCTTTGGCAACTTTTTCAGGAAAAAGCACCTTGCCTGAATATTTATCCAGCGCCTTATCAATGATGATATTAGTGGGCACTTCGCTGATAAGCTCATTTTTAGTAATCATATCACAAATTTATTTATTTTTTCGTTTAACAAAAAGCTGCCAGCCCGCCTTAGCCCTCTCCAACAATCCAACTCTCCCCCATCCCCCAAAAATCCCCTACATTTGAATTTCGCAAACCATATTTACGCCATGGCTACTACCATCGAGGAATTTTACAAGGAGATAAGCACCGTTAAAAACACGGAAAGCCTTTTGCCAAAGGATTATGCCAAGGAAATTGGGCATTTTAACGTGTTTAATGTGGAAGACCTGTGGGGCAGGGCCAAGGGCAAGCCGCCGATGATGTACAACCGCAGGGCGTATTATAAAATTAGCTTTATACGTGGCCGCAACACCGCCGAGTATGCCGACAAGGTGATTGAAATTGATACCAATGCCCTGTTGTTTGCCACACCCAAGGTGCCGTATAATTATTTGCCGAAGGATAATAACCAGAGCGGGTATTTTTGTGTGTTTACTGAGGAGTTTCTTATTAAAAACAAAAGCGGGGTGGTACTTGACGACCTTCCTATTTTCAGGCCAGGCGGTTACCCGGTTTTTTTACTAGGTGACGAAGAAACGGAGGAAATTAACCAGCTTTTTACAAAGATGTACAAGGAAATAGCCTCAGACTACGCATTTAAATACGACCTGCTGCGTAATTATGTGCTGGAATTGATACATTATGGCCAAAAATTACAGCCTGCCACGGCCTTGTATTCTGCACACAATGCATCGGCGCGGGTATCTTCTTTGTTTTTGGAGCTGTTGGAACGCCAGTTTCCCATTGAGTCGCCAAGGCAGAAATTAATACTGCGTACCGCCAAAGATTTTGCCAGCCGGCTGGCCGTACATGTAAACCACTTGAATAAGGTGTTAAAGGAGAATACCGGCAAAACCACCACCGTCCATATTGCCAACCGGGTGGTGAACGAGGCTAAAATATTGCTGAAGCAAACCGATTGGAGTATATCCGAAATTGCCTGGTGCCTCGGTTTTGAGGAAGTGGCCCATTTCTCTAATTTCTTCAGGAAACAAACATCCTTTGCGCCAATAGGGTTCCGCTCATAATCTTCAAAAAGGTATAGTTAAGGCAACTTTTTTACGCTCCCAACTTAGCGCCTTGGCGTCTTTGCGCGACATTGCTATTTAAGTCTGCCTCCGGCAAACATTATATGGTCACGCAAAGACGCTTAGCCGCTAGGAAAGGCCAGTAGAAATATTGCTTTTGCTTGAGCGTTGTGTTTTTTGCTGCCTGATTTGAATTTTGCAAATAACAGATTGATGTTTGCAAACAAGCAGTGGTAATAAGGTTGCATCTTTGCATCATCAAATTAAAATATATACAGATGCAATTATCAAACAACAAGGTTTTAATAACAGGCGGTGCAAGCGGCATCGGCCTGGGACTTACCGAACGTTTTATTAATGAAAACAACACCGTTATTATCGTGGGCAGGCGCGAAAGCGTTTTGCAAGAAGCTGCGGCCAAATTTCCATCCGTTATAACAAAGGTTTGCGATTTAGCTTCCGAAGAAGACCGTGTGGCCCTGTATAATTGGGTAGCTGAAAACCACAACGATTTGAACGTGCTGGTGAACAATGCGGGCATACAAAACTGGATGGGCTTTGACGACCCCGATTTTTTTGCAAAAGCAACCGCTGAGGTTACCACCAATGTGTTGGCACCTATGCACCTAACTTCGCTGTTCATTCAATTGCCTGCTTTAAAGGCTATTATGAATGTAACGTCTGGCTTGGCCTATGTGCCTTTCTCCAAGGCTCCTGTGTACAGTGCCACCAAGGCATTTTTCCACTCGTTCACCATGTCAAGCCGCTATTTGCTAAAGGCAAAAAATATTGAGGTGATTGACATTATACCCCCTGCCTTGAACACCGACTTGGGCGGCAAGGGCCTGCACGATGGGCAGCCACCGGTAAGCTTGTTTATAGACTCGATATTCCAGCAATTGGCAGAAGGTAAAACCGAGCTTAGTTTTGGCTTTGCCGAAGCCATGACCAAAGCTGGCCCCGAGGATATAAAGAATGCCTTTAACAGGCTTAACCCGTAAAATGCAATGCCCAGTCTGACGGTCGCCGTCTGACTGGGGGCGGATAAACATAGCAAAAAAGGTAGTCTGACGGTCTCCGTCTGACTACCTTTTTCGCTATTCGGAACTTGCAGTTCCGAAGTACTATGTTGTTGCCTTTGGCGACGAATATAGTCGCCCAAAGGCGACAACATATAACCACGGAACTACAAGTTCCGCGGAGCGGTCTGACGGCCCCCGTCTGATCGCTATCGGCACCTAAAAATTAATGCTACAATTAATCCATTCCGCATCAAAATTGGCATTGTATTTTTTATAGAAATTTATAGCAGGCTCGTTCCATTCAAGTACCTGCCAAACAATGCCGTTGAACCCTTTTTCCTTGGCGTCTACAATCAGGGCATCAAACAACAGTTTGCCAATACCCTTTCCGCGCGCTTGTTCGGTAACCACAAAATCTTCCAAGTACATGCGTTGCCCCTTCCAAGTGCTGTACCGTATATAATATAAGGTAAAGCCCAGTATGGTTTCGGCACCGGTTGTTTCGTTTTGCTCAGTGGCCACAAGGCCCCACCAAACAGGGTTGTTGCCAAACCCGCTTTCTTCAAAATGGCTTAAGGTAACGGTAACCTCATCCGGGGCCTTTTCATATAGCGCCAGTTCCTTAATCAATTCCAATATATGGGGGCAGTCTTTTAGTTCTGCTTTGCGTACGGTAATGCTCATAATAAATTCTGCTATTGTAAGTTCAAATTAGGCTTTTGTCTTTTACCCCCCTTTAGTCCGCAAGGACTCCTTTGGAGGGGACGGGGGCATGGGATGTGGGCGTTGGCTATTGGCTCTCCTCCACCAACTTCACCACATCCTCCGCACAACCGAAGGAGAGCGTATACCCGCTGCCGCCGTGGCCGTAGTTGTGTATTATGTTGGTTCCTTCCTCCAGCTCAAGCCGCACGGTAGGTCGGTATGGCCGCAGGCCGGCCCAGTTGCCAATTATTTTCCGGCCTTCCAACCCTTCCAGCACGCTGTAAGCACGGGTAAGTATATCTTTCAGGCTTTCTTCCTCCGTACGTTCGTCGTAAACATTTTCCTCGTAGGTGCCGCCCACAATGGTGGCATCCTTACGGGGCACCACATAGGCCGGGGTTTGGTTGTCAAGGAAAATAAATTCCGGGTAGCCCGGTTCCAGCAATACCACCTGTCCGCGAACGGGGATAACGGCGGTATCATTGCAAAGTGTTCGTGCACCGAGGGCCGAGCAGTTTATCACTACATCATAGTCCTTGCTTAGGGCGTAGAGGTCGGTTACTTCCTGCTGTATAAATGCCGCGTTTTTTGCTTCCAGCTGTTTATATATCCAGGGCAAGAATATTTGGGTTTCAATCAAAGGCACATGGGCTTCGTAGGCCTTGTCGTACCCCTTGGGGGCTGCGCCATCTACCAATAGTTTTACTTGGTTGGGGGGCATAAATTCCACCCAACTGTCGTCGTCGCCGGTATTATTCTTAACAGCTTTTATTATTTTCTTCATGCTGATGCCGGTTTCTTCGCCGGTATGCGCCATAAAATACTCAAACGCGGTGCGGCACCATCCAATACCCCTTTTGTCGTTGCGTACATGGTAGGGAAACCAAAAAGCGGCAGCCCGGTTGGAAGTGATGTTAGGTGAAAAACTTTTGGAGATAATGTGCAGTTGGTGGCCTTTTTCAGCCAGCAGCAAGGCCGTGCTAACGCCACTGATACCCGCACCAATAACAGCTATTCTTTTGCTCATGATGGCAGCAAAGGTAGGGGCTCGGGGGCAAAAGTCCATAGGCCATGGTCAATAGTCCATAGTCCATGGTCCATAGTCCATGGTCGATGGTCAATAGTCCATGGTCCATAGTCCATGGTCAGTAGTAAGTAGCCCTAAGTTATTGGTTACAGTTTCAAAGCCATTGGTTGCAAAGCAAACGGCTTGCATACCATGGTCAGTAGTAAGTAGCCGTAAGTTATTGGTTACAGTTTCAAAGCCATTGGTTGCAAAGCAAACGGCTTGCATGCCATGGTCAGTAGTAAGTAGCCGTAAGTTATTGGTTACAGTTTCAAAGCCAT
>CAIRZB010000113.1 GCA_903882935.1 uncultured Parafilimonas sp. | reverse complement strand
GGACGAATACCACTTCAGGTTCAACAGGAGAAATGCAATGGCGGGTACTTTTAATGCACTAATTGAACGTATGATGCAAGCCCCGCCTATACGTTTAGAAAATATTCAAAAACGAAGTGCGACCTAAGTGCTATTTCCTATTTTAAAATTTAATTCTTATTATTATGGCAACAGATAGTGCTAACGTAAACGCAAACGACGATGAGGTGAAGTTGCTTGAAGCAACCATAAACACCTTGCGGCAGGCCATGGTGGATGCAAACGGTTTAGTGTTGGGCAATTTGGCTTGTGAGGAACTTACCTACGGGCATTCAAACGGCAACTTACAAACCAAGGCGGAGTTTGTGGAGACGATTGTAAGTGGCAAGTCAAACTTTGTATCCATCGCGCTAACCAACCCTTATGTCAAAATATATGGCGATACGGCCATCGCCAGGCATGAATTTAATGCCGAAACGAATGACGGCGGTAAGCCAGGCAGTGTTAGGCTGCATATATTGTGGGTATGGCGTAACGAAGGCGGTACATGGAAAATGCTGGCTAGGCAGGCTGTGCGGATGTAGCATTTTTTTGGATGCATGGCAAAAACGCCCGCCACGGGTTTTGCCAAAATATATTATTGCCCACAACCCGTTACCTTTATGCAAAAAGGTATTATGAAAGCATTTTTAGGCATGGGCCTGCTGGGTTCAAACTTTGTGAAGGCCATGCTGGCCAAAGGCGAAAAAGTACAAGTGTGGAACAGAACCTATTTAAAGGCTGCTGCGCTGGAGCCGTTTGGGGCAGTTGCTTTTGAGGATGCGGCGGCTGCTGTTGCCGGTGCTGATGTAGTACACTTGGCTTTGAAAGATGACGAAACCGTGGATGAAGTGCTGGGCCTTGCAGCCGCAGGACTTATGCCCGGGGCGGTTATAATTGACCATACGACTACCTCAGTGGAAGGGGCCGTGAAAAGAACGGCCGCATGGAAAGCACTTGGCTACACCTACCAGCATGCGCCGGTATTTATGGGGCCGGTAAATGCGCTGGAAAGCACTGGTTACATGTTAGTGTCAGGTGACCAGACGGTTGTAAACCAATTGCAGCCTTGGTTGGCGCAATTAACCGGAAAGCTGATAAGCTTTGGCCCTGAAACCGGCAAGGCCGCAGGAATGAAGTTGTTGGGTAACTTGTTTTTAGTGGCCTTTACCGCAGGCATGGCTGATATGTTTTCGTTGGCAAAGGCTTTGGATATTGATGCCTCGGATGTGTTTACCTTATTTGATTCCTGGAACCCCGGTGCGGGCGTTCCTGCGCGGCTTAGGCGGGTTGCCTCAGGCAATTACAGCAACCCATCATGGGCCTTGAGTATGGCCAGAAAGGACACAAGGCTTTTTATGGAAGCAGCGGAGAGAGGAGGCGGCACCAAACTTACCGTAATACCTTCTGTAGCTGCCGAAATGGACCGCTGGATTGCAAAAGGGCATGGGGATGATGACTGGACTGTTATTGCCAGTGATTCGGTTTCGCGGCCGTAAGTTTTCGCCGATGTTGGTGTTTTCAACAATAACTTAGGTAACGCTTCCCGTTAAACGGTGAGAAACTTTAAAAGTAAATGGACAACAAAGGCGGAGAAAGCCCCCAATATAACTTAAACCGTCATACCGGCTTAGGTAGGTATCTCCAAAGGCTTAGCGGGCTTGCTTGACTGAACGTTTTCTGCAACGGAACACCCACTGGGAAAGGTCAGCCGTATGCGTATGGGAAACAAAGTGAAATAATCACGACCTAATGCAAACGGAGGTATTAAGCCGTGATTATTTACACTGAATTTTACTATCCTGTTTACCCCTGCTTTACTGTAATTGGGATGATTAAAAAGTTGCTACACAATGCTTACATGTCTTTTCGCTTCGTACCCGTCATTGTGCCGGTAACTTCTTTGGGGTAAAAGCATCTTGCATTTTTTGAAGCTCTTCCAGCAGGGTTTGCGCCACATTTTTTTCGTACTGCAAGCCATCGGCTTTGTCGGCAGGCAGCCCGTTGTAGTACACAATTTGTTGCTGTAGGTCTTTTTTTACCGAGGCGGACACTTTTTTAATCAGGGGCATGTCTTCAGCCCTGTAGCAGGCTTCCAGAAACATCAGCGATTCCCTGTTATGCTCGTTGCCACGGGAAACCATCCCGTAAGCAAAGTTGCTTTGCAGCAGCATATTGTCGGCACGCTCTAACACTTTACGGGCTTCATCTTTCCTGTTTTTTCCGGCAAGGTCTATGGCGAGCTCGGTGTTTGCGCGGCGTATTGTTAGCAATTGTTGCCTGTTAACTTCATCAAAATAAACATTGGCTACATTGGCATTGCCATAGCCAAATTTGTTCATCACCACATCCATCATTTTATTGGTGTTAATGGTTGAGCTTATTACTGGTACTAACCGGTAGGCCAGGCCCTCTTTGCGCAGGTAATTACCAAACCCCAATGCGCCATACGGCATGCTAAAATAAATGGGCCGTTTCCATTGGTTGGCTGCAATAATGTTTAGGATGGCCGATTCGTTTTTTAGCAAGTTGTTTTTAGGTATGTCCAACAGTAATTCGTTTACTACGCTGTCTTCTGGGTTTACGGTGCCGTTGGCCCTTACTGCCGCAACGTCAACAGGTACAGATAATTTTTTGGTGGGAAATATATTGTTGCCTCGTTCATCAACGTTGGCATCGTTGCCCACATAATTTTTCATTACATTGTATAGGTTGTAATATTTGTTGGGGTCGTAGGCTGCTTTTTGCTGAAAGGGTATATAGTCGCGCTTGGTGCCTTGTATTTGTTCTTTGCTCCATATAACGTCAACAGGGGCACTTTGGTTAATTTTATACCGCAAGGTGTTGATGCACCAATCAGATTGTAATAGGGTGGTAATAACAATGCGCACGTCGGGCCTAATGCCTTCCACTTCTTGGGCATACCACAAGGGGTAGGTGTCGTTATCGGCCATGGTGAACAAAATGGCGTTGGGTGCACAGCTTTCCAAAAAATCCTTTGCGGTGTCGCGCGCCAGTTGCTTTTTGCTGCGGTCGTGGTCGTCCCATTCCTGCATGCCCATCCAGATGGGTACGGCAAGCGATATTAGCGCGGCACCGTACAATATCGCATATGTGTTGCCGATACGTTTTAGCGCCGCAGGAAGGCCTATGGCAAGCGCGGCAAACAGTATGGCAAAGCCTAGGCCTAAGGTTATGTAGCCACCCGTGGGTATGGCTACCAATAGCATTAATACTGCAGTGGCCCCGCCGCACCAAGCCATATAGTTGGTTAGCTTTTTGTTCCAGTTGGCGGCAAGGTCTACAAAATAGACAACGGAAAGGCCTATCCATATTGCGAAGGCGTAAAATGAGCCAACGTAGGCATAGTCGCGCTCACGGGGCTGTTGACCGGGTTGGTTTAAATAAATTACGATGGCAAAGCCGGTCATAAAAAACAACAAAAAGCAAGCCAAGCCATCATCAACCCTTTTGCGTATTTGGTAAAAAAGCCCGATAAGGCCCAGTATAAAGGGCAGCATAAACAGGCTGTTATGTGCTTTGTTGTGTTTTATGCTGTCGGGCAGCATGCTTTGGTTGCCATACATATCGTTATCAATAACCGGTATGCCGGTTATCCAATTGCCGTCGCGCACATTGGCGGGGGTTATGCCCTCTATGTCATTTTGTTTGCCACAAAAATTCCAGAAAAAATACCGCAAGTACATAAAATTGGTTTGGTAGCCAAGCAGGTACGTTACGTTGTCGGCAACGTTGGGCCTAGTGTATAGCCCTGTTTCATCTTTTTCTAGGTCAGGGGTGCCGTCCTTCGTGCGGCCAACATTCATAAAATAGTAGTAATAGTCAACATGGCCCTGCTCGTTGCCCATATCCCACATGCGGGGGAAAATCATTTTATCTTGCGGCATAAACACATAACGGCCTTGCCGTTCGCCCTCCACATATTTCTTATCGCCTTTTTCAAACACTTCAGGCCCGTCTTTAAAGTCAACCGGCTGTGCGTTAAATTTTTGGCCGTACAGCAACGGAAAGTCGCCGTACTGTGCACGGCCGAGGTAGCCTTCGAGGCTTTCGGGGTTATCAACATTAAACACGTCAACGGCCGGGTCTGCATTGCTGCGCAGCATAGTGGTAATATAGGTGCTGTAACCTAACAATGTAAAGGCCATGCACCATAAAGCCAGCCTAAGGTATGGCCAGCTTTTTTTGGCTGCAACCCGCAGGCCTGCGTATATGCCTATGCCCAACAGTAAGAAGAAGCAGGCAAACCCCCAGAAAAATGGCAAGCCAAGCTGGTTTACAAAAAATACATCAAAATGCCCGGCAAGTTTTACTGAGTACTGTATGATGCCCACTTGCACAATGCCCAATATAATGGCACCGATGGCAAAAAATATATATGCGCCACCGTAAAATGCCTTTTTCGGGCCGCTTATTTTCTCCACAGCATACAACAGGCCTATGGCTAATGCTACCCCGCCAAATACTATCCCCGCCATAGTTCCGTCAAAAGGCACACCACGCTCTGGGTTTACCTCGCCCTGTGCGCCCGCCAATGCCAGCACAGTAGCCAACGCACCGCCAATTAGTGTAAGCCGTATAAAATATTTACGCAGCAATGGGTAATTGAGTGCAGGCCTTTTTTTAAAATACCATGTTATAACAATGGCCGGTATGCAAAGCAGGCAAAGCAGGTGTACCCCTATGGATAGGCCCACCAAAAAAAAGATAAACACCAACCACCTGTCGTTACGCGGTTCATCGGCGCGGTTCTCCCATTTAAGTATGGCCCAGAACACAATGGCTGTAAAAAACGAGCTGAGGGCATACACTTCCCCTTCAACAGCACTGTACCAAAACGAGTCGGAAAACGTGTAAGCCAGTGCCCCCACAGCACCCGCCGCAACAATGGTGGTTATTTGTTTTGTTGTAAGCGCAATGCCTTGGTTGTTGCCCAGCACTATTTTACGGGCGTAGTGGGTGATGGTCCAAAATAGAAACAATATGGTAAACCCACTGGCCAACGCACTCATAATGTTTACCGCCTTGGCTGCTGTTAAAGGATTGTCGCCAAACAGCACTATAAAAATGCGGCCAATCAACACGAACAGGGGTGCGCCTGGCGGGTGGGGTATTTGCAATTTAAAACAACTGCTTACAAACTCGCCGCAGTCCCAAAAACTGCCACCTGCCTCGGTGGTCATTATATACACGGTGCAGGCTATTAAGCAAACTACCCATCCTGCAATGTTGTTAATACGGTTAAAATACATACTGCTTTTTTTTTAATTGTTATGGCAATAAAAGAGCCTACCCACAAATATTTGTTTGTTGGGTTATGGCAATAGCTTACATTATTTTTTAATACTATGATTAAAAAATACCTAATGGAAATGATTAGATAATTTGCTGCTTAGTGCATGGGAATGGTTATTGGTGATGGCATATTTGTTTGGCTTTTTATAGCGAAGAAATTTGACAAATTGTTTCTTCCTTTTTAACAAAATAAACTGAACGAGTTTAAATGGCGGTTTCGCTAGATGTGCTGCCTGCCATCAGTTTTAAACCCTGGGAAGGATACGCCATGGTAGTTTTTTCCGTTTGCGACGCTGGTATGCTTTTAAGTCTGTTATCATCCAACCCGTTTTCAATGGTTTTATGTACTGCACTAGTACTGCCTTTACGGAAGCCTTTATTAGGCGGCACATTAATGTTTACTTGTATAGAAAAACTTTTGTTGGTTGAAAATGTATCTACCATAAAATAAATGGCGTGGCCACCCGATGTATCAAAACCGTTTTGTTGCAACAGGTTCGATAGCCGTAATTTTTCGTTTTGGATTAACGACAGGCTTAACGCACTGCCCGGCTTTAAAAAACTGTCATGCTGTTCGTTTTTTACAATCATTTCAGCCCCTTTGTTGTTAATAACGTACGTGAGTGTGCCTAAGGTAAAGCTTTCGCTTGTGCCTTGCTTGGTTGATGGGTTGCTGGCCCCGTCGTAATGCATAGATGTTTGCCTAAATGCAACCAATAATACACAGGCAATAGGAAGAATGAATAGGAATTTTAATAAATGTAAACGGGATGTTTTGGCTTTGTTCATCATGGCAATACGTTTTTTTAGGCTTGGGAAATTGAGGTTGTTTATTATGCCAAAAGGTAAGCTGCCATTAACTTTTAGCAAAAGGTATTGGTAGTTTTTTCGGTTGGTGTTGCTTTGTAAAACTTTTTCGTCGGCAATAAACTCAAGGTTTTGTTTAATGGCTTTTTTTAATACCCAAGCAAAGGGGTTGTACCAGTTTACAGCACATACTATTTCGGCCAATAATACATCAATGGTGTGCTTTTGCTGTACGTGTATTGTTTCGTGCCTAATTACATCGGCCAACTCGGCAGTAGTATACATACTAGCATTAAGGTATATGCTACGGTGGAAAGAGAAAGGGGCGATGTTTTGTGGAATATTATACAACAGTACTGCGCCTTTACTAAGCAGTTGTGCCTGTCTGGATATTTTTTTAAGTGAGAGGAATTGTAAAGCAAGCCGCAATAATAGTATACACGGTATGCTGGCGAACAGTAGCAAAATAACACTTTGTAAGCCCCCGGGGACACTATTAGTTTGTGGGGGTAAAGCAGGTATAATATTTTGTAAAGGTGGAATTTTGTTGGCGAAGATTACTTTGCCAAACTCTTGCTGCCGCCCAAAGCTGTTTATGTTAATAAGGGGTATAATAAAAGAGAGTGCCAAGCCGCCCAACATAAACCACCTGTTTTGCTTAAATTGCGTGAGCTGCCTGAGCAGCATATAATAAAAAATGGGTACGGCCGCCAGGCTCACTGACAGTTTTACCATATAATAAAACATTGGCTGCAGCATATTATGGGGTTTTAGATTTTCCTTCAATCATATCAATAATTTCTTTTAGCTCATTCGGTTTCAGCTTTTTGCTGTCAACAAAAAAGTTCACCATTTCCTTGTAGGAGTTATTGAAATAGTGCTGAACAAAACCCTGCATAAATTGCTGTTTGTAGGCCTCTGACGAGATTAGCGGGGTATACAAATAAGTGTTGCCCAGCAACCGGCTGGTTACAAATCCTTTTTTCTCAAGGTTTTTTACGGTGGAGGCTACTGTTGTGTAGGGGGGGAGTGGGGGGTGCATGGCTTCAAGGAACGATTTTACTGCCCCCTCGCCTGTATGCCATATGGCCTGCATAACGTCTTCTTCTTGCCTAGTTAATTTTTCCATCAATACGAAATTATCGTAAATGTACGATAATTTCGTAAATGGCGCAATATTTTGTGTTAAATTTTAACAAATTGGGATGATTATATAAAAAAAGAAGCCTCCTGTAGACACAGGAGGCGATTTTCAACCCTAAACCCTTAAAAAGTCAAAATTAGATAAAAATTCTTTTTAAAAACAAAATATTATTCTGTGATTTTTACGCAATGGGTAAAAAAATGATCTTTATTGATAGTTTGTGCCAACACCTTTTTGGAAAAGTAACTTTGGCGCCATAGTGGCAGGTTAATCTACCCTTAAATATGGGGGTAGATATAGTAGGCTGCTTATCAGGAGATAAAAGGCAAAACCAGTAATATTAATAATGGCGACAGCACAAGCAAAATTAACATAGCAAGGGATATACGGTTTTGCTTTATCCTAGCTTCCCTAATTTTTTGGTTTTGTGCATTTATTATTTCGGCACTGTTAAAGTAGAACCACCGCCTTATAGCACGCCTGCGGCTTGCGATGGAAAAGAAACTAAATTTTAAAAAAGCCAATACTAAAATAGCGGCACCGTAGATGGCCAAAATAATAGTCTGTTTGTCCATAGTAAGTAATTGTTGTTTATTAATTATATCGGGCTTGTAATTTTTACTTTCAATTTCTGTAACAATACTTTAACCAACGGTAATATAAACCAATGGGTTTGTAAACTGAACCTGAATAGATAGCTTGAACAGCGGGTTGTTGTTTACTTACAAATAGTTTTTTGTAAGTAGTTGTTGTGATACACACGATTACAAATTAAATATTTAATTTAAACACGTTTTCATTAGCATTGCGTCGTTGAGAAAAATAGTTCTTTGAAAGTATTGTCAATATTGAGTTACAGCCGATTTTGAGCCTAAGACGATTTGATTTTTTGGGAGTTTTTAAAGTTGTAATTTGCTGGAAATCAGCAAATTG
>CAIRZB010000112.1 GCA_903882935.1 uncultured Parafilimonas sp. | reverse complement strand
TTGTTCGCACCTTAAATATACCAAAATATGCTTACATTTCATTATTAACCAATTACTTATATAAATAATATTTAGTTAATATATAGTTAAAACCTTATTGTTTCTTATATCGAACTCACGTTAAAATACTACCCACTGCTTTTTGTGGCACAGTATTTAGGCTATTTATAATAAATAACCATGAAGACACTTGTAATGCTATTGGCCACTGCGGCAATATTTGCCGGCTGTGTACCAACAAGCCAATTAAAACAGTCGCAAGCCGAATCTGCCGCTTTACGTGACGAAAACAGAAAACTTGCCAACAAAGGCAACGATTTAGAAAGCAACATTGCCCAACTTAAAACAAATATCGCGGCCCTTAACGAGCAAATTGCAACGTTGAACAGCGAAAACTCAGTTATGGGCAAGCAGGCAACCAGCACACAGAATAAATTAAACCAAAGCCAAGGAAACTTACAAGTGGAACAGGAAAGGTTGTTACGGTTGCAAAAGCTACTGGCACAACAAAGGGAACAATCGGATGCCTTAAAAAACAAAATGACTGAAGCCCTGAATGGCTTCAGCTCCAACGACCTGACAGTAACTGAAAAAAATGGCAAAGTATATGTTAGCCTCTCTGAAAATTTGTTGTTCCCTTCAGGCAGCGCAGTGGTAAGCGTAAGCGGATCTGATGCGCTGGCAAAACTTGCCGCAGTGCTAAACCTTAATACCGATATAGCTGTAAATATTGAGGGGCACACCGACAGCATACCTATACGTGGCCATTACCAAGACAACTGGGACTTAAGCACTTCCCGTGCCAATGCCATTGTACGTATACTGGTAAACAATTATAAAGTTAACCCATTGGTCATAATTGCTTCTGGGCACAGCAAGTTTGACCCCATCGACACCAACGCAACTCCGGATGGCAGGGCTAAAAACAGACGCACAGAAATCATCCTTTCGCCAAAGTTGGATGAAATGTACAAATTACTTTCAGCTTCCTAACAAAGTAGCAAATTGGCTAAGTAGTACGATTAGTAAAATAGTTTGGCATTTTACCAAACCTTAACAACCCATACAATACTGGTAGAAGAGCCAGGGTGTTGTATGGGTTGTTTTAATTGGGCAATTAATGCCCTCTTAATTGGCGGCATGCCCGCCAATTTAACGAAGGTTACTTAATTAATCGGTAAGCGGATACCAAACTCGGCCCCTTCCCCCACCTCTGACGTAACTGAAATATCGCCACCGTGTGCTGTAACAATATCATAACTCAAGCTCAATCCCAACCCCGTGCCTTGGCCAGTTGGTTTGGTGGTAAAAAAAGGCTGGAATATTTTGCTAACTATCGTTTGCGCTATACCGTTGCCATTGTCTTTTACTACTATCCGCACAAAGTCGTCGGCCATTTTGGTGCTAACAGAAACCATTGGCGTGTAGCCACCTTCAGCATAAGGCTCGGCATTTGTAGTGGCACGCCATTTTTCTTCCACCGTATAAAAAGCGTTGTTAAACAGGTTTAACAACACCCTGCCCATATCCTGCTGTACCAGGTTTACTTTACCTAGCTCTTTATCAAATTCGGTAAGTATTGTTGCATTAAAGCTTATGTGCTTTGACCGAAAGCCATGGTACGCAACTTTTAAATATTCATCTACCAGCCCGTTTAAGTAAACAGGCTCCTTTTTGCCGCCTGTTTTACGGCTGTGTTCAAGCATGCCTTTTACAATGGCATCCGCGCGCTTACCGTGGTGGTTTATTTTTGTAAGGTTAAAGGCCACATCCTGGGCCAGTGCCTTTATCTCGTCTTTTTTGCCCTGCTCAATTTCTTCCAGCATTTCATCCATCAACTCCTTACTAACCTCTGCAAAATTATTTACAAAATTCAAGGGGTTTTGTATTTCGTGCGCTATGCCTGCAGTAAGCTCACCTAAAGAGGCCATTTTTTCCGACTGTATCAATTGCTTTTGGGTGGCCTGCAAATCGCCGATTGTTTTTTCCAACTGGTCGCGTTGGGCAGTAAGTTCCTCTTTTTGCGCCTGCACTTCGGCTGTGCGCAAGGCTATCTTTTGTTCCAGTTTACGGTTTGCCTCAACCAAGCGGCGTCCACGCCAGTATGTGAATAACCAAAGGCCAGCCACCGTAAAAAAAATGTACAAAAAATAGGCGGTGCCTGTTTTCCACCAAGGTGCCAAAACCGTAAACTTAAAAACGGCTGGCTGGGTCCAAATACCATTGGTGTTTTGGCTACAAACCTTAAAAATGTAGCTGCCAGGCGGCAGGTTTAAATAATTCTCGGAAACGTTTTGTGTGTTAAAACTACTCCATTGCTTATCAACACCCAATAAAACATAGCTGTACAAAACAGCATCCTCCCGCCCAAGGTTAGCCTGCCCAAATTGAAATTGGATATAGTTTTTATCATAGGGCAGTTGCAAGTTTGCCGGCAGGTTATATGGGCCATAAACACTATCCCACTTAAAACCGTCAGCCGTGTTGGTGCCTTTCAGCCCTGCTGGCATTTGGCCTTTTACATAAAAAGTATCCGCCCCCCAAATAGTGTCGTTTTTGCTAAGCGTCGGCCTATTTATAAAATATTTAGGCGTGTTTAAAATGTTCATCCCGGTAATTAGGGTTGCACTACTATCTTCCTCCGGCTTAATATTTTGAATAACGGTTATGCCATGGTCGCCCCACAGGTATTGGCCTTGTTTGGTGATGGCATTTGAATTGAAAGACAAACCAGATTTAACCAAACCGCCAGATTGCGCCAATACGTTCACGGCCCATCGCCCGCTTTTTGTGGCATCACTTGCAATGGGCGGTGTAATGATATTAACCTTGTTGTGCGTACCTGCAATAATATTGCCCTTGTATGCATGCAGAGACAGTACTGCATTATCGGCCCAGCCCTCATTGGCCGTGAAATTTGTATATGTACCAAGGGCTATATCTGCTAGCATTAAGCCATTATCAGTTGCAACCCACATGCGCCCCTGGTTATCGGGCAGCATCACTTTGTCGCAGGTATCGCCTATACCGCCGCCTTTATTAAAATTGGTAATGGTACTATTTTGCAGGTCAATTATATCAACACCCCCAAACAAGGTTGCAACCCAAACCCGTCCTTTGCTATCAAGCTTAATGTCGTCAACGTGGCTGTCGCTAAGCCCTTCCGCTATGCCTATATGGGTAGTTACATTATTTGAAAGGTTGGTTATATAAACACCGTTTGCCAAGCCCGCCAGCCAAATGTTGTGCATACTATCTTGGATAATTGCAACAATTGAATCGTTGGCGAACTTAGCGGGCATTGTTATATGGGTTATTGTACTTTGCGTGGGGTCAATAACGTCAACCCCAGCATAGCTGGAAATCCATAATCTACCCCTTATTTCTGCCATGGCCTGCACCATCTCGTCGCCGAGCCCCTCGTGCTTGCCTATATGCCGGGTTTGGCCACGGGCAGGGTCTAATACGGCTATTCCTTTGTCCATTGTACCCGCCCAAATATTGCCTTCCGAATCTTGCATTAATGCAGAGATGTCTCCAATGCCTGCCGGGTGAACGAGCCGGCCATACTGGCCAATTATATTTAAGCCATGATTGTACGGCTGGGATACCCATACCCTTTGTTTACTGTCCTCAGCCAAGGCAAAAACGAGGCTACTGCTTGTGATGGCAGACTTTTCGGGCGTTTTTATCAAATTGTTTTTAGGGTCAAGCACTATAATACCCGCAACAGCGGCTACCCATACCATGCCCTTATCGCTTAATAAAAGCTGCAACATATCGCTGCCCTTGGGTAGCAGCGGCGTATTATAATGGCTAATTGTGCCGCTGGTTGCATCCACAGCGTCAAGACCATCCGCCACGGCAAGCCAAACAGGCTGGCCGTTGTGGCCGGCAATAGCAGAAACAGTATCGCTGGCCAATCCTGCCGCCTTGCCTAAATACTTAATTTTACCCGCTGAACTGTTAATAATATTAGTGCCCCCGCCAAGGGTGGTAACCCAAATGTTATTTTTAGCATCAATAGATAAATACTGGGAGTTTTCGTTAGAAAGGCCGTCGGCTTTGCCAATATGTTTGTAGGTACCTTGCTCAGGGGAAATAACAAATACCCCTAAGCCATTTGCATGGGAAACCCAAATACGCCCTTCATGGTCAGTAACCATTTTAGAAAAGCTCGCAGCTGGTACCTTCATAACTTCGGAATACTGCAAGGTTGAGGCATGAACGTTAAGCACGCCAATACCACCCTCCTGCATAAACCATATTCTACCTGCTTTGTCTTGGGTTATTTCAACAACATCTTTGGTAATTGACTTATACCAGCATAGGTATTCACCATCATACCGGTAAAGCCCGTCGTTTGTGCCAAGCCAAATAAGGCCGTCGGCATCATTAAAAATGGAGAAAACCATTTTGCCCTTAAGGCCAAGCAACTCTGCCATATCAAAAGCAGAAACCGTAGTGTTGGTTTTTGCCACCAGCAACGCTATTTTCGTAGTTATTGGCAACGCAAGTATCTCGGTTTTAAAATGCAAGGACTGAGATGGCACATTTTGTAACCTGAAGCTAGCGGACGGCAGCTTATCGTAACTAAACCTTGTGGCGTTTATTGCAACATTTAAAGGCTTAAAACCAGCCGAGTCGTAGTACGTAAAAGGTAATGATGCTATGTTTAAAGGTTGGGTTTGTGTTTTTAAAAGCCCACGCCCCGCCTGCGCCAGGTTTAATTTTTTGGGCGCACCCAACTGCAACGGCTTTGATACAGGTTGTGGATACGTACCATTTTTTAACGGAAAGGGTATATCAGCAACATTGCTATTGCACGATGCGGTAAAAAAAACCGCAAAAAACAATACTATTATGGTGGGGCAAGCTTTACTAGTATGGCACATCCGGCAAAATTTATATCTTTTTGCACCTAAAAGCAACATTATCAAACACTTACATATTTGCAAGCGAGCTGGTTGGTATGGTGTTTATTAAATGTTACTGATTTTTATTACAGACAAACAGACAATAAATATAGCAAACCTAGCAATAGCAAAATTATTTTGGCCCTTGGTAATCAAACAATTACCCATTTAATATGCTTAGGGTTAGTAGAAACGGACATCCTATTACGGCGGTAGTGTTGTAAAAGGGGTTTTGAAAAGTAGGCCAACGACGCTCTACATAAAGCCCAGTTCCAGTTTAGCCTCTTCACTCATCATCGATTTGTTCCAGGGCGGGTCAAACGTTAGGTGTACATGCACATCAGAAACACCTTCAATGGCCCTTACTTTGTCTTCTACGGTAAAAAGAATGTCACCGGCAACCGGGCAAGCGGGTGCTGTTAACGTCATGGTAACGGTAACCTTATTGTTATCATCTATGGCTATGCCATATACTAACCCAAGTTCAAAAATATTCACAGGTATCTCCGGGTCGTTTACCGTTCGCAGTGCTTCTTCTACCTTATCCTTCAAAACTGTGTTCTCCATGTTGCTTAATGTTGAAGGGATTGCGCCTGAAAGGCCACGGCATATAATTTCATTTGTTTTAGCATACTCAACAGCCCGTTTGAGCGGGTGGGGGAAAGATGGTTGCGGAGGCCTATTTTATCAATAAAATAAACATCGGCTTCTACAATTTCTTTGGGTGTGTGGCCAGACAAAACCCTTACAATCATGGCAACCAGCCCTTTGGTGATTAGCGCATCACTGTCAGCCGAAAAAAACATATGCCCTTCTCTAAATTCCGGATGCAGCCATACCCTGCTCTGGCACCCGCGTATAATGTTATCGTCTGTTTTAAACTGCTCGTCAATCAAAGGCAATTCTTTTCCTAATTGGATGATGAGTTCGTATTTCTCCATCCAATCAGTAAAAAATGCGAATTCTTCAATCAGCTCGTCTTGTAGTTCGTTAATCGACATATCTTTTTTTGATTACTGGTTGCAGGTTACCAGTTAATAATCTCGTTAATATTTTGACGCAATACCCCCGAGTGTTACACAGCAAACTCTACCTCTGTCAATTCCCTGCCAACCTCCTGCACAGCCTTTAGTATACGGCGTGTTTGCGCTGAAGACGGCTTTTTTACGCCTTTAATGTATTGGGACAAAAGGGTTTTGTCCATGCCAACACGTTCGGAAAGTGCCTTGGCATTGATAATCTTATAAAATGCAAAAAAACTCTCCAAATCATATTTCAAGCCTATCTCATCAATAGCATAAACAAAGCCCTTGTCTTCAAAACTCAGGTTAACTACCTCTAATATCATAGCCCTCAATTCACTGAAGGTATTACCCTGCGTGCCTATAAAATCATTACCCACATTAGTGTAAGCACTATACCCCACCTCTTCCTTAATAACTTTCATTATTATTTTAGGCTTTTTCATCTTTTGCTTATTTTAATGTTTGCCTTTTTAAGTAGTCCGTTTAGCAGGCCTTTATTTACTTCATCAGCCCCATGAAAAGGAACAGACAAACTTCCCTCTTTTTCAGGGTGCCTCATGATGATGTGACTTCCAGCCTGCCTTACTTCAAACCAGCCGTCCTTTTTTAAAATTCTTAAAAGTTCGCTGCTTTTCAAGGATAATAAAATTACGGAACATGAATAAACCTTATCAAATATCTCCGTTTTATTTTTAGTACCGATCCATTTGTACCGTTACGTCCCAATTAAAGTTAGCGCATAACCACAACCTTTACCTAACCTAACAACATCCTCGCCTTTTCTAAGCCAGCCACCAATTTGTCAATCTCTGCCTTGGTATTATAAAACGCCAGCGATGCACGTACGGTGCCGGGTATGTTAAAAAAGTCCATTACCGGCTGCGTACAATGGTGGCCTGTACGTACGGCTATGCCCTGCTTATCCAATATTTCGCCCACATCAAACGGGTGGAAGTTTTCTAATAAAAAAGAGATTGAGCCAACCCTGTTGCTAAGCGGCCCCACAATACGTAGCCCCTTTACTGCTTGCAATGCCCGCATGGCGTAAGCCAACAATTCGTCTTCGGCGCTAAAAACATTGTCTCGGCCTAGTTGCTCAACATAATCTATGGCTGCACCCAACCCAATAGCCCCTGCAACATCGGGCGTGCCTGCCTCAAACTTATAGGGTAATTCATTGTAGGTTGTTTTTTCAAACGAAACGGTTTTAATCATTTCACCACCGCCTTGGTAAGGGGGCAATGCGTTTAACCACTCCTCCTTTCCGTATAAAATACCCAAGCCAGTTGGCCCATATATTTTATGCCCGGAGAAAGCCAGAAAGTCGGCATCCAACGCCTGCACGTCTATAGGCAAGTGCACCACTGCCTGTGCGGCATCAACCAAGACGGGAATATTTTTTTCATGCGCCTGGCGTATAATCTCCCCAACAGGGTTAATAGTACCAAGCGAGTTTGACACGTACGTTACAGAAACAATTTTTACGTTGCAGGTTAGCTTCCGCGCAAAATCGTCCATCAGCAACTCGCCAAATTCATTCATCGCAATTACTTGCAAGGTGGCGCCTTTTTCCGCACATACCATTTGCCAAGGCACTATGTTGCTGTGGTGTTCCATGGCCGAAATCAACACCACGTCGCCTTCTTTCAAAAACTTTTTGGCAAAACTGGCAGCCACCAAATTGATGCTCTCCGTGGTACCGCGCGTAAATATAATTTCTTCTGCTTTTTTGGCATTGATGAACGTAGCCACTTTTTTCCTGGCGCCTTCATACGCCTCTGTTGCCTCTTGGCTCAACGAATGCACGCCCCTGTGTACGTTGCTGTTGTATAAGCGGTAATAATCTTCCAATGCATCTAATACGGCGGTGGGCTTTTGGCTGGTAGCGGCATTGTCAAAATACACCAAAGGCTTTCCATAAACAGTTCTTGTAAGCAAAGGAAAATCATTGCGCACCTTTTCTACATCAATCCCCTGCACCATCATTTCTGTCTCACTTTGATACATACTATAATTTTTAATGGAATGCTAATTATACTACAACAACCTGCATTGCGGCACCATGCAACATTGCCAAAAGGCTGAGGGCAGATTGCCCTGACATTATTAATTAACCAACCAAAAAGAAAATTGTTGCCAAAAACAAGCTAATGCCCTGTTATGCCACCACCCATTTGATTATGCCAATTGTTCAGAACCGCTTATAGGACAAATTTTGTGTTGCTTACTTAAACCACTGCTCAAGATTGTGCGTAATCTGTTTTTCAATATGTTCGCGCACTGGGGCCAGTTTAAACTTATTTACCACATCAAACGCAAACGCTTGTACCAGCAGCCCGCGTGCGGAGGCCTCTGATATACCGCGGGACTGTAAATAAAACAGTGCTTCTTTGCTAAACTGCCCGATGGTTGAGCCGTGGCTGCATTTAACATCATCAGCAAATATCTCCAGCTGTGGCTTTGAGTCTACAACTGCCTTATCACTCAACAGCAGGTTATTGTTCTGCTGAAAGGCATTTGTTTTCTGCGCCTCTTGGCGTACAAATACTTTGCCGTTAAACACTGCTTTGGCGTTGCCCGCTAATATGCCCTTATAATGTTCGTTGCTAAAACAATTGGGTTTTCTATGGTCAACGGTTGAATGGTTGTCAATCAATTGATGGCCGGCACCCATATACAAGCCAAACAGGTGGGTTTCAGTATTATTGTCAACCAAGTTTACATTCAGGTTGTTGCGTACCAAATCTGCACCCGGCAGCGTAGCCGTATAATTGTTGTAAAGGCTATGCTTTTTCTGTGTTATCTCCGTATGGTTAACCATACGGGTGTTAACCTGGCCGCTTTGCAATACGTAATGGTTTACCTGGGCGTTTTCTTCCACGTATACCTCTGTAACACTGTTTAGCCAAACAACTGATTCCTCGTGTATGTTGGCAAATGTTTCTACAATGTTCAGCACCGCGTTTTTGTGTACCACCACCAAATGCCTGGGCTGTAAAAATATACCGCTAGCCGAGCAGTTTAGGTGTATAATGTGCAGTGGCTTATCTACAACCCCGTTGGCTTTTACCTCAATAAAAAGCCCGTCTTTAAAAAGGGCGGAGTTTAAGGCTGCTAAGCTGTTGTGCTTTACGTCTACTTCCTTGCCTATATACGGCAAGTAATCAGGCGTGTCTACAGCGCTGCTTATGGCTTGTATTGACACAGTGCCATCCCCATGGAAAGTGGACAGGCTAACATTCAGCTCACCATTTATCAGTACCAAGGTATGGGCATCAAGACCCTCAATAAAATATTGCTTTACCGTGGCAGGCGAAACCTCGTTGTAGTCGTGCGCCAGCACCTCAGTTTGCAAATCATCTTTAAGAAAAGACACCAGGTTGGTGTATTTCCAATCTTCGTTTTTAATGGAAGGGAAGCCCTTTTCCGCAAACTGTTCAAAACTCTTTTCGCGCAAGGCATACACGGCATCCTTGGCCTCTTCGGGCGAAAACCGCTTGTGCTTAAAGTCTTCCGACAATTTATTGTATAATGTAGCTGCTATTTGTGTTGCCATTACCCCAGCCCCCTAAAGGGCATTTAAAAATTTTACATTGAAAAAGTGCTCATCTATCCTTCAAAACCACCGCATGGGCAACCCTTATAACTGACCCTGTAAAGCCACTTCTTCCTTTAGCCAGTCGTAGCCCCGCTCCTCCAATTCCAACGCCAGTTCTTTGGTACCGGACCGTATTATACGCCCATCGTATAACACGTGTACAAAATCGGGTACTATATAATCCAACAAACGTTGGTAGTGCGTAATGAGGATAAAGGCGTTGTTTGCAGAACGCAACTTGTTTACGCCGTTTGACACGATGCGCAATGCGTCGATATCCAAGCCCGAATCTGTTTCATCCAAAATGGATAACTTAGGCTCCAGCATGGCCAGTTGAAAAATTTCGTTCCGTTTTTTCTCCCCGCCAGAAAAACCTTCGTTTAATGACCGGTTGGTGAACTGCGCATCAAACTCCACGAGTTTCTGGCGCTCTCTGGTAAGGGCCAGGAACGAACGTGCGTCCAACGGCTGCAGCCCCTTATAAGCCCTTATTTCGTTTAAGGCTGTTTTTAAAAAGTTTATGTTCGAAACACCCGGTATTTCAACAGGGTACTGGAATGCAAGAAACAAGCCTTCCCTAGCCCTGTCTTCGGGCGACAAATCCAACAAATCTTTGTCTTCTAGCAACGCGCTGCCTTCAGTTACTTCAAAATTTTGCCTGCCGGCCAATACCGAGGCGAGAGAGCTTTTACCAGACCCGTTAGGCCCCATTATTGCATGCACTTCGCCGGCGTTAACTTGTAAGTTTATGCCTTTAAGAATCTTTTTTTCTTCAACCTGTGCATGTAAATTTTTAATCGTAAGCATATTCTAGTTTATAGTTACCGGTTTCAAGTTGCCGGGTGCCGGTGCCGGTTTAATATCTTTAACCTGTTTCTCTGTTTCCTTTTGTATCTAATTACTACGGTATTCAACATGTACCTTTAATCCTGCCGCTTGGTTCTACCCTACGCTGCCTTCCAATGTTATGCCCAGTAGTTTTTGCGCTTCTACGGCAAACTCCATGGGCAGCTGGTTAAGCACTTCCCTGGCATAGCCGTTTACAATCAATGCAACGGCCTTTTCGGTGTTTATGCCGCGTTGGTTTAAATAGAATATTTGGTCTTCCCCAATTTTTGACGTGGTTGCCTCATGCTCTATCGTAGCCGTGGTGTTCTTTGATTCAATATAAGGAAAGGTATGCGCGCCGCACTGGTCGCCTATCAGCAACGAGTCGCATTGTGTAAAATTCCGTGCGTTGGCTGCATTGGCACCCACCTGCACTAAGCCCCGGTAACTGTTTTGCCCATTGCCCGCCGAAATACCTTTTGATATAATGCGGCTTTTTGTATTAGCCCCAATATGGTACATTTTGGTGCCGGTATCGGCTATTTGCTTGTTTTTGGTAACGGCCACTGAATAAAATTCACCTTCCGAATTGTCGCCCTGCAATATTACGCTGGGGTACTTCCAAGTAATGGCACTGCCGGTTTCTACCTGCGTCCACGATATTTTGGCATTGGCACCCTTACAGATGCCCCTTTTGGTAACAAAATTGTAAATACCGCCTTTGCCATCCTTGTCGCCGGGGTACCAGTTTTGCACAGTTGAATACTTAATTTCTGCATTTTCCATGGCTATCAACTCCACCACGGCGGCATGCAATTGGCTTTCGTCGCGGCGCGGCGCAGTGCAACCTTCTAGGTAACTCACATACGAGCCTTCATCGGCTATAATAAGCGTACGCTCAAACTGGCCGGTGTTCTCACTGTTTATCCTGAAATAGGTGGAAAGTTCCATGGGGCAGCGTACCCCCTTGGGAATATACACAAACGAACCGTCAGAAAAAGCGGCGGCGTTTAGCGATGCAAAAATATTGTCGGAATGTGGCACCACGGAACCGGCATATTTCTGCACAAGCTCGGGGTGTTCCTGCACGGCCTCGCTGAAAGAGCAGAAGATAATACCCAGCTCCTTAAGCTTGCCTTTGTAGGTGGTGGCCACCGATACGCTGTCAAAAACCGCGTCCACGGCCACGCCCGCCAATGTTTTTTGTTCATTTAGGGGTATGCCCAGTTTTTCAAACGTTGCCAGCAATTCGGGGTCTATTTCGTCCAGGCTGTTGTATTTTTTCCGGGCTTTTGGTGCCGCGTAATACGAAATTTTTTGGAAATCAATTTCGGGCATCTCAAAGTTTTGCCAAGTGGGCATGCTTTGTTTCAAAAATGCCCTGTATGCTTTTAAACGCCATTCCAGCAACCACTGGGGCTCATTTTTCTTGGCCGATATATAATGGATGGTATCTTCATTAAGCCCAACAGGGGCTATATCCATCTCAATATCGGTTACAAAACCAAATTCGTAGTCTTTCTCGGTTATGTCGGCTAATATGTCGGTACTGCTTGCCATTATATCTGTTGATAAGCCTGCGGCCGGGGCCTATGGCTTTAAGTTAAACGCTTTAATAAAGAGTTACGTTAAAATAATTGAACACCTAAAAAACATAAAAAACAAAAACGTACAGTTGGCTGCTAACAGCTACTGCTACACAGCAAAACTTTCGCCACAACTGCAGGTACGTGATGCATTGGGGTTGTTAAAAACCAAGCCCTTGCCGTTTAAGCCGCCCGAATAGTCTAGCTCGGTGCCGTATAAATACAGCAGGCTCTTCATGTCAACCACCACTTTTATGCCTTTGTCTTCAAATATTTGGTCATCGGCCTTTTGTGCAGTGTCAAATTTTAGCTGGTATTCCAAGCCCGAACAGCCGCCGCCTTTCACACCTACCCTTACAAATGCAGCTTCGGGCTCATGCTGCTCATCCCTCAAATGGGCAATGTACGTTTTAGCCCTGTCAGAAACAGTAATCATAGTAAATGCCTTTTAAAATTAAAACCTCAGCAATCATGCTGAAACTTTTGGCAAAATTACTAATTATAAACTATTGATGCTGTATAGCCTTGCCAGCCCGTTTGCTAAATGCGGAACAAATTTTACTGGCATCCCCTTGTTTCACCAACAAAATTAAGCAGCCAAAGTATATCCATAAACGCCGGCCCGTGTTTTTCATCCCTATTTTCTACCACACATCAAACCTGCCAACCACTCCAATTTAAAAGTAAGTACTATGCAAAACATAGTACTTACTTTTACGCTGTAATTAACAATAACCAGTATTGAATAAATATAAAGGAGGCGTTTATGAAAAAGATAATACTTGAAATAATGATTGCGCTAACACTGCAAGCCGCTGCGTTACACACATTTTTCGCCAACACGTTTGGTGTAGAGAAAACCACCAATAAAGAAATAAGCTTTTCAATAACCCGCGACACCAATTACAACCAAAAGGTGTACGACATGGCTACCGCCAGCGTACGCGTGGTTATTTTTAAGGTAAGCAACCACAAGCAAACCATACTGTGGACCAAGGCTTACGGCAACATGCTGCTAAAAAATTTTCCCGTTAACGGCCAGGTTATGGGCGAAACCGTGACCATCCGCAATATTTCAGACCGCAAGGAGAAGCTTTTTGTAACCTACATGGTTACCTACAACAACAAGGGCAGCGTGATGGAATTGCAAAACGGCACAACCGTTTCAAAGGGTGTAACGCAAAACAAGGTGGAGATTAATATTTAGCCATCCTTTTAAATAAGCCAAACTTGTTGCTGATTTGCAGGATGACCATGTGCATTTAAAAAGTACTAATTTAACCACTGAAACCACCAACAGCAAAATTACCATTTTGCCGCAGGCCCACAGAAACCCCAATAAACTAATAGGATTACAAATTGATAGATACCAAATAACACCCTAAAAATAGCACCTCCATTATACATAGCCTGCCGGCATGTGGTAGTAATGCCCATGCTGGCAAATTGTTTTTAGGCAAATTATCAAAAAAACATAAACCTTGGGCCAACGATAACAGTCATTTGTATAAGCCCTCATGTTCGGTTGTAGGGACACAACCGCAGGCATTCGCGCGGATTTGTGTCTTCACAAATCCCTAAATTAAACGTCATTGCCCTATCAACTGTAGCGGTCATTCCGCCAAGGGTAGGCCGTGCTGCTGTACCCCCGCCGTTCCCAAAAGCCCAGTTTATTGTGTGGTAAAAATTCAATCCGGCTAATCCACTTGCTGCCCTTCCAGGCATATAACTGCGGGGTTATCATCCTGGCAGGGCCGCCGTGTTCTTTCGGCAGCGGCTTGCCTTCCACGGTGTGCGCAATCAACACATCTGGCTTCAGGGCTTCCTCTAGCGATACATTGGTGGTATAATCATCGTAACCGTAACATAATATATGGGTGGCCGTTTCTTTGGGGTGTACCAGTGCAGCCAAATCAAGCAGGCGCACGCCTTTCCATTGCATATCCAGTTTGCTCCAGGTGGTAACACAATGAAAATCGGAGGTGTCCTCTGTCTGCGGCAGCGCCATAAACGCCTCCCAGTCAAGCGTTGTGGGGTTTTCAACATCCCCGTCAACCACCAGCCGCCAGTCAGCAAGTGCAATGTCGGGCTCCACGCCCAAATCAAGCACAGGCCATTTTGTGGTAAGCACCTGCCCCACGGGTACGGTGGGCATGCCATGGCGGTTGGGCTTGCCCTTGCCCATCGGCTTTTCATCCGCCATGGAGGGTGTTTGCGTCATTTTTTCCTCAAACCGGGCTTTCAGCTTCATGCGCGCTTCTACCACACGGGTGAGTTTGTCGGGGTTTTCCATGGTATAAAAATAGCCGTTTACAATGGAATTAAAAAAACTACGCAATACGTTAACGACCCGGCACCACATCACCCAATGCCCATTTATTCCATATCTATCTTTAAGCTTTCACTATTTAGGCTGCCCATTTTGGATAAACGGCAAAATAGCTTTACTATATACATCGTATTACTATGTATATAGCCTTACTTTGCTACATGAACATGATTTTTGTTGACAAATGGAAATCGCAGGTAAAAAAAGGGGTGCTGGAATACATCATCCTAATTCTGCTGCACCAAACCGAGCTGTACGGGTACGAGCTGTTAGACAAATTGAAAGACACCACCGGTTACGACGTTGCGGAAGGTACCATTTACCCACTGTTGAACAGGCTGAAAGATGAAAAACTGATTACCTCCTATTGGAAAGAGATGGACAGCGGCGTGCCGCGTAAATACTACAAAATGACCGACGAGGGCATAGCCATACTGGCCCACATGCAGGCCTACTGGATTGAACTGAACAACAACATATTTACACTTAGCAAACAACCACAATGAAACTGCAGACCGACAATGCCAACAAAATACTAGCCCTTTACTATAACAGGGTACACCACATTATTAAGCCCTTGGCAGAAACAGACAGGCAGGAGATTACTATGGAACTGGCCAGCCATATTTACGAGAGCATGGCCCGAAACCCACAAGGCGACGAAGTAACAACACTGCTGTATGCGCTGGAAAAACTAGGCCAGCCCGAAACTTTTTTATACGATGTGGTGGCCGAGCGTAAATTACACCAAGCCCGCAAAACATTTAACCCCATACACCTGGCATCTGCCGTGGCACTTAACATAGGCAGGGGCTTTGCAAAAGGCATACTGTTTTTTGTGGTGGGTACGGTGTATATCATAAGCTTTGCCTGCGCGGCCACGGCGCTGCTTAAGCCGTTCTTCCCCAACAAAATTGGGTTGTACACCAACAGCAACGGCCTTTTTGCCGCAGGGTGGGTAACCAATATCGCGCCCGGCACCACTGAATGGCTGGGTTTGTGGTTTACCCCCGTATTTATTATATTAGCGGTACTGCTGTATGTAATAAATACGCTTCTTTTGAAACTAATACCTACAACAAAAACAACAATATGAGACAGATTACACTTGCAATGGCTTGCATTGCATTGGCTATAAGCGCTGTTGCGCAAAAGCCCAAAACAACAACAGACAAACGTTTTGACGGGCTTGACACTGCTTTTGCCCGCGTATTAAAGGAATGGCATGCGGCAGGTTTTGCCGTTGCCGTGGTGGAGAAAAACAAAGTAGTGTACGCAAAAGGGTTTGGCTACCGGGACCTGGAAAACAAAAAACCCGTAACCCCTAACACGCTGTTTGCCATTGGCAGTTGCACCAAAGCCTTTACCGCAGCTGTACTGGGCATGCTGCGCGACAAAGGCCAGGTTGATTTTGACAAGCCGGTGCGCAATTACCTACCCGACCTTAAGTTTTACAACAATACCATGAACGACAATATATTGCTGAAAGACTTAATGTGCCACCGCACCGGCCTGCCAAGGCATGATGCATCTTGGTATTATTTTGCCACCAACTCCCGTGACACGCTGGTGAAGCGCATAGAGTTTATGGAACCAACTTATGCCGTGCGCGAAAAATGGCAGTACAACAATTTTATGTTTTTATTGCAAGGCGTAGTGGCCGAAAAACGTACTGGCAACAGCTGGGAGCAAAACGTGCAAGAAAAAATATTTACCCCCTTGGGCATGGCACGTAGCAATTTTTCGGTAGACTCGATGGCTGCCAACAGCGACGCTTCCGTTGGTTACGATGTTAAGAACGACAGCGTTATTAAAAAGCTGGACTACTACAACATTGGTGCCATGGGGCCCGCAGGTGCCATCAACAGCAGCGTTAACGAAATGGCCAACTGGGTAACTGCTTGGATTAATGGCGGCAAATTTAACGGCAACCAAATAATACCCGCAACTTACGTGCCCGAGGCCCTGGGCAGCCAAATGGTGATTGACGGCAGCCTACCCGACAAGCTTATGCCCGACGTACACTTGGCCAATTATGGTTTCGGATGGTTTATTGCATCTTATAGAGGGCATTACCGTGCCGAGCATGGCGGCAATATAGACGGCTTTTCTGCCAGTACCTGCCTTTTTCCGTCAGACAGCATTGGTATAATTGTGTTAACCAACCAAAACGGGTCTGCCGTGCCGTCGGTGGTTCGCAACCTGGTGGCAGACAGGATGCTGGGGCTTAAATACACTGACTGGGAAACCTACCAGCATGCCCGTGTTGACTCAGCCAAGGCCCAGGCCAAAAAAGCAGCGGCAACAGCAACGCCCAACAAAAAAACCAACACCCACCCCAGCCATGATTTGAAAGACTATGAGGGTATCTACAGCAACAAAGCCTATGGCAGCATGGAAGTGGTATTTAAAAACGATTCATTGTTTGTGCAGTTGCCGCTTAAAACATGGTGGTTAAGGCATTACCATTACGACTATTTCGACGTTTTTGAAAAAGACCGCAAAGACGGCATCGACACCAGTGAACATGGCAACCCTTTACAGTTTAACACCGGTGCAAACGGCGAGATAGAAAGTATTGCTATGGAAATGGAAGGCGGCTTAAAGCCTATGCTATTTGACAGAACGCCCAAACCCAAAGAAGTTACCAAAGACAGCCTGCAAAAATTTGTGGCTACCTACGAGCTGAGCGGCGTACCGATAAAAATTTACCTAAAAAACGAAAAAACGCTGTACATGTTTGTTGAAGGCCAGCCAGAATATGAACTGGTGCCGACTGACAAAAACAAATTTGCCCTAAAAATAGCCAAAGGCTACAGCGTACAGTTTAATACAAACGACAAAGGCGAGGTAACCGAACTACTGTCCATACAGCCAAATGGCACTTTTAAAGCGATTAGGAAGAAATAACCGTAACCCATTGCATATGAATTAGCCGATGGCTTGATATTATAATGTATTGTTGATGCCGCCCCGTTAAACCGCACCCTGCATTGGATGTAGTTTTACATGGGGCGGCATTGTTTTTTTAACCCAAACGGCAATTTAATTGGCCAGCTATCCAATTTGTTTAAAAAGGCTAATACTTTTTGAGAAGCTGGTAACATTTGATGACCAAAGCCCCCGGCAATAAGTTTGGTAAAACTTCGCAAGTATACCACCCAAAAAAAAAATTAATCATGCCCGTGAAAAACAGTATCAAGCAACGTGCTTATAAAAAAATGCAATGTTACACAGGGGGCGTTGGCAAGGCAAAAAGTACAATTTAAAAGCCCAGTGATGTTTGCGAAAAAAAGAAGGTTGCAGTAGCACCACAAATAAGAATTGCCCGTAAAGAACTTTTACTAACTTCTCCCCTACCTTTACCAAGATGCGGTCAATTTGCCCGTACAACTGCGCTTAACCGCTAAACTTGACAAACACCTTTGATACGCTTATCAACTCCTTTATTGAGGATAAAGTTGGCCTTGCAAACGATTTTTTGAGCCCCACCTTAGCATCTCACCTAAAAGAAAACCTACTGGCATTGTACAGTGATAAATTGCTTTTGCAGGCGGGTACGGGTAATGACACGGTTGTTGTACAAGACAAATTATTCCGCAGTGATAAAATATACTGGCTTGACCGCAGCAACAACAACCTGCATGAAAACAGTTTTTTTGACTTGATGGACAGTTTTGTGGCCTATTTAAACAGCACCTGCTATACAAGTATAACGGGGTACGAATTTCATTATGCCTTGTACGAACCGGGTACCTTTTACAAAAAGCATATTGACCAGTTTAATAACAACAGTAGCAGGAAGTACTCCATGATTATGTACCTGAACGAAGGCTGGCAACAAAGCGACGGCGGCGAATTGTGCTTGTACCATGCCGGCCGCCAACAAAACATTGCCCCTGAAAACGGTAAGAGCGTTTTCTTTAACAGCGGGGAACTGGCGCATGAAGTATTATTGGCCAATAAGCGGCGGATGAGTATTACGGGGTGGTTGAAGGGGTAGGTGCTTGGCGATCCAAACGTTGCAGCTTGGTATTACGTTGGCAAGGCCCAACAGCTGTATGTTCTTCAATCTTGGGCAGTTATCCTATAAGTCATTAATTTCAACTCCTTGTAATCAAAATCTTTGGTGTTTTCGGTAAGCAGTGGCAGCTTATTGGCAATTGTTATTGCTGCAATTAAAAAGTCTTTGCTTTGCTTTTTGCCCACCCTATACCGCATGGCAAGGTTGTTGGCAAGTTGAACAGCTTTAGCATCAAACTCTATTATTGAAAATTGTTGCAGAAATTTCCGCGTGGATGCTTTGGCATTAATACTTGCACCCGAAAGCAATTCAATATAATTGATTCGAGTGATTTGATATTTTGTAATGCCTTTACCATCAATAATTCCCATCATCTTGTTATTCTGGGTGGTAAGGTGCGGAAGAACAGTACTATCAAAGATTGCAATCATTCGTTTAAATAGCTAAAATCCAAATTATGCTTTTTGGCAATTCTAACAGCTTCCAAAAGAGCATCCCTCGTCCCCGGCTCCGCCTTTTTATGTACTATTTTTTTTCGGGTCCTTTTAACAGGCTTTAGTTGTCCAGGTGCTTTTACTTGCGGCATATGGTACATAATTATTTACAATAAAGGTATGTAAAAATGTTTTCATAACATACAGCCAAAGGATAAAGACTTGCCAATGTTTAACAAAATAATGGTACGCATCGGCAGAGTAATTACCCACCCACCCAAAATAAAAAGGCTGCGTTCCTTTCGAAACGCAGCCCTCACATTCAACTTATTCGATGGAAACGTAAAAACTAAACTTCGTCTCTCCTATTTTCCGCCAAACTGTACGCCAAGCAAAGCCACTAAGCCTTTTTCACCGGCTTTGCGTTTTGCAACAACATAAACAGCATGCATGGCTCCGTCAGTAACTGGCGAAACGGTAAAATGCACTGCACCGCCTTGCGCCTTTTTATCTGTTGGCGCAGCCAATGAGCCTGTGCCGAGCAGCTTGCCTGTTTCACTGTCAAGGTGTACTTCAAAATCAAAACCCACTTGTGGCGGCACTTGCCACGCGGCCATTAAGTTAATAGAGCCAACACCTGTTAAATCAATACCTTCTAACGCAAACCAACCGGGTTGGGCAGGTGCAATCATATAATTATTACCGTTAAAGTTAGCCACAGTAAAGCCACTAACCTTTTCCTTGCCGGTAAAATTAATCGTGTTGCTGCCAAGGGCTGCACTGTTGCGGCCGGTTAAGGCTTTAATATTGTTGCCGCCTTTGTCAGTATAGCTTGCCGAAACAACCATTGTTGCGCCAGGCTTTGTGCCCGCTGGCGGAACAATGCTGCCAGAAGCAGGCAACGATGGTTTTGCCGCAGCTTTGTTAGAAAGGCCGAGAATGTATTGCAGTATTTGCTGTAAGTCGCCTTGGGAGATATTGGGGTGCGCGGCCATTGCCACATCGCCCCAAACACCGCTGCCGCCTTTCATTATTTTTTGGCTCAGGTACGTAACCGCATTGGGGTCTTTGGCATACTTGGCAGAAACCAATGTAAACGCAGGCCCTATTGATTTATCGGCTTCCTTATGGCAGCTTTTGCAATCAAGTGTTTGGGTAAGTACTTTGCCCGCAATATTTGCCCCTACCCCATTTTCGGCAATAGCAGCTTTGTCATACCCTTCCAGGTAGTCAACGGCTACGTACAGGTTGGCAGGGTCAATCTTACTGGTATCACCTTTGTCAGTAACCGTTACTGCATAACTCACAGGCACGCCCGGCAGGAAGAATGATTTATTGCCGCCCTTCAACTCAATAGTAACCGCAGGCGTTTCGTTGCCAGCGTACACGTCCACCGCTTCGCTTTTTGCACTGGCGCCCTTGTCGTCTTTCACTTCTACCGAAATTTTATAGTCACCAGCCGCGGTGTATTTATAGTGCAACATGGGCTCGGCAGTTTCTTGCTTGGTGCCGTTGCCTAAATCCCAAGTATACGTAAGCTTGTCTTTTTCGGGGTCTTTGGCATCCACTGTTGCAGTTACCTCAAACGGCAGCAAACCGGTGGTTTTGTCAACCTTAATACCCGCAATTTTAGCTGGCCTGTTGCCACCAGTATATTCTATTACACTAAGGCCCGCGTCGGGGTTTTTGGCAAACCACCCTGTTCCGTATTCAAGCAGGTATATTTTACCATTGGGTGCCACCTCCATGTCAATACAGTTATGCAACTGGGTATGTTCCATAAAAGGCTCCATCTTGTCAAAGTCGCCGTTTTCCTTCATGGTAACCACTTTTATCCAACCGCGTATCCAGTCGTAGGCGAAAAACTTGCCTTTGTAATAATCGGGGTACCTGGTGGCGGCATCATATAAGTCTGGGTAGTAAACGGGGCCGGCCATGGCGTTGCGGCCGCCGGTGCCAACCTCAGGAAAATCGGGTGAGGCAGCATAAGGGTACCATATAAACGCCGGTTGCGCTGGCGGCAGTTCCTTTAACCCGGTGTTGTTCTTGGAGTTGTTGATGGGTTTTGCAGGGTCAAATGCCGCTCCGTGTTCGCCAGTGGCATAGTTATATTCGTGGTAAGGATAGTTATTGCCCACAAAATACGGCCAGCCAAAAAAGCCTGCCTTGCGTGCTTGGTTTACCTCATCATAACCGCGTGGGCCACGGGTGGCCAGGCTGTCGCTGTTGGCATCGGGGCCAACCTCGCCCCAGTAAAGAAAGCTGTTTTTTTGGTCAACTGATATGCGGTATGGGTTACGGTCGCCCATTACATAAATTTCTGGCCGGGTGTTTGGCGTGCCTTTGGGGAAAAGGTTTCCTTCGGGTATGCTGTATGTGCCATCGTCGTTTACACGTATGCGTGAAATTTTACCACGTAAATCATTGGTGTTGCCTGCGCTTCTGCGGGCATCGTATTGCTGGTGGCCGGGTAAGTCGTTCAACGGGGCAAAACTGTTGCTCACGTATTTCGCACCGGGTTCGTCAAAGGGCGTTGAGTTATCGCCCGCTGAAAAATACAACAAGCCGTCTGGCCCAAAGGCGATGGAACCGCCGGTATGGCAGCATATTTCACGCTGCGACCAAACATCCAGTATCGGCTTTTCTGTTTTTGTGTCGAGGGTATCGTTTTCAAACGTGAACCTCGACAAACGGTTTACCGATGTGTCGGCAGGGCTGTAATAAATGTATACCCAATGGTTCTTGGCAAAATTGGGGTCTTTGCACATGCCCAAAACACCCTCTTCGGCGTTTACGTTGGGGGTATGCAATGTTTTATAGTAAGCATTTAAAAAGCCAACTTGCTTAACTGTTTTTGTTTCTGCCTTGTACAGCATTATTTCGCCACGGCGTTGGGCAACCAACACATCGTAGTTAGGCAATATCGTCATTTCAGTAGGCTCGTAAAAAGTACCCTGCACCAACTGCACTTTGGTAAAGCGGTCTTCTTCGGGCGCATACTCGCTACGGGCATTGGCGTAGTTCAATTGGTTATTTTCCCCAATCGCATACTGTATGCCACCCAATAGGTGTTTCAAATAGTTTTCCTCGGTGTATGATTCTGCTGTATGGCCCAGCTCGGTATAAAATGCGCGGCCGCCGTCGTAGTCATGGTACCAAGCCATGGGGTGGTCGCCCATCCTATGGCCGCCTTTGTAGGTGTTCTCGTCAATTTTAATCAACACATGCACACTGCTGTCTAAAGGCTTCCTAAAGCTGTAATATTCGTCCGTGCGGTCCCATTTTGCAGGCAGGTGTTTGGTGGCACCAAACGACTGGTCAACCACCAATAAACTGGCTGGCTGAACATTGGGGAAGGTGTCGTGAATGCCTGGGTGGTCAAAAAAATGGTCTCCTACTAGGCGCTCATACCAGCCCCAGTCGTATTCAGTGTCGGTAGCGGCATGCACACCAACAAAACCGCCGCCTGCCTGAATATAACGTTCAAAGGCGGTGCGCTGCCGGTAGTCCAAAACATTACCTGTCGTTGACAAAAAGATTACGGTTGAGTAATTCTTTAGGCTGTCTTCGTTAAAAATGGCTGCGTTCTCCGTAGTATCAACGTCAAAGCCATTTTGCTGGCCCAGCTTTACTATGGCCGCAATACCGTTGGGTATGGAAGCATGGCGGTACCCGGCGGTTTTAGAAAATACCAAAACACGGGCTTTGCCGCTTCTTTTTGTACTGCACGAAAAGTACACAATCGCAATTGCTGCCGCTAGCAGCAGGGGAAAAAACTTTTTCATTGGCTGATATTAAAACTTTAAAATTGTTTTAAGGTTTGGTGATAAATGTAGGTGTAATCGGTTACATAAACTTTTTTTGTATAAACATTTTTATAAACGGCGGCCACAATCGTTTTAACGCTCACGGGTTTCAAAGTTCAGGCGTTCTTAAAATACCAGATCGCAAAAAACGCAGCAGTCCTATGTTCGCAATGCCTCCAACGCATGAACATTGCAACCCATGAACCTCTCATACCCAACTTTTTCTAAAAAGCAAGTACAACCCCTTCGCTTAAGGCCTTGTCATATTTCTTTTTGTCGAACTTATATAGGAAGGGCGACCGGTGTGCGCCTATCTTTCTGCGTTCAGCCAGCTTCTTGATAATGCCAAGAGACAGTAATTTTTTGGGGAAATTGCGCCTATCCAATTTTTTACCCAATATTGTCTCATACAGTTCATGAATCTCCGGCAAGGTAAATTTTTCAGGCAGCAGGTTAAACCCAATCGGCTGGTGGTAAATATTTACCCGCAAAGCCTTCAGTGCTTCCTGGGTAATTAACCGGTGGTCAAAAATTAAGGGTGGCAGCTCTTCCACATCCCACCATTGGCAGCTTTCCGAAAAAAAATCGGGATGGGGTGTTACCTTGGAATATTCTGTAACGGCGTAATACCCTATTGACAGCGTACGGTCTAACAGCCAGTGGCTTTGTGGCACAGTGGCCTTGCATATTTCCTCCAAATTCTTAATCTCTTCAACCGTACGTACTGATCGGCCAGGCTCACCAAATATCTTAAACTGGTGCAAAAAAAGGTCCGCCAGCCCTGTGCGCTCGTACAAAATTCTGGTGGCCGCTTCCTGCAAAGGTTCATCGCGCCGTATAAAACCGCCCGCCAGTGTCCAAAGCCCGCCTTTCCATTTTAGCAACAATACTTTTAGCTGCTGCTCATGATAACCAAAAATAACGCTGTCAATGGACAGGTGGCGCAAATACACCGCGTGTCCATCTTCAATAAAATCCCTTACTTCGTTTTGGCTGTTCATGTGTAAAATAAAAATGCAGCACAAAATAAAGCTATTAATGCAAATACCCTACCTTTATTGCGTAATATTTACAGAATGGAATGTTTTGGGCTAATTTACCAACATTTACAAATTGTAGAATGAGAAGAACTGGCATGATTGCTGTTTTAGATTGATTGCGTTATTTACTGAATTACCATAGATGCGAAGGGATTATTTGCCAATGAAAAATTCTCCCAATAATTATAAACGAAACCATTGTTTAGCCAAAAGCTTTACCCAATAGTTATTGTCGCAATACTAAGCAACTTATCGACCATCGGGTTTAAAACCAGTGCCACAAAACAAATAACCGGCAGAAATTGACATATGCAAAAACTTACCATACGCCCATTTTTAAGAGTTAGCTTTATTGTTGTGGCATGCGCCGCCGCCATAGGTGCAACAAGAATTACCAAAAAACAGCGGTTGCCCGAGGGCGACGGCAGTGTTGTATTGGTTAAAAATAACAATGGCCCAACCCTTGGTTATTCACCTAACTCAGGCGTTAAGGTGATAACGGTTGACGGCCTGTCGTTTAAAGACCTTAACAAAAACGGCAAGCTGGACAAATACGAAGACTGGCGCCTGCCCATAGACACCCGGGCCAAAGACCTTGCCACACAAATGAGCATTGACCAAATTGCAGGCCTGATGCTTTACAGCCGGCACCAGGCCATACCCGGTGCGGGTACGGGCTATATTTCTGGCACGTATGGCGGCAAGGAGTTTTCTGCTAGCGGTGCTAAGCCGTCGGATTTATCAGACCAACAATTGGCCTTTATTACCAAGGATAATGTGCGGCATGTTTTAATAACCACCGTGCAAAGCCCAGAAGTGGCCGCGCAATGGAACAATAATGAGCAAGCCCTTGCCGAAAGCCTTGGCTTGGGCATACCTTGCAACAACAGCACCGACCCCAGGCATGGCACCAAGGCCAATGCGGAATACAACGCCGGCTCTGGCGGGGCAATATCAATGTGGCCCGGCTCATTAGGCCTTGCCGCAACATTTGACCCGGAGACCGTTAAAACGTTCGGCCATATAGCGGCCTTGGAGTACCGAGCGTTAGGCATTTCAACCGCTTTGTCGCCACAGGTTGATTTGGCCACCGACCCAAGATGGGCCCGTGTAAGCGGCACTTTTGGCGAACACCCGTTACTGGCTACCGATATGGCCAGGGCGTATATTGATGGCTTCCAAACCTCGGTTGGCGACAAAGAAATTACAGGCGGCTGGGGCTATGGCAGTGTTAACGCCATGGTTAAGCATTGGCCTGGCGGCGGCAGCGGCGAGGGCGGCAGAGACGCACATTACGCGTTTGGCAAATACGCCGTTTACCCTGGCAACAACTTTAACCAACACTTGGCCCCGTTTATTAATGGGGCTTTTAAGCTAAGCGGCAAAACCCGGGTGGTATCGGCGGTAATGCCTTATTACACCATATCGTTTAACCAAGATACCAAGAACAAGGAAAATGTGGGCAACAGCTATAACTACTATTTGATACACGACCTACTGCGTGAAAAATATAAGTTTGACGGCGTGGTTTGCACTGACTGGTTGATTACAGCGGACGAAACCGCGTTAGACCAGTTTTTAACCGGCAAATCATGGGGTGTTGAAGGCCTGTCAGTTGCGCAACGCCATTATAAAATACTGATGGCCGGCGTTGACCAGTTTGGCGGCAATAACGATGCCGCCCCTGTTATCGGAGCCTACCAAATTGGGGTTAAAGAACACGGCGAGGCCTACATGCGCACACGTTTTGAACAATCGGCCGTTCGCCTGTTGAAGAACCTTTTTAAAACCGGCTTGTTCGAAAACCCCTACCTAGATGTGGCGGAATCAAAAAACACCGTTGGCAAAGCTGAATTTATGCAGGCTGGGTACAATGCCCAGCTAAAGTCAATTGCCATGCTTAAAAACAAGGCCAACGTATTGCCATTGGCCAAAGGCAAAACCATATACATACCCAAAAAATACACACCGGCGGGCAGAAATTTTCTTGGCGCACTTACCCCGGCCAGCAACGATTACCCTGTAAACATAAATATTGTAAAAAAATATTTCACGGTTACTGACAACCCCGATGAGGCCGACTGTGCGCTGGTATTCATTAGCAGCCCAGCCTCCAACGGTGGCTACAGTGCCGATGATGTTAAGGCTGGCGGCAATGGCTACTTACCCATAAGCCTGCAATACGGCCCGTATACGGCCACGGAAAGCCGTGCGGTGAGCATTGCCGGCGGCGACCCATTGGAAAAATTTACCAACCGCAGCTACAAGGGCAAAACCAATACGGCCATCAATACCACCGACCTTGGCATGGTTAACGATGCCTACACCAAAATGAAGGGCAAGCCGGTTATTGTGTCAGTAACCATAAACAACCCAACTGTTTTTGCAGAATTTGAAAAACAAGCCAATGCCCTATTGGTAAACTTTGGCGTACAAGACCAAGCACTACTCGACATACTAACCGGTGCAGCGGAACCTACTGCATTGTTGCCCTTGCAAATGCCCGCAAACATGGCTGCGGTGGAAAAGCAGCTTGAAGACGTGCCGCTTGACATGGCCTGCTACAAAGATGAGATTGGCCATGTGTACGATTTTGGCTATGGCCTTAACTGGAAAGGCGTGATACACGATGAAAGGAATAAAACATATAAGCGATAAAACAACGCAAACCGTTTTACGATAAATTAACCAAACTGTCCGCTTTTAAACATTTAACTATGTCAAACAGAAGATCATTTTTAAAAAAAACATCCGCAGCCGCATTGGCAGGGATGTTTATGGGCGAGCAATTGTTTGCCGAAACTTTTGCTAATAAAGCCAAAGACATAACGGCCGGTGTGCAATTGTTTACCTTTTTTAATGTAATGGATGCCGATGTGCAGGGTACGTTGAAAAAAATTGCTGATATAGGCTACAAAGAAATTGAGTCTGCTTTTAGCAAATTGGGTGGTTTTTACGGCCTTAAGCCCAAAGAATTTGCCGCCATGGTTAGCGGGCTGGGCATGTCGTGGCAGTCGCACCATGTATTGGGCGCGCCCTTTCAACCACCGCCGGGCTTTAAAATGCCCGCCGGGCCGGATGGCAAACCAATGGTGATACCGCCTATGCGTAACCTGCGCGACAATATGCAGGAGCTGATTGATGAAGTTGCAGAAGGCGGCGTTAACTACTTGGTTTGTGCCAACGTACCGGTAAACACGTTGGATGAAGTTAAAAGCTCCATCGATATTTTAAACAAAACCGGCGAGGCCTGCCAAAAAGCGGGTATTACATTTGCCTACCACAACCACGACATGGAATTTACCAAGGTTGATGGCAAATTACCTTACGACCTGCTGCTTAACGAAACAGATGCCTTAACCGTTAAGATGGAACTTGACCTTGCATGGGTTACCAAGGCCCACAAGAACCCGGTTGACCTGTTTAAGAAAAACCCAGGCAGGTTTCCGTTATGGCATGTAAAAGATATAGCCAAAGACCTTACCACGTTAAAGCCGGTGGGCGAGGGCGTAGTGCCGTTTAAAGAAATATTCGGGCATGCCACCATGGCCGGCATGAAGCATTTTTTTGTAGAGCATGATATGCCCGCAGACCCATTTGCGAGTATTACCACCAGCTTTAATAATTTAAAGAAGTTGGTGCCGTAAGCGGGAAATGGCAAGCGTGAATCGTGAATCGTGAATTGTGAAACGGGAATCGTCAAACGGG
Organism: uncultured Parafilimonas sp.; assembly: GCA_903882935.1. Taxonomy (GTDB): domain Bacteria; phylum Bacteroidota; class Bacteroidia; order Chitinophagales; family Chitinophagaceae; genus JABDFW01. The sequence goes on along the minus strand of CAIRZB010000112.1, from coordinate 18,445 downwards.
AATCGTGAATCGGCAAACGTGAAACGGGAATCGTCAAACGTGAATGGAGTGGTGAATCGAGTGGTGAATCGAGAAACGGCAAACGTGAATGGTGACTTTTGAAATTCAATTGTAGTATGGGCTGGCAAATTTGTACCCTATACTTTTTAACATCGTATACCCGCTTTGAGACATACCCCACTCTTTTGTAATTGCACATTAGGAGAACCAAAAAGGGATGGCATCTGTTAGAAGATGACCATCCCTTTGGCTTTTTTTAGGTATCAACAACGGCAGTTAGTTAAAACATCTACGTATTTTATTTTACCATTTACCAAGGCTTAATCTCACACTTCGCCAAAAATATAGCACTTGTTTTTCAATTTACCAGTAGCCACCCATAAGCCCCGTTGCTATTGGCACAGGCACAAAACCGCTGATGCTTCTGTTTTTTTTGCATACCAGTTTAATTGCCATATTGAATTTGCGGTTAATAGCCTCCGCCATAACCCGTTATTTTCGGATTAATGAACCATCAAATTTATACGGCGGAAATAATTGCGACTCTAAGTTATTTGTTTTGAACTCAACCCACCCAAAACCGGCATTTGCTAACGTGATTGCAAATTCTTAACAATTACAAATGCGATACAATTTCCGAAACGCTAGGTCGTTTAGTAAAATCCGGGTTGAAATTTACGTACGTGATAATACCGCTTGTGTTAATTATGTAAACTGTCGGAACCGGCAAACTCGCGCCGTTGGCTCCGTTAACCTGGTTAAAATCGATGCCGTATTTTTTGTATTTCGCAAGCATCTCGCTGCCTACGTTATACGCAACATCGTAACTTTTCATTATTGTAAGCCCGCTATCGAACAGCACAGGATAAGATGCTTTTGTTTTAGCTATTGTTTTTTGGATGTTTTCAGGCTTCTCGGGCGCAACGGCCACCAAAGTTGCACCTTTGCCTGTAATAAAACTAACAGAATCTTGTAGGTTCGAAAGTTGCTTGTTGCAATAAGGGCACCATTGACCCCGATAAAATACTAGCACAACGGGGCCTTTGGCCATTAAAACAGACAGGCTAACCTGTCTGCCGTTTTGGTCAACTGCAATAAACGTAGGTGCTTTGTCATTTACGTGCAAACCCTTGGGTTCCATCTGGGCAGTTGCGGCGTTTGTTACAAAAACGACCAACAACAACATCAAGACATTTCTCATACAGTATTTTTTGGAGGGTGACGGGTAAAGCATAGTATCCTTACAACATTTTTTATTACGGCTAAATAAAAAGCCTGCCTTAGCACAAATACTCTTTTGCACAACATAACCTTTATAAAGGTTATGGGATAGCCATTATTAAATGCGCCAAATCTAGTCCACGGCGCAATACATAACCAGAATATTAAATGCCCAAATAGAATTAGCACCTACGTGTAGCGATCAAAATAATTGCAGCGTTTTAGGCGGCGCATGATGTATATTGAATGCAAAAAAAGAGGTGCCAAAGTTGGCACCCCATCTGTCTCAAGTTTATATGCTGGCTAAAAAACTATTTTGTATACAGCTTACTATTATCAAGGTAACCCGCGCTTTGGTTACTAAACCAATCGGTATACGACACACCGTTGCTGCCAGACCAATCAAGAAAATGCAAATATGCACCGGTAATGTTAACGCCTTCTTGCGGGTAGGTAAACGGCACAGGAAAGTTAATTGCCCAGGGCCAATTGCTTTTTGACACGTAGTAGATACCCTTGGCTGCGTTCGACACATCCTCACCGGCACCCAGTAGGCTGGCATTTACCAAATCAGTTGGTGCATTGCCCGGCAAATGTATCTCAGTACCCCTGGTTAAGTTACTGATAAGGAAGGGGTTAAACGGTGCCGACCCTAAAGTTGCCGCAGTTATTGGCGAGGTAAACTGAATGTAAACATGCGCCGTGTCACCGGTTACTTTTGGCAAATCGGCACGAGTGTTGATAAAGTAAGCATTGCCTGGGTTGTTAATCAGCGCATTGTAGTTATCAAAGGGTATAATAACCGCTTTTGATTGCTTGGCTTCTACACCGTTGCTGGCAAGATTTATGTAATTGCTTACGAACTTTTGGCCTGTTACCTGCTTAACAAGATTGGCTGAAAAAGGGAACTGCACACCAAAACCGTTTTTAAAACTTGCACCCGCAGCCTGCACGGCGTAATCGCCATACAGCTCAACCACTTGGTTTGAGGCATTGCTCACAATTTTATACCTGTAATTCACCACTAGGTCGTTCATGTCGTAATCACCAGTGGCAGGCCAAAGGTCTTCAAACGCCAATGTTGCGTAACTGTTGGCAGAAGGATACCATGAATTATAGGCCCTTGTAGGGTCAGTAGGGTATTGGTCAAACACGTCGGTAACACCATCGCCGTCTTTGTCGCCGGGCACATCAATGGGCTGTACGTTTACCGTAGATATAGCCGTAATGGGGTTACTGGTTGTATAAAAAACCACATCATTAAAATCGTTATCGCAACCGGAAGAACTCCTGTCCAAATCCTCAAAGCCTACCAAGTATAGCCCGTCTGTGGCATCATTCAACAACACTGTATGGCGCTTCAGCGCTGCGGTGGGTTCTGGGTTTAATTTAGTATCTGAAAAATATTTTGTACCACTGGTGTTTACACTGTTACCACCAGCCCATCCGTTAGGAAAAAGTACAAAACCTATGCTGGTGCCTGCCTTAAAAGTACCCAATTTAACTTTGTCGCCCGCTCTCATATTGCCGCCGCTGCCATACAACGAAGCATTGGGAAATACAAGGTTTATGGTGGTGATATCTGCCGTTGTAGAAGGCGGGTTGGCAGTAGGGAACGTGTAATACCCTACCGAATTTACATAACCTGCGCCTTCTGTAACAAACGTTACCCACACGTCGGCATCTGCCACAACGTTAACGTCGCCTGTGGCACTGTCAGTAAGGTATTGCGGGTGCGAGGTGGGCAAAGCCTTGCTCTCCGGCAACGACGCATTAAGGTATGAGATAAGTGTGTTGCTAATAACATCTGATGGGGATACCAGGTATTTTGGCCTGCCTTGGTTATCAGTGCTGCCCATGCTAACATACGATATACCGTTTGAGCCATTGGCACCACCCGGCCTGTGGAAAGCCGGCGGGTTGGCCACAGTAGGGGAAACATTACCGCTGAGACCATCGGAACCACCCAATACGGCGGTGATGGCACTGCCTGAAAGATACCCCTTAACATTGCGGATGATACCAGTATACTTGGCATCAATCAACACAGTGTCAACATAGGCAGGCAAAACTATTGTGCCGCTAACATAGCCGCTTTTATCGCTTAAGCCAGTGAATACGGCAGAATTTTCATCCGCGTTGCCATTTTCCTGCACCGCCAAACTTGTATAAAAACTTACCGGCACATCTGTAACCGGGGTATTGTCTGGCGCCAACAAACGTACACTAACAGTAACCTGCTTGGTGGTATTATAGGTAAACCCATCAGGCGCAATTTTTTTTACAGTAGGGGGCGGTGTTACTGTTTGGTCGTTAGAAGCTTTTTTGCAACTAAACGTTATAAAAAAGGTTAGGAGTGCCAATGCGCCTGTTTTGTAGCTCATACTAAATAATTTATGCAAAAATACTCCCGTACTGTAACCTTTTGCCATCAAGTGCTTTAAAATAAAATGATAATATGAGGCATGGGTTAAAAACAAATTTAACACGGCTTAAATAATTGTTAATGCCCTGCCTGCGCATAGCCTACAGGTTAAACAAGTGCAAAATGCGCCAAAAAAAACTGGGCGGCATTGCGCTTGTACATTAACCAATGGTGTACAGTAAACTGCTATCTTTATTAAAAATTAGAGTATGCCTTTCCGGTTCGACCACCTGTTTACCATCACGTTTACGTTATTCGCCATTATTGATATTGTTGGCTCAATACCGGTGCTGGTAGGGCTTAAGGAAAAAATGGGGGGCATACCCGCATGGAAGGCCACCCTTATTTCCGGCGGTCTTATGATTTTGTTTCTGTTTGTGGGTGAGGACCTTTTGCACATACTGGGGCTAAATGTGCAATCATTCGCTGTGGGCGGCTCCATTGTTATTTTTCTGTTAGGGTTGGAGATGGTGCTGGGCCACGAAATATTTAAAGCCGATGCGGATGCCAAAAGTGGAACGTTTGTGCCCATAGCTTTCCCCATTATTGCGGGCAGTGGCACCTTAACCACCATCATGAGCCTTAAGGCAAACTATGGCGAGTGGTATATATTGGGAGGCATCCTCATTAACCTAGTGGTGGTTTACGTGGTTTTGCGCATGTTAACCATTATTGAAAAAGCACTTGGCAAAAACGGCCTTACAGCAGTGCGCAAATTTTTTGGGGTTATACTGCTGGCCATTGCCGTTAAGATATTTAGCGCCAACCTAGCCATGTTTGGCAAGTAAGGGTTTAGACGTAGCTTAGAAGGAAGCAAATGGCTGCCACTAATACACAGATGTATGCCTCGCAATAAAAATGGCTTTGTTATAGACAAAGCCATTTTTATTGAAACAAATGTTTTTAGTGGGTAACGCAGGCTACACACCTTCGCTTAACTCCAACCACCGCAACTCTTTCTCTTCTAATGCGTTGGTGATGGCTGTTACCTTTTTGGTTATCTCAGCCAGTTCAGCGTATGACAAATTGCCAGCACTCATCTTATCGGCCAATGTTTGTTTTTCCTTTTCCAGCTTGGCCATGTCAGCCTCTATGGTTTCAAACTCTTTTTTCTCCTTAAACGATAGCTTCTTTTTAGGCGGCTCTACGGTTTGCGTAGCCGGGCCGGCCTGCTTGCTGGATATCGCTTCGATATCCTTGTAACTGGAAGGCGGTGCTTGGTAACCGGGTTCTTTCGATTTTTTTTCCTCGTCTTTCAACCACAGGCGGTACTGGGTATAATTGCCCGGAAAATCGCGCACCACACCGTCGCCCTCAAATACAAACAGATGGTCTACCAGCCTGTCCATAAAATAACGGTCGTGCGAAACTATCAGCACACAGCCTTGGTACTCACTTAAAAAGCGTTCCAGCACGGCCAAGGTTGGCAGGTCAAGGTCGTTGGTAGGCTCGTCTAATATTAAAAAGTTGGGGTTGGTAAACAGTATCGTAAGCAGTTGCAGGCGCTTTTTCTCCCCCCCGCTTAATGATTGCAGGTAGGTAAACTGCTTTTCGGGCGTAAACAGGAACAATTCCAAAAACTGCGCGGCGCTTAAACTGCCGCCGTTTGCCAGCGGAAAACTCTCTGCAAAGGTTTTTACATATTCAATCACCCGCATGTTTTCCTTAATTACCAGCCCCAGTTGGGAAAAATTACCAAATATAACCGTTTCCCCAACGTTTATTTTACCACTGTCAGCAGGCTCTAGCTGCTGCAGCATATTTAAGAAGGTTGACTTACCAACGCCGTTTTTGCCTATCACACCGGCCCTTTCGCCCTTGCTAAAGGTATGGTCAAAGCCGCGGAGTATTTTTTTGTCCCCAAAGCTTTTGTACACTTTTTTCAACTCAATAATCTTGCCGCCCAGCCTGCTCATTTTAACCTGTAGCTGCATTTGTGCATCTTCTATTTTTTGCTTGGCGCGGGCCTCCACCTCATAAAAATTATCCTGGCGGCTCTTGCTTTTGGTGGTACGGGCCTTAGGCTGCTTGCGCATCCACTCCAGTTCTTTGCGGTATTCATTACGGGCCTTGTCAATACTGGCGTTCTCACTCTCCAGACGGGCAGCCTTTTTTTCCATGTAGTTTTCGTAATCGCCTTTGTATACGTACATGTTGCTGCGCTCCAACTCCCAAATTTCCTCGCTAACGGCATCCAAAAAGTAACGGTCGTGGGTTACCAGCAGCAAGGTTACATTTTCCTGGTTCAAAAAATTCTCCAGCCATTCAATCATCTCTACGTCCAAATGGTTGGTCGGTTCATCCATCATCAGCAGGGTATGCTTATGGTCAAAACCAATATCAATCAACGTTTTGGCCAATGCCACGCGTTTGCGTTGCCCACCGCTTAGTTTTTTAACATTGTCGTGCAGGTGGTGAATATTCAACTTGGCCAATATTTGCTGCACCTTGCTTTCAAAATCCCAGGCATTGTACTCGTCCATTTCGCTCAATGCCTCGGTAATGGCATCGCCGTCATTATCTTCCATCGCCAGCTCGTACTTCTTAATCACTTCCATCACCGGGTGCTTGGCACTAAAAATGTTCTCCACCACGCTTTTGCTTTCGTCAAACTTGGGGTCTTGCTCAAACAATGCCACTGTAACATCTTTATGTATCCAAAGCTTGCCTTCATCGGCGGTTTCTTGGCCCGCCAAAATACGCAGCAATGTGCTTTTACCCACCCCGTTGCGGGCTATGAGTGCAATTTTATCGCCTTCGCTAATATGGAAACTGATGTTGTTGAAAAGTGGTGTGACGCCAAAACTCTTGGTTAAACCTTCTGCGGAAACATAATGCATGGCGCAAAGATAAGGCGGCGGGGGCAGTTTTTAGTTTTGAGTTTGCAGTTTGTAGTTGGGCGATGCGGATTTACCCCGTGAATAAATTGTTAACCCAGCCAGAAACATTTACAGGGTACCCTGAAAACCGAGGTCTTGCTAAATATGGAGGAACAAATACAAACCCCAAACTGGAAACTATAAACCCATTTTACCGTTTGTGTAAAACTGTATGTTTAACCAATTAAACCGCAAACTCTTGCCTACTTTAGTCTTCATCAAACAAAACCAACCGCACATGAAAAAGTTATTACTTGCCTTTTCACTTTTCGCCATCAGCCAGGTAAACGCGCAATTGACCAGCACGCCCAGCGGCAGCAATAAAAAAGCCACCGTTGGTGAGCGGATAGGCATAACAGATGTTACCATCCATTACGACCGCCCTGGTGTAAAAGGCCGTGACGGCAAAATTTGGGGCCAACTGGTAGCCCCGGGCTACAACGACTTAGGGTTTGGCAACACAAAACAGGCCCCTTGGCGTGCGGGTGCCAACGAGAACACCACCATTGAATTTAGCACTGCGGTAAAAGTAGAGGGGCAGCAATTGGCCGCTGGCAAATATGGCTTTTTTATAGCCTACGGTGCCGACGAATGCACGTTGATTTTTTCAAAAAACAGCAGCTCGTGGGGCAGCTTTTTTTATAATCCGTCCGAAGACGCACTCCGGGTGAAAGTGAAGCCGCTTGCCGCTGAAAAAAGCGTGGAATGGCTTAAGTATGAGTTTACCGACGAGACCGCCTCCAGTGCAGTGATTGCCTTGGAATGGGAAAAACTGATTATACCATTTAAAGTAGAAGTTGACCTTGCCGCCACACAGCTGGCCTCATTCAGGCAGGAGTTGCAGACTGAAAAGGGCTTTATGTGGGAAAGTTGGGCGCAGGCTGCGCAGTGGTGTGTGGACAATAACACCAACCTTGACCAAGCGTTGCTTTGGACCGATACTGCCGTGAGTGTAAACTTTGGTGGCGAAAAAAGCTTTCAAACCTGGAGTGTAAAAGCAGCGGTGCTTAATAAACTGGGCCGCAACGCCGACGCAGCAGACATTATGAAAAAGGCCCTACCCTTTGGCAATGAGTTTGAAGTACACCAATACGCCAGGCAACTGCTGAATGATAAAAAATACCAAGAGGCATTTGATGCCTTTAAACTTAATTATGACAAGCACCCCGGCATATTTGTTACCACTTTCGGCCTTGCCCGCGGCTACAATGGCTTAAATAAGTACAACGAAGCATTAAAATACGCACAGTTGGCACTGCCACTGGCCACAGACCCTGTTAACAAAGCCAATGTGGCTAAAGCCATTGAAAATTTGAAGGCGGGAAAACCAATGAATTAGGGCCTTTACAGCTATTGGAGTTTTAACACACCGTGCCATGTTTTTTTTATAGAGTGGCACACACTTTAACCCCTCTCTATTTGGAACCTGCCAAACGGCAAGCAGGTTCCAAATAGCAGAGGATGGGCTATAAGTACAGATAATTACATTAAACGTTGCACTAAACAATGTGTAACCCCGCGGTGAGGCAGTGCTAATCATATTTTCTACGCTTGCGCGGGCGCGGTGGGGCATGGTTTTCCAATTCGCTCAGCAACCCTTCCGGCGTGGGGTTGCGTGTAACGGCCTTGGCTATTTGGAAGAGGCCAATCAACAATGCAATGGATGCCAGCAGCTCCTGCCAGGTAACCCAATACCCCCACCAGCTGTTAACAGCCGCCCTTGTGGGGTATTCGGGCGTATAGATGATTTCCACTTTATCGCCCGCATAATAACTCCTGAAAGGGTAATCGGCATTTACCCTAAAAGGCTGTTTGCCTACCGAGTACACTGCAAAAGGCACAGTTACGCCAGTACTGTCTTTAGCAAAATGTATTACCCCCTCGGTTACTTCGCTGCCAAAAAAATCTGGCTCGCGCGTAAAAAACACGTACGTGGAAAATACCACCAGGTAGAGTATTGTTAGGAATTTGCCCATGGTTTACTAACCCACACGGAGTTAATTTAAATTGTTTAGTTTGTTAATAAAGTACGCCGCACTGGGGCAGTTGGGGTGGTTGGCGGCTTGGGAAATATCGAGGCCTGCATTTAACAGCGACGTTACCAATTTTATTTTGCCTGCACTTTTTTTGCCAATACCCCGGCCTACATTTGTTACAAATAACTGGTTTATTGTTTCGAAAGGCATTTGCTCATTTTCAGGATATGCAAATTCAAAAGAAGCTTGTTTTAACACCTTCCGCATCGTATCTGTACAAGCCAAGAACCACGCTTCAATTTGCTTTACGGCGATTACGACAATATCATGCGGGCGTGCGTTAATCCTTTGTTTGGTTGAAGTGATGCACGTATCGTTATCCAAATCAGTAATGATGATTATTTTTTCGGCACCCCGCAATTCTAAAGACTCTACATATCTTGTTATGTTGTTGGGTAATAGGTTTCCGCTGCCTTCCGCATAAACCACATCAATTAAGATGATGTTTTTTGAAGAAAGCCATCCCTTGAAATTTTTCGACAAAAACAATATTTCCTCTGTCCGCCCCTCACAAATTATGCCTATCTTGACCATAAAGTGCCGCCCCCCAAAGCATTGGTTAACCAGGCCTCATCGGTTTTAATATCAATACCGCTCAACTTGGTTTGAATTTTCGCCCTTGTCTCCCCGTCAATTTTATTAACCAACACAATTTCGTCAATTGCCATGCAACGTACCAGTGTGGGCGAGTGGGTATTCAACCAAATATGATGGCCCTCATCCTCACATTTTTCCCTGAAAAACTCCACCAATAGCTGAATCGCTTCTGGGTGCAGCCCGTTTTCTGGCTCCTCAATACACAAAAACTGTGGTTCACTGGTTTGGTACACGGCCGCCATAAGGGCTAGGATGTTATAAGTACCGTCTGAAATTAAGTGTTTGGGGAAAGGCTTGTCAGCGCTTTTCTCGTACACAAAAAACTCATAGCTGCCGTCAATGTTGGATTTTTTTATTTTAATGTTTTTAAACTCAGGAATGAGGATTTGAACCCACTCAATAAAATCTTCCCGTTTACGCTCATCTTGGAATATTCGCCCGATGATTTGGGAGAGATTGGAAGCATTAAAATTTAGCTTGTTAATCGAAGGAGCTGGGGTGAATTTATTACTCCCAACAAAAATTCTAGAAAAGTTATCTATAAAAACCTCCAAATCTAACTCGTATGAGCCAGTTCTATTGAAAGAGTCTACAAATTCCTTTCTACGAGAAAAATTTTTGATGTCTGTGAAAATGATTTTGTCAGATTGACTTTCATTTATAGAACCGATACTTTCAAGTACTTCGTTATTTTCAATTGAAAAATTGGCATCAAAATACACAACAAAATCATCATTAAAAACGATTTCAAAAGCCAAATCTCTCTTACCTAGAAAACCCCCCAAATATGTGGCATGATAAGAAAGTATAGCTTCTTTGCCCTTAAAATAGCTGGGAGCGTAATGTGAATATTTGCTTGTGTAATTAATAAACTCCAACGCCTCAAAAATATTACTCTTACCACTGGCATTAGGCCCCACGAATGCGCAAAAAGGCGGTGGGCTGTCCAATTCAAAATCAACCAGCGATTTATAATTCTGTATATGTATTTTCTTAATGCGCATTTACCAAAATTAACAACAAAAACACATTCAATGGCAAGCCTAAAACTTTTACTTACAAAGCACCGTACGCTACTGGCATATGGCAACAATGCCCAAAACACCTGGTGTATAGCCCTAAAAGCGAAAAGTGTAATACCTTTTAAGGCATTACACTTTTTGCAAAAAACAGTTGAATCAGTATCTTTTGCAGCTAAAAGAGTATACTACAAGCAGCATTTACTCCACTTTGCTAACCTTAAGCAGGTTGGTGGGTAAGTGTTGGTCAACCGGGGTGCTGCCCGTGTTTACCACTACATCGCCGCTTTTTAGGTATCCCCTTTCTTTTAATATGCTTATTTGGTCGGTAATAATATCATCGAGGCTTATTTCCTCATCGTAGTAAAAAGCCCTTACGCCCCAGCTAAGGCTTAGTTGGTTAACCAAGCTTTGCTTTTTAGTAAATACAAACAGGGGCGATTTTGGCCTGTAGCTGCTTAATATAAACGCCGTGTACCCGCTCTGTGTCATACCAATCAACGCATCAGCATTGGCATCTTTGGCTATTTTGCATGCATTGTAACAAACCGCATCACTCAGGAACGAGGGCGATTTTGTTTGCGGCTTAAGGTCTTCTTCGCGGTTGTAGCGGTATTCTGTACGTTCTACTTCCATAATTATCTTGCGCATGGTCTCCACTACCAGGGCAGGGTGTTTGCCGGTAGCGGTTTCTGCGCTTAACATTACCGCATCTGTGCCTTCCAACACGGCATTGGCCACGTCGGTAATTTCGCTGCGGTTGGGTTTTACCCGGTCAATCATGCTTTCCATCATCTGCGTGGCCACTATCACGGGTTTACCGCGGTGTATGCACTTGCGTATAATGTCTCTTTGTGCCATGGGTACTTTTTCAACTGGCAGTTCAACACCCAAGTCACCACGGGCAACCATTATGCCGTCTGACTCAACAATAATGTTCCGCAGGTCAACCAAGGCCGATGGCATTTCAATTTTTGCCATTATTTTAATGGAAGAATTCTTTTCTGCAACCCTGCGCCTTAGGTCCACCATATCGTCGGCTTTACGCACAAACGAAAGGGCCACCCAATCAAGCTGCTGTTCCAATATAAAAGCAAGGTCAATAATATCTTTCTCCGTCATGGCAGGCAATGATATTGCTGTGTCTGGCAGGTTTACCCCTTTTTTAGGCAGCAATGTGCCGCCATAGGTAACAGCCACCTTTACCTCCTCATCAGCAGTTATCTCCACCACTACCACTTCCAGCTTACCGTCGTCAATCAAAATTTTGTCGCCCACCTTTACATCTGAATGCAAGTTGGGGTATGACACATATATTTTCTCCTTGTTGCCAACAACCTTTGTTTTTGAGGTAAAGGTTAGTATGTCGCCCTTGTCAATTTCAAGCGCCCCGTTCTCAATTTCGCCAACGCGCAATTTGGGCCCCTGCAAATCGCCCAAAATGGAAATATTATAAGGCTCTTTCTCGTTAATGCTCCTGATGAGGTTAATAATACTCAGCTTACCGGCATGGTCGCCATGGGAAAAATTCAACCTGAAAACATTCACGCCCGCTTTTACCAGTTCAAGCAATTTGTCGTACGTGTCGCAGGCGGGGCCAACGGTTGCAACAATTTTGGTGCGGTGGAAACTGTGTTCGAGGCCGGCTTGCAAATCCATTTCCTTGGGGACGTACTTGGAGAAAGTGTCTGACATAAATCGTTTTAAATTATAAATTAAAAGTCCGAAAGACGGGAAGCCCGAAATTTCGGATGCTTGCAATCTGTACCTTATTTGTTAACAAAACTAAACCCTAAAACTGTAAACTAAAAACAACAAAATGTAAAGCAGCGTTAGCTGGCCAATATTTTAACCATTTTCATCCAGTCGTCGTTAACCCTTTGTTTTTCCCTGATGGCTATTTCCAGCGGCGTGTAATTCATGGCATTGTTGTAAATACCCACCATAACGTTGTGGCGGCCTTCCAACAGGCTTTCCACTGCATGGTAGCCCATGCGGCTGGCAATTACCCGGTCAAAACAGCTTGGTGCCCCACCCCTTTGTATATGGCCGAGTATGGTAACCCTAGTATCCATATTAGGTAAACGCTGGGTGATAATCTTGGCAATATTGGTGGCACCGCCAGAGCTATGGCCTTCCGCAACAATTACCAGGTTAACCAGCTTCTTGCGTTTTTCCTTTTCGGTGAGGGATTCTATCATCTCCTCAATAGACGTGTCTACCTCGGGTATCAAAATATTTTCAGCACCGGTGGCCACGCCGCTGTGCAAAGCAATATAGCCCGCGTGGCGGCCCATTACTTCCACAATAAAAAGGCGGTCGTGCGCATCGGCGGTATCGCGTATTTTATCAATTGCTTCAACGGCAGTGTTAACGGCAGTGTCAAAACCAATGGTAAAATCGGTGCCGTAAAGGTCTTTGTCAATGGTACCGGGTAAGCCCACACAAGGTAAGCCAAATTCAGTGCTCAATTTTTCGGCCCCGGTAAAACTACCGTTACCGCCAATTACCACCAACCCGTCAATACCCTTTTTTTGCAGGTTATGAAAGGCTTTTTTGCGGCCTTCATGGTCAAAAAATTCCTTGCTTCTGGCTGTTTTTAATATAGTACCGCCTTTTTGGATGATGTTGGCCACCGAACGGGAGTTCATGGGTTCAATATCATTCTCTATCATCCCATTGTAGCCACGGTAAACACCATATACCTCAAGGTCGTAATAAAGGGCAGTTCGCACTACGGCACGGATGGCGGCGTTCATTCCCGGCGAATCACCGCCCGAAGTTAACACCCCTATTTTTTTTACTTGCTTCGACATTGTCTGAGATCTGATTTAGCAATTAATTTTTTTTCAATGAGGCAGGCAAACCCTTTTAAAAAACCAGCCAAAAATAAGGATTTGAAAGTAATATGCGCGGTTAAGTTGCGAATGTTAGTAATTTATTTAACCGAAAAGCCCCGATTAACCCATCAAAAATGGCTTATTACCCGCAAATTTTGATGATTTGGCTTTTTGGGCAGGTTAAAATATGTATTGCGCTATAATACAACCATGTTTGGCTGGCCCCGCAAAAAAATAGCTTGCAGCCGTTTAATAGTCCCGTATCGGCGGCCATGGGCTGTTAAAAAACCTAAGGATATAATTTTTGGTTGGGTTGCCCTTTGGCGAGGGAAGGTTGGTTTAAACCAACCAAGTAGTTATAATTGGCAGCTATTGTAAGGCGCATGGCGGTTGTTGGCAGGCCGATTGATGGCCTGCTTTGTGCAGGCAGCTTTTGTTTGGATAGCGGAAAACAAGTGAAATAAAGGCAGCAGAATAACATACTCCGCTGTCCGTTGGCTTACAAATTAACCTTCGTGCTTAACCTCGTCGTCCTTACGCTCAACCACAATGGTACATTTGGTTAGCATGGCAGCGGCGGCACCCACGGCTGCAATAATAGGCAGCAACACCACGCCTACCACGGCAAACGTTAAGGGTATCTCCATAATTACATGGTCTTCCTCATTTTTAAGAATGATGCGGCGCGCAGTACCTTCGTGGATAATTTCTTTTATTTTGTCAATCACCTCGCTGCCGCTTACCCTAAATTCTTCTTTGCGGCCTGCTTTTTCTTCTGACATAGTTGTAGTATTTAATTGTTTATGCCAAATATGCGGCTGCGGCAATGCCTTGTTGTTTATTTTTTAGGCGCATTGTTAACCACTATTTGCGTAGGTGAATTTACAGTCATTTCCGGCTTGCCCTTGTACATTTTTATATAACCGGTAACACAAATATTTCTATGGCCAAGGCTACCCAAGGGGTAAGTAAATTTTGGTGCATCGCTCTTATATACGACTACAGAAAACGAGTTATTGGGGTATTTGCCGCCAAAATGCAAAAACGTGGGCGCCTGCCCTTTGGTTGACGCAAAAATATCGGCCACCAAACCGCAAATGGTAACCTTTTTGCCTGCATAGTCTTTGGCCTTTTCAGGCTTTATGGTTTGCGCATGGCCCATCACCACAAACAGGGTGGCCAGTATGGCTGTTATATTTTTCATAGCTGTTTACAACTTATCCAAATGTACACAAACGGTTTGGCCGCTTTTCCGGTTTACAATGGCTGCATAATAAAAAAAGTATAGGGTTCAAGTACCAAGTACTCGTAGTCCTCCCCTACTGTAAACAGATTACCACTATAATGGTCGCGCAGCTGGGTGGGTGCTTCGCCATTTTCTTTAAACACGTACCAAGTTAAATAGGCAGGCCTGTTGCTAAAATTAAACAACATAAATAGTCGTTGGCCGCCTTGGTAACGCATAAAACCCGCAACATGTATGTTATGAGGCGTTAGCCAGGTAATATTTTTATGGTCGGCAACAGGGGACAGCATTTTACGCAACTGCAAAAGATGCCTAGTGCCGGAAAATATGCGCTGTTCAACAGTGCCGGGTTCTTCCACCTTGCTATTTTTTTGCCAATGTATAATGGGCCGGTGCATCCAGCGGTTATCATAACTCTTGCCGGGGTCGGCCAAATAACTGTAATCGTTAGTATAGCCCGCCTCATCCCCATAAAAAAGCATCGGTACCCCGCCAATAAAAAAACTGTGCGCTTGCATCAGCAATATTTTTTTAATGGAAGTGTCAATATCAGCCTCACTGTTATCAATCAACGCCCTTTCCAAGCCGCAAAGGGAGGCTAGGCTGCCGCTTATACGTGCATCCTGTGTTTTGGGGTTTACCGAGAACAGCGCCCCCATTGCAGGCGAACCGTTTCGGCCTGAATAATAATCCTGCAAAAACTTTCGGTGGGCATATGGCTGGTAGCCAGTTTGGGTTATCATACCGTCTTCATAGCCCAGCCCAATATCATCGTGGCAGCGGGTGTAGGTTATCCATGTTGTGCCAAAAGGTTTTTTCAATAGCTCCGGCTGCGAAGCGAGCATTACCCGGGTGTCTCCGGTGGCCAGCATATCCCATTGCAGGGCCATCTGCGTGGCATTGTAGGCAAAATCGCATTCCTCGGCTGCGGCCAAGCCGGTGCCAAAATACTTCATCACTTCCTTGGGTGCCACAATGGCCTCGCCCAGCAAAGCCATGCCCGGCGTAGCTACCTGTACACACTGCTTTATAAGCTGCAGTATGGCATGCGCGTTGGGCAGGTTTTGGCAAGTGGTGCCAATTTCCTTCCAAATAAACGCCGGTGCGTCAATACGCAACACGTCAATGCCCAGGTTGGCATAAAAGAAAATATTCTCCAGCATATCGGCAAAAACAGCGGGGTTGGTGTAATTAAGGTCCCACTGGTAGTTGTGAAAAACGGTCATTACCCATTTGCCGCACTCATGTATGTAGGTAAAATTGCCGGGGGCGGTCTCTGGGAATATCTCCGGCATGGCAGCCTCAAACATATCAGGTATCTGCCGGTTATCGTACATATAAAAATACCCTTGGTACTTGGCATCACCCTGCCTTGCTTTTTCGGCCCATTCGTGCTTGCGGGATGTGTGGTTTAGCACAATATCCACCATCAGGTACATTTGTTGGGCGTGCATGGTCTGGCGCAAGGCCAGCAGGTCATCTAAGTCGCCAAAGCGGGCATCCACCTGCCGGTAGCTGGATACTGCGTAGCCGCCGTCGCTTTCCCCGGCCGGGCTTTCAAAAACCGGCATCAGGTGCAAAAGGTTTATGCCCAGGTTTTGCAAATACCCAAGCTTGGCCGGCATATCGGCCAGCTTTCCGCAAAAACGGTCAACATAAAGGCTCATGCCGGCTATTTGGTTACTCAAAAACCAGTACCCCTCTTCCTGCTTTTCCAAGTCTGCCCTTTTAAGGCCCCCCTCCCGTTGCTTGTAAGCGGCTATGATGTTTTCAATCACTTGCAAAAACATTTCGCCGTTAGCGGGGTGCTGGCCATACAGTTGGCAAAAAATATTATGGATGGTGGAGATGTTGGCGACAAAGCGGCTGTAAAACAGGTTGTCTGTGCCAGTAATGTCCAAGCCATGGTCAGCAAGGCTGGTTTTTACCAATTGATGAAGTGAATACTTATACACGCTTACAAATTTATTACGCAAAAAAAAGATTGCCGGCATTTTTGTATCAGGTTTGCCGCTAGAATGTTGAAGCAAGGTAATGGCATAGCAAAATACAGTTCATCAACACCGAATTGAAGGGCAAAATAAATACTTTGGCGTAAACCCGTGTAAAATAAAAACCGGGGCAGCCTTAAATTTTTAAGTACGCCCCGCGTTTACCCAAAAAAGTAACTATTCGCTTAACAACTGGGGCTTTTCGCGGTACACCTTCCAAATAAATTCCCCAAATATGGTGTTGGCCCAGGCAAACCATTTACGGGTAAAGTTTGCCGCATTGTCTTTGTTAAACGATTCGTGCATAAAGCCTGTGCCGGCATGGCAGTTTTGCAGCATGTCAAGGCAATGCTTTATCTCGGTGTCGTCTGTGCTGGTTATGCCGCGCATAATAATACTCAGTGGCCATACCATATCCATACCTGCATGTGGGCCGCCAACGCCCTCGCCATACCCCCCCGAAAAAAAGAACGGGTTTTCAGCGGACAGCACATATTTGCGGGTGTTTTGGTACAACTGTTTTGCCGCGGAACCAGACAGAAACTCTCCTCCACCCATGCCGTTGACCAAATAAGGGATTGACAACAGCGACGGCACATTGGCATCATCCATCAGGTTATAACTGCCAAACCCATTTACTTCATACGCAAACATATTGCCGTACGACGGGTGGTGTACAGTACCGTGTTTTTCCAATGCATCAGACACCTGCCTGGAAAGATTACCTGCCTCGAACGGAAAATTAACGTCTGTGCTTACAGTAGAGTATATTTCAGAAAGCTGCTTGAGTGATACCGCCGCAAAAATATTGCTGGGTATTAAATACGGGTAAATGGTGGCATCGTCGCTGGGCCTGAACATGGAGCAGATGAGCCCATTGGGTTTTACCGGGTAACCGTAACCGCCCAAAGGCACCCCGTCGGTAGCCCATGCAGTTTCCCGTTGAAAGGTATAGGGGCCCTGTGCGGTAAAACGCTGCTGCTGTTTAAAGGTTTTAACCACCAGCCGCATGGCCTCCTGCCAGGTTTCGTCAAACGGGGTGGTGTCACCCGTTTGCTTCCAATAGCCATAGCTCAGGCGTATGGGGTAACAAAGGCTGTCAACCTCCCATTTGCGCTCGTGTATGCCCGGTTTCATGTCGGTTATGTCGGTTTTCTTCCACTCGCTTACCTTATTTTCATCCTTGTAAAAGGCGTTGGCATAAGGGTCTTTCAAAATGCATTTTACCTGGCTGTTAATAACGCCCTTTATCAGCTGCTGCAAATCCTTGTCGTTTTTACACAGGGGTATGTACGGCCAAACCTGTGCGCTGCTGTCGCGCAGCCACATGGCATCAATGTCACCCGTAATTACATAGGTGTCTGGCTTGCCATTCTCCACGGTAAACTCAACGGTAGTGTCCAAGGTATTGGGAAAACTGTTGCCAAACATCCAAGCCAGCTCCTTGTTACCAATGCTGTCCTGCACCTCTTGTATCAGTTTTTCCACGGCCGCACTTTTAAACTTACGCTGGCCCTCGGCTATGCGCACCGTGGGGAAACCCGCGTTACCTTGGCTTGAAATGGCTTGTTTTGACACTGCCAATGCCGCACCGGCCATAGCCGCCTGCTGTAAAAACTTTCTTCGTTGCATAGTATTGATGGTTAACCACATAGTTACGAAACAGAGCGGAGGAAGCCAGTAGGCTGTGTTTGGGGCATTTGGCTGTTGGCACTTAGCCCAATCTCAGCTGGCTTTACCGTTGCGTTTATGTAGCAGTAATTTACTGGCACAAACATAGTAGATTAAAAGGTAAAAATAGCAGTTTCAAAAAGCAGTTGGTGACTGCACCGGCTTGCCCGCACGCTTAAATGGGTGATGAAGAAATAGACGCAACGCCGGCGCAAACAGCTACCGGCCAATATTACCCGCCTGCCACCAGTTGGTGAAAAAGCTACTGGGGTACCCCTTTTTGGCATACCTAAAAAAAGCACCTGCACACGCGTATTTTTGGTTTTAGGCGACGATTTTAAAAATGTTTCCATTTGAAAGGCAAATAATTTTGGAACTTTTTTAATACACCCTTATTTTTGCAGCCCAAACGGAAAAAACCGCTGGTAATTGCCCAATAGTATAATGGTAGTACAACAGATTTTGGTTCTGTCTGTCTAAGTTCGAATCTTGGTTGGGCAACAAAAAATAGCTTGGCATC
>CAIRZB010000111.1 GCA_903882935.1 uncultured Parafilimonas sp. | reverse complement strand
GAATACCACTTCAGGTTCAACAGGAGAAATGCAATGGCGGGTACTTTTAATGCACTAATTGAACGTATGATGCAAGCCCCGCCTATACGTTTAGAAAATATTCAAAAACGAAGTGCGACCTAAGTGCTAATTCCTAAAAAAGAAAATAGAGTTCATAATTGTAAAAATTGTATAATAGAAATTGTCGCAAGAATAATACAGAGCAAAGCCTTTGCCTTGTATTTAATCTTCAACATCTTATAAATCTACCCAAATCACCGTCATGAAGAAAATATTAGAATACTTATTCGGCCACAAAACATTAAGCAGGGAGCAAGCCAAGGAAATTCTCACCAACATTTCCAAGGGAATGTATAACGACCATGAGGTTACGGCGTTTATAACCGTGTTCCTCATGCGCAGCATCACGATACAGGAGCTGGAAGGCTTTAGGGATGCTTTACTGGAACTTTGTGTTAAGGTAGACCTGGGCGGCCATAAAACCCTTGATATAGTAGGTACCGGCGGGGATGGTAAAAACACGTTTAACGTTAGTACACTGTCGTGCTTTATTGTGGCGGGTGCAGGGCATAAGGTTGCCAAACATGGCAATTATGGGGCATCCAGTATAAGCGGGGCCAGCAACGTGATGGAGCAGCTGGGCTACAAATTTAAAAACAACAGCGAACAGCTAAAGCGTGAAGTGGAGGAAGCCAATATTTGTTTTTTGCACGCGCCTATGTTCCATCCGGCGTTAAAAACGGTAGGCCCCATCCGTAAAAACATCGGCCTGCGTACCTTTTTTAATATGTTAGGGCCCTTGGTTAACCCAGCTGCACCGGCGTACCAGTTGATAGGCGTGTATAACCTTGAGATGGCACGCATTTACAACTATATGCTACAGCCAACCGGTAAAGCTTTTTCCATCATACATTCGTTGGACGGGTATGACGAAATATCCCTTACCAGCGACACTAAAGTAATAACCAACAAGGGCGAATACATTATGACGCCCGAACAGCTTGGCAAACGCAGCGTAACGCCGCAGGATATTTATGGCGGCAACACACCGGAAGAAGCTGCAAAAATATTTTCAACCGTAATTAAAGGGGAAGGCACTTGGGCACAAAGCGCCGTTGTGCTGGCTAATTCGGCTATGGCCTTGCATTGCACCGGGGCATACGCCAGCTACGATGATGCCTACCATGCCGCCGTGGACAGTTTGGACAGTGGCAAGGCATACGAGGCGTTGAAGAAATTGATAGCGCTAAACTAAACCCCCTCCGCCCCCTCCAAAGGAGTCCCTTGGACTAAAGGGGGGACTTTGACGGAGAATGATAGAGTAGTTAGATAAATTGAACAAATAGTTTGAATATTTTGAGAGATAATTATGAACGAAGATTTAAATAAAAATCACGAAGCTTATAAGCCCCCCTTTAGGGGCGGGGGGGCTGCTATGACCATTCTTGATAAGATTATTGCAGACAAGAGGGCCGAAGTGGTGTTGAGGAAGCAGGCAGCACCCATTGAAACATTGCCACAGCTTCCATACTGGCACAGGGCAAGGGTGTCGTTGAAAGCATCGCTGCAACAACCCGGTTCCACGGGCATCATTGCCGAATTCAAGCGCAGGTCGCCGTCAAAAGGCATCATCAATGGCCAGGCTGGGGTAACCGAGGTGGTGGCCGCGTACAACGAATCAGCAGCAGGTATATCGGTGCTGACCGATGAAAAATATTTTGGCGGCACCAGTGCCGACTTGTTGTTGGCGCGCCAAACAGCGGGCATACCCATCCTACGCAAAGATTTTATTATTGATGCCTACCAATTGCACGAAGCCCGTGGCATTGGCGCAGATGTGATACTATTGATAGCCGCCAATTTAAGCGTGCAAGAAGTGAAGGATTTGGCTGCAGAAGCAAAAACACTGGGGCTGGAAGTATTGCTGGAAATACACAACGAAGAAGAACTTGGGCATATTTGTGCAGAAGTAGATTGCGTGGGTGTGAACAACCGCAACCTTAAAACGTTTGAGGTAGATATAAATACATCGTTACGGTTGATAAAACATATACCTGCCGACAAACCCGCCATTGCAGAAAGCGGCATCAGTAATGTGGATACTATTGTAACTTTGAAAAATGCCGGTTTTAAAGGCTTCCTCATCGGGGAAAACTTTATGAAACAGGCCTTGCCTTCGGTTGCCTTTGCTGATTTTGTAAAAGAACTCCGTGCCGCTTTATAACGGCTAAGGGGTATAAAAATTTTTGCATGAGCGGGGCAGATATAAACACGAACGAATTGGATAGCACCCGGCAGCCAGCTGGCAAGGGGCGTGTGCGCGTAAAAGTGTGCGGCATGACGAATGCAGACCAAGTGCGCCAACTT
The DNA here is from genome assembly GCA_903882935.1 of uncultured Parafilimonas sp. GTDB lineage: Bacteria > Bacteroidota > Bacteroidia > Chitinophagales > Chitinophagaceae > JABDFW01. Next base: position 36,774 of record CAIRZB010000111.1, on the reverse strand, counting down.
GACGACATGGGGGTGGAGTTTGCAGGGTTTATATTTTACCCGCGCTCGCCAAGGTTTGTGTACAGCCACATGCCAGCCGCAGAAATTAAAAAAATAAAGGGCCGCATAAATAAAGTGGGTGTGTTTGTAAACCCCACATTGGATGAGGTGGTGAACACCGTTGATAACTGCGGCCTTTACCTGGCCCAGCTGCATGGCGACGAATCGCCAAAGCTGTGCGAGAAAATTGCCGACTATATAACGGTGGTAAAGGCCTTCCGTCTTTCGGAGGATGACAATGTGTTGTGGAAGATAAAAGACTACCAGGATGTGGTGGACATGTTTTTGTTTGATACCGAGGGTGCGGGTTACGGTGGCACCGGCAAAAAGTTTAACTGGCAATTGCTGAAGGGGCTAAACATACGCAAGCCATTCTTTTTAAGTGGCGGTATTATGCCAACCGATGTGGAAGGTTTAAAGGCTTTTCAACAGGAGAGCGTGGCCAAAGACCTCTTCGCCATAGACATTAACAGCAAGTTTGAAGTGGCACCGGGCGTGAAGGACATGGAGAGGGTTAGGAAGTTTAACCACGATTTGGGAGGATTGTCTGAACCACGATTTGGGTGGATTTAGATGATTTTTAAGAAAGCAAGCCTATGGTTAGATAAAAATATTAATCAGGTAATCATTGAATCTAAAAAATCCACCCAAATCGTGGTTCTTACAATTTAATCGTATGGCGGAATATAAATACCAAGATATTACACAAAAAATCATCGGTGCTGCAATGCGTGCCCATGCAGCCCTTGGTAACGGTTTTCAAGAAGTTATTTACCAACGTGCTTTGCAGATTGAGTTTAAAGAGATTGGTCTTTCGTTTGAAAGAGAGTATAATATGAAGGTTTATTATAAAGGGCATGAAATAGGAGAGAGGCGTGTAGATTTTTTAGTGGAGGGGAAAATTATGGTTGAATTAAAAGCACTGATTAAATTGGAAAGCGTGCATTTGGCGCAGGCTAAAAATTACCTTGAGGCTTATAATGTGGAAGTTGGGTTACTGTTGAATTTCGGTGGCATTAGTTTGGAGTTTAAAAGGCTTGGTAATAATAAGTATGTTTCGGGTTTTAATCCTTTAATCCCATAAATCTACCCAAATCGTGGTTCAGACAAGATTAGCTGTGTTGGATGATTTACCCCAACTGCTGGATATATACAACGATGTAATACTGCACACCACCGCGGTGTACGATTACGAGCCGCACACATTGGAGATGCGCAGGCAATGGTTTGAAACAAAGCAACAGCAAGGCTTCCCGGTTTTTGTGGCGGAGGACGATGGCGTTGTTGTTGGGTTCAGCTCCATCGGGCCGTTCAGGGCATGGGCAGCGTACAAATATACCGTGGAGAATTCCATCTATGTAAAAGCAGATTGCAAGGGTAAGGGCATTGGCAAAATATTGTTGCAGCCGTTGATAGAAGCTTCAAAAACGTTGGGCATGCACACCATAGTGGCTGGCATTGATGCCAGCAACACCGCCAGCATTAACCTGCACAAACAGTTTGGCTTTACGGAAGTAGCGTATTTTAAACAAGTGGGTTACAAGTTTGACAGGTGGCTGGATTTGGTGTTTTTGCAGTTGATGTTGTGAATCAAATTTCAAGTAGAAATGTAAATAAAATGGAACTAAACTCTGAAAAAATAAAAATTAAGGATATTCTGGAATTGAAGCAAAATAACATGCTTTCAGTTAATCCAGAATATCAAAGAGGCGCAGTTTGGAAAGAACCTCAACAAAAAAAACTTATTGATAGTGTTTTGAGAGGTTATCCATTGCCGCTAATATACTTGCACCATAAAAAGAAGGCTGTTGCCGGAATGCAACGGGAAGATTTAGAAATTATAGATGGACAGCAAAGAATTAATGCTCTTTATAGATTTGGAGAAAATGCATTGAAGCTTTTTGACCCAATTAAAGATGACAAAGTTGCCAGATTTCCTAATTTCATAAAGTTAGCGCCCTGTCCATGGGCAAGCTGCGATTTTGTTGTCTTACCCGACCATTTGAAAGAAAAATTTAATAACACCGAGCTTTTTATTGTCAAAGTAACAACAGAAAATGAAGATGAGGCGCGGGATTTATTCATTCGTCTTCAGGCAGGACTGCCACTTAATGCACAAGAAAAGCGTGATGCGTGGCCCGGAGGCTACACTGAGTTTGTCTTGAAATTTGGCGGTAAAAAGGAAATAGCCCGATATCCGGGGCATGTTTTTTTTGATAAGCTAATAGCAAATGCAAGTATTGACCGCGGAGAGATCAGAACATTATGCGCACAAATCGGTATGCTTTTTTTTGAGGGAGCTACGAAAGGAAATTGGACTGATTTAGGAACACAAGCTGTAGATGACTATTACTATCGTAATCTCAGTTTTAGTATACAATCGTCGCAAGTTGCAAAATTTTCTAAAACACTTGATTTGGTTGTTGATTTATTTGATGGATATAGAGGGCCTAAGTTAAAAGTTCATGAAGCAGTTCATATTGTTTTGTTGGTAGATAGTTTATTTGATGACTATACCAGAGCTTGGCAAGACAACTTTATTAAGGCATTTGATTCGTTTAGAAATAACGCGGTAATAGCTAAAAAGGCAAAATCTGGTGATTATTGGTTTTCATACGGAGCATTGACAATGACCCAATCGTCAAATGCAAACACAATTCAAAAAAGACACCGATTTTTCTCCGAGAACATGATTTCAATTCTTAAACCCATCGCTAAAGACGGTGTTCGAATTTATGGTCAGCTGGAAAGGGAAATTATTTATTATAGAGAAAGTAAAAAATGCGCGGTTTGCAATTTGGAAATCAAATGGGATGACTTAGAGATTCACCATTTAGATGAGCATCAGAACGGAGGTCAAACCACGATAGAAAACGGTGTGCCAGTTCATAAGGACTGTCATCCAAAGGGTGCCGCAGCCATACAGTTTTTTGAAAAGTGGCAGGCGAGGAACGAATTTGTAAAAATGGAGAATCCATTGACCAACGGGAAAGAAGAAGACACTTTTCAAATCGATAATTCCAAGATATACAAAATTGAAAATGTTCAAAGAGGTGTAGACGCTTGTGCGCAATATTACGATAATAAAAAATTTACAGTTCTTGAAAAATCTACTGTATCAAACACGATAGATCCTTCTTTTGGGAATGGTGTTGCTGACGGGGCATATGAACTGCGGAAATATTTGGAAGTCGTCGGAATCATTAATGAAAGGCGACAGTTTGTAGAGGATTATACATTTAAGTCGATTAGCCAAGCAGCGTGCGTAGTCTTGGGCGGAAGTCGGAGTGGTCCGGCCGAATGGAAATGACAACAAATTACATAAATCATTTTCATATCGAAATCCGTTCCAACCGCCGCAGTGTGCGACGCAACAACAGTTCAATAGAATTCCAACAGCCGGTAACCAAAAACAAAAAACGCAAAACGAGAAACAACATCAGGATAATCAGAAAAATCAGGTCAAAATCATAGTTTAAAATCAGTGGTCAATGATAAATACGACAGTTTCACTTAACCGGGGCACATACAAGCAGCCCAACATATTTGGGTATTATGGCAATTATGGCGGGGCATATATTCCGGAAATGCTGCACCGCAATGTGGAAGAACTAAAGGCCAGGTACCTGGAGATTATGTACGAGCCTGCGTTTCAGCAGGAGTTCCAGGATTTGCTGCGCGATTATGTGGGCCGCCCCACGCCGCTGTTTTATGCCAAACGCCTGAGCGAGCAGTATAAAACACGCATCTACCTAAAACGGGAAGACTTAAACCATACCGGAGCGCATAAAATAAACAACGCCATAGGGCAGGTGCTGCTGGCACAACGCCTCGGCAAAAAACGCATTATTGCCGAAACCGGCGCGGGCCAGCACGGCGTGGCCACAGCCACAGTATGCGCGTTAATGGGGCTGGAGTGCATCGTGTACATGGGCATAAAGGATATTGAGCGCCAGGCACCCAACGTGGCCCGTATGAAGATGCTGGGTGCCACCGTAGTGCCTGCGGAAAGCGGCAGCCAAACGCTGAAGGACGCTACCAACGAGGCCATCCGCGATTGGATTAACAACCCCGAGAACACACATTACATAATAGGCAGCGTGGTGGGGCCGCACCCATACCCGGATATGGTGGCGCGTTTCCAGAGCGTGATAAGCGAGGAAACCCGCAAACAATTAAAAGAGCATACCGGCAGCGAACTGCCCGACTATGTAATGGCCTGTGTGGGCGGCGGCAGTAATGCGGCCGGTGCCTTCTACCATTTTTTGGATGAACTGAGTGTTAAGCTGGTGGCGGTGGAAGCCGCAGGCCACGGCGTTAACAGCGGCATGAGCGCAGCCACTACACAACTGGGCAAACCCGGTGTATTGCATGGCAGTAAAAGCCTCGTAATGCAAACCGCAGACGGCCAGGTGGTGGAACCCCACAGTATTTCGGCAGGGCTGGATTACCCTGGCATCGGCCCCCTGCATGCGCACCTTTTTGAAAGCGGCCGCGGTATATTTTTAAGTGCCACCGACGACGAGGCCTTGGAAGCCGCTTTTGAACTGAGCAAGCTGGAAGGCATTATACCTGCATTGGAAACATCCCATGCGCTGGCGGCATTAAAACAAATGACTTTTAAACCAACCGACACCGTGGTGATATGCTTAAGCGGCAGGGGGGACAAGGATTTAGCGACGTATATGAAGAGTATTTGAACCGCGATTTGTCCATAGGACTCATTTGGAGGGTGGATTTAAAGAATTATTGAACCAGCTGCATGGCAGGCGGCATCGCCGGTTCTGTCACCCCCTTGTACAATTGAAATATAATTGAGCTTTTACGTGGCGGGTGAAAAGCCCCAAAGGGGTGACATAAAATAGCGATGGGTGCAGCCCATCGCACAGTTCGCCACCATAAATTGTAACAGATATAAAAACGTGACTGAAACTATAACACCATACAAATTACAAAAGGCAACCGCCGAAGACTCCGATTTCTTTTACCACGTTAAGAAAACGGTGCTGAAGGGTTATATAGAAGACATTTGGGGTTGGGACGAGGCTTTTCAACAACAATTTCACCAGGATAACTACAGCACCGCAAATTGCAGTATTGTATTTGTAGGTGGTGTTGCTGCGGGCACTGTCGAGGTAAAAGAGGACGAGCGCATTATATTCATCAGCAGTTTATATTTGCTGCCCGCTTACCAACGCAAAGGCATTGGCACAGCCATAATTGAACAATGTATGGCAAAAGCAAAGGCCCGTAAAAAGCGCGTGGCTTTGGAGGTGTTAAAGATTAATGTGCAGGCACAAAAACTGTACACCGAGTTGGGCTTTACTTTAACCGAGCGGGACGAGACTAAATTTTATATGTATAAAGATTGTACGAATGAGTAGGATAAAAGAATTGTTTAGCAAAAAGGCCTCGCGTGTGTTGAACGTGTATTGCACAGCCGGCTACCCGCAATTAGAAAGCACTTTAACCATTATGCGCGCCTTACAAAGCGCAGGGGCCGACATTATAGAATTGGGTATGCCTTACAGCGACCCCCTGGCCGACGGCCCGGTTATACAAGCAAGCGGCCTGCACGCTTTGGAAAATGGCATGACCATAGCAGTATTATTCGAACAACTACGCAATTTTCGCTCTTCTTTCACCCCTTCAGTCCAAGGGACTCCTTTGGAGGGAGATGCGGGGGGGGATGAGGCCATCTCCATTCCCGTTATCCTCATGGGCTACATGAACCCTGTGTTGCAATATGGCTTTGAAAAATTTTGTGCAGATGCCGCCGCCGTGGGCATAGACGGTTTGATATTACCCGACTTGCCCCAGCACGAGTTTGAAACGGAATACGGTGCTATTATAAAAGAGTACGGCCTTGATTTTATTTTTCTGGTAACGCCCGAAACATCGGATGCACGTATCAAGGAGCTGGATGCTTTAAGCAGTGGTTTTTTATATGCAGTATCTTCATCCTCCACCACAGGCAAGGATAAAGATTTCGGCGCGGTGGAAGCCTACCTGCAAAAATTACAAGGGCTGCATCTTACAAACCCCGTATTGGTGGGTTTTGGTATAAAAGACAAACAAACCTTTGATGCCGCCTGCCGCCACGCCAATGGTGCCATAATTGGTACGGCCTATATTAAAGCGTTGGAAGGCGCAGAGGATATTAAAGTGGCGACGAAGGCGTTTTTAAACGGAATTGTCTGAACCAGGATTTGGGTAGATTTTTTGGATTTAAATGATTTGAAATCGGCTATCTTAAATCTTCCCAATAATCAGTTCGGAAAAATTAAAAAACACAGTTGAAAAAACGGGTTCCCCAAAATCTTGAAAATCCCCCCAAATCATGGTTCTGACCATCATTAAATACAACGCCGGCAATATCCAGTCAGTCCTGTACGCACTGGAGCGCATAGGCGTTTCTGCTGTTGTAACCGACGACCACGAACAAATAAAGGCGGCAGATAAAGTAATCTTCCCCGGTGTAGGCGAAGCCAGCAGTGCCATGCGGTACCTAAAAGAGCGCGGGTTGGATGAAGTGCTAAAAAACCTTACGCAGCCCGTGTTGGGCGTGTGCCTCGGCATGCAGTTGATGTGCCGGTATTCGGAAGAAAACGAGACTGAGTGCCTCGGCATATTTGACGAGCCGGTGAAGAAATTTTCTCCGCCTGCTGGTAAGAATGCCGAATCGCCGAGACTCAAAATACCCCAAATAGGTTGGAATAACATTTATAATCTTCAGTCTACTTTGTTTACCAATGTGCCTGAAGAAAGCTATTGTTATTTCGTCCACGGGTACTATGCGGCGCTGGGTGAACATACCACAGGCACCACCGATTATGTGCAGCCATACAGCAGTGCCTTGCATAAAAATAATTTTTACGGCGTACAGTTCCATCCCGAAAAAAGTGCGGGTGTGGGCGAAAGGATATTGAAGAATTTTATCGAATTGGTTTAAATGCAAAACCACAGCGTTAAAGGAGTTAAAGCACGCACAGTTGCATTGAGTTTTTTTGCTCTGCGAAACTTACTGTTCATTGAATGTATTTTGTTGCCTTTGGCAACCTTATCTACGTCGCCAAAGGCGACAACATACTGCTTCGGAACTACAAGTTCCGAAGAGCGAACAAAAAGCTCTTTGTAACTCCGTGAAAAAACTCTGTGTTACTCTGTGGTTTAAAAAAATCGCGCATGAACGAAACGCTGCAATACGACCTTGATAACATATCCCAGGTATTGGATGCCGCCAAGATATTAAGTCTGGAATACCTAAATAGGCTGCAGGATGCACCGTCGGCGGTATCAAACCCCACAGTTGCGCTTGTGGCATTACCCGCAAAAGGCTTAGGGGCTGCACAAGCACAACGGTTGTTTGAGCAAAACTTTTTACACAATATCGTGGCCTCCTCCGGCCCGCGTTACTGGGGTTTTGTAACCGGCGGTACCACGCCTGCATCTATCGCAGGCGATTGGTTAGCTACAGTATTTGACCAAAACACCCAAAATGCCAAAGGCCCCGGCGATGTATCTGCGGCGTTGGAAGTTCAAACAGTGCAGTTGTTGTTGCATTTGTTCAACCTGCCGCCACATTTCCTAGGGGCGTTTGTAACCGGTGCCACCACGAGCAATTTTACAGGCCTTGCAGTGGCAAGGCAATGGTATGGCAGGCAGCTGGGTAAAGATTTCGCCAGGGAAGGCATTAGCGGCACGATAAAAGTGTATGCTGCCACACCGCACTCATCCGCCATTAAATGCATGGCTATGTTGGGTTTGGGCAGCAATAACATAACGTTGGTGCCTGTACTGCCCGGCCGGGAGTGTATGGATATGGACGCGTTCGAAGCAGCCATCAGCCAACATCCAAGCGAGCCGTTCATACTCATATCAAGCGGGGGAACGGTTAATACGGTTGATTTTGATGACCTCCAACGCATCGCATCTCTAAAGGATAAATATAATTTTTGGTGGCATATTGATGCGGCTTTTGGTGCATTCGCAGCTTTGTCGCCCCAACATGCACACTTGCTTACAGGCTGGGAAGCGGCCGACAGCATCACCATCGATTTTCATAAATGGCTGAACGTGCCGTACGACAGTGCCATGATACTCACCCGTTCCGAACACGCCCAGTTACAGGTGCAAACCTTCCAAAACTCCAATGCGCCTTATTTGGGCAACCCGTTGGAGCATTTCAATTACCTCAACTATGTGTCCGAAAACTCAAGGCGGTTCAGGGCTTTGCCGGTGTGGTTTAGTCTGCTTGCATATGGCAAGGAAGGGTATGCAGATATTGTGAGTAATAATATTGCCTTGGCGCAGCAGTTTGGCCAAGCGTTAGAAGCATCGGTATATTACAAACTGGCGGCCCCAGTAAGGCTTAACACCATTTGTTTTACCTTGGCTGAAGAAGACAACCGAACTGATAAAATAGCCAAGATTTTGGCCGAACTGAATAAACGTGGCAACGTGTTTATGACCCCCACTGTGTACAAAGGCCTGCCATGCATTCGTGCGGCGTTGGTTAACTGGCGCACGGCAAAAGAAGATGTGGATATAGCAGTAAGCGAATTATTAGACGTGGCAAAGCATTACAAATATTGAATATAAAAGCCCCAAAGGGGTGACATAAAACAGCGATGGGTGCAGCCCACAGACACAAAACAAAAAACATTTGGCATGCAGATTATACCCGCCATTGATATTATAGACGGTAAATGCGTAAGGCTTACCCAAGGCGATTACGCCCAAAAAACGGTGTACAATGAAAACCCCTTGGAGGTAGCAAAGGAGTTTGAAGGTGCCGGGCTTAGCCGCCTGCACCTGGTTGACCTAGACGGGGCAAAAGCAGGTGCCGTTAAAAACTGGAAGGTGTTGGAAGCCATTGCCGGCAATACAAACCTGGTGATTGATTTTGGCGGCGGCATAAAAAAAGAAGAAGACGTAAATATTGTTTTCAATTCAGGAGCCGCGCTTGCCACCATCGGGAGCTTGGCGGTGAAAAACGAACCGCTATTTGTTGAATGGCTTAAAAAATTTGGTGCCCATAAATTTTTGTTAGGCGCGGATGTTAAGGAAGAAAAAATAGCCGTGGGCGGCTGGCTGGAAACAACGGATATTTGGATTTATGATTTTATTGCCAAATATGCAGCCCATGGTGTAAAGCAGCTTTTTTGCACGGATGTAAGCAAAGATGGCAAACTGGAAGGCCCGTCGGTGGAATTGTATAAAAACATCATCACCAAATTTCCACAACTGTTTTTTATCGCCAGCGGCGGTGTAAGCAGCTTGCAGGATTTGGAGGAGTTAAAGGCCATCGGCTGTAGTGGGGCGATTGTAGGTAAGGCGATTTATGAGGGGAGGATAACATTAGGGCAACTGGGCCCGAAATCCACTCTCTAACCCCCTAAATCCCCCTAAAGGGGGAACTATAAGCCGGTTTTGAGTATTTACATTATTCAAATTTGAACTTTATGATGAACGAAGAATTATATAAACTTACGCAGCTTCCGGTTCCCCCTTCAGGGGGCGGAGGGGGGTTTAGGCAGCGCGGCCTCACCAAACGCATCATCCCCTGCCTGGATATAAAAGACGGCCGAACGGTGAAGGGCACCAACTTTGTAGACCTGCGCGATGCGGGCGACCCCGTTGAACTCGGTGCCTTTTACGCCCAGCAGGGTGCTGACGAACTAGTGTTTCTGGATATCACGGCCACTGTTGAAAAAAGGAAAACGTTGAGTGAGCTGGTAAACCGTATAGCCCACCATATCAATATCCCGTTTACAGTGGGTGGCGGAATATCTTCCGTGGAAGATGTAAGTGTGCTGTTGCAAAACGGCGCGGATAAAATTTCTGTAAACAGTTCGGCTTTTAAACGGCCGGAATTGGTGTGCGAATTAGAGAAAGAGTTTGGCAGCCAGTGCGTGGTGCTGGCCATTGACACCAAAAAAGAAGAAGACGGCGAATGGTACGTGTACCTGAATGGCGGAAGGTTAAAAACGGGCGTTAAGTGTTTTGACTGGGCCAAACAGGCGGTTGAACTGGGTGCAGGGGAAATACTGCTCACCAGCATGAACCACGACGGTACCAAACAAGGGTTTGCATTAGACATCACCAGCAAGCTTGCCGATGCCTTGCCGGTACCCGTGATAGCCAGCGGCGGTGGTGGCACAATGCAGCATTTTGTGGATGTTTTTGAAGCCGGTAGGGCCGATGCCGGGCTTGCAGCCAGTATTTTTCACTTTAAAGAGGTTGGTATTCCTGAATTGAAACGATATTTGCGGGAGAAAGGTATTAATGTACGGATATAGCCTTTTGGCTTTTAAAGCCCCGATACTTTGCAGCAAGACTATAATAAAGTATCCTTTGGTACAACAAGGCTTGTGCTGCTCTGTATATAAGACTTTCGGCCGTTGTGAACCTGGCAGTGCGATAGTTACAATGCGTATTAAAACAGAGTCTGTGTGAACTATATAAATGTAAATAATATATTTGATTTAGTAGTGTGGTTTGCGGTTGCAATGATGTTATTGGTATTTGTACTGTGGGTGGCAAACACTGGTATTTTTGCTTATTTGCGTAATAATACTGCCCGCCGAAATGATGAAAAGAGGGAAAATCTTTGGAAAAAACAGGAAGATGCAATGACGCGGATATAAAAACTGGGTAACTGACTCGCGAAGCCCACGACAAGTGTAAGTTGGCAGGGCGGATTTTTTAACCCCATGTTTTTGAAATGGTTTAATAAGGCTGATGCGGGCCTTGCCGCCAGTATTTTTCACTTTAGAGAGCTTGGTATTGCTGAATTGAAACGATAATTGCAAGAGAAAGGGGTGAATGTGTGGGTGTCGCACTCGGCAATATGTGATATTTGCTTTTACCTACAGATATTATTGTTTTGTATTTTTGGAAAAGTTTTTTTATGGAGCTACCGATTACGCGCGAAAGGTTGCATACGTTGGTTGATAAAATACCCGAGGGAAGGTTGCAGGATGTTTTTGAAATATTAGACTACGCCGAAGGGGAATACAGCGATGAATTTAAAGCAGTGCTTGATGCGGAGTTTAGCGACTACCAGCTTAACCGCAGCGGGTTTACAAAGCAGGAGGTTTGGCAGGAAATTAGCCAGGTGCTTACTAAAAGATAGCACTGATGCAGTATCAAATAATCTTTAGGGCAAGGGCTAAGAGGGAATATGTGCAATCTGTGGGCTGGTACAGAGAAAGAAGTATCCAGGCAGCTGAAAATTTCGTTGCACAAATTGAGGCCGTGGTTTCGGCGATACAAGAGCAACCTGATTTTTATCGCAAAACATATAAACAATATCGTGAGGCGAGGGCAAAAAAATACCCCTATAGCATTGTTTATTTTGTTGATGAGGAAAACAATACGGTTGTTATAACATCGGTTTTTCATCAAAAACGAAACCCTGCCGATAAATTCAGTAAGTAATGCCAAGAGACTTCGTAGTGGAAAGTAGTCCTTCGTCTTAAGTTAAAGAATAAAGCTATGGATGATAAAGGTTGTGAATTAAGCAAATCTAAACAGGTCGATAATCCTATCGAAAACAATTCTTTTATAAATAAAAAAGAAGATTCTCAAACCAAACTGACCCCTGTTTTGGCTGCGCAAAAGGCGTGCATATAATGATGCCCAACTTTGATGAGCCACTAGAAGAGTTTGAAGAATATATGTATGGCAGTGGTTGTGCGACATGGAAAAGAGAAATTGCAAATTATACTAATTGATACAATAGTCTTTAAGTTCTAACAGTTGTTAATGTTCTTAAAGTCTTTGTTAGCCCAATAAATAGCAAACAGTACAAGAGTGCGACGCTCCATGGGAGTCCTTTGGACAACCACAGCTTCATTGTAAACCAACAGCTGGTAACACAAAATAAAAAATGGCAACAATAGACAGTAACGAGTTAATGAGCACCACTTTAGGGGATGGGGGCATTGATTTTGGGAAATATGCCGACGGGCTGGTGCCTGCGATTATACAGGACTATGATACCCATAAGGTGCTGATGATGGGTTTTATGAATGAGGAAGCCTTTAGGCGCACGGAGGAGGTGGGCAAGGTTACTTTTTACAGCCGCAGTAAAAAAAGGCTTTGGACAAAAGGGGAGGAGAGCGGTAACTTTTTAATGGTTAAAACGGTGGCGGTTGACTGCGATAATGACACCATTTTAATTAAAGCCCATCCACTGGGGCCTGTTTGCCATACCGGAGCCGATACCTGCTGGGGCGAAAAGAACGATAAAGACGATTTTTTGTATTATTTGGAAGATATCATCAACCTGCGCAAACAGGCAAGCCCCGATGAAAGTTATGTGGCCAGGTTGTTTGCGAAAGGGATAAACAAAATAGCCCAAAAAGTAGGTGAGGAAGCCGTGGAAGTGGTGATTGAGGCGAAAGACAACAACGACCACCTTTTTTTGGACGAAAGTGCCGATTTGTTATTCCACTATTTGATTTTGCTTAACGCAAAAAGTTATAAATTGCAGAACGTAATTGACGTGTTACAAAAACGACATTCCAAATGAGGCGTATACAATTTTTGTTTGTTTTATTAGTGGCAGCCACCAGCACATTTGCCCAAACAGTGGGTGCAGGTTTTGTAATTGAAGGCAAGCTGGCGTCGGTGCCAGATAATACACTGGTGATACTGTCTGGGTACAGCGGTACGGATACCTTGGCCAAGGCCACCGTGCAAAAAGGTGTTTTTGTGTTAAAAGGCAAGTTGCCTACGGTGGATGTGCATTTAATTAACTTCCCCTCGGTGCAAAAACGCATTGTGCTTTTTATGGGTAACGACCATGTTACCGTTACAGGCAACAATGCCGATTTTTCTGATGTTTCGGTAAGCGGCGCACCGGCCAATTATGCATACGAGGAATTTATATACCATATTAAACCGTTGAATGACTACATAGATTTTTACCGCAAACAGGTACAGGCCGCCCAAACGCAAGCTGCCAGAGACTCAGCGGTAATTTCGCTCAACACCATTTACAATATTTACCAGCAGAGCGTTGACCAGTTTATTGCACGTAAGAAAACGTCGCCAGTGGCGGCCCTGCTGTTGGCGTATAGCTACGACACCGACCCCAACAAAGACGTGTTGTTGTTGGAAAAACGATATGCCACCTTGACGGGGGACGCCCTAAAAAGCCAGTTTGCCAAAAATGTTGAACAAGTAATTGTTTCGGGCAAAATTGGTGCTATCGGCACTGCCGCCCCTGACTTTACCCAAAACGACACCACAGGCAACCCGGTAAAGCTTTCGCAGTTCAGGGGCAAATATGTACTGGTTGATTTTTGGGCCAGTTGGTGCCGCCCTTGCCGGGCCGAAAACCCAAATGTTGTAGCCGCATACAATACGTTTAAGGATAAAAATTTTACGATACTGAGTGTATCGCTTGACCAAAAAAAGGAAAACTGGCTGTATGCCATAAAAGCTGACGGCCTTACTTGGAACCACGTGAGCGACTTACAGTATTGGAGCAATGCTGCTGCACGTACATACCGAGTGGAATCAATACCCGCCAATTTTTTGGTTGACCCCAACGGTATTATTGTGGCCAAAAACCTGCGCGGCGAAGAACTTGCACAAAAGCTGGCAGAAGTTGTTAAGTAGTAAACTTTCTTAACATCCAAGCATTGTTTTTGAATGACAGAACAGGGTGGTCAATTTTTGGCCACCCTGTTCTGTTCAAATTGGGTTTGGTTATGAATTTTTTAACATAAGGCCAGTATTAGCATGGTAATTGCGGCCTATAGTACACCCAATAGAGGCTGTACTTTTATAGTGGTTTATAAATTGCCAGTAGCCGCTGAATAACATGCAAATTGGTTGGTTGTTATGCTGTTTGAAAACAGCTTTCTGCTTACATTTAATGTCGCAAAATTGTCGCCATACATGCTTGATGCCGTATATTTTTTATCAAGCCTTCACATAGGTTATGTACCTGCGATGGAATGGTTGGGGAGTTAATACGTTTTATTGAAACTTAACGCAACTACAAGAACAATGAAAAATTGGTTGAAAAGAATTTATTTTAGGTTGCATTACTATAAAAAAAAGGTAAGCTTTGGCGAGAACGTAATACTAAATACCAAAAACTACTTTGAAGGGCGTAATGTAATTGGCGAAAACAGTATTGTGGCCACAAGTACACTCGGGCTAGGTACCTATATTGCTGATCATTCAACCATCAAACACGCTGTTATTGGTAAGTTTTGCTCTATTGGCAGCCATGTTCAAACTGGGTTAGGGGTACATCCGGCCAAGGTGTTTGTGTCTACGCATCCTGCTTTTTTTTCTACCTATCAACAAGCGGGTTTTTCGTTCGTTGAAAAAAACATCTTTGAAGAGCAAGTGTTTGTTGATGAGCAAAAAAGGTATGTGGTTGAGATTGGTAACGATGTTTGGATTGGTAACAACGTTACCATAGTGGATGGTATTAAAGTTGGCGACGGTGCCATATTAGCAATGGGTGCCGTGGTAACCAAAAATGTATTGCCGTATGCTATAGTGGGAGGCGTGCCTGCTAAAGTGATTGGTTTCAGGTTTTCACCAGAACAAATTGAAAAATTACTGGCGATTAAATGGTGGGACTGGGAGTTTGAAAAAATACAATCCCAAAGCAATCTGTTCAGCAATATTGACGACTTTATTGCCGCCATTTAATTTTTACATATACGATGCTGCTTGGGCAGGGGCAAAGCAAAAGAAGGTGGCCAATTTGTGGGCCACCTTCTTTTGCTTTGTATTTTATCTGTGTTTACTGGTTTTTGTTTTACACCGCATCTGAAAGGGAAGTAAAAGTGAAATCTCTTATTTTCATGGGTGGCACCAAATAACTACGGTACGATTCAACACTGATGCTTCTTTCGGGTTTGCCCAATGCTTCTACATTATTCAACATAATAACCGGGCTTTCGTTAAAACGGAAATTTTTTACGGGGAACTTTATTTCGCCATTTTCAATGTAAAAAGTGCCGTCGCGGGTAAGGCCGGTTAGCAACAACGTTTGTGGGTCTACCATACGTATGTACCAAAGGCGGCTCACCAATATGCCTTTTTCGGTGCTTTTAATCAGGTCTTCCAAGCTGGCATCACCCCCTTCCATAATAAAATTATTGGGGAACGGCACGGGCTGAACGCCTTTTTTTTGCGCCCAATACCTTGAGTAGGTTAGGTTTTGCACCTTGCCTTTGTCAATCCAGTTCATGCGCTCAATTGGGTAGCCTTCACGGCTCCAGGTGGAGGCAGGCAACTCCTTGTTAAACGGGTCGGAATAGATGGTTACTTTTTCATCCATCAACTGGTCGCCCAGCCGGTTACCGCCGCCGGGCTTGCTCATAAAGCTTCTGCCTTCGTCGGCACTGCGCGCGTCCAAGCCCCTAAACATATTTTCAAGCATATAGGCACCTGCCACCGGCTCCAGTATTACCGTGTACTTGCCGGGCTCAATGGCTTTGGCACCTACAGAACCCGCTGCTTTTTTAGCGGCTATTTTGGTGGCGGTTAACGTGTCAAGCTTGGTTATATCGTTAAACCCCCTTGCGGCATAGCCCGAGCCCGTGCCTTGCTCGTTGCGCATGGTTACAGAAAAAATAACTTCCGTTTCCAAGTTGTGGGCAAACAAACCTTTTGAGTTCATCATGGCCACAAAGCTTGTGTTGTTTTCAATATAGCCGGCTGCTTCTAATTTTGCATCCTCGGCTACCTGTATGCTTTTGGCCACTGCTTCTGCGCGGCTGTCGGGCGTCATGGCTGCGGTGGCAGGCACGTAGGTTATGCCGTCTTTGTACACCTGTGGCTCCAGCAAGGGCATATATTCCGGGTTTTCCGGTGCCAGTTGGGCCAGTTCTTCTGAGCGTTTCACCACTTTTTGCAGCGAAGCATCATCAAACTCATCCACCGTGGCAGTGCCTGTTTTTTTGCCAAAGGTGGAACTTACCACTAGGCTGAGCGTGCTTACATCACCCGCAGTGGAAATGGCATTGCGCGCGTACCTTATGTTACCGCCCTCGCTGGCAGTTATGCTGGCTTCGCACTCATCGGCCTTTGAATAGCCCAGCACTTTTTTCAAGAGTGCCTGTGCCTCGTCTTTTGTAATTATTGCCATAAATATTTTGTAGTGATTATTCTTAATTATTTTTTGTCTGAGACCGAACCTGCCGAAAAAAATGAACAATTTCAAGCAGTCATCGTCCGTGAACTCCTTAGGGGCAGGGGCTATATTTTCCTCGCTGTGTTTATCACATTAACGCCGTTAAACCTTGTGGTGGCGCTGCCGTGCGATACGGCATTGCTCTGTGCAGGCTGGCCTTTGCCGTCGTTAAAAGCACCTCCCAAGCGGTAATCGCTTTTGTCGGCCACGGCGGCGCAACTGTTCCAGAATTCCTGGGTGTTGGCCTGGTAGGCCACATCTTTCAGCATGCCTACAATTTTACCGTTTTTAATCTCGTAAAACGTTTGGCCGCCAAACTGGAAGTTATACCGCTGCTGGTCGATGGAAAAAGAACCGTCGCCGATGATGTAAACACCTTTTTCAACATTTTTAATCATATCGTCGGGCGTAAGCGGTTCCTTGCCGGGCTGTAGCGAAATGTTGGGCATGCGTTGAAACTGCACATCGCTCCAGCTTTGGGAGTAGCAGCAGCCTTGCGATTCCTTTAGGCCCAGTATGTGGGCTTGGTCCCTTATGGCTTGGAAGTTTACCAAAACACCGTCCTTAATAATATCCCACTGTTTGGTACCAACGCCTTCGTCGTCGTAACCAACGGCACCTAAGCTGCCCGGCTGCAATTTGTCTGCCACGATATTAACCTGTTTGCTGCCAAACTGAAAGTTTTTGGAGCGCAGTTTTTCCAGCGTTAAAAAGCTGGTGCCTGCGTAATTGGCCTCGTAACCCAACACACGGTCAAGCTCGGTGGGGTGTGCCACACTTTCGTGTATGGTAAGCCAAAGGTGGCTGGGGTCGAGTATTAAATCGTATTTGCCCGGCTCCACCGATTTTGCGGTTAGCTTTTGGGCAACATCGTTGGTGGCATTCTTAACATCTTCCAACATGTCGTACCGCCCTTTGTAACGGGTGGTAACGCCCTGCACTTTGTCGGCATCGGTGGCGGTAAGGTATTCGTAACCCATGCCCACCGGCGAACTGAGGGAGCGCCGGGTGTCAAACTTGCCGCTGGCCTTGTCAATTTTTGTAACGTTAAAAAACGGGTAAATGCGGTGGATGTCTTGGTCGATATACGACCCGTCCGACGAGGCGAAATATTTCTGCTCGTCAACCGCCAAAATAGCCGAGTTAATAAAACTGGCCCCGCCATCCATAGCAATGCTGTTAACCTGCAACAGTAGGTCAACCTTTTCTTTTATAGGTACCTCAAAAGCGTTTTTTTCTATAGGTGTTTTCCAGCTAACTTCCCCGTAGCCTTTTTGCGGCACCAGCTGCACCACACCTGCTTTAACTTTGGCATTGGCTTTGGCCACTGCCACGGCCCTTTGGGCGGTGTTGGCCACATCCTCCTTGGTAACTTTGTAGCTGGCGGCAAACCCCCAGCAACCGTCGGCAATAACGCGTATACCCACGCCAAAGCTTTCGGTATTGGCCACGTTTTGTACCTTTTTCTCACGGGTGGTTATAAACTGGTTCAGGTAACGGCCAATGCGCACATCGGTATAGGTGGCCCCTTTTGCCTTGGCGGCGGCAAGTGCCACATCGGCCAGCTGTTTTTTGGTGCTGACGTCCATGCCGCCGTCCAGCAGTTCCTGCGGGGTAACCTCCCTGCCAAACGATGGCATGCCGGGCAATATGAGCGCACCCAGCCCCATGGCCGACAGTTGTAAAAACTCTTTTCTTCTCATGCAGATGATTTTTCTCGTGTGTAAGTAAAATACCGGAGGGTAATTTATTTAAAATAGGGCGAACGGGGAAAAATATTTGGCGGGCGGGGCGGAGGATTAGGGGAGTGGAGATTGGGGTGAAGTGGTGCTGCTGCTGACGGGTGTGTCGTCCTAAAATAGCTTTTCACCTGCCCAGCTCTATGCATAGGCTCTCCAGCGACTTATAGTTTTCTATCTCAAATTTTTTAATCATCCGGTATGCTTATGGTTGTAAACTTACGGAAAGATAAAGATTGGTGTAAAAAATACGCCAGCCGGTATAATAGCCAAGATTGGAATCCTGAAGGGATTGACTGTTAATAGCCCCGAGTGGAACTCGGGGTCTGTCTAAACATTCATTCCGCGAACCCTGAAGGGGTTCAATAAATGCAGCGATGGTGTTCAACCCCTATAGGGTTGGGCGGATGATTCGGCTTCATTCCCCGGATTTTATCCTGGGCTATTCAAAGTAAACCCTTTCAGGGTTTTCCCTACGTCTTCTCCCTTGTTATCCATTTCACCGCTGTGCGTGGCATCTTCGCCGCGCAGTGTTATTCTATCGTCTCCGGCGATATATTTGCAGGCAAATGCTTGATATATATTCTTCTGCCGAAGAGTGCGACGCAAGGAACGATGCCACGTAATTCCACCGCCGGTAACCAAAAAAATTCCTTACGTCCTCCCCCTCGTTATCCATTTGCCCACTTCTGGTGCCACATAGCCTTTCATTTGGGCTAGCAGGCTGTTTATATGGCTGTCGATCATCAGCATTTGGCGGTTAACTTCTTTTAGCAAGCCTTTTTGCACCATGTTTTGCACCAACGCGGCGAGGCTGTCGTAAAAACCTGCCACGTTCAGCAGGCCGATGGGTTTTTTATGCAGCCCGAGCTGTGCCCAGGTAAGCATTTCAAACAACTCCTCCATGGTACCGTAACCGCCGGGCAGGGCAATAACGCCGTCGCACAGGTCGTTCATCTTGCTTTTACGCTCGTGCATGGTTTCCACAACCACCAATTCAGTCAAGCCGGTATGTGCAATTTCCTTGGTTTGCAAAAAGCGGGGCAGCACGCCAATCACCTTGCCGCCAGCCTGCAACGCGCCGTTGGCCACCGCGCCCATCAGGCCCACGTTGGCACCGCCATATACCAGCCCGATGCCTTGTTCAGCCAGTATCTGGCCCAGCAGGGTTGCCTGCTGGGTGTATATCTCTTCCGTACCGGAACTAGAGCCGCAAAAAACAGTTATCCAATGCATAAACAGCCAATTTGAAAATTTGTGAATTTGAAAATTTGAAAATGACAATACTAATTTGAATCCCGAAAAAATCGGGATGGAAATTTGAAAATGTCGCGAGATTGCAACCAGTCGACCAATAGATACAGTTTTAAAATTACATAATTGTTCTATAAAAGAAAATTGAGAACAAAGTTGTTCTCAATTTTCTTTTATAGGGTGTTCCTAATTTTCAAATTGCCACATTTTCAAATTAACGAATGTTCACAATTTTCAAATTTTCAAATTGACACATTCTCAAATTAGTATCTATACATTTCTGACTTAAACGGACCTTCCTTGGCAATGCCCAGGTAACCTGCCTGTTCGTTGGTAAGCTCATCCAGCACAACGCCTATTTTGGCAAGGTGCAAACGGGCAACTTTTTCGTCAAGGTGCTTTGGCAGCACATATACCTTGTTTTCGTAGTTGCTGTGGTTTTGCCAAAGCTCAATTTGGGCAAGCATTTGGTTGGTAAAGCTGGCGCTCATTACAAAGCTAGGGTGGCCAGTGGCGCAGCCTAGGTTAACCAAGCGGCCTTCTGCCAATACAATAACATCTTTGCCTTCAATGGTGTATAAATCAACTTGTGGCTTAATAGTGTCTTTGGTATGGCCGTAGTTGTCGTTCAACCAGGCAATATCAATTTCAATATCAAAGTGGCCTATGTTACAAACAATGGCTTTGTCCTTCATGTTACGGAAGTGTTGTTCCGTAATCAGGTCGCGGCAACCGCTGGCAGTAACAATAATGTCGGCTTCTTTAACAGCATCAACCATTTTCTTCACTTCAAAACCGTCCATAGCGGCTTGCAAAGCACAAATAGGGTCAATTTCAGTAACAATCACGCGGCAACCAGCACCTTGTAAAGAGGCTGCAGAACCCTTGCCCACATCACCATAACCGCCTACAACTGCTACTTTACCTGCTAACATAATGTCGGTAGCGCGGCGTATGGCATCTACCAAACTTTCCTTGCAGCCGTATTTGTTGTCAAATTTAGATTTTGTAACAGAGTCGTTTACGTTAATGGCAGGTATGGGCAAAGTGCCTTTGGCCATGCGCTCATATAAGCGGTGTACGCCGGTAGTGGTTTCTTCGCTTAGGCCTTTAATATGGTGAATCAGCTCAGGGTATTTGTCAAACACAATGTTGGTAAGGTCGCCGCCGTCATCCAAAATCATGTTCAATGGCTTGTCGGTACCGCCAAAGAACAGGGTTTGTTCAATACACCAGTCAGCATCTTCCAAGCTTTGGCCTTTCCAAGCAAACACGCCTATACCTGCGGCGGCAATGGCAGCAGCGGCATGGTCTTGTGTGCTGAAAATGTTACAGCTGCTCCAGCGTACTTCTGCGCCTAGGGCTACCAGGGTCTCAATTAGTACCGCTGTTTGGATGGTCATGTGCAAGCAACCTGCCACGCGCGCACCGGCCAAAGGCTGTGAAGGGCCAAACTCCTCGCGGATGGCCATCAAACCCGGCATTTCTGCTTCGGCAAGGCGAATTTCTTTACGGCCCCAAGCGGCAAGGCTGATGTCGGCTACTTTGTACGGAAGATCAAGCTGTATCTTCTCTGCTATTGTTGACATATTTTTTTGTTTAGGCCACAAATGTACATTGGTAGTATAAAATAATGCACAATTAAATAAATTTGGAATAAAATGATGTTTATACTGTACTTTACAGCATAAACACATAATTGACTATGGCTAAAGCCACCCAAAAAGATGAAACGGCTGTTACACCCCAGGGGTTAGACGATAAAGACATGGCGATACTACGCCTGCTGCAGCAGAATGCGCGTATTACCGTAAAAGAGATTAGCGACACCATACACCTTAGCACCACGCCCGTGCATGAGCGCATAAAGCGCATGGAAGACACGGGGGTGATAAAGCAGTATGCCACGTTGGTTGACCATGCTAAGGTAAAGCGGGGCCTGATGGTTATTTGTTATGTTAGCTTAAAGCAGCACAACAAAAACGCCGGGCTTAAGTTTATTAAGGCCATACAGGAAATGAATGAGGTGATTGAATGCTACAACATAAGCGGCGAGTTTGACTTTATGCTAAAGGTGGTGGCCGAGAATATGGATGCCTATTACGACTTTCATGTGAACAAGCTTAGCCAGGTGGAAAACATGGGCCACCTGCAAAGTGTGTTTGTAATGGGGATTATAAAGCAAACGCACCAGTTGGTGTATTGAGGACGTGAATGGTATTATTTTACTGAACGCAGATTTTGGGATTTTTCAGATTGAAAGGATTTCCTATTATCTCCATTAATACTTAAGGGCTGTA
Organism: uncultured Parafilimonas sp.; assembly: GCA_903882935.1. Taxonomy (GTDB): domain Bacteria; phylum Bacteroidota; class Bacteroidia; order Chitinophagales; family Chitinophagaceae; genus JABDFW01. Next base: position 15,268 of record CAIRZB010000111.1, on the reverse strand, counting down.
TTAGCTGCGTCACATTCGCTGTGTTTGTCCGATGTTGTCAATTGGCCGAAACGATCCTCAAGCATTTAACAGCCGTATGTTGTTCGGCCAATGGTAAATATTGCAAATCCCGATCGGCTGAATCCCCAAAATCCCAAAAATCGTGGTTCAGACAGTCGTCCCAAAAAACAGTGCCTTTAACTCCGTTGCATCGTCTGGGTGCATTTTGCCGCCCAGTATCAACCGTATTTGCCGCCTGCGCAAGGCGCCTTCGTACAATTTCTTTTCTTCGTCTGTCTCGGGTATAATTTTAGATACGGGCCTGGGCTTGCTATTGGGGTCAAGGGCCACAAAAGTAAAATAGGCCTCGTTGCTTTCGTACTGGTATTGGTGCAACATGTCTTCACCCCACACCTTTATATGTATTTCCATGCTGCTGGTAAAGGCACGGGTAACTTTTGCCTCAATGTGAACGATGTTGCCCAGTTTTATGGGGTTTTTAAAACTCAGGTTGTCTACACTGGCCGTCATACAGGGGGCGTTGCAATGCTTGCTGGCGGCCATGGCTGCGGCAATATCCATCCAATACATCAACCTGCCGCCCATCAGGTTGCCAAACGCGTTTGTATCGTTGGGTAACACCAGCTCGTTCATAATCGTGTGGCTTGCCGATGCTTTTTTATCTTCCATAATGTTGCTTTAAGTACAAATATAGCGTTGCCGGGGGTATAATTGCTGTAGTGGGGTTTTCATTAACTGTAAAATGCCCTGGTTGTGGCCAATAACCATCCATCCGCACCACCTGCCATCCATACCAATAAGCCCTTTGCATAGTAACAAATGCACCGCCCGCCCGTACCACTCTAGCAAACAATGTACAACCATTCATCCACAATAATCGCCGTTCATGCTAAAGCTATGTACTATGCAAAACATAGTACATAGTTTTGGACTGTAATAATCAAAAAAAGGTACTGAACTATTTAAAATACATGACATGAAAAAGAACTTAACACTGCTTATTATCGCTTGTTTATCCGCCATTTGTACGTTAACCATGGCCCAAACGCCCGCCCAGAAAGAGGTTAGGGGCTTGGTTATGGCACAAAAGCCGGTAGAGGCAGCCACTGTTAGCCTGCTAAGCGCGAAAGATTCATCGTTGGTAAAAACAGCCATTACCGACAACGCAGGTAAATTTGACATACCGTTGACGAAACCCGGGCATTACCTAGTATCAATAAATGCCATTGGTTATGCCGTTTATTACAGCACAGCCTTTGACATAACCGAAACAAGCCCTGTTTTTACGCTGGCTACAGCGCAGCTAACAGCGCAAGGCCAGCAATTGGGCACCGTGGTGGTAACCAATAAAAAGCCGTTGATTGAACTGAAAATTGACCGTACTGTTGTGAATGTAGATGCATCGCCCACCAATGTAGGCCTAAGTGCGCTGGACGTGTTGGAAAAATCGCCGGGCATTACGGTTGACAAAGACGGCAACGTGAGCCTGCGCGGTAAAGCCGGTGTGATGATACTGATAGATGGCAAGCCTACCTACCTAAGCGGCACTGACCTTGCCAATTATCTTAAAAACCTTAGCAGCAGCAACCTTGACCAAATTGAAATAATGACCAACCCGCCTGCCAAATACGATGCAGCAGGCAACGCAGGGGTAATTAACATTAAAACGAAAAAAACAAAGGTAAAAGGGCTTAACGGCAGCGTTACCCTTGGCAGTGGCCAGGGTGTTTACCCCAAAGCAAACGAAAGTTTTAATATTAACTACCGCACGGGCATCGTTAACATTTTTGGCAACTACAGCTATGGCTATTACAAGGGGCTGCAAGACCTGCATTTGCTAAGGAATTTTAGGGACGATGCAACGTATGCCTTGGAATCAACCTACAAATCGCATACGGCCATGGTGCGCAATAACCAAAACCACAATTTTAAAGCAGGGGCAGATTTTTATGTAAACAAAAAAACTACGCTCGGTTTTGTGGTTAACGGCTACACCAGCCCCAGCAAAAACAACAGCCATAACACCACTGATATTTACGATGCCAACGGTGTAATGCAAAACGAAACCTTGGCACCCAGCACGATTAACGAGAAATGGAACAACATAAGCACCAACGTTAATTTTAAGCATACGTTTGACACCACAGGCACTGAATTAACAGCCGATGCAGACTATGTAAAATACACCTCCTCCTCAAACCAGCTGTTTAATAACCTGTTTTACGACAGCAAAGGCGCCAAAGTGCAGCCCGACGAAATATTACGGGGTACATTGCCAGGCAGCATAGCCATTTACAGTGTAAAAAGCGATTTTACCCACCCGCTTAAAGGCGGTGCGAAGCTGGAAGCAGGCTTTAAAACCAGCTATGTAAAAACCGACAACAATGCACAGTACGACACGCTGGCCAACAACAACTGGGTGGTGGATGCACACCGTACCAACCACTTTGTGTACACCGAAAACATAAATGCGGCATACGTAAACCTAAGCAAACAACTTACCAAAAAATGGAGTGCTCAACTGGGCCTGCGTGCAGAAAACACCAATGCCCATGGCAACCAGTTGACCACCGGCCAAACGTTTGACAGGCATTACACACAGCTTTTCCCAACGGCGTACATCGGGTATACCCCGTCTGACAAAAACCAGTTTTCGCTCAGCTACGGCAGGCGCATTAATAGGCCCGACTATGGCGACTTGAACCCTTTTTACTATTTTTTAGACAAATACACCTACCAGGTGGGCAACCCATACCTAAGGCCGCAGTTCAGCCATAATATTGACCTGACTTATTCCTTCAAAGGTATGTTGAACACTACCTTGAGCTATAGCACCACCAACGACATCATCCAGCAGATTTTGGAGCAGGTTGACAGTACCCACACATCGTTTGTAACCACCGGCAACATTGCCAAACTAAACAGCCTTGCCCTTAGCGAGAATGCTAGCATACCGGTAACCAAATGGTGGAGGACGAATATATACGCACAATTAACCTACAGCCAATACAAAGGGTTTATTAACCTTGGTAATGTGGATGTTTCGGCCACTGCTTTTATGGCCAATATAAGCAACCAGTTTACCTTTAAAAAAGGCTGGAGCGCTGAGTTGAGCGGCTTTTACCGTGGCAGAACGCTGGAAGGTATTGTAGTATCGAACCCCATGCAAGTGATAAATTTTGCGGTGGCCAAAAACGTGTTGAAAGACAAGGGCGTGATACGCCTAAACTTTCGTGACCCCTTTAACCTGCAACATTTTAGCGGCTACAGCAAATACCAAAACGTTGACTTAACCATTAACAACCATTGGGACAACAGGCAGGTTGATATTAGCTTTACCTACCGCTTTAGCAAAGGCCAAGCGTTGCAACACCGCGACCACAGCGGCGCAGGGGATGAGCAAAGCCGTGTAAAAGGAGGCAATTAACCCAGTTAGGCCAAACGGGTTTCCATATATACAGTGCCGGGCTGCCGCTAACAATAGTGGCAGCCCGGCTTATTTATTGCCTGTCTAACACATTTGTCTTTGTTGTTTAAGGGTTAAACCAATAGGTGGCCTTTAATACCAAGGCCCTGCTTTTTACGAAGATTGGCCCTGAATAATAATTGTCGGTATACACCAGAAAAATATCAGAAGCAGGTTTATACCGCCACTGGAAACGTGTGTTTAGGTTAATGTTTTTTGTTTGCTGGTTGTATTGCATGTAGGCAGTAAGAAACAGGGTATTCGTCATGGTAACATCAATTTTTGGCCCAGTTAGCAAAAAATGATTTTCCCCCCAAGGTTGCGGCAGGGTAATACTGGTATATTGAAAAGTAACATCAATATTTACAAACGGCTGTATGCGGTAGCCTATATCGCCCGAAACGGTGAAGATGTTGCCGCTGTTATAGTAACTGCCACTACGGGCAGACAGCGACCAAGTATAAGTATGTTGAGGGGCCGATACGGCATCAAAGCCCACGGTATTCCAATGGTGTTTGGTATGTGCCGCCAAAAAGTTTTTGCCTAAGTTGGTGGGGTCAAAAGGGGCTAGCAGTTCCACATAATCGTTTGCCGCAACTGCGTTAAACGTGCTTCTGTTCCTAAATGTGATAAGGTAGGAGAGGGCGGTTTCATTATCGGTACGGTTAAGCTTCGTGTTAAAATAATAGGTGGATGTAAGTTGCGGCCCGTGGCTTAACACCATGCCGCCTTTTGGAAAAAAGAACCTGGCGATAATTGGGTTAACCTTAAAATAATTTTTGCGCGGCACATAACCCACCTCTGCGTTATAATTGTTGCCTACATATTCCTGCTGCCAGGCGATCGTCCATTTACGGGTACTGTATTGTAGGTTTGTGGCATTTATAAAGCCGTTGCCTGTTGCACCGGGACTGAATGACTGTATAAAAATAGTTTTTCCCGTCCACGTGTTGTTACTGGGTGCCAAGTTGTATTCTACGCCAATGTTACGGTTATACTGCGAATAAACCGGCTTTGACGAATCCTTGCCGGGGTTGTAACCAATGGCCGACTTGTCTACCTAAAAAAACTCAATATTTGATTTCTTAAACAATTTTCGTTGCAATGCCAGCACCGCAAAATTGTGCGCAGGCAGCCCAACTGAGTCTATGCGGCCTGTTTCCATATCCATCAAGCCTATCCGCCAGTTTTTATCAATTTTCCCGGTCATCCTCGCGCCAGCGTTTATGGGTGCGTCAAGCCCTATCCTTCGGGAAAAAAAAGGCCTAACATTGGCAAAGCCGAGGTTAGAGAAAAGGTCGGCGTTTTCCAAAAAAAACTGCCTCCGCTCTGGGTAAAACAATTCAAAACGGCTCAGGTTTGTTACCTGCTTGTCAACGTCCACCTGCGAAAAATCAGGGTGTACAGTTATGTCTAGGTTCATCGCCGACGAAACAGCTACCTTGGCATCCAAGCCTATGTGTGTGTTGAAATCAGCGGGTGTGTTTGGCGAGTAGCTTTTAGAAGTGCCCGTAAGTAAATAGGGTACCAACGATATGTTGCTGTGGTGTTCGGGCAGCGGCGCATCCCAAACTAGGCTGCCCGTATATGAAAGTGATGCCGTGGGGAATTGCCGGGGTATGGGTGTCCAACTTGATTTTTCGGTGGTTTTTAAATCGTTCCTGCTAAAGTTAATACCCCATTCTTTGATACCTTTTTTATATCTCAGCGTTTTAAATGGTATGGCGGCCTCCCAAACGTACTTTTCGGCATCGTTTTTTACGGCCGAAAGCCATTTGTTATCCCAATTTAAGTCAACCTTGCCACCATCGTACATGGTGCCGTCCCATTGCGCGCCAGCCGCGTTGGCACCAAATGAAAAACCGGTGGTTTGGTCGCCAAAGGTGTCCATAAAAAAAATAAAGTTGTCGTTCCTAACAAAATTAAAGTCGCGCCGCAAGCTTTCCACCATATCCGGCCCCTGGGCTGCCTTGTAGCAAACGGCCACCACGTAAAGGTTGTCGTTGTCGTAAGCCATGCGTACTTCGGTGGGTACTTTGCTGCAACTGGTGTCCATGGGCAGCACCATGCAAAAATCAGCCGCCACTGGTGCGTCCAGCCAAGCTTTTTCATCCATCATGCCGTCTACCTTAATGGGGCTGGTGGCCCTGTGTATAAAATACTTGTAGGCCGCATTTTTCTTTTGGGCAGGTAAAACAAGCACAAAGCAAACAATGGGCAGCAGGCAGGCAAGCTTTCTCAAAATAAGTTATTGGTATTAAATGTTTAAATAAACGCTTAAAATTAGGCTTTGGCGCGTTAACGGCAAAATGGCTAAGTACTCATAAATGCATTAGCCGCAACGCCGGGGTGATTTTATTTGCGGGCTTGTAAAAGCTGTTTGGATGTGGGCCGAAAATATTTTTCACAACCCTTTCACGCTTTCATTCACTATTTTCGGTAAAATTATGAAGACAAGGTTTTTAAGTATATTGGTATTTGTGGGTTTGGCATTAGGGTTTTTTACCTGTAATAAAACCATCCTCACCACCCCAACATTGTTAAGGGTGGTAAATGTTTACCCGGGTTCAACCGCACAGGACATGTATTTGGACGGCACATTGCAAACACCCTCCGGCATTGCATACGGCCTAAAAGACTACAACTACAGCATACAGCCAGGTACGTATAATTTTAAAATTGCCCCTGCTGGCACCACCAATTATAATACCGACGACAATATAGATTTTGGCGCGGGTAAAAACTACCTGATGTTTCTGCTGCACGTGGGTGACACGCTACAGCCAGAAGCCGCGCAAGTGGTACTGCCTACCCTTGGTTTTGACACCTCGGGCATCCGTTTTTTTGACTTTATCCCCAACTCAAAGGCGTTGGATATAGCGTTTCATGCAGAGTCGTATTATAACACCAATGTGTTTTACTTTGACACCACTTATAAAGTGTACACCAACCGTTATTACAACGACCAGTATACGTTGCCCACCTACAAAAACTTTTATAGGCTTCCCGCCGGTCAATACAACTTTAAAATGCGCTATGCCGGCACCACCAAGGCTGTCGACAGCATGGAACTGTCGCTGGCCCCGGGCAAATCATACACCATCTACGCCCGCGGCTTTATGGACAGCAGTGCCGTGCCGGCGGTGATTATTGACACGATTGTGCATTAGCGGGGATTACAGTTTTTTGGAAGCAGTTACAAATTGCTTGTTGCATTTTGCTGGTATAAAAAAGGCAAAGTAGCATTCAAGTTACCGGCACCTTTTTACGCACGTCCTACAAATTTACGCCCAACGCCTTACGCCTGACTCCTTCCACCTCAAACCTTCCACCTCAAACCTTATACATCAAACCCTCTGCCATCTCAACAAACTAAAAACTAAAAACTGAAAACTACAAACTAAAAACTGTTTTCCCTACCTTTGCCTGCTTTTTTAAATTTTAAAAACCATGCAACTATCTTCTATTCTCGACCGGTTTAGTGAGCCCGAAACATTGAAAATGGCCAAATTAGGCCGCGAATTAAGGGCAAAAGGCATTGATGTTATCGACCTCAGCTTGGGTGAGCCCGATTTTGACACCCCCCAGCACATTAAGGACGCTGCCATTAAGGCCATTAACGACAACTTTAGCCACTATACCCCCGTGGCAGGTTTTGCCGACCTGAAAGAAGCTATTTGCACTAAGTTTAAGCGTGACAATAACCTTGATTATAAGCCCGAAAACATTGTTGCCAGCACCGGTGCCAAGCAAAGCCTTGCCAATGCCATATTGGCTTTGGCTGATGAAGGCGACGAAGTAATTATACCCACGCCATATTGGGTTACTTACTCAGAGTTGGTAAAAATTGCCAAGGGCAAAGTAGTGGAAGTACATACCAGCCTTGAAAGTGGTTTTAAAATAACCCCGGCACAACTGGAAGCAGCTATTACCCCAAAAACAAGGGTGTTCCTGTTTTCATCTCCCTGCAACCCAAGCGGTGCCGTGTACAGCAAAGCTGAGTTAGAAGGGCTGGCAGAAGTGTTCCGCAAATACCCGGAAGTGGTAATACTGTCCGACGAAATTTATGAATACATCAATTTTGTAGGCCAACACGAGAGCATTGCCCAGTTTGAAGACCTAAAAAACCGCATTGTTATCATAAACGGTTTAAGTAAGGGTTTTGCTATGACGGGCTGGCGCCTTGGCTACGTTGCAGCCCCGGTTGAAATAGCCAAAGCATGTGAAAAATTACAAGGCCAGTTTACCAGCGGCACCTGCTCCATCGCACAAAAAGCCGGTGTGGTAGCGTTGACGACTGATTTAAAGCCTTCTTTTGAGATGGTGGAAGAATTTACCCGCCGCAGAACACGCGTGCTGGAACTGATAAAAGAAATACCAGGTATAAAGTGTTTTGAACCAGAAGGGGCATTCTATATTTTCCCTGATGTGTCTTATTACTACGGCAAAAGCGACGGTGTATCTACCATTACCAATTCTGCTGATTTCAGCATGTACCTGCTTAATAACGCGCATGTATCTTCCGTTATGGGTGATGCATTCGGTGAGCCGCTGTGCGTACGTTTCTCTTTTGCCAATAGCCTGCCTAATATTGAAAGGGCTTGGGCAAGGATAAAAGACGCATTGGCCAAATTGAAATAAGCATTTCTACGCCTTACAATATAAAGCCTGCAAAACGTTGAATGTTTTGCAGGCTTTTTTTTGCATCGTAGCCCTTACCATTTATACAATTAGGTAGCCCTCCGTATTTATTTTTTTCATAAAATACGCAAATCCTACCAAAAAAGTAATTGTTGATGTTATGATAATAGCCTCTTTTAACTCTGAAGGAGTTGATTGTTGGTAACCCCATACGAAGCGCGGGGAAAAAAGTTTGTTTCTCTTCCAAACCCCGAATGGGGTTTAACGTTATTATAGGTTTAAATTGGGTGTGTTGAACCCCATTCAGGGTTCGGGAAACAGATATTTATTCATTTCCCCGGATTTCTTCCGGGGCTATTCAAAGTCAACCACTGCAGGGTTTTGCAAATGTCAAAGCCAATTTTGTGGCTAAAAATAGGGCTGCAAAAATAACCAGTGTTTTACAGGCTTTCTGTTACAACCAAAGCCCTTACCATTTATACAATAATGCTGCTATCTGCGCCTCCATTTTAAATTATTGCCTATATTGGCTGTTATAACAAACAGCTTGTGAAAAGACGTGATTTTTTGTACCTAACAGGCCTCGGCCTTGGTGCCGCAGTACTGCCCGGCGGGGCATTTGCCAAAGACATACCCGCCGATGCCCCATGGACAACCGGAGACGCAGCCATTAAAAAGCAGATGGCCGATGTGGCGTTAAATGCAGCCAAAAGCAAAGGCGCCACCTACACCGATGTGCGCATCGGGCGTTACCTCAACCAATCCATACTTACGCGGGAAAATAAGGTACAGAACATCACCAACACCGAGTCATACGGCGTTGGCATACGCGTTATTGCTAATGGCAGTTGGGGTTTTGCCGCCACCGATATACTCACCACCGATAACATCGCGAAAACAGCCGCACTGGCCGTTGCCATAGCCAAGGAAAATGCAAGGCTGTTGGTTGAACCCGTGCAACTGGCCCCGCAAAAAGGCTATGGCGAGGTTAGCTGGCAAACACCTATCATTAAGAACGCCTTTGAAATACCCATAAAAGAAAAGGTTGACCTACTATTGGGTGTGAATGCGGCTGCACTAAGCGGCGGGGCCAATTTCATCAATTCGTCGCTGTTTTGCGTGAACGAGCAAAAGTATTTCGCGTCCACCGAAGGCTCGTATATCGACCAAGACATACACCGCCTCTGGCCCACCTTTACCGTAACCAAACTGGATAAGGCAACCGGTAAATTTGAAACACGCAATGCCCTAAGTGCGCCGGTGGGCATGGGCTACGAATATTTAATACCCGATAAAAGCGAAGAGATAAACGGCATATTTACCATTTACAAAAAACGGTATAATATGCTGGAAGATGCAAAACTGGCCACCAAACAGGCTGGTGAAAAACTAACAGCCAAGCCTGTTGAGCCGGGTAAATACGACCTGGTGCTTGACCCTACCAACCTGTTTTTAACGATCCATGAATCCGTTGGGCACCCCACCGAACTTGACCGCGTGCTTGGCTACGAGGCCAATTTTGCCGGCACCAGTTTTCTAACGCTGGATAAATGGCAGTCGAGGAAGTTCCAGTTTGGCAGTAATGTGGTAAATTTTATGGCAGATAAAACCCAGCCCGGCTCCTTGGGCGCGGTGGGTTATGATGATGAAGGCGTGGAGTGCAAAAAATGGCCGTTGATAAAAGAAGGCGTGTTGGTTAACTACCAAACCATACGCGACCAGGCACATATACTGGGACTTAACGAATCTCAAGGGTGCTGCTATGCGGATAGCTGGCATAATGTGCAGTTTCAGCGCATGCCCAATGTATCGTTACAGCCTGGCAAAACACCGTTAAGCGTGGACGATTTGATAAAGGATGTAGAAAAAGGAATTTATATTTTCGGGCGCAACTCCTACTCTATCGACCAGCAGCGGTACAACTTCCAGTTTAGCGGGCAGTTATGTTTTGAAATTAGCAAGGGTAAAATTACCGGCCTGTTGAAAGACGTGGCCTACCAAGCCAACACGCAGGAATTTTGGAATGCCTGCACTGCCATCGCCGATGAAAGGGACTACCGCATGGGCGGCTCCTTTTTTGACGGAAAGGGCCAGCCGGGGCAGGTAAGTGCCGTATCGCACGGTTGTAGCACAGCAAGGTTTAACGGAATAAATGTGATTAACACGGGCAGGAAGATATAGGAAGAGGCATAAGCGCGGTTAAACCGACTAATCCAACCAAAATCAATGCTCAAAAAATATTCTATCCTGTTCGGGATAATAGTTGCCATAACCCTGTTGGTTATTGCTACCACATTTTACCCCGGCGGTTCGCTACACGACAAAAACGCAACCGGTTGGAGCTGGCGGTACAATTTCATCAGTAATTTATTTGGCACAAAGGCTGTTAATGGCATGGATAACCCATCGCGGCTGTGGGCAGTTGGCGGAATGTTTTTCTTATCCATTAGTTTTATGTTGTTCTTTATCCATTTTGCCAAAAAAATACCGGCAAAAGGCTCATCCAACATTATTAAATATTTTGGCATCGTCGGCATGCTGTGCGTTTTTTTGGTAGTAACGCCGTACCATGACATTATGATTACAATCTCCAGCACACTTGTGCTGGTAAGCATCTTTTATATTACCATATTTGTATTAAAATCAACACTGCTATTGTTTAAAATACTTTGCATTGCTTGTATGCTTGTTATGTACTGCGCCCTGTATATGTATGGCAGTGGCAACTTCCTGACTTTGTTGCCGACACTGCAAAAAACAGCGCTGGTTATTGCTGTTGTTTGGGTATTGTGTTTGCATTATTTTACTAAGGCTGATGATTTTATGGCCACCAAAGAAAAACGTACCGAACGAATGGGTGAGTAGCTAATAAAATTATTTGAAATAATCCGCCAATAGCTTACCTGTCTAGCAACCGCCTGTGGTAATTTACCTGCCCCAAATGGTAGCTCAAATGCATGGCAAGATGTACCAAAAAATAACAGGTGGTCATTGTTTTATCTGCGAACACATCCAATGGGTATTCCTCGGCAAGCTGCTCATCCGTTAAACCGGCAAGCACCTCGTCAACCACTATTGCGGTGTCATCAATTTTTGCTAATAGCTCCCCCCGGGGTACATCTTTCAACGAAAACTCCAAATCCCTATGCCTTATATAGCCGGTTTTGCCCAACTCAGCACCAATATAAGTATTTAAGTTACCCACCAAATGCAGGCAAAGGTTGCCGGCGGAGTTGGGTATATCGGCATCCACTACCCAAATTTTTTCTTCACTTTTATAGAACGCTATTTCGTTCCGCAGTTTGGCAAGGTCTCTGGCAAACAGCGGCCTGAGTGTTTGTGTTAGCATGGGGTTTTTTTATGCAACAAAATACAACTTAAACTATTGATAGCCGTATTTTGTTACACAAAAATCATTTCAGTTTCGCTATCTACCTTCAAAACGCGATACCCATTTTTATTTCAAGCCTATGCAGTGTATAATTAACCTGGCTTTTGGTCGTCGGTCCCGTATCAGGATGCCAATATGGATAGAAATAATAATCATAGCCTTCTTCCACCAAGCTCTTAAAGCTATACCCGCCGCTAATCAATAAGCCCAAGTTTTTGCGCAACTTTACGGTATAGCCCAAGCCTGCTTCACCAAAAAAACCGGGTTTAAATTTATCACCGTAATAATACTGTTCTTTATCTGCATTTTGTTTCCAATACCAGTTTGCCCCTGCACCGGTATACGCAAAAAACCTGCGGTGGAATGTTTTGCGTAGTTCGGCAAATACCGGAATACTCCGCAAGCGGTAGCCGTCAACACCAACGCCTATTCCCCCAAACCAGTTGCCATGTTGCACGCCATTTATGGTGGTTACTTGCATCGCCACGTTTTGCTGGCCGATGACAAGGCCGACGGAATTGATCGATTGGAACGGCCATGCATGTTTTACTGTTTTAGTTTGCTGCGCATTAGCGATGCTGCCAAGGGCAAGCAGCAATACAGCCAGTAATGTTGGTAATGTTTTCATGGTAGCCGTTTTAAAATTTGCTTAATAAATGTATGTCGTTTAGGTTGGTGTAGTCGTATTGGTATAGGCCGTCGTTGGCCGCCACAATGGCCAAGCCGTTTTGGGCAATAACATCATACACATCTGCATCGTTCAGTTGCTTCAACAATTGCAGGTTTTTAACGTCAGCCGCGTTATATACTTTCAGGCCACCTTTGCCATCACACAAAAACAGTGTGTTGCCGTCTTTGCTTAACCCTTCTGGGTGGGTAAGCTGGTAACTTTGCACTAACGAGCTGTTGTTTAAATTCTTTATATCAACAATTTGCAACTCATTATAAATGCCTAGGCAGGCGCTTGAGTCGTTAAGGGTTATATAGGCATAATCGCCGTCTGCCACCACGGGGTCGCAACCACGCGCATGGGTAAACTGCCCCACCAACGCCGGGCTTGATGGAGATACCTGTGCATCGTACATATACACGCCGCTGTTGGTACCCACAAACAGGTTGTTTTTAAAAGGGTAAATGGTTTCCACATGCCAGTCGACTAAAAAGGAATTTTTCATGGCTGGGGAAAAATGGTTGCTAATGTCGAAGGCCGTAAGATTATTACTAGAAACGGTGTACATGTAATTGTTGAGTATGGCAAATCGGGAAAGGGAGCCGCTGGCCGCTTTGGCACCAAGGCTGGCAGGCGCGTTCATAGCCGCGGCAAAAATTCCGCAGTTGGTACAATCGTACCAAATGGGATAGAATATGCCAACGGGTTCATAGTCCACGGTCGTGTCTCTGGTATTCCAGCCCACCACTACGTTTATGGAGTCGGGGTTAGTGTATCCGCCACTATAATAGGTGCTATGGTCGGGGAACACGTTGGTGGCAAAGTTTTTTGCTACTGCATTGGCTGGGTCGGTTATGTCAAAGGTAACCAAGTCGCCAAAGGCATCGGCATACAAGGTGTTGCCACTTATGGCAAGGTCCTCATTGCCCGGTATGTTTATAAAAGCTACATTTTTGGGGTGGGCTGGGTCAGTATTGTCTATCACGTGTATGCCTTTGTAAATATCGCTCACGTAAATATAGTTACCGGCCACGGCTATTTTGCCTATGCTGTTAACAGGGCTGGCTGGTACACTTTTAATGCTCTTTCTAAATGTGCTAAGTACTTCGTAAATAGGCGTTCTTATTTGGTAGGTGCGGGTAATTTTATCTTTTACGCAGGCAGTAAACAACATGGCTGCCAAAGCAGCCGCGGCGCAACTACGGGCAAGCAAGCAAATCTTTTTCATGTGGGTTTCTTTTAGTGATTGACTGATGCAAAAGCAGGTACGTTGCAGCAGGCAGAAATTTATTTTTTGCGGGTATCGCAAGGTACAACGGCTTTCGGTATAGGGGCATTTTGAATTAGGGGTGTTAACATAAAAACGTAAACTAGTTTGTTTTAGCAGGACAGCGTTTTAGCATAAAATAAGCAACTGGCTTGTGTTTACCCTGCTTTGCCTATTTTATCGCTATTATTGTACCTATTTAAAGCAAATACACCCAATTAACACAATGAGTAACCTGCCCGCGAACTTGGTGGCATCCTTGGCGGATATTAAAGGCTTTAACAAACAAGCTTTTGAACAAGTGCATGTATTTGGGCAGCAAGTAACATCCATCAGGGTTAACCCAGCTAAGGCGGTTGGTACTTTATCCCCAACAGTGGCGGTGAGCGACGAGATGCCAATTTTGGCGGCAGAAGCTACCAACGGGCAGCTTGAAGACGCAAATACGGATGTCGGCAATACCCCCATTGCCTATCGGGGTGAGCCTGTTCCATGGTGCCCCCATGGATGCTATCTGCCGCAACGGCCATCCTTTACATTCGATCCCCTTTTTCATGCGGGCACCTACTACGTGCAGGAGGCCAGCAGCATGTTTTTATGGGAGGTGCTGCGGCAAACCGTTGGCAGCCAAACGGATGGTTTAAAAGTGTTGGACCTTTGCGCGGCCCCCGGTGGCAAAAGCACGTTGCTGGCCAGTTATTTTAGCGATGGGTTGGTAGTGGCCAACGAGGTAATACGCAACCGTGCGGCCGTTTTGGCTGAAAATATTACAAAATGGGGCTGTGCCAACACGGTGGTAACCAATAGCGACCCAAAGAATTTTGCTGCATTGGGTGGTTATTTTGACGTGATGGTAGTGGATGCACCCTGCAGTGGCAGCGGGCTATTTAGGAAAGATGCCGATGCCATTGCCGAATGGAGCGAGGGTAACGTGTTGCTTTGCAGCCAGCGGCAACAGCGGATATTAGCCGATGCTTACGGTGCCTTAAAAAATAACGGGGTGCTTATTTATTCTACCTGCTCTTACTCAAAGGAGGAAGACGAGGATATAACGGCTTGGGTTTGCGAGGAGCTTGGCGCGGAAACGGTACGGTTGCGCATAGATGCAGCATGGGGTATTGTGGAGGTGGGTGATGATGGGAGCAAAGCCTACGGGTACCGGTTTTACCCATACCTGCTGCAAGGGGAGGGGTTTTTTATTGCCGCTTTTGTAAAAAGGGGCGGTGTTGAAGCGCAGCATCGTGTGCAGGTCCTTCAAAAAACAACCAAGGAAGAAACGGCCGCCATAGAGCCTTTTGTAAATAGTAGAGAAGAACTTTTTTATTTCCGCCAGGCGGAAAACATCATTGCCGTACCGGCCCGCTGGAAAAACGATGTAGCGATATTGCAGAAACACCTTTACCTACGTAAAGCGGGGGTAACCCTAGGCGAGTTAAAAGGCAGGGATATGGTGCCAAACCACGAGCTTGCCGTTAGTTTGCTTAACAGCAGCAATGTTGCCCAAATACCATTATCGTTGCAGCAGGCTATACAATACCTGCAAAAGAAAGATGTTGAGTTAAGCAATTTGCCGCGCGGGTGGGCGTTAGCTACCTATGAGGGCATTAACCTTGGGTGGGTAAAGGTGTTGCCAAACAGGATTAATAATTATTACCCGGTTGAGTGGCGGATATTAAAAAATACCCAGCCCATTTCATTAGCGTTGCGTCATAAGTCGAACATATTCAATTGGTTATGATTCTGTTCTTTGAAATATTGTAATTGAGTGAGCTGAAACAGTTGATTTATGGGCATTTTTTCGAAAATAGAGATGCTCAAAATCTGTAATATTTC
>CAIRZB010000110.1 GCA_903882935.1 uncultured Parafilimonas sp. | reverse complement strand
GACCCTCCCGATGCAATCGGGATATTCAAACGCTGTACTACGTATAACAACAAAAAAGAGCTGCATTACTGCAACTCTTTTTCTTCTGTCGGGAGGACTGGATTCGAACCAGCGACCCTCCCGATGCAATCGGGATATTCAAACGCTGTACTACGTATAACAACAAAAAAGAGCTGCATTACTGCAACTCTTTTTCTTCTGTCGGGAGGACTGGATTCGAACCAGCGACCCCCTGGTCCCAAACCAGGTATTCTAACCGGGCTGAACTACCTCCCGAAGCCCTTCCCCTTTTATTATTAGGGAGCGCAAAGGTAAGGGCTGGGGGCATACAAAGCAAATAAAAAATGAATTTCTTTATGCAAGGCTTTTTACAACAGCAAAAAACACCAAGCCCACTAAATAGGCACACCGTCAATAGCAAAATTTCCCCTTGTGCCAATCTAAGAAAAGACCAATCCGAACACGCTGGCAAAAACAATTGTCAAACCGACAAAAAAATTTGTGCAATCGGTTGCAAGTACATAGCTTTGAAAACGATTGCAAAAGCCGGGCTGCTATTTACAATTTGCCAAAAATATTCTCTACAGCCAAAAATTGCTTATGAAACGATGTTTGCCGATGTAGTGCCCCTTATATGTTTTGGCAAGTTACCTTTTGGAAAAACGTAGCGGCTACAAACCGATATGCAAAACCAAAACAAGGCCCGCAAAAGCAGGCTGTACGGCTAAACTCATACCAACGGCTGTATTGGCCTGCGATACTTTATATCGGGTAGTTAACGCAAGCTGGTTGTTATTTAGTGGCAGATAAAAAAGAAAAAAGTACACATGATAAAAAAACTAACAGCGCTTATACTTGCAGGATTGCTGGTAGCAGCACAAAACGTTGCTGCCCAAGATGCTAATTTTTATATCTTTTTGTGCTTTGGCCAATCAAATATGGAAGGCAATGCAAAATTTGAGGACCAGGACACGACGGTGGACGGCCGATTTAAAGTGCTGGAAACCATCGATTGCCCTAATATAGGGCGCGAGAAAGGGCATTGGTACACCGCCGTGCCGCCCGTTTGCCGCTGCCACACAGGCCTTACTCCGGCAGACTATTTTGGAAGAACATTATTGGCCAACCTACCCCAAAACATTCGCGTGGGTATAATTAATGTGTCTGTGGGTGGCTGCAAGATTGAGCTGTTTAACAAAGACAGCTTCCAAAACTATGCGGCAACCGTTCCGGCGTGGATGACAAACATGATTAAAGAATACTATGGCAGCCCTTACGCACGCTTGGTTGAAATGGCCAAACTGGCCCAAAAAGACGGTGTTATAAAAGGCATACTGTTACACCAGGGCGAGTCGAACACAGGCGACAGCACCTGGCCCCAACAGGTTAAAATAGTGTACGGCAATCTTATAGATGATTTAGGGTTAAAAGCAGATGCAGTGCCACTGTTGGCCGGCGAGGTGGTACATGCCGACCAAAAAGGCATTTGCGCCAGTATGAATGGCATAATTGCCACGCTGCCGCAAACAATCCCCAATAGCTATGTAATACCGTCAAACGGCTGCACCGCCGCGGGCGATAACCTGCATTTTAATGCGGCGGGTTACAGGCGGCTTGGCAAGCGGTATGCCGCCAAAATGCTGGCATTGCTTGGCTATTACGCAAACGTGCAGGATAATTAGGCAAAACGCATGGTATAAATACCTAACAAAAAACCTACAACAATGAATAGGCAAATTTGGCAATTGGCCCTTTTCTTAACGCTGTGCGCGGCAGGCCATGCGCAGGATGTTATTCAACATGCGCCTCAAGGGTTTGATACCGTGCGCCCAAACATACCACGCGGCATGGTAGATACCATCACTTACACGTCTAAAACGGTTGGCAACACCCGGCGGGCGATTGTTTACACACCGCCCGGTTACTCACCAAAAAAGCACTACCCGGTGCTGTACCTGTTGCACGGCATTGGTGGTGACGAGAAGGAATGGTTAAACGGCGGCCACCCGCAGACCATACTCGACAATCTATATTCGGAGGGGAAGGTGGAACCAATGATTGTAGTAATGCCCAACGGACGGGCCATGAAGGACGACCGAGCGGCGGGTAATATTTTTGACGGTGCCAAGGTAAAAGCATTTGCCACATTTGAAAAAGACTTACTGAACGACCTTATACCATACATCGAAAAAAAATACCATGTGCTTACCGCTAGGGAACAGCGGGCAGTTGCCGGTTTGTCAATGGGTGGCGGCCAATCGCTAAATTTCGGGTTGGGCAATTTAGCCAAGTTTGCTTGGGTGGGCGCTTTTTCTGCCGCACCCAATACAAAAGCCCCTGAAGAACTGGTGCCAGATGCCTCTAAAGCGCGCGATGGGTTAAAGCTGCTATTTATCTCCTGCGGTGCCAGCGACGGACTTATATCGTTCAGCCAGCGCACCCATGCATATCTTTTAAAAAATGATGTTCCACATATTTACTATATCGAACCAGGGGTGCATGATTTTAATGTATGGAAAAACGGTTTATACATGCTTTCACAGCTGCTTTTCAAGCCGGTTGACACTGCTTCGTTCTCAAAATACCCGGTGGTGGGTACACCAGCGGCCACCAATATCCGCTCTGCCAATTACCCGCAAATATTGGCAGACCAAAGGGTGATATTCAAGATAAAAGCACCCGATGCCAAAACGGTGCAGGTTGACCTTGGAAAAAAATACACCATGGTTAAAGATACCGCAGGGTATTGGACGGCGACAACTGACTCAATCGGCGAAGGTTTTCATTACTATTCGCTGTTAATTGACAGTGTGGCCCTTGCCGACCCGGCCAGCGAAACATTTTATGGCATGGGCAGGATGGCCAGCGGCATTGAAATACCGTTTGCCGGCGGCGGTTACTATGCTTTGCGGGACGTGCCGCATGGCGATACCCGCTTAAAACGATACTACTCACCCATAACCCGCACCTGGCGGCAAATGTATGTGTACACCCCACCCGGATATGATGAAAACACCCCGCAAAAATACCCAGTGTTGTACATTTTGCACGGTGGCGGAGAGGATGAAAGGGGCTGGGCAGCACAAGGCAAAACAGATTTGATATTAGACAACCTTATTGCCGAGAAAAAAGCATTGCCTATGGTTGTGGTAATGCCCGATGCGAATATGGCCGCGCCTGCCTTTAATGAGGATGGATTAAAGCTGTTTGAGGCTGAATTAAAGCAAGTGGTGATACCTTTTGTAGAAAAAAACTACCGGGTACTGAACGATGCCAGCAACAGGGCCTTGGCCGGTTTGTCAATGGGGGGCATACATACGCTTTATACAGGCGTGAAAAACAGCGACATGTTTGCTTACTTGGGCGTTTTTAGCTCTGGTTGGATACAGCCAATGCAAAGTGCACTTGCCAACAACCAATATGATTTTATGCAACAGAACACGGCGGCTATCAACAAAAATTTGAAGGCGTTTTGGATTTCAATGGGCGGCAAGGAAGACATTGCCTACAAAAACTGCCAAACCATGATGGCCAAGTTTGATGAATTGGGCATAAAGCACAGCTACTACGAGTACCCAGGGGGGCATACCTGGCCGGTTTGGCGCAACAATTTGTACAACCTTGCACAGCTATTGTTTAAATAGTTTCGGTTAATATTATAATGGGCCAACATGCGGCGCCAGCATCAAAGGCCGGTAGCGCGGCTTACAACCAATAATTGTAATAGTTAACAAAAATAGGTTTTTCCATGTGCGCCTCTAACAAGGCAGTTTAGTTACTGGGGGGTAATGTCTATTATCCCCCATTTTTTACCAACTATTTAAAAATATGGGTTGCTGTTATAATAGTCGTGTTAAAACTATGTATATGCGAAAAAATAAGCTAACAATTGTTTTTTGGGCAGTACTGTTTGCCTTAGCAAGTTGCACCACCACCAAAAAAATAGGCAGCAATTACCCGGTGTCTTTAAAAACAGCTTTTAAAAACCAGTTTCTGGTTGGTGCTGCAGTGAATGCCCAGCAAATAGAACAAAAAGACACAGCGGCCAACAGGCTAATAAGCACGCATTTTAATGCGGTAACACCCGAAAACATTATGAAGGCGGAATGGATACATCCTGCATGGGGTACTTACAATTTTACACTGGCCGACAAGCTGGTTGCCTATGCCAATACAAACGGCCTAAAAATAAATGCCCATACCCTTATATGGCATAGCCAATTGCCTGCATTTATGCGCGGCATGCATAACCCAGACTCAGTACGTATGTATTTTGAAGGGCATATTAATACCGTTGCTTCCCGGTACGACGGCAAAGTATATTCTTGGGACGTAGTGAACGAGGCCCTGAACGAAGACGGCACCATGCGAAAATCCATCTTCCTGCAAAACCTTGGCGAAGACTATGTGGTGGAGGCTTTCCGTTTGGCGCAGCAGGCAGCCCCGCATACAAAACTGTACTACAACGATTATAATATTGAGCAGCCCCTTAAAAGAGCCGGTGCCATAGCCCTGATAAAAAAAATACAGGCAGCCGGGGTTCGCATCGATGGGGTGGGCATACAAGGCCACTGGAGCATAAACCACCTGCCTTTAAAAGAGATAGGGCAAAGCATACAGGCGTTTGCGGCCCTGGGCATTGAGGTAATGTTTACCGAGCTTGACCTAACCGTTTTGCCCAACCCCGAAGATTTGGCCGGTGCCGATGTAAACCAAAATACCGCGTATAACGAAAGACTAAACCCCTATAAAAATGGGCTGCCTGACTCAGTACAAACAAAACTGGCAACTGCGTATGCCGATTTGTTTACCCTGCTGCTTAAGTACAAAGGCAAGGTAAGCCGTGTTACATTTTGGGGGGTGAACGATGGCCAGTCGTGGCTTAACAATTGGCCAGCGAGGGGCAGGGTAAATTATCCATTGCTTTTTGACCGTGCCTATAACCCCAAACCGGCATATTACCAAGTGCTTAAGGCATCCAAGAAATAGTGAATCAAGCGCAAACAACCGGATTTGCCTTTGGCAAATGAATTTCAGCGATAAAATCATCCAACATGAAACATCCGTTCAGCAGATTTCATTTAATACTCGTGCTGCTAGCCCTGCCATTTGGGGTAAATGCACAGCTTGCCTACAACCCGATCATTTTTGCAGACGTGCCAGACATGTCAATTGTGCGGGTAGGTGGCACCTATTACATGAGCAGCACCACCATGCATTTAAGCCCCGGCGTGCCCATCATGAAATCGGAAGACCTGGTAAACTGGCGGTTGGTAAATTATGCCTACGACACATTGGGCAACGTGGATGCGCTAAATTTAGACAATGGGCAATCGGCCTACGGCAGAGGGTCGTGGGCCAGTAGCTTACGTTACCATAACGGTATATTTTATGTAACAACCTTCGCGCAAACCACAGGAAAAACGTACATCTTCTCCACCAAAAATATTGAAAAAGGGCCTTGGAAAACGGTATCTTTCGCACCCTCAATGCACGACCATTCCTTGTTTTTTGACGATGACGGAAAGGTGTACATGGTGTACGGTGCCGGCCGCCTATCGTTGGTAGAATTAAAAGAAGATGTTTCAGGCATAAAGCCCGGCGGCATACACCAAGTGTTGATTGAAAATGCCAGCCTGCCCTCGGGCAACAATGGCGGGCTGGGTGCCGAAGGGTCGCAACTTTTTAAGATTGGCGGAAAGTATTACCTGTTCAACATCACCTGGCCAAGGGGCGGCATGCGCACGGTTGTAATACACCGCGCCGCTAAAATTACAGGCCCTTACGAAGGCAAAGTAGGCTTGCAGGATATTGGTGTGGCGCAGGGTGGCTTAATTGACTTGCCCAACGGCCAATGGTATGCGTACCTGTTTCGCGATTTTGGGGCCGTGGGCCGCATCCCCTATTTAGTGCCTGTTAGCTGGCGGGATGGCTGGCCAATATTGGGCATTAAAGGCACCGTGCCAGACGCCCTCCATCTACCTGCCAATAAAAGCTTGATACCGGGTATTGTGGCATCTGATGAATTTAACCCCCAAAAAGGAGGGCAAACGTTGGCGTTGCCATGGCAATGGAACCATAACCCCAACAACAGCCTATGGTCGCTCACCCAACGTAAGGGCTATCTACGCCTTACAACCGGCAGGGTTGATACCAGCTTTTTATGGGCAAGAAATACCTTGACCCAACGCACCATAGGCCCCGTTTGTACGGGCGAAGTGCTATTGGACGCATCAAACATGAAAGACGGAGATTTTGCGGGGCTGGGCTTGCTACAGCAAAACTACGGGCTGGCGGGTGTTGCTGCCATTGGCAGCACCAAAGCCATTGTGATGGTTAATGCAAGCACAGGGCAACCCCAGGAGGTGCAGCGCCTGCCACTTAACCAAAACACGGTATATTTTAAAGCGGCCTGCGATTTTACAGACAAAAAGGACGTTGCCGATTTTTTTTACAGCCTGGATGGCAAACACTGGATGCATCTGGGCACACCGCTAAAAATGGCTTACACCATACCACAGTTCATGGGTTACCGCTTTGCGTTGTTTAACTATGCCTCAAAAACCGCGGGTGGCTGGGTTGATTTTGATTATTTTCATATTGCTGGCAATATTTCGGAGGTAAAATAGCGTAACGGCACTAAGCATCATTATACTGGCAAATACAAAATGCAGGCGTTGGTTGCTGTGTTGACGTTCGGCTGCAATGCTATAAAAGGCGCTTTTTGTACAAACCTTGGTTAATTTCGGCTACATTTAAAAATGGGTGTTAACACCTTGGTGACTGATTAATACTTATTTTAGCCTAAGTTTAAACCAGTTATACCGATGCGGCCATACGCGTATGCGTTTTTTATTTTCGCCTCTGCCTGTTTGCTTGCCTGCAAACAACAACTACCAAAAGATGTAGCGGAAGCCTATGCCCAACTGCCAAAAGAAATCGACTACAATATTCATGTAAAACCCATCCTGTCTGATAAGTGTTTCGCCTGCCATGGGCCGGATAAAAACAAGCAAAAAGCCGGTTTGCGGCTGGATATTCCGTCGTTTGCTTTTGCCGAACTAAGCGACGACCCCGGCAAAGTGGCCATAGCACCGGGCAGCCTGAGCGGCAGCGAATCCTTTCACCGCATCATATCCAACGACCCCCATTATAAAATGCCCACCCCGGCATCGCACCTGGCGCTAACTGCCAACGAAAAAGCAGTGCTGATAAAATGGATTGAGGATGGGGCGGTGTATAAACCGCATTGGGCGTTTGTGAAGCCTGAAAAGCCTACCCCGCCTACCGTGGAGGACAAAGACTGGAAAATAAATAACCCGATTGACAACTTTATATTGGCAAGGTTAGCGCAGGATAAGTTACAGCCTTCGCCGGAAGCACCCAAAGAGGTTTTGTTGAGAAGGCTTTCGTTAGACCTAACCGGCTTGCCCCCCACCCTGCAAGAGATAGATGCGTTTGTAAACGACACATCGCCCAATGCTTACGAAAAACAGGTGGACCGCCTGCTTGCGTCGCCCCACTACGGGGAAAAAATGGCGGTCGATTGGCTTGACCTTGCGCGTTTCGCAGATTCCCACGGGTATACCGTTGACAGGCTGCGGGATATGTCGCCCTACCGCGATTGGGTAATCAATGCATTCAACCGTAATATGCCCTACTCCACATTTATGCAGTGGCAGCTTGCCGGCGACCTTATGCCCAACCCCAGCAAAGACATGATTATTGCCACTGCGTTTAACCGCAACCACCAGCAAAACATGGAAGGCGGCATAATTGAAGAGGAGTATCAAACGGAATACGTGATAGACCGCACAAACACTTTTGGCAATGCCTTCCTGGGGCTGTCGGTAGGCTGTGCCAAATGCCACGACCATAAGTTTGACCCCATTTCGCAAAAAAATTATTACGAGCTGTTCAGCTTTTTTAACAATGTAAAGGAAGCCGGGCAAATATCTTGGGACGATGCTCCGCCAACGCCCACCCTGATGCTGCCCACAGCGGAGCAAGAAAAAACAATCCATTTTATAAAAGCAGAACTTACCCAACAGGAGAAAAAGCTTGAAGCAGCAAAGCAAAATGCCGCCCCGCCTTTTGCGTTTTGGTTAAACAAACGGCAGTACCAGGCACTGGGCCAACAAGTTATTCCACAAGTGGGGTTACAGGCCCAGTTTGGCTTTGACAACAGTAGCTTAAAAGATGCGCTGCACCCATCACAGCCAGGCACTATGAAAAGGGAAACGGGCCAGCCAGGTGACAACCCCTTTTTTGTGGACGGCCCCCATGGCAAGGCCCTACAGCTAAGCGGCGACACTTGGCTTGATTTGAATAAGGTTGGCGTATTTGGCATGTCTCAGCCATTTAGCATAGGCATTTGGGTAAACATTCCCAAAGAGTTGAAAGAAGGGGTTATTTTTCATAAAAGTATTGCTGAACGGCTGTACAATTATAAGGGCTACCAGCTATACCTTAAAAACAACAAGCTGCAGTTGAATATAGCACACACGGCACCATCCAACGCAATCACCAAAGAGACTATTGCCGATGTGCCACGCAATGAATGGATACAACTAACGATGACTTACGACGGCAGTGCCAAAGCTGCGGGTATGAAACTGTTTTTGAACGGTATAGAAACACCCATGGAAACCACCATGGACCAACTTACCAAAAACATAATGTTTACCGGCAGCCAACCCGGCCTGCAAATTGGTGCATGGTGGCGTGGTAATGGGTTTAAAAACGGTATGGTGGATGATATTGTGGTGTACAACCGGGCATTAACACCCTATGAAGTAAACATAGTTGCGGGTAAAAACAACTGGCAGCAGGTATGCGCTAAAACCCCTGAGCAACTTGGCAGCGCTGACCGAGACATTTTAAAAAGCTACTATCTGTCAGCCGTATACAAGCCAGTACAGCTTGAAGCAGACAGCCTGCAAAAAATGCGCGTAAAACTTGCCGACTCTATGGAAAACATCCAAGAGCTGATGGTGATGCAGGAAATGCCAAAGCCCAAAAAAACATACCTTCTTAAGCGCGGCAATTACGACATGCCTGGCGAACAGGTGTACCCCAATACGCCAGACGCAATTTTGCCTTTTCCGGCAAGCCTGCCCAAAAACCGGTATGGCCTGGCGCAATGGCTTACCAGTAACGACCACCCGCTTACGGCAAGGGTGGCGGTAAACCGCTTTTGGCAAAACTTTTTTGGCATTGGCTTGGTAAAAACTACGGAAGACTTTGGCAACCAGGGCGAGATGCCAAGCAACCCAAAGCTGCTGGACTGGCTGGCTGTTACCTTCCGCGAGTCGGGCTGGGACATCAAAAACATCAACAAACTTATTGTTATGTCGGCCACCTACCGGCAGAACTCAAAGGCTTCTAAAACCATGCTGGAAAAAGACCCCGAAAACCGCTTGGTTTCCCACGGCCCGGCTTTCCGCATGAGTGCTGAGATGATACGCGACAATGCCTTGATGGCTAGCGGATTGCTAAATACCAATATTGGTGGCAAAAGCGTAAAACCTTACCAGCCCGATGGCTTGTGGGACATAAACGGCAGCACCTATACCCGCGACAGTGGCGACGCGGTGTACCGCCGCAGCTTGTATGTGCTGGTAAAGCGTACAGTACCCAACCCCACGCTGTCCACGTTCGATGCCCCATCACGCAGTTATTGCGTTGTGCGCAGGCAAAAAACCAACACGCCGCTACAGGCATTGGTTACGTTAAACGACCCCACATTTAATGAGGCGGCCAAAGTGCTGGGCGAGCTAATGACAAAAAAAGGAAATGAAAGGGTTGCCATTGCAGAAACCTATAGAAAACTTACCGGGCTAATGCCAAACGAACAGGAGATTAAATTATTGGAGGGCCTATGGCAACAGGAGCAAGCCAAGTTTGTGGCGCACCCCGAAAAAACAAACGGTTGGTTACACAGTGGGCAATACAAGGTAGATAAAACATTGAACGCTGCTGCGCTTGCCGCCAACACGGTGGTGGCAAGCACCATCTTGAATTCGGATGCGGCGCTGATGAGGAGATGACGTGAAACGGGAATCGTGAAACGGGAAACGGCAATCGTGAATCGTGAAACGGGAAACGGCAATCGTGAATCGTGAAACGGGAAACGGGAATTAGCAGCAGCAGTCTGACGGTCTCCGTCTAACTGCGTGAACAGTTATCATTAGTGGCAAAAGATATAGGAAACCAAAATCGTAAGGCGTGAATCTAGGCCGCAGTCAGACGGGGACCGTCAGACTGCGTTACAGGAAAACCGAAGAGTAAACGCAAATAGAATAAAACGTGCATTTTGGGGGATGATTAAACACAAACAGTATGGCACATCACCACGAAGATGAATTTAGGCTGCACACGCCTGATTTTACGGGGCTGAACAATAAGCTAGACAGGCGGCGTTTTCTCACCAAAACGTCGTTGGGCTTGGGGGCGGCGGCCATCGGTTCGCTGCTGGGCAAAACCGTGTTTGGCAAGGCCAAAAACACGTTGGCCGGTAACGAAGCGGCCAGCTTTGAGGAGGAGATGCTAAAGGCCATACCCCATTTTGCGCCTAAAGCAAAAAGGATTGTTTATCTTTTTATGGCCGGCGGCCCATCGCAGTTTGAAACCTTTGATTATAAACCGAAACTGGTCAACATGTTCGGGCAGGACCTTCCGGGTTCCGTTCGGCAGGGCCAGCGGCTTACCGGTATGAGCGCGAACCAAAGTGTTTTACCCATAGCGCCTTCTATGTACAAATTCAACCAGTTTGGGCAAAGCCAAACCTGGGTAAGCGAGTTGCTGCCACATACGGCCAAGGTGGTGGACGATCTTTGCTTTATTAAGTCAGTGCATTCAGAAGCCATCAACCACGACCCCGCTATCACATTTTTCCAAACCGGCAACCAGTTGCCGGGCAGGCCGTCCATCGGGTCTTGGATAAGCTATGGCCTCGGGTCAGACAACAATAACCTGCCCACCTTTATCGTAATGGTATCAAGAAACGCCCCTAAAGACCAGCCCTTGTATTCAAGGCTGTGGGGCAATGGGTTTTTACCATCCAAGTACCAGGGGGTGCAGTTTGGGTCGGGCAAAGACCCAGTGTTGTTTTTAAACAATCCGGAAGGCTACGACGGCGCAGACAGGAAGGAGATGCTTGAATACCTATCGCAGTTGAACAAATTGCAAAACGACACATACGGCGACCCGGAAGTGGATGCCCGCATCGCGCAATATGAAATGGCTTACCGCATGCAAACTTCGGTGCCAGAAGTGATGGACACATCTAAAGAGCCCAACGAAGTGTTTGAGCTGTACGGGCCAGACAGCCGCACCCCGGGCAGTTATGCCGCCAACTGTATATTAGCGCGAAAGCTGTTGGAAAAAGATGTAAAGTTTGTGCAGTTATACCACCAAGGCTGGGACCAGCACGGGGGCCTGCCCACTGCCATAGCACAGCAATGCAAAGCCACCGACCAACCGACCGCCGCTTTTATAACAGATTTAAAACGCAGGGGCTTGTTGGAAGATACGCTGGTTGTTTGGGGCGGTGAGTTTGGGCGCACAGTTTACTCGCAGGGCAAGCTTACACCCACCGATTACGGCCGCGACCACCATCCCCGCTGCTTTACCATGTGGATGGCTGGCGCAGGGGTTAAACCCGGCATAACCTTTGGCGAAACGGATGATTTTAGTTATAACATTGTAAGCAACCCGGTACATGTACACGATTTTCAGGCGACACTGATGTACTTGATGGGGATTGACCATAAACGGCTGGTATACAAATTTCAGGGGCGGAGGTTTAGGTTAACGGATGTGGAAGGGAAAGTGGTGAAGGATATTTTGGCGTAGTGTAGATTAGGCGGCTGCGGGTTATAAGAATATTGCGTTTGTTCGCCTTTGTTGGTGTTTTCACCAACAAAGTTTACAGCCAATGCATTGCGCAAGGAGAAAATCAATGTTGGTGAAAACACCAGCATTTGCGGAGTGGAACTACCCCATATATTTTTGCCGCCGAGCGATGATATGCTGCTGAAGGGAGTGACACAACGAAGCTGCCATGAAATACAATTGCCTGCAACCAAATATTCATAAACAATGCTCTTAAAACGTAAAATACTATGAACTCGAGAAGAAAATTCATTGCGAGTACCGCCATGGTAGCGGCGCTGGGTGTAACCAAACAAGCCTTTGGTTTTAATATTTTGCATAAGCATAAGCAGCCCGACGATTTAATTGTTGGCCATGGGGGCTTTACTTACAAAGTTGATAAAGACTGGGCCAAGATTAGCGCGGCCAGCAACCCCCTGCTTAACTGCCACGAGATGGTGCAGGACAGCAAGGGCAGGCTGATTATGCTGGGCGACAACATTAAAAACAACATCCTCATTTTTGATAAGTCAGGCAAGTTGCTCAGCTACTGGGGCAATTCGTTCCCTGGTGGGCACGGCCTTAGTATTTCGAAAGAAGGCGGCGAAGACTTTTTGATGATAACCGATTGCGGGTGGTTTCAAGACAAAGACGGCAGTTGGCAGCGCGAAGCCGGCCAGGTGGTTAAAACTACGTTGGACGGTCGGTTGATATTTGCGATTGGCCACCCCCGCACCATTGGTGTGTACAAGGATGACGAAGCCTTTATGCCCACCGAAACCGCTGTTGCCCCCAACGGGGATATTTATGTGGCGGACGGGTATGGGTCAGACTACATCATCCAGTACAACAGCAAAGGCCAGTATATCCGCCATTTTGGTGGGCATAACAATACCAACCCCGACCATAACCTACGCAATGCACACGGTATTGCGGTTGACCTGCGGGATAAAAACAAACCAGTGTTAATTGCCACCTCCAGAGAAGAAAACTGCTTTAAAATATTTACCATGGATGGCCAGTACATAAAACGTATTGACTTGCCGGGCATGTATGTTTGCCGCGCCGTAATGGATGAGCAACATGTGTACGCGGGCATTTGCTGGTCAAAGGATGCGGGCGGTAAAATAATAGGCGGCGACTCTGGTTTTGTAACCATATTGGATGCCAACAACAAAGTAGTATCCAACCCAGGCGGCACGGCACCTGTGTATACAAACGGCGTGCTGCAGCAAAGTTTTGCAGAAAAAACGCCGGTTTTCCAACACGGCCACGATGTTTGCGTGGATGATGAAAAAAATCTGTATATCTGCCAGTGGAACGCCAACCATACGCCTCCCGTAAAACTAACCCGTGTATAAATGAAGCTGCTGGATATACTAACTTTTGCGGGGCATTTGCACCCGCTTGTTGTTCATTTGCCCATTGGGTTTTTGCTGCTGGCGTTTTTGTTCGACCTGCTTACGTACAGGAAGGAATATGCGGCCTACAAGCCTGCTGTGTCAATTATTTTATTGGCAGGTTTTGTGGCTGCGGTAATGGCCTGCGTGTTTGGTTACGTACTGTCGCTTACCGGCGATTACGATGCCGATACCTTGGGCAGCCATAAAATTGCCGGTATTGTTTTGGCGATTGTAGCGGGCCTATTATACCTGTTAACAACGGCTAAGGTTAGGGCCAGGCTGCCGCTGCCTGCAAGGCTTTTTTCGGTATTGGTGCTGGGGCTTGTTGTGCTAACGAGTTATGCCGGCCACCAAGGTGGCAGCCTAACCCACGGCAATAACTATTTAACGTTGGCCACCTTAACAGAAACAAAACGCCCCAAACCCACCAGTGCAGACGAAGCATACATATTTGAGGATGTTGTACACCCCATTTTGATACAAAAATGCGGGCAATGCCACCAGGCGGGCAAACTAAAAGGCCGGTTTTCCGTGCAAACACTGCAAACCTTGTTGAAAGGTGGCAAAACAGGCCCGGCCATTGTAGCAGGCCATATAGGAGAAAGCGAATTGTACAAACGTATTACCCTTAGCCCGCTGGACGAAAAATTTATGCCGGCCGATGGCAAAACACCGCTTACAGCAGCAGAAACAGCGGTGATACAATGGTGGATAGCAAAAGCCGGTGCCGTTGAACATAGGCCTCTTGCAACACTGAATAATAAGGACAGCATTAAGCCCCAAGTAGCGGCAATACTTGGCTTGGGCGACAGTGGGGATATGGGTGCCTCTGCTGCAACTGGGCTTACACAACACATAAACCCGGAAATACCGCCTAACCTTGACAATACATTTATTGAAAGCCTACGCGCAAAGGGCTTTATGGTGCGGGTAATGCTGCAAAAGCCTGTTATGTTAGATGTAACGCTGCCTGCCAATGCAGGTAAAAAAATGGCTGACATAAAAGACGACCTGTTGCACGTGGCAAAAAACATTGTTTGGTTGAACCTATCACGCAACAATTTTAACGATGGCGATATGGCTATTTTAAAACAGCTACCCAACCTTGAAAAACTGCGGCTTGAAAACAACCCCATTGGTGATGGCGTTGTGGGCGACCTTACGGTACTGCAACATCTTGACGCGGTAAACCTTAATGAGACCAACATTACCCAGGCTGGGTTAGACGCATTGACGAAAAATACTGCGATAAAAAGGGTGTATAGTTGGAAGGGGAAGTGAGGGGGTGGGCTTTATTGATGCACGCTAGAACCTAAGGCTGCAGTCCAAACTACTTGCACCAAATTGCTGCCAGTAAAATAAGTATATCGCGTCAAAACAAACTTATGCAGTTGAAACATATTCTCATTTTTTGCATCATTCTCCTTTTTACATACAATACCACCTATAGCCAGTCTGTCATCAACGCCGCAGATTACGGCGTTACGCCCAACAGCGTTGCCAATGCTGTTGCCCCTATCAAAAAGGCAATTGCCGCTTGCAAGGCCGCAAAGAGCAAAACCCTATTGCTACCCGGCGGCCGTATTGATGTTTGGCCGGATGGCGCAGTAAAGCGCGAACTGTACATTTCAAACTGTACGGAGGATGATACCTTGCCGAAGGAAAAGACCGTTGCGTTCTTTTTTGAAGATTGCCATAACCTAACCCTTGAGGGTAACAACACGTTGGTGGTGTTGCATGGTAAAATGGTATCGTTCGCCATACTCAACAGCCGAAACATCCGTATAAAAAATATCAGCTTCGATTATGAACGGCCCACCATGTCGGAGTTGACCATACAATCGGTTACAGCGTCTGCTGTTGAAACGGACATACACCCTGATTCAAAATACAATATTAACAACGGCCGTCTCCAGTTTTTTGGCGAGGGTTGGCAAACCAACGCCTACCATACCATTGTTTATAAGCCCTCTACCGGCAAAATGCTCTACAGCAGCTTTGATGCTTTTGTTAAAAGCAAGGCTGTTGAAACAAGCCCTTTGCATGTGCGGTTTGAAGGGGATTTCACGAACAATAATTTTCAGCCCGGGGATGTGTTAACCATCAGAGACCCCTACCGCGATAACTGTGGCGGCTTTATCAGTTTGAGTAAGGATATTGCACTGGAGCATGTAAACATGTACTACATGCACGGGCTGGGCATTGTTTCGCAGTTTTCTGAGAATATTTCTTTGTTGAAAGTAACAGCAGCACCCCGGGAAAATGCAGGCCGCATCATCGCGTCTTTTGCGGACTGTTTCCATTTTTCGGGCTGTAAGGGGCTGGTTAGCATTGACAGTTGCTTTACCTCTGGCTCCCACGATGACCCCATTAATATACACGGCACCCATTTGCAGATAACAAGGTTGGGGGCGGCCCATACCATCACTGTGCGTTTTATGCATCCGCAAACTTATGGGTTCCCGGCTTTTTTTGCTGGCGACAGTATTGCATTCACCAACCCGCAAACGCTGCTTCCGGTGGCAGTGGCCAAACTCAAGGCCGCAAAACTCACCAGCAAGCGCGAAATGCAGCTGGTGGTGGAGGGGCAATTGCCGTTAAACATCAAGGCAGGCCTTTGCATCGAGAACCTTACTTGCACACCGGCAGTGGTAATTAAGAATAGCCGTTTTGAACGGACGAATACCCGTGGGTTACTGATAACCACCCGTAGAAAGGTTGTGATTGAAAACAATACGTTTTTCCGCACGGGCATGTACCCCATTTTAATAGCAGATGATGCGTTAAGCTGGTACGAGTCTGGCCCGGTGCAGGACCTTACAATAAATAACAACACGTTTATTGAATGCGGCTATAACACTGGCAGCGGTGCCATAACCATCGCCCCCGAAAACCATACCCTGGTGGCAGGCAAGGTGGTACACCGTAACATCACCATCACCAACAACAGCTTTACGGTTAACAATAATGCAGTGCTGGCTGCCCGCAGCGTGGGCAACCTAGTTTTTACCGGTAACCGTATAAACTTAAACGGTGGCGGTATGGCTAACGACACCTCCCTTGCCGCCATCGCGCTAACCGCCTGCAAAAAAGTATTGATAGAAAAAAACAGCTTTAATTTTCCCCACCCACCCGTGGTTAGCGCCATTAAAATGGCCAATACGGATGTTAAAACAGGTTTGCGCGTACACTTTTTGCCATAGGGGTGGCTGGTATGGAGGTACCAATAAAAGGGGGTGTAAACCAAAATATCGTCTGCATGTGCCTAAGGAACTACCTATTTATAGAAACGGCAATGATATTACAAAATGCCCCGTTGTGGGGCTACGCGCTAAGCTTTATCGGTAACCCCACATCGGTGTAAAACAATACTTGCTGATTGTTGTACAAATAGGCAGCCCCGATGGGGCTAGCGCCACCTGCCTCAATTTGGATTGCACCCAATACAAGCGGCATAACCCTTGTTTGCTTACGAATGGCTATATTTGCAAAATGACCAGCACACAGCAAAAAAATATAAGGCATATTACCCTGCCCGATTTGGAGGAGTATTTTGCAAATATTGGGGACAAGAAGTTTAGGGCAAAACAGGTGCACGAGTGGCTTTGGCAAAAGCATGCCCAAAGTTTTGACGACATGACCAACCTGAGCAAAGATTTACGCCAAAAGCTGGCCGGCGATTTCAGCCTGCCCGCCCTTACCATAAATACCACACAAATTAGCGAGGACGGAACCCTTAAAACACGCTTCAAGACCTTTGACGGCCACATGGTGGAAGGGGTACTGATACCTACCGACGAGCGCAAAACAGCTTGCGTTTCGTCGCAAATTGGTTGCAGCCTAAGTTGTAAATTTTGCGCCACCGGATATATGGAAAAACAGCGCAACCTTACTTATGACGAAATTTACGATGAGGTTGCCTTGATAAACCGGCAAAGTGAGAATGAGTACGGTAAAAAGCTGAGCAATATTGTGTTTATGGGCATGGGCGAACCCTTGCTTAATTATAGCAACGTTCTTAAGGCCATTGAACGCATCAGCGCGGAAGACGGCTTGGCCATGAGCCCAAGGCGTATAACCGTTTCAACAGCAGGTGTTGCAAAAATGATCCGCAAGCTGGGTGATGACCAGGTTCGTTTTAAGCTGGCCCTTAGCCTGCACGCCGCCAACGACAAAAAGCGCAACGAAATAATGCCCATTAATGAAACCAACAACATTAAGGCACTTACCGATGCGTTGAATTACTTTTATAAGCAAACCAAGAGTGAAATAACGTTTGAATATATTTTGTTTAAAAATTTCAACGATTCGCAACCTGATGCTGACGAACTGATTAAAATATACAGGCAGGTACCGGCCGACCTGATAAACATTATTGAGTACAACCCCATTGATAAATTTAAGTTTACCAAACCGGATGAAGACGGCATTGAAAAATTTATGAAATACTTGGAGTTGCACAAGGTAAACGCCAGGCTTAGACGCAGCAGGGGCAAAGATATTGATGCTGCCTGCGGGCAGTTGGCCAACAAGGGCTAGTTACAGGCCATTGGCTGGGCCTATTATAGTTCAGCCATGGTTTGGCGCTTTATAAAAATGGCTTTTTCAACAATTTCAATAACAATTTCGTCCAGTTTACCGGCGGCTTGTTTTAACAGCCTAAAATAATACCGGTTTTCTTCGGTCATGGCATCTTCGTCAATCAACATCAGTATGCCCTGTATGTTGGTTAAGGGCGACCGCACAATATGCGATTGCAGAAATGCGATTTGCTTTAGCACCTCATTTTGCTTACGCAGTGCCTCTTCGGAATTTTTTATGCTGGTTAAATCAATGGTGTTAACCATAACAGCATACACTTCGCATTTTGAATTGTACACAGGGTGCAAAGTTGACCGTAGCCAAAAAGTTTTTTGGTTTTGGGTAACGGCGTGTTCAAACACTTGGTTCTTCATTTCAGTAAAAACCTGCCTGGCACGTGCGTGAATTAATTCGGCCTGGTCTATGTCATAAAAATCGTACACTGTTTTGCCAACAATGTAGTCTTTGGGGCGCGAGAAAAAGTTTGCCTGCTGGTCGTTTACAAAATCAAACCCACCCGTTTTATTTACTATGGCAATCATCGCCTCAGACGACTCTACCAAGCTTCTGTACTTTTCCTCACTTTCTATCACGGCAATCTGCGCCATTTTCCATTGGGTAATATCGCGCGTGGTGGCCAAAAAACCCGTCACGGCCCCGTCTTCCGCCTGTAGTGCTTTAATGGTTGTTTCGCAAAATACCCATTGGCCATTTTTGTGCTTAACGCGCATTTCCACCAAAAACCTGTCCTGCCCTCCGGTAGCCTTTTCTAAAATGTCCACTCTTAGCGGCCCAGCGTCATCGGGGTGCACTATATCGGCAAAATGCTTGCCATGCAGCTCTTCAGGTGCGTAGCCTAAAAGAGCCTTACACGAAGGTGATACATAGGTGTGTACCCCACTCCTGTCAAGCATCACTACCAAGTCTAGTATATTATCGGCCAAACGGCGGTATAGTTCCTCGCTTTCGCCTATTGCCAGCTCTGCCTTTTTGCGTTGCGAAATATCCCTGCATATGGCCATTATGCCCGTCAATGCACCAGTTTCGTCAAAAATAGGCTTCCGGTAACTTTCAAAGTATACCCAATAGCCGGCATTATGCAGCAAGCGGTATTCAAATAACTCATTGCCACTGGTTCCATTGGTTAACTTAGCACGACCGGCCGCAACCAAATGCCGGTCTTCGGGGTGTGTGAACTCATCGGCAACATCTCGCCCTAATACTAAAGCGGCGTCATAACCCAATAATTGCCCTAATGAAGGCGATATGTACTCAAGAATGCCACTCGGCGAATAAAATGCAACCAAGTCTTTAATGTTATCAGCAACAAGTTTGTAAAATCCGTCATTGTTTTGCCGGTGGTGGTAATCGGGCATGTTGTTATTCGAATTGAAGGGTAGTTATTCTAAACACACTGATTCACAATATTTTACCGCAATCTCTATTAAAAATTTCTAAAAAAAAAGTACATTCTTTGCAAAAAATACATTATAATTAACATTTTGGTGGTACAAACAATAAAAGCGGTGTTGGCGATAGTTTTTGTAATTTTGCCGCCCTGTTGCAAAACAGTAAACTTAAAAAAATGGCTAAACACGCGTTTGATAAATTTGTACAGAAGGAACCCACGGGTGCCAAAAAAAAAGAGCTGATAAAGCAAGAAAAGCGGAAAGTGAAAAAAGAAGCCCGGGTGGCCGGCGAGGAATTTAGGCGCAAGAAAAAGGAAGAACGTTTTGGCAGCCAAGCTGGCACCAAGGGCCCAAAAATTGCGGAAAGGGGCGAGAAAACCGAAAGCCGTGAAAGAAGAACATTTAAGCCATCGGAAGAAAAAAAACCAAGCAACCGCACAGGCGTACGCCCACGTAGTGCCGCACCCCGTGACGGAAAAAAAATAGCGCGCCGCCCTAACAAGCAAGACAGTTTTCCCGAAAACATAAAGCCTGAAAGCCCAAGGCATACCCCACGCAGCATTGAGGACAATGAATTAACACCGGAAACAAAATTTAACCATAAACCGGCAAAAACTGGTTACACGGCCAACAAAAGGGCTTTTGTGAAGGCTAAAAGTGAAGACCCGGAAAAACAACCCGCTGACGGTAAGCGTTTAATAACCAGGCCGGCTAAAAAAGAAGTGGAAACTTGGCAGCCCAAGGAGGGCACAATGCCTGCCCCCCAGAGCAAACGAACCATTACCCGCAAAAAATTAGACTACGGCAAAGAGGCGCAAAACGAAAATGTTAGGCCCAAAGCCTATAACCGTAAGGCCGATGCTGCCGTTGACAACCCTGCAACCGAGTTGATGCCGCTTAACAAATACATTGCCCATGCCGGTGTTTGCGGACGGCGGGAAGCTGCCGATTTGGTAAAACACGGCAAGGTTGCCGTTAACGGGTCCATTATTTATGAGCCTGGTTTTAAAGTAACTGCGGAAGATAAGGTTGTGGTAAAAGACAAACAGGTTTTTTTGCAGCATAACCCCGTATATATTCTATTAAACAAGCCAAAGGATTACCTAACAACAGCAAACGACCCCGAAGGCCGTAAAACAGTGTTTGACATTGTGGCCAACGCCACCACAGAAAGGGTTTTTCCCGTGGGCAGGCTTGACCGTAACACTACGGGCGTTTTACTGCTTACCAACGATGGCGAGCTGGCGCAAAAGCTTACGCACCCATCGTACGAGATAAAAAAAATATACGAGGTTAAATTAGACCGCGACCTTACGAAAAAAGATTTTGAAGCAGTGGTGGAAGGCGTTACCCTTGAGGACGGGTTTGTTGCCGCAGACTCACTGGCCTATGCCGATGCCAACGACAAAAGTGTGGTGGGCATTGAAATACACAGCGGCCGCAACCGCATTGTGCGCCGCATATTTGAACACCTGGGCTACGACGTTAAGGGCCTTGACAGGGTGATGTTTGCCAACCTAACCAAAAAGAATGTTGACCGCGGCAAATACAGGTTTTTAAGCGAGAAAGAAGTGCGCTTGCTTAAATTTATGAACCAGAGCTTTGTGCGCAAAGGCAAGGGCAACGACGAGGGTGAGGACTAAATTTTATTTGATACAAATACCAACCCGTTAGGGTTTAATAGGGGGTTGCATGAATATACTATACGAGAACGGGCAATTTATTGTAATTAATAAACCTGCGGGCATGCTGAGCATACCCGACAGAAAGCAAAGTGAACCATCGCTAAAAGACCTTTTGAAAGAAAAGTACGGCAATATTTACACCGTACACCGATTAGACAAAGGCACCAGCGGGGTGATAGTTTTTGCGAAGGATGAGGAAAGCCACAAACAATTAAGCCAGTTATTTGAAGGCCGGGACGTGGTAAAAAAATACCTTGGCCTTGTGCATGGCGTAGTAACCCAGCCAAAAGGCACCATTGAAGCCGCTATAGCCGAACACCCGGCAAAAAACGGCCGGATGATTACCCATGTAAATGGCAAAACGTCCATTACCGACTACGAGGTACTGGAAAGTTTTAGGCTTTTTACTTGGATGGCCTATCAAATACACACAGGGCGCACACACCAAATACGGTTACACATGCAGTACATTGGCAACAGTATAGTGTGTGATGAGCTGTATGGCGACCCTGCACCAGTACTATTGTCGGATTTTAAGAAGAACTATAAACTTTCAAAGCGGGAGGAGGGAGAACGCCCTATGCTGGCAAGGCTGGGCCTGCATGCAGCCCATTTGTCGTTTAGTTTGAATGGCGAAGCTTATACCTTTGAAGCCGAACTGCCTAAAGACCTTAAGGCATTATTGCAGCAATTGAGGAAAAGGGGGTAGGGCTTATTTGTATTTTATAATCCCTTGTAGATAATTAATCAGCACCCGATGGCCTGCACTAAACAGTTAGTAACAGGCTATCGGGTGCTGATTGCGTATTAGGTATTTATTGACTATCCGTAATTTGGTTTAAGCGTAAAAGAATGCCCGTTTACCGGATTTGTGGAGACACAAATCCGGGCGGGCGCCTTCGGTTGTGTCTCCACAACCGAAAATATGGGATTAACTAAACGACATTGATAGTCATTAGGTATTTTAGGCGAACGTGTAACCCACGTTTTTACTTTCCACCTTTATACACCACCCCGTTTTTCATTACGAAAGATACCTTGCCCATGGCATGTATGTCGGCAACAGGGTCGCCGTCCACGGCGATGATGTCGGCCAATTTGCCAGTTTCAATGGTGCCTACCTTATCGCTTATGCCAATTAAGTCGGCCGCGCTAACCGTGGCACTTTTAATGGTTTCCAGCGGCGGCATGCCAGCTTCGTTCATATACACAAACTCCATCCAGTTTTTGCCGTGCTTATACACACCCGCATCTGTACCAAATGCTATTTTAACCCCTGCCTTGTACGCCTTGGCAAAGGTGTTTTGTATTAACGGCCCCACGGCTTGTGCCTTGCCTGCAATTACAGCAGGAAAGAAACCTGGTTTTTTGGCCGAATCAGCCACCGATTTGCCGGCTGTTATGGTGGGTACAAAGTAAGTGCCGCGTTCCTTAAATAGCTGTATGGCCTCGTCATCCATATAGGTGCCGTGTTCAATGGAAGCAACACCGGCACGTATGGCGCGCTTAATGCCTTCGGCACCGTGGGCATGTGCAGCCACTTTTAGCCCGTAGTCTTTGGCAGTGGCAACCAGTGCTTTCAACTCATCATCGTTCAATTGTGCACCGGTACCGTCTTTTTCCAAACTCAGCACGCCGCCGGTCGACATTACTTTAATTACATCCACCCCTTCCTTGTAGCGCATGCGCACAGCTTTTATACATTCATCCACACCGTTTACCACGCCAACGCTGGGGCCGGGGTCGCCCATCAGGTCCTCCCGCAGGCCATTGGTTGGGTCGCCATGCCCGCCTGTGCTGCCCAAGGCCTTGCCTGCTGTAAAAACCCTAGGGCCTGGCACCAGCCCCTTGTTTATGGCATTGCGCAGCGATATGTTAACGCCGCTACCGCCTAGGTCGCGCACGGTAGTAAAGCCAGCCAACAGCGTACTGTCGGCATTGCCCATGGCTAAATAAGCGTGGTCAGCGGGGTTTAGCTTAAAATGTTTTTCAAAATCATTCGGGCTTATTTCATCCTCAAGGTGCACGTGGCAGTCAATTAGGCCGGGCATCACGGTTAGTTTCTTCAAGTCAATCACCTTATCCGCGCCCGTGGCGGAGATATACCCTTTTTCAACACCGGCAATTTTGTTGCCCTCAACCACCACCGACATTTCGGATAATACTTGCAAGTTTTTGGGGTCAACCAGCTTTCCGCAATAAATAATGGTTTTTTGGGCATACAGCCATTGGCTGCCTAATACAGCCATACATAGCAATAGTTTTCTCATGTGCAAAATTTGTTTGGATGAAAGTATGAAAGATTGGTGATGATTGCAACGAAAGCATCCGCGTGCCGGGGCAAAAACGCAACAGCTTTTCACAACAGGCGATAAAGCCGGAGCAAGGTGCCAACACAATACACATTAGCCACTGCCCGGCACATCCGTTTTTTCGAGGTTGAATTGCCGTAATAATTAGGTGCGGTGTTGCTAATAAGTTATTTTTGAATGACACCGTAATGCCAAAATGAAAAAAGCACCCATTCTTTTTTTGTTGGTTATCTGCCACTACTGTTTTTCCCAATGCCCGTTTGCCATTAAGTTCACCCACAAGGGCGGTATTTGCTTGGGCAGCGACACATTGGTGGTTAGTGCGCCGGGGAGCAACATTTCAAAAATTGTTTGGTACAACGGCCCTGCAATTTACACGGTGGTAAATGCCGGGGCCACAGCCGTTGGCACCACCGTTGCGGGGGGTAATGGCGGGGGTACCAAAGGCAACCAACTACAGTACCCTACAGGCATATACCGGGATGGCACCGGCAACATATATATTGCCGATGCGGCCAATGAAAGGATACAAAAATTCCCCGTTGGCTCAAATAGCACAACAGTTGGCCTAACCGTGGCCGGTGGTAATTTTGCCGGTAAGGCCGCCAACCAGTTTAACAACCCCAACAGCGTATTTGTGGAAGCAGCTGGCAATATTTATGTGGCTGACGAGCAAAACCACCGTATCCAGGAATTTCCGCCGTATTCATCCAGTGCCACCAACGGAACTACCGTTGCAGGCGGGAAGGATTCGGGCAGTACGGCCAATTTATTAAAGTATCCATCTTCCGTATATGTTGATGGTTCGGGCTATATCTACGTGGCCGATAACGGTAATAACCGCATTCAAAAATTCACACCCGGCCATGCCGATGCCGTAACAGTGGCGGGTGGCAACGGGTACGGTGCCGCTGCCAACCAGTTAAATTCACCCGCATCGGTGTTTGTAGATGGACCGGGCAATGTTTATGTGGCCGATTTGGGTAATAACCGCATCCAAAAATTTCCGCCGGGTTCAAACAGCAGCACCCATGGGCTAACCGTGGCAGGCGGCAACGGCCCCGGCATGGCAGCCAACCAACTATCGCAGCCCAGCAGCATTTTTGTTGATGCGGCTGGCAACCTGTATGTGGCCGACAAATTAAACGGACGCATCCAAAAATTTCCGCCCAATTCAACCAGCAGCACCAATGCCACCAC
Source organism: uncultured Parafilimonas sp. (assembly GCA_903882935.1). Taxonomy (GTDB): domain Bacteria; phylum Bacteroidota; class Bacteroidia; order Chitinophagales; family Chitinophagaceae; genus JABDFW01. The sequence continues at coordinate 4,060 of CAIRZB010000110.1, read as the reverse complement.
GGTGGCAGGCGGCAATGGTTTGGGGCCGGCGGCTAACCAACTTGACAACCCCGACGGTGTGTTTATTGACGCAAAAGGCAACATATATGTTGCGGATGACGCCAACAACCGAATACAGCAGTTTCCGCCCGGGGGCATCAATGGTATTGACAGTTTGCTGGTTACCACGGTACCCGGTACCTATACCGCTGTGGTAACCAATGATGCCGGCTGTACCGACACAACAAATGCCATCGTTATTAGCCCTGCCCCAAAAGCAAGTATCAGTATCAGTGCCGATAAAACAACCTTTTGCGCGGGCAGCCCCATAACACTTACTGCTTTGGCAGCCAACGCGGGCAACGCACCCAGCTACCAGTGGGTTGTAAATGGCAAGGCCCAGGGCGCGGGCCACCCCGTTTATACCACAGCTGCACTTGCTGACGGTGATGTTATAGCTTGCTTCGTGTCAAACAACGCGGCTTGCATATTACCCGATACATCAAACAACGTTATTGCCCATGCGTTGCCCACACCCGTGTTAGGGCCTACAAATGACGTTACGATAGCACCAGGGCAAACTATAACCCTAAGGTTGCCGGTTAACGGCAACATAGCAACCTATACTTGGAACCCGCCCGCTGGATTGGATAAAACCGAAGTTGCCAGCCCTGTTGCCAGCCCTGAAAAAACGACTACCTATTCGTTAACAGTGCAATCCACCGATGGCTGCACAGCCTCGGGAACTATAAAAGTTACCGTTGCCTACCCCATTATAGTGCCAGGTGCATTTACACCCAACCGCGATGGGCATAACGATATTTTTTATGTGCTTGGCGGCTACCCGGGCGATGTTATAAAAGACTTTACCGTATTTGGCCGCTGGGGACAAACACTCTTTCACCTGCAGCATGTTGTGCCAAACGACCCTACCCAAGGGTGGGATGGTACCGTAAACGGGCAGCCACAACAACCCGGTGCCTATGTATACATAATTGTAATTTCTTCGGCAGATGGCTCAGAAAAGGTGTTTAAAGGCACAGTGGTGTTGGTGCGGTAGCGTATTGTTTTTTAGAAGGCCGGTGCATAGTTAAACGGTGGCGATTATCTCAACCTTCCGCTATTGTAGTTTTTTTGGGATTATGTTGCCAGATGTTTAAAGGTGATTGCAGCAAGGCAAGGCAAATGGCGTAGCGCGTGTTGCCATGCAGCCGCCGCAACGATTACATGCTGTTCTTGTGGCAAGGTTTATTGTTACCGTGCGTACTATTTATTGGCTGACATTTTTTAACCGCCCATTACAGCGATAATGCAAAAAATGGGTTTTTCCATCAGTTTTATGCTGGCCTACTGGCCAAACAGTTAAAATATGCGGATTTTATAAAGCCAACTTGCCAGCATATAATTATACTTAAAATAGCTGGATTTAGGTGCATGCTTGGCATTGTAAACAAACAGCGGCACCTTGGCTTCGTACTGGGAGCCGTGGCTGCGGTAGCTATCGGGCAGCGTTTCTGATTCTGCATTCTCCAAATGGCCAAACACCGTAAGGCTGTCGGCCAAAACCATCAGGTCGCCAATTCGGCCGGGCATTAGGCCGAAACGCTTTACAGCCTCGGCTTTGGAAACCACTTCGTCTACCCCCTTCAGGCCGACGATCAGCCTGCGCACATTGGCAGAATCTTTAAGATCGTTTAGGTAAATATACGCAGAACCCCCCATGCCCAAATGATGCTTAAAATAGCGGTCTTTTTCTGGCGAAATGGCTGCTTTTACGGGTACGCCGCGGTTGGCGCAGGCCTTGTCTAAGTCCCAACAATAATTTTTATGGTGTACGTTATGGTCGGCTGTTATTAAAATAGCTGCATAAGGCCAAGTTTTCTGCATTTTGCCTAAATATTGGTCAATTGTGTTCAGATGTTCCTTGGACTCTGCGCTGCCGGGTGCCCAAGTATGCATCGGGTAATCGGTGGTGTGTATGTATACCAAGCCTAGGCTGCTATCGTGTTGCATCGCGTATAGCGCGGCTTCCATCATCCAATAGTTTATTTCCCGGCTATACACATCCGGCGGTGTGCCAAGGCGTTTTATCCATTCCGGGCTGGCAGTTTCACGGCTCACCGCCTCGCCCGCGCCTTTGTTAAGCAGTAGTACGGTTTGGGTTTTGGCCGAGAACAAGATAGATTTAACACCGTGCCGGGCCGCCCGCATGAATATTGTGGGTGCCAGCAGCAGGCTGTTGTCTTCCATATACTCCTCTCGGTCTGTGGCTGGGTTTAAAAACACATTGCCCGTGATGCCGTTTTGCCCTGGCGGCACACCGGTGATGATTGATGCGTTGTTAACATTGGTTACTGATGGCATTAACCCCGGCACTACTTTGTAAATGCCTTTTGCTGCCATGGCTTGCAGGTTGGGCATGTTGCTGCTGTGGTAATAGTCATCGCCAAAGCCATCCATCATTATCACCACCACCCTTTGTGCGGCCTTGGCTGATATTTGGGCATACAAGGGCGGCTGCATTAACAACAGCATTGTTGCCCAAAAAAAGCATTTGAAGGTGAGCCGTGATTTTTTGCGCATATATTGCTTGTTGTGTGGCGGCAATGGCAAAATAAACCCATTGCGGGTAAACACGCAGGTTAAATAAATGTTGCACAGTTTCAAAACGTAGCGAGCATCGCTAATTACCTAGCTGGTATTCAATTTATAATGGGGGCGCAACAATCAAATCATTGTAAGTTGCATGGCAACCTACATAAAATACCTAACACCTAAAATTCAGTTATTCGAAGGCACTGTTTCCCAAACGCCTTTAACCCTTACGGTTGGCCAACCTGCGGGGTATCCAAAATGTTCCCATCTTGTCAAACTTCCCCCAAGCCAACCCCTGTTAGCCAAATAGGCAACTCTCGATAAACGCGCATCAGCAACCCAAATTACCGTTGCCTCCGCTGCATCACTTCCCGCCAGGTGGTTAGTATAATGTGTTCATCTGCCAAGGCCTGCTTAAACACCGGGTTTATCATGGTAAGCATGTCGCCCCTGCGCACCGCACCGCTGCCGGATATATGTTCAAAAATTGGTGAAGTAGCCGTGGAATGCATTATCATCATGGTAAGGCCGGGCTTAAGCTGTTTTAACGCCTGAATGTATTTAGCTGTTTTGTAGCCTTGCAGCTTGGTGTCGTCGCTTTTAACGCTGTCGGGTATGGGCCAATCATAACTGGTGTTGTGCAGGTCGTCTAGCACGGGCAGCCCGGCAGCCCAAAGCATTTTGCCTGCGGCCCTTGCCTGTGCCATGGCAACACCGGTGGCCTGCAATTGCAACGCTATTAGCGTGTTGTGGCCGCCAGGCATCATAACGGGTATATGGTTGGCAATACCCAGCTTAATGTACCGCTCAGTAAACGCCGGGGTGGCAAACAAGGTACCCATGTGGCTGTCTAGGTGGGTTGGCTCAAACCCCATGGCGCGGGCGCGGGCCAATTGCGCGGTTATTTCTTTTTCCACTTCGTCGGGGGTGGCATGTTGTGCCACCTGCTCCACGCTGGGCCACAAATCGCCCTCTTTATCCACCAGGCCCGGCACGGCATCCTTGCCGGCCAGCGGCCCCCAGCGGTAATCGCCCCATTCGGAGGTAAGGGTGAGGTGCAGCCCCGCATCCATACCAGGGTGTTGTTTTAAATAATGCACAAACCCCGGCACCCAGGGGCAGGGCATCATAACGCTGGCGCTGGTGGCCACGCCTTTGGCAATGGACGTTATGGCCCCCTCGTTGCTGTCGTAGCTCATACCCGCATCGTCCACATGTAGAATAACCACTTTAGCACCTTTGGGAAAGCCCAATTTTTCAGCATAGGTACTGTCACCCGTTTGCGCACTGCAGGCAAGGGTACATATAATGGCGCAGCACGATATCATTATTTTCATATTGCAATGTAGGAATTAGCACTTAGGTCGCACTTTAAAATTAGAAGATTTATATTTGCGACATGGATATGTTGGATAAATTCAAAGGCGTGAATTCTATAAATTTTCATAAGCGGTTTACGGATGACGATTCTTGCTTGGAATATCTG
>CAIRZB010000109.1 GCA_903882935.1 uncultured Parafilimonas sp. | reverse complement strand
GAATACCACTTCAGGTTCAACAGGAGAAATGCAATGGCGGGTACTTTTAATGCACTAATTGAACGTATGATGCAAGCCCCGCCTATACGTTTAGAAAATATTCAAAAACGAAGTGCGACCTAAGTGCTAATTCCTAAAAAATAAGTTTCCCAGTGTTTGAATGTAGCTCCGCATTTTTATAATGTTTAATACTCTTTATAGATAAACCTGCTTTACAGCCTAAGGCAACGAGCGCTATAAAGAAAAGGATGATATGTGGTAACGGGTCAACATGAAAACCCCATAAAAAAAACATGGCGCAGAGCAGGCAAAACATAAGAGTACTCCAGATTAATAGGTAAATACTCGCCAAATAATAAATTTTCCATTGTAAGGGCAGAAAGTCAAATTTCACTCTAAAAATACGGTTTTCACTCAAATCAAAATGCTTTTACCCTAATTGTCAGTCTTTGGGTTTAGAGGAGTTGGGTGTGTATTTTGTTGGTTTTATTTTTTAGCTACTGGCAAATAAGTGCTTTTTTCGAATGCAGCTGAAAACATGCGGCTAAAAACAGGCAGATTGGCTGGTTTTTAAACAACAAAAATGAATGAAGTCGGCTAATGGCGTATCTTTATACAGCCATTTAGGTATTATGTATTATAACTAAAAATTTAGAACATGCCCACCATTCACCCACAATACATAAAAGATGCCAACGGAGATAGGTCGCTGGTAATACTGCCTGCCAAAGAGTTTGATGCTATTTTGGAAGAACTGGAAGATTTGGAAGACGTGCATCTGTACGATGCTGCCAAAAAAGAAGATACCGGAGAACGCATTTTATTTGCCGATTACCTGAAAAACAGAAAAGCAAAAAATGCCTAATTATTCTGCTGTTTTATCTACCAAAGCTGCAAAGCAATTAGACAAGCTTGCCGACAATATTGCCGCGCCAATCATTGAAACCATTGCGGCCCTTGAAGAGAATCCACGTCCGATCGGTTATAAGAAGCTAAGGGGCAGGGCTGGTTACCGCGTAAGAACGGGCGACTACCGCATTATATATGACATAATGGACAGCCAGCTTATTATTGATATTATCACCCTTGGGCACAGGAAAGATATTTATGATTAGGGTGTTTGTGTGTTGTACGGCAAGTGGCTATTGCCGCTCATCTGCGGCAAGAGGTCGGGAGTGAGGCTTTTAAAACATTTTTTTGGAACCAATTTATCCGCCGCCATACCTTTGCACATGGCAACAAGAATTTCCCCCGCTTCAGAATTTTCCGCACAATCAAGATTTTTCGGCCAGGGCCTTACATTTGACGATGTACTGTTAATGCCCGCTTACAGCGAGGTTTTGCCCCGCGAGGTTGACATCCGCTCCCGTTTAACAAAAAACATAACATTGAATGTACCCATGCTGTCCGCAGCCATGGATACCGTTACGGAAGCCACGTTGGCCATTGCCCTTGCCAGGGAAGGCGGTATGGGCATACTGCATAAAAACATGAGCATAGAGCGCCAGGCCGAGCAGGTGCGCAAAGTAAAACGTAGCGAAAGTGGGTTAATAATCGACCCCATTACCCTTCACGAAGATGCCACTATCGGCGATGCCTTACGCCTGATGAAGGAGAATAAAATTGGCGGCATACCCATTGTGGACAATAATAGTAAGCTTACAGGTATATTAACCAACCGTGACCTGCGTTTTGAAACAAACAAGCGCGTGTTGGTAAAAGAGGTGATGACCACCGAAAACTTGATTACCGCCCCCGAAGGAACTGACATGAAGCAGGCGGAGAAAATATTGCGCCAGTATAAAATTGAAAAACTGCCCGTAGTAAGCAAGGATGGAAAGCTGATAGGGCTGATAACTTACCGGGATATACTGCAATTAATCAATAACCCCAACGGTATTAAAGATGGCTTTGGCCGGTTGCTGGTGGGTGCGGCCATAGGGAACACCCCAGACGTTTTGGACCGTGTTAGTGCCTTGCACCATGTTGGCGTGGACGTGGTTTGTTTAGACAGTGCGCACGGCCACCAAGTACGGATGATTGAAGCATTGAAAAAGGTAAAAAGCAACTTTAAAAATATAGATGTTATTGTAGGCAATATTGCCACCGCCGGTGGTGCAAAAGCATTGGCTGAGGCCGGTGCAGATGCCGTTAAGGTGGGTATTGGCCCCGGTAGTATTTGCACTACCCGTATTGTGGCGGGCACGGGCGTACCGCAGCTTACCGCTATTATGGAAGCCGCCTCAGCATTAAAGCCGTTGGGCGTACCGCTGATTGCGGATGGCGGTATACGCTACACCGGCGACATGGTGAAGGCCTTGGCAGCGGGTGGCAACGTGGTGATGATGGGCAGCGTGTTTGCAGGCACTGAGGAAAGCCCCGGCGAAACGATTATTTACGAGGGCCGCAAGTTTAAGGAATACCGGGGCATGGGCAGCATAGGTGCTATGGCGCAAGGCAGCAGCGACCGGTATTTTCAAGATGTGGAAGATGGGTTGAAGAAGCTGGTGCCTGAAGGTATTGAGGGCCGGGTGGCCTACAAAGGATCGCTAAGCGAGGTGGTTGCCCAGTACGTGGGCGGTTTACGCGCTGGTATGGGCTACTGCGGTGCGGGTACCATTGAGCAATTGCAACAAGCCACCTTTATACAAATAACCAACGCGGGCATGCGCGAAAGCCATGCGCACGATGTGGAAATAACCAAGGAGTCTCCAAACTATTCAAGGAAGTAATTGGGCATTGGGGCAGCCATCCTTGCTGAATATGCTTGCAACGAGGCGTATTCAGCAAGGATGTTTATGACAAAGCTTGCAAGGGCGCCATCTGTCAATCCCCCCACTAATCCTCATACCTGCTGAAAACCTTTTTCCAAGTAAAATTGCTTATCCCATCAAACACAAACCAGGCCGCCCCGCCGGAAAGTAGGGTTAAAATTATAATAACAGGGGTAATATCGTATAAAAAATACTGCATGGCACCCACGGTAGTGCCTATTACCATAACAGAAATAACCCGCATAAAGCCGCCGCTGCCCGCCTTATTGGTAGGTGGGGAGGAAAATGGTAGCTTATTAGCAGTTATATAGGCAGATACTGCCGTTATAAGTAAGCAATTGGCCATGCCAAAAAGTACATTAGGCACCACCCATATACCGCCCAACGCGGTTAACACGACAAGGGTTGACGCCGCCACGGGAAAATAAAACTGCGCAATGCACGCCTTTACTGCGCCACTAATTAAATTACCCGGCGTTTTAACGGGCGACACAAAAAACACCCAGGCTGCCTTAAACTTTTCGCTGAGTGTTACCTGCGCCAAAGCGGAGATAATGATGAGGTTACTAAAATAAAGAATCAGCAGTACCGCTGTTTTGCCCTGCGAGTTTTGCGCAGCCACATCGCTGAACGAGGCGTTTTTCATATTTAGGTTCATCAACACTATTATTACAATCATGTACCCGATGGCGGGGTACACTTTCATTTTAAATTCCCGGCTGCGCAACATCATCTTCCAAGTAAATAAAAAACCCATTCTTTCCGCCCCGCGTTTGGTAAAAATATTCGCAAGCCATTCGCTGTAGGATGAAGCCTTCGTTTTTTTTGCGTCCGCTTTGTTGTTAGTCGGCGAGGCTTCCCCCGTGCTGCCGGTAATTAAGCTTAGCTTTTGGTTAAATGCCGGGGCAAAGTATTTTATAACCACCCAAAGGCTTGCGATGGGGATGATAAAACTTAGTGCCAGAAACACACTTAGTTGGATGGAGGCCGTAAAATGGTACAATTGCTGCCAGCCTGTGGCAAACCAATACGAAGGCACAAAATACCAAGCCTTGCTGGCGCTAATATCGTAGTGGGCGAGTTTTATATTGTTCATTAACCGCGGCATCAGTTGGTAGGCGGCATAGAAAAATATGGCAAATACAATTTGTATGTAGCTGATGATGTTTTGGAATTTTTGGGGCGTGGTAAGCTTTAATATCAATATGTAGATGGCATTAATTAAAAATATGGTAAAAAGCGTGGCCATTATTACCATGGGTAGGTACGCTGCCATAGCCAACCAGCCAAGCTTAATGGATAGGTATACAATGGCGGGTACCGCCATGGGCAGGGTAATTTTACATACATGTATAAGTATATGCAGCAGGCGGCTAAGCACGAAAGTTTGGCCGCCTACCGGCTTCGGCAGTATAATGTAGTTGTCGCGAATATCAATCAACACACTCGTAAAGTCTGAGATAAGCAACGATGCGAGGAATGATATATAAAACGAAAAGTACAAAGAAAAGTGGGTGATATAATTATCGCCAAACTTGAAACTGAACAAAAAAAACGAACCAATTAATGCCGCGACAAACATGGTAGACACAGTGGCAAAACGCACTGGGTTTTTACGGCGTTTTTGTTGCATTTGTTGAAAACCATTGGGCCGCCTATCGTCCATAATTAGTTTGGCGGTTAGTATTGCTTTTAAATGGGCTAGGTTAACCCCCATTTTTTTGTACAACCCGCCAGGCAGCAATACAAGCTTGAGCAGGATAGTGTTAATAATATTCATCGCAAAAAATTTGTTTAGGGTTAATCAAACGCGCTCATTAACTGGTCGGCGGCATCGCTTAGGCTTTCTTTGGCGGTAAGGTGCGCAAATATTTTTTCCAGGCTTTCGTTGCCCTGTTGTTGTTGCAATTCTTCAAAGCTGCCGTTAGCAATTACGGTACCTTCGTTAATCAGCACAATCCTGTCGCTCACTTTTTCCACCACATCCATCATGTGGCTGCAATAAAAAATGGTTTTGCCTTCCTTTGCCAGCTTGCTTATCAGTTCCTTAATTATAATCACGCTGTTGGCATCCAAGCCGCTAAGGGGTTCGTCCAAAATAATAATATCCGGGTTATGCAATAGGCCGCTGGTTATCAATACCTTTTGCTTCATGCCTTTGCTAAAAGTGTCCATCCTGTCGTTCATGTTGGATTGCAGGCCAAAAGCCGCCAGCATTTTGCCCATGCGCTCCAAGGCAATGTGCTTGTCAAGGTTATACAGTTCGGCCATCAGCGTTAAAAATTCCACCGGGGTAAGCACATCGTATAACTCTGCCAGCTCGGGTATATAGCCGATAGTGCTTTTAACGGCCAGGGCATTGTCTTTCAGGTTAAGGCCTTTTACAAATACCTGCCCCTCGTAATCGCTAATAAGCCCGCAAAGTATTTTTACGGTGGTACTCTTGCCCGCGCCGTTGGGGCCAATGTAACCTATCACCTGGCCAGGGTAAATGTCAAGGTCAATACCTTTTAAAACCGCTTTGCTTCCATAGCTTTTCCAAAGGTTCTTTATGCTTATTATTGGGTTGCCCATGCTTTAAGTGTGTTAAAGCGATAAAAATACAAAAAATAAACTGGTAGCATAACATGTAGGTAGGGGCGGTTGCCCATTATTCTCGCGGCTGCTCATCCAAGCGACACCCCATTCATCCGCTTTATTTTTTTTATTGCTTGTTTATATATAAGCCTTTATTGATAATTTTATGGCCTATACGTTATTGTTCATCCCAAATTTGCCATATGTCAAACAGAAGGTCCTTTTTAAAGCAGGCAACCATTGGTGTAACCGCCACTGGCATAGCACCTTTGCTATCGCATGCACGCGGTGCTAAAATAATGCAAAGCAATGCGGTTAACCGTTTGCAGTTGGGTATTGCTGGATATACTTTTTCAAAATCTACCATACAGCAGGCCATTGCCATTATGCAGCGGGTTAACATAAAAACATTTTCGTTGAAAGATGTTTTTCTGCCGTTGAATAGTAACAAGGCCAAAATTGACGAGGTGGTAGGCGCATTCAATAATGCCGGTATTTCCATTTATGCCGTTGGGGTTATTTATATGAAGAAAAAGGAGGATGCCGACCAGGCTTTTGAATATGCTAAAATGGTGGGTGTTGACATGATTGTGGGTTCGCCTGTGTACGAGCTATTGCCTTACGTGGAACAGAAAGCAAAAGCGTACAATATACGCGTGGCGATACACAACCATGGCCCCGAAGACCCCGAATACCCAACACCGGGCGATGTATATAAACACATAAAAAACTTGGATAGCAGGCTTGGTTTATGCCTTGACATTGGCCACACCCAACGCGACAATATTGACCCCGCCACAGCATACCTGCAATTTGCCGACAGAATTATAGACATGCATATAAAGGATGTAACCGGGCCTGTAAAAGATGCTGAATCAGTGGAACTGGGCAGGGGCATAATTGATATACCCGCACTGGTAAAGGCTTTGTACAAAAAGGGTTATAAGGGCCATTGCAGTTTTGAATATGAAAAAGATGCTACTGACCCACTGCCGGGCCTGTCTGAATGTGTGGGTTACTTTAACGGTGTTTGTGCCACTGTTAACGGGCATCACGCCTAGTGGGTATGGCTACAAGTAGCATTGATTTTTTAATTGCTTGGCGTTGGTTAGTAAGTCAGTAGCAAAACATTTAAAAAAAAGGTGACTGTGCCTAAGTAGTATACACACCAGATTGATAGAAAAAAACTTTTCTATCAACCTAAGTATTGAGTTTTGATAAGTAAACAGCGAGGCTCCGCCATGTTACACAGCCTGCATTACTTTTCATCCAGCAAAGCTTCCCTTGATTGTATGAGCCCTTGTTTTACATCCAATGGTACCTTGGGGTATGAAAGTTTTAGTTTCTCAAACTCATTGCACATAATAAGGCCCGCTGTAAGCCGCAAATACCATTTGTCATCGGCCGGTATAATGTACCAAGGCGCATACGATGTGGAGGTATGGCTTATAGCATCTTCATAAGCCTTTTGGTAATCATCCCAGTACCCACGTTCCTTAATGTCTGACACGGAGAATTTCCAGTTCTTCTTCGGGTTGTCTATGCGTTCCAAAAAACGTTTCTTCTGCTCACTTTTAGACACATGCAGAAAAAACTTCAATATTACCATGCCGTTTTCGGCCAGGTTCTGTTCAAAACGGTTTATCTGTTCAAACCTTTGTTTCCAAAACTTTTTCTTTATGTCGTCAACACTGTATATGCCGGGCTGGTTCTCGTTCAATATTAGTTCTGGGTGAATCCTGGTAACAAGCACATTCTCATAATGGCTTCGGTTAAAAATACCAATTTCGCCCCTTCTTGGCAATTCTCTGTAATGCCGCCATAAGTAATCGTGGCTAAGTTCAATGGAAGACGGCTCTTTAAAGTTGCTTACCCGCACGCCAGAGGGGTTAAGCCCGCTCATTAAATGTTTTATCGTGCTGTCTTTCCCGGCTGCATCCATGGCTTGCAAAACGATGAGCATGCTGTATTTTCCGCTGGCGTATAGTTTATCCTGCAGGCTGGCCAGTTGGTCCATGCTGTTTTGCAAAATCCGGTCACCCTGTTCTTTGGTGTATTTTTCGCCGTTATAATTAGTGGGAAAATCATCCAAGGATATTTTTTTGCCTGGTTTCACCAAATACTTTTCTGTGTTCATCTGCTTTGTCATAACAATCTGGTAATGTATTTAAGAGCCTAAAATACTTGCATGGTTGTGAAAACCGTGGTTAGGATAACACCTGCTGCCTGAAATATAATAAGGTTGGTCATTTGCTGTTATAGGCGTTAACCAGTTGCTCAATTTCCAAACGGCTTACCGGCAATTGTTTATTGTTAAGGTTTATTACAATTACATAGCCATTGTCTTCTGGGGTGGCTAAAAAGGTGTTAACCAAGCGTAGCTGGTCGCTTTCCTTTAGTTTTCCATTGTAAGCGTCCCATGTTTCCGCTGCGCAAAGGCACCCAAGTGTTGGAGAGATGGGGTAGTAAGGTTTGCCGGTAAAATACTTAGGGTTAAGGGTGGTGCCATGGCAAATAATGGCACTCCTGCCTGCTTTGCCGGCATAAAACGCCTCTGTAATAGGCCGGTAGTTTTGCCACGAAGCGGGCAATAAGCCAAGGTAATTGCGTAGCACATCCTTTCGGGTATCGTAGGTGTCTCCCCAAAAAGCTTGGTCGTCTTCAAAAGGCATTACCATTTGTATATTGGGGGTAGGGCCTAAAAAATGGTTTTGCGATACCCGCAGGCCAGTTATACTGTATATGCCCTGTGGTGTATTACCGTCGGTAATAAAATACGGCAGGTTGCCTGCGGCCCGGGCCAATTGGCGGAAAACGGCCAGCTTGCCGGTACTGTCCTTTGCAAAACTTCCGTCGGTATTTTGGATGATAGCCAGCCCTGGGTAATCACGGTTCCACCGCTGGAAGGAATAGACTGTTTTTTGGTGTACTGCTTTTTGGTTGCTAAAAACATCTATGATTGGCGGGGTAGCTGCCTGCACATATTTAGTATGGTTATTTATGTAGTCCCTCAATTCAAGCAGCACGGTATTTTTTGTGTAGTCAGCAAACGTGGCGGCTATTAACTTAAGTAGGTAAGCCTTGTTGCCTGCGGAAGTGTCTTTCTCCAGCAGGTAAGTAGCCTCCATCGCAAAAAGCTTGGGTTGTTTTTCTTTTGCCAAGAGTTTTTTTATTTCAGGGGCAAACGTTCCTGGGTATAGGCCGAAAACGGATTCTAAGAAGGCTAGTTTGGTTGACAATTGTAGGGTACCCCATTGGCTGATGATGGTACGGTAACCAGCTTCAAGCTGTTTGTCTTTTATCATAAACTGCGACGCGGCAAGGCAGGCAGTTTCGTACCCATATTCGCCGTCACTGTCCAACGGTGCTTGCAAAGCTTGCCCAATCACCGTATCGTGCAGGTAGGCATCAAACCTTTGCCGCTGGCCCTCGGTAACATAGTCAGCATGCAGCGTGTTGATGGAGACCTGGGCAACCCCAGGCGTGGCCACCGCGAGGAGAAATACCACCAATACCAACAGTTTCATTTTGCAAAGATAGTCATTGGAAAAAAAACTAGTCGTCCAATTATGGGGGGGTAACAATGTCGAGTGTCTCTTTTCCATAGCCAAGTGTCCACGGACAATGGGCCGGTCGGGGATAAGTCCATTTTAGGGTTCTGGTGGTGCAATATTATATATGTAATCGCCGGAGGCGATAGAATAATAATGCAAAGCGAAAACGCCTTGCAGAGCGAAGAAAGCGCGGCAAGGCGTTCGTAATCTTTAAAATCCCCTCAATCCCGCAAATCTTCGTCTTAAAATGGTGCGCCGCCGTCAAACCCATCGTCAAATTCGCCGCTGTTCATCTTGCTGCCTTTTTGTATAAACAGGCGGCCGCCTGCGTCGCTGCCGCTACCGTCTGCGGCCACGGGGGATGGCGCTACTGGCTTCCAGTTACCGCCGCCGCCACCCGAACCGCCGGCACCCATGCCGCCAAAGCCATTGTCGCCTTCCCACTCCTCAAAACGTTGTATGTGCAGCAATGCGCGCAGCTTAATGGTTTCCAGCGAGCCGTTACGGTGTTTGGCTATGCGTATATGGGTTTCGCCACGCGTGCTTTCGCCCATTTCGTTGCTCATGTTTTCGTAATACTCGGGGCGGTAAATAAACATAACCATGTCGGCATCTTGTTCAATCGCACCCGATTCCCTCAAGTCACTCAACTGCGGCATCTTGCTTTCCTTACGGGTTTCCACGGCACGGCTCAACTGGCTAAGGGCAATTATCGGCACGCTAAGCTCTTTGGCCAAGGCCTTTAAGTTACGGCTAATGGTGCTTATTTCCTGTTCGCGGTTACCGTTTTTGTTGTCGCTGCTGCCGCTCATCAACTGTAAGTAGTCAATTATTATTAGGCCAACCTTGTGTTTGTTTACCAGCCTGCGGGCTTTTGCCCTAAACTCAAAAATGTTTAACGCGGCGGTATCGTCAATAAAAATGGGCGCTTGCTCCAAGCGTTTTATACCCTTGGTATGCAATTGTTGGTACTCATATTCTTCCAGTTTGCCACGGCTAATTTTTTCCAATGGCACTTCGCTTTCGGCGGAAAGAATACGCTGCACCAGCTGCGCAGCACTCATTTCTAACGAAAACAACCCAACCGGTGTTGGCTTAGTGGGGCTTAATGCTGCGCTGCGTGCAAGGTTAAGGGCAAACGCGGTTTTACCCACCGCAGGGCGGGCGGCCAGTATTATCAAGTCGGTAGGCTGCCAACCGTAAGTAACCCTGTCAAGGCTTGCAAAGCCGCTCGGCACGCCGGAGATTTCATCGGTTTTGGTACGCAGCTCATCGATACGGTTAATGGCTTTGGCCAAAACATTGCCAATATCCTCGTAGTTCTTTTTAAGGTAGTTGTTGGTAATGTTAAACATTTTGGTTTCGCTGTCATCCAGCAGGTCAAACACATCGGTGCTATCCTCGTAGGCATCGCCAATTATTTCACTGCTTATGCGTATCAGCTCCCGTTGTATAAATTTTTGCAGCACAATCCTGGCATGGGCCTCAATATTGGCGGTAGAAACCACCGTATTAGTAAGCCTGGTAACCGCGTATGGGCCCCCAACGGCGTCCAATTCCTCTTTCGACTTCAACTCTTCCACCACGGTAAGCAGGTCAATGGGCGAGCTTTTTTGCGCCAAGCTTTGGAAGGCCTTGAAAATTCGCTGGTGGGCATCTACATAAAAACACTCCGGCTTTAGTATCTCAATCACGCTGTCAAACGCGCTTTTCTCCAGCATAATGGCCCCTAAAACGGCCTCCTCCAGTTCCTTGGCTTGGGGCGGCACTTTGCCATACGCCATTGTAGTTAGGTCAATGGACGGTTTACGCCTGTTTTTGCGGTCTTTACTGGTAAGGTTTGCAATTTCCATGAGTAATGATTTCTTAAAAGTTACTAGTTTTTCGGTTAGCTAAACCCCTTTGCAAACGCTGTTTCTGATTATGCCAAATAGTAAAAAACTAAATGCTTTGTTTGAAGGGGGAACGAATATAGTTGCCATTATGGTGATGCAAAAACTTTTGGGTAATTATTATTTATTCCATTGTAGTTAACACGCAATACACACAAAAGTACAGTTCTTAACAGCCTTAGATGGATTTTTCCCCATTTCAAAAAAGTTTTCACCCCAAGCGACAGCGTTATTAACACTTGTTGTGCAGAAAGAATTTCAATGGAAAATATACTTGGTATTGCTTTTTTTGTAGGCCCAGTTATTACCCCATAATGGCTTTTTTGAGGGCTAACCGGGGTATTTTTGGGTTACTGCGCGGGTCAAATAATTGATTGTGTGTTCGCAGTATGCAAAAGGGCTTGGCCTACACATCCACCCCGGACAATGAAAGCTAACCGGATATCCCTAATTTAATTGTGCGGTGGCCGGAAACAGTTTTTTTCATGCTTAAATTTAATTAGATTTATCCGCTAAACATAACTGTTAACACATATTAGATTACCATGAGAAAAATGACCATGCTGCTGCTTTGCAGCCTTGCGCTATTTTGGGCAGGGGCGCAGGAAACATTTCCTGTTAACGGCACCACAGACCCCCGCGCAGGGTACTATGCTTTTATTAACGCCACCCTTGTAAAAGACGCGCAAACCACACTGCAAAACGCGGTATTGGTAATTAAACAAGGCAAAATTGTAAGTGCTGGTACCAATATTGCCATACCCAAGGATGCCGTAGTGGTTGACTTGAAGGGCAAGTATATTTACCCATCGTTTATTGATTTGTACAGTGATTATGGTATTGGCTCCGGGCCGCAGCAACAGCGGGGCTTTGGCCGTGGCAGCTTTCAAAATGTAAGCAACACCAAGGGGGCTTATGGCTGGAATGAGGCCTTACGGCCAGAAAATGATGCTTTTAAACTTTTTACCACCAACGAGGGCAAGGCGAAAGATTTACGCAGTGCAGGCTTTGGCACGGTGCTAACCCACCACCAGGATGGTATTGCCCGTGGCAGCGGGGCCTTGGTTACGCTGGGCAACCAACGGGAGAATTTTGAATTGGTAAAACAGAAAGCAGCCGCATTTTACTCATTTAATAAAGGCAGCTCCACCCAAGATTACCCAAATAGCCTTATGGGCAGCATAGCTTTGTTAAGGCAAACCTATTTGGATGGGCAATGGTACAAAACCCACCCTTCAACGGAGGGTACCAACCTTAGCTTGGAAGCATGGAACGATAACCAGACCATACCACAGATATTTGACGCAGGTGACAAATGGAACGATTTACGGGCCGATAAAGTGGGCGATGAAGTGGGTGTGCAATTTATTATTAAGGGTGGCGGTAACGAATACCAACGTATTGATGAAATTAAAGCCACCAAGGCTGCTTATATTATACCCATTGCTTTTCCACAGGTGCTGGATGTAGAAGACCCAAACGATGCACGCCTTGTTGCGCTAAGTACCCTTAAGCATTGGGAAATGGCCCCCACGGAGCCTGCCGC
Organism: uncultured Parafilimonas sp.; assembly: GCA_903882935.1. Lineage (GTDB taxonomy): Bacteria > Bacteroidota > Bacteroidia > Chitinophagales > Chitinophagaceae > JABDFW01. Next base: position 29,131 of record CAIRZB010000109.1, on the reverse strand, counting down.
TTTGGAAAAGGCAGGTGTAAATTTTGCACTTACTACTGCGGATCTTAAAGATGCAGGCGATTTTTTGGGCAATTTGCGCAAAGCCATCCAAAATGGATTGAGCGAAACCAAGGCACTGGATGCACTTACCAAAACACCCGCTACCTTAATTGGCGTGTACGATAAATTGGGCAGCCTTGAGCCTGGTAAACTTGCCAACTTTATTATTACCAGCGGGCCCGTATTTAATGAAAAAACAACTTTTTACCAAAACTGGGTGCAGGGTGAAAAGTATACTATAAGCGATAATGGTTGGGATGATTACCGCGGCAATTACACCCTTGCGGTTAAACAAAACGGCCAAAGCAAAGATTATGCGGTAGAGTTGGGCGGAAAGCCCGGCAAGATAACCGCTAGTTTAAAGGCTGTGGGCGATACCACAAAAACCGATGCCATCCTCTCCATCTCCAATAACTTGGTAAAACTTACCTGGTTTACCAAGCCTGACAGTGCTGCGAAGGCCAACAGCGGCGGACTCAACAGCCTTAGCGGTGCAGTTACCGGCACCAGTTTTGCCGGCGACGGTTACAACAGCACTGGAAGTTTGGTGGGTTGGAGCATGGCCTTTACGGCCCCGTACTTGGAAAAAGCAGACACCACCAAAAAGAAGGAGAAAGAAACTGCGGCGGTTAAAAGTGCCGTAACGTACCCTTTTGTAGGTTTTGGTTGGTCGGAGGCCCCTAAGCACCAGGACTTGCTGGTTAAAAATGCCACTGTTTGGACCAACGAAAAAGACGGGGTATTGACCAATACCGACGTGTTAGTTAAAGAGGGCAAAATTGCGGCCATAGGCAAAAACCTTACCGCAGCTAATGCTTTGGTTGTTGACGGAACGGGTAAACATTTGTCGGCTGGTATTATTGATGAACACTCGCATATTGCGGCCAACGGCGGCATTAACGAGTGCTCCCAGTCGGTTACTGCAGAAGTGCGGATTGCGGATGTAATCTACCCTGATGACATTAATATATACAGACAACTTGCGGGCGGTGTTACCAGCAGCCATATATTACACGGCAGTTGCAACACCATAGGGGGCCAAACCCAATTGATAAAACTGCGTTGGGGGCTTAATGCCGAGGACATGAAATTTGCCAACTGGGACCCCTTTATAAAATTTGCCTTGGGCGAAAACGTAAAACGTTCATACGGGCAGGGTAACAGCCGGTTTCCCGATACAAGAATGGGTGTTGAACAAGTGCTGGCAGATGAGTTTCAGCGCGCTAAGGATTACCAGTTGCTGGGGCCCGGCAAGCGTAGGGATTTGGAATTGGATGCCATCTCTGAAATACTTAACCGCAAAAGGTTTATCACCTGCCACTCATACGTGCAAAGCGAAATAAACATGCTGATGCATGTGGGTGACCGTTTTGGTTTTAAGGTTAACACCTTTACCCATATTTTGGAAGGGTATAAGGTGGCCGATAAAATGAAGGCGCACGGTGCCGCCGCGTCAACCTTCAGCGACTGGTGGGCATACAAAAGCGAGGTGCAGGATGCCATACCGTACAACGCAGCTATTATGCATAACGTAGGGTTGGTAGTGGCTATAAACAGCGACGATGCCGAGCAAGCCCGCCACCTAAACCAAGAGGCAGCAAAATCGGTAAAGTATGGCAATATAGCCGAAGAAGAAGCACTTAAAATGTGTACCCTAAACCCAGCTATTATGCTGCATGTGGCCGACAGAACCGGCAGTATTAAAGTGGGCAAAGACGCTGATGTTGTTTTATGGAGCGACAACCCATTGAGTATTTATGCCAGGGCCGAAAAAACAATAGTTGACGGTGTGGTATATTTTGACCTACAAAAAGACTCACTAATGCGGCAGCAAATAGCCACAGAGCGTAGCCGGCTGATACAAAAAATGGTGGGTGAAAAGAAAAAAGGTGCCAAAACTTCAGCCCCAGAAGCAACTATTGATGAAATTAACGAGTGCGAGATTGACGCGAACATACAACGCAACATGTTGCTTAAGGGGGTGGGAGCGTCTGCACAATAGTGTTAGGTTGCCTTCTGGCAAGTTTTCTGGTTCGTAAGTAAAACAACATAGGATTTGGTGTTATCTAACAAAGAAAAAAATTACACAAGTGAAAAAAATAGTATTGCTTCTACTAATTACTGTAAGTATGGCCCAAAGCCACGCGCAGGAAACAATTTATCCTGCGCCTGCGCAAACACAAACCATTGCCCTGGTGCATGGCACCGTGCACACCGGTACTGGCGACATAATAAAAGACGGTGTAGTGGTGGTGAGCGGCGGAAAAATTACCAAAGTGGGCAAATACGCTGCTATAGCCGATGCTAAAATTATTGACTGTACCGGCAAGCAGGTTTACCCAGGGCTTATAACGCCCGTGACTGACCTTGGCCTTAACGAGATAAATGCAGTGCGTAGCACCCAAGATGGGTATGAGCTGGGCGAAAACAACAGCAATATACGCTCACTTATCGCGTACAATGCCGATTCTAAAGTGATTAACACCTTACGCAGCAATGGCATATTATTAGCCAATGTGGTACCCGACGGGGGTATAATAAGCGGCTCGTCTTCTGTGGTGCAGCTGGATGCCTGGAACTGGGAAGACGCTGCTTATAAAACAGACGGCGGCCTGCATTTTCGCATGCCCAGCCTTGCTGTACTGCCCCAACGGTTTAGGGGCAGCGGCCCAGCGGGTGACCCCTTAAAGGAAGCGTTTGAACGCATTGAAAAAGTTCGTGCTTTCTTCCGTGAAGCCAAAGCTTACTTTGAAGAGGCCAAGCATGTGCACACGAATGTTAAGTTTGAAGCTGTGAAAGGCCTGTTCGACCAATCGAAAACATTTTTTGTGCATTGCGACTTGGTGAAGGAGATGATGGCGGCCGTGTCATTTGCCAGGGAATTTAACTTTCGTACGGTGATAGTGGGTGGTGCTGAAAGCTGGTTGATAACGGATTACCTTAAGCAAAACAACATAGCCGTGATATTAGGCGAAATGCACAGCTTGCCCATAACCCAGGACGACGATGTTAACCAGCCATATAAAACACCCGGCATTTTACAGCAGGCAGGTGTGTTGTTTGCCATTTCTGACACGCACGGCGAAAACCGCGGGCGCAACCTAAGTTTCGATGCCGGCACGGCCGCCGCATGGGGCCTAACCAAGGAGCAGGCATTGCAGGCCATTACTTTAAACGCCGCCAAAATTTTAGGCATTGATGCCAGCACCGGTTCCATCGAAACCGGTAAAGACGCTAACATTGTGGTTTGTGACGGGGATATACTGGATATGAAAAGCAGCAATGTGGCATATGCTTTAATACAGGGCAGGCAGATAAACTTAGACAACAAGCACAAGCAGCTGTACGAAAAATACAAATACAAATATAGTTTGAGGTAGTTTGCTGCACGGGGTTAGTAAAACAGGCATCGCACGGCTAAAAGGGGTTCCCTTGTCCGTGCGATGTTTTTTTGCCTACAACAATTATATTACCCGGAATGGCTGGGATAGTAAAAATTAATAAATAACAAAAGTTTTTACTTTGTTTATAAAGTAAATTAACTAATTAAAAATAATTTTTACTTTTTAAAAAAATTTATTAAGTTTGATTTTTGAAAAATTAACGCTAGCGTAACAAAAGATTAGCAAAAGCATAATAACTGTGTAAATGGCCAAAATAGCGTCCATTGATAGTTCATTGAAGGTTCAGATACTAAAACGTTTGTACTTTGACGGGGCAGCATCTTGTGCGGAGTTAAGCGAAGCGTTGGATAGAAGCCTGCCGATTATTGCAAAAGCGATAGCGGAAATGACAGATGCGGGCATGGTAACCGAAAAAGGTTACGCACGCTCAACCGGTGGAAGAAAGCCGTTGTTGTTCGCCCTAAAGCCCGGCAATGTGTATATTGTTTCGGTAGTTATGGACCAGCTTTACACCAATATTAAAATATTGGACGTAGCCAACAATTCTGAAATATGTTCAAAAAAAGCGGAACTAAAGCTACTAAACAATAAAGCAGCATTGTGTAAGCTGGAAGACTTAATACAGGAAGCAATTGTTAGTTCGGGTTTACCACATGGTGACATAATAGGAATGGGGTTGGGTATGCCGGGATTTGTTAACATAAAAAAAGGGATAAACCATTCTTACCTGCATACGTTAACGGGTGAAAGTTTGAGGGAATATTTTGAGCGTGTGTTTGATATGCCTGTTTATATTGACAATGATTCAAGCGTGATTGCACTAGCCGAATCAAAGTTTGGCTTAGCCAAGAACCGGCAGGATGTGATGGTGATAAATGTAGGGTGGGGTATAGGGTTGGGCATGATAGTAGATGGCAAAATGTTTAGGGGGCATAATGGGTATGCAGGCGAACTTAGCCACATACCGGTAGGTACTGGTGATATTTTATGTGAATGTGGTAAAAAGGGATGTTTGGAAACCGAGGCTACGTTAAGAATAGTAGCGCAAAAGGCCATAGATAGAATTAAATCAGGCTACAAGGGAACGATACAGGTTAGGGAAAGTGCCGAGGAAATGTGTGAGGAAATAATGGGTGCTGCAAAAAGGGGCGATCAGTTTGCAATAGAGCTTTTGTCGGAAATGGCTTATAAAATTGGTAAAGCAATAGCAATATTGATACATATAAACAGTCCAGAGCAGGTGTTATTAAGCGGTAGGGGGGCAGAGGTAGGTAAAGTATTGCTGGCACCTATACAACAAGCATTGAATGAATATTGCATACCAAGGCTTTTTGAACACACAGAGGTGATTTTTTCAACTATGAAATACAATGCCTATCCAATTGGGGCGGCAGCGTTGGTAATGGAAAACTTAACTGTTAATCAATTGGTTATTGCAAAAGGGGTTGTAAAAGAAGTGATTTTACAATAGGCTTTATTTGCTAAAGTATAAAAGTGTTAACATGACATAAAGGCTATTGGGTGGATGCAGGTTTTTTGATATAAAGCGGGTTGTAAAAAGCGAAAGCGACACACTAATTTTTTACGCCTGTTCATCAAAAAACTCAAAGGCTAATTAATTGGATATTTATTTTTATATATAAAGCGATGTTAAGCAATATTTTGTGTTACAAAAAATTGTTTATATTTTTTTTAACGGGTATTAATTTTTTATAATCAAAACTAAACGCACAATGAGAAAACTCAAACTGCTGGTGTTTCTAATGCTGTTAAACTTAGCGGCAATGGCACAAACACAGCGTGTAACCGGAACGGTTACTGACTCCAAAACAGGCGCGCCTCTTCCTGCGGTTACCGTTCAGGTACAAGGCAAGGCAACCAAAACAGTTGCAGACATTAATGGTAGTTTTTCCATTATTTTACCAGCAGGCAGCACCACACTGGAATTTAGCTATGTGGGCTACGCTACTAAAACAGTTGCGGTTACGGCTGGCGGCGGTGCATTATCTGTATCGCTCGACCCATCTTCTGACAACACTTTGTCTACAGTTGTTGTAACGGCACTTGGTATTAGCAAAGACGCTAAGAAAGTAGGTTACGCTGTTTCTACGGTGGATGGCGACCAACTTAGCAAGGCCCGCGAAACCAACGTGGCACTGGGCCTAGAAGGCCAAGTAGCAGGCTTAAATGTGCATGGTACCAACGGTGGCCCCGGCGGTTCTGCGCGTATATTGCTTAGGGGTGTATCAAGCCTTACAGGTGGTGGCTCACCACTGTTTGTGTTAAATGGTGTACCAATAGACAACAGCCAACGTGGTAGTGCTGGTGAGTGGGGCGGTTCCGACAACGGTGACGGTATCGGCAACATTAACCCAGATGATATTGCTTCAATGACAGTGTTGAAAGGCTTGGCCGCTTCTGCATTGTATGGTTCTAGAGCAGCAAACGGTGTAATTTTAATTACCACAAAAACCGGCAAAAAGGGTACTGCTAATGTTGAGTACAATGCAAACTATGTTGTAGACAAAGCCATTAACTCTACTGATTACCAGTATGTATATGGCCAAGGCACCGGCGGTGTAATGCCAACAACACAGTCTGCCTCACAGGCTACTGCACGTTTTGCTTGGGGTGGTAAAATGAATGGTTCTAGCTTTACTGGTTTCGACGGTAAGAGCTATGCTTATTCACCTTACAAAAACAATATCGCAGATTTTTACCGCTCTGGCCCTTCTTTTACCAACACCGTGTCAGTTAATGGTGGTGGCGATAAAGGAACATACCGCATTTCTTTGTCTAATTTAAACAACAGGGCTATTGTACGCAACAGCGGCCTTGACAGGAACACGGTTAACTTTAACATGGACCAAAAGCTTACCGACAAATTTAGCGTAAGCGTGTTGGCAAATTATATTGACCAACAGAACAGGAATCCTCCACAATTGAGCGATGGCCCGGGCAACCCCAACAATGGCTTGTTTTTGGCCCCCAACATTAAGGAAAGCTCCCTTGCTCCTGGTTTTGATGCAAACGGCAGGGAAATTGTGTTTAGCGATGACAACTATGTAACAAACCCATGGTTTGCAGTTAATAAATGGGTTACCCAAATTGACCGTAAAAGGCTTATTTCTGCAGTTTCTGCAAAATATAGTTTTGCAAGCTGGATTTATTTGCAAGGCCGGTTAGGCTATGATAACGAGAATGACAGAAGTTTGGGAGTAACACCTACTGGTACAGACTATTCTTATAATTCTGCGGGCCAATCTGGTGGTATAGGCCTTGGTACTAGCCAAACCTCAGAACTTAACTTGGATGGTTTGTTGGGCATTACACATAAAATTACAAATGACTTGAATTTGGACGCGACATTGGGTGTAAACGGTCGCCATAACAAATCAGAAAGTGTAAGCATAAACGGTGGTCCGTTTGTAATACCAAATCTGTACACGCCTGGTAACGTACTTAGCTACGGAAGGGGTTACGGCTATGCCGAAAGAAAAGCATTCTCAGAGTTTTACTCAGTGGATCTTACTTATAAAAACTTTTTAAGCCTAAGCACTACAGGCCGTTACGATGCCTTTTCTACCTTATATAACTCTGGTATAGCGAAGGACAAAAGGAACTTGTTTACGCCTTCAGTTTCAGGTAGTTTCATATTTTCTCAGTTAACACACATACCAGCGCTTAGCTTCGGTAAACTTCGTGCATCTTATGCACAAACCAGCGGCGAGCCTTCATCACCATACCAAACAGCCACCTACTACAGTGTGGGCAGTGCTATAAACGGTACTTCAACAGGTGGCTTTAGCAGCACCTTGCCTAATTTGTTTTTGAAGCCATACACGCTGTCAGAATTTGAAATTGGTACTGAGTTGAAGTTTTTTGATAACCGTTTGGGTTTTGACATTGCTTATTTTAACCGCAAGTCTAGCAACGAAATTATGAATGCTAGCATTAGCTGGGCAACTGGCTTCAGTGGTTCTGTAATAGCCAACGGTTCTATTCAAAACAAAGGATTAGAAGTATTGGTTACCGGCACGCCAGTTAAAACAAGAAACTTTGGCTGGAACGTTAGCTTCAACCTTACCTCGGTAAAAAATGAGGTACTTAAAACAGATGCTGCTGGCAATAATTTAGGGTTGGGTACATACAGGCCGCTTAATGCCAACACAGCTTATATAGTTGGCATGGCTGGCCCGCAGATACTTGCTCACGATTATACCTATAATTCAAAAGGCCAAATTGAAGTTGACGGTAGTGGCTTGCCAATACAAGGTGGCCTTGTAGCGTCAGGCAGTGTATTACCTACGCTGTATGGTGGGTTTAAAAACGAGTTTTCGTACAAAGACTTCAGTTTCTCCTTTTTAATTGATTACAATTTTGGCAACAAGGTGCTTTCTGCAACCAAGTACTATGCTCTTTATAGGGGTCTTGACAAAGCAACCCTAGTTGGCAGGGAAAGTGGTGTTTTGGTTAACGGTGTACTAGGTGACGGAACTACTTCCAATACAACCACTGCAAGTGCAGAATCCTACTACCAAAGGCTTGCAAGTATTTCAAAAGGCAACGTGCTTAGTGGTGATTATATCAAGCTTCGCCAAATTACCCTCGGTTATAACATATCAGAAAAAGCACTTTCTAAACTGCCTTTATTTAGCGCTATCCAAATTTCATTGGTTGCACGCAACCTCGTTACGCTGCTTAAGCACACCGATAACATTGATCCCGAAGCAGGGTTCTCTTCTACCATTGGTTATGCAGGTATAGAAGGTACGAGCCTGCCATCAGTTAGGTCATTTGGTATAAATGCTAATTTCAAATTCAAAAAATAGTAATCATGAAAAAAATTCTTATTAATATAAGTTTCGTTGCGGCTTTATTTGCAACGGGGTGTACCAAAGATTTTGATTCGATCAATACAGACCCAACACAGGCTTCGGCGACCACCTTCGATCCAAATTTGTTGTTGCCGTCAGCGGAACTCGGTTACGTGGGTGCCACAACCGGTTATAGCGGCCCCATACTGTTTCAAAGCATGTGGACGCAAACATTTGCTTCTTCTATCTTCCCCGGCTACTATAGCGGTGGCGATAAATATGTACAAGGCGGTAGCTTTTTAAGCTACCAAGCCCGCACTTGGGATGCATGTTACCAAGCCGCAAGCTATGCGTACGAAACCCAAAGCCTTACAAAAGGCAATGCAGCTTGGAGCAACCTTAGCGGTATAGCGCTAATTGTTGAACTGTTGAACATAGAAGCCATTACCGATGTATATGGTGATTGCCCTTTTTCTCAGGCACTACAGGCCAAGGCAGGCATAGCACACCCAGCGTACGACGACCAACAGGCTATTTACACTGCTATGCTTAGTAAGCTTGACAGTGTTATTACAACTTTGGATGCTTCGAAGGCAACACCCACAAACGATGTATTTCCTTACAAAGGCAATATAGCCCAGTGGAAGAAGTTCGGCTACTCATTGATGGTACGCATGGCTATGCGTTTAACTAAAGCAGATGCAGCCACCGCACAGAAATATGTAGAAAAAGCAGCAGCAGGCGGCACATTTGCCAGCAATGCTGACAATGCTTATGTTGTTTTTGACAACTCTCATGGCTTTAACAATGCAAACTCAAGTTCTTTAACTGTTGCAGAAGATTATGCAGAAGTTAGGTGGGGCAAGGTTTTGATTGACTACCTGAAAGCCATGAATGACCCAAGGCTTGGCGTAATAGCTGAAATTCCTCAGCCAGGAAAGGCTGCAGCTGGAAACGAAAGCCTAGCTGGTATCAATACACCTTCACTGCAACAAGGTATGCCGAATGGTTATGACCAAAATGGTGGTGCCACAGATATTTCAAAGGCCCCAGGCTACCCTGGTGCTACCGGAACAGGTACTGACGTTAATGTTACAGGCGGGTATTCTCGCCCTACAACGGCTTTATACACGTCGTTAAATGCTCCGTCTTTTGTGTTAACATATGCCCAAATTGAGTTACTACTTGCAGAAGCTGCCCAATGGGGTTGGAATGTTGGTGGCACTGCATCTGCGCATTACGCAAAAGGTTTGGCCGCTGCGTTGCAAACCTATAGCACATACAATGCGTCTGGAACAATAAGTTCAACGGTTGCAACAGCCTACGCTGCGGCAAATCTGTTGGATGTTTCTTCTACTAACAATGCTTTAAAGCAAATCAACACACAATACTGGATACTGGAAGGCACCTTATTGGACTTTGATGAGGCTTGGAGCAATTGGAGAAGAAGCGGTTACCCTGTGTTAGCACCAGTTAATTATGTTGGTAATTTCACTAGCGGTACTATTCCTAGAAGGCAATCTTACCCAACAAGCGAAAGCTCAACCAACCCAGCTGGGTATAAATCAGGTGTTGCTACATTGGCAAATGGCGATACCTATACCAGCCGTGTTTGGTGGGATAAATAATTGTACAAACTCTCTTTTAGCAGTAAGTGTTAGTTTTTAAGGGGCAGGGCCACATTAAGTTGTGGCCTTGTTTTTTTAAGCAAATTATGTAACGTTTTTTTTACCATAATTTACCTACTTTAGTTATAACAAACCATCAGGCCAGTGAGTAAGCAGATAAACATTGTCGGTAGTAATTTTTTCTCAAAAAGTTTAACAGTAGCCGTTTTGCTAATGGGTTTAGGTAGTTGTCTAAGCCAAAAGGCCAATGGCCAACAGCCGCTTTTTAAGCTACTGCCTGCTACTGCTACAGGTGTAAATTTTAGTAATAATATCAACGAAACTGAGAACCTCAACGTGCTGTCGTACGAGTATTTTTACAATGGCGGTGGTGTGGCTGTTGGCGATATTAACAACGACGGCCTGCAAGACTTGTTTTTTACTGGCAATATGCAGCCCAACAAATTATACCTTAACCTAGGCAATATGCAGTTTAAGGATATTACTACAGAAGCGTGCAAACAATTGCCAGGTAGGGCCGATGGATGGAAAACTGGTGTTACAATGGCCGATGTAAATGGCGACGGGTTAATAGATATTTATGTTTGTTATTCAGGCAATAAAGATATTGAAGTGCGCCGGAACCAATTGTTTATTAATGCCGGCAATAACAAGTTTGTTGAAAAAGCAAAGGACTATGGCCTAGACGACCCAGGGTACAGCACCCAGGCAGTTTTTTTTGACTATGACAACGACGGTGACTTAGACATGTTTCTGCTAAACCATAATATTAAGAAGATTGATAACATGGAGTTGGAGAAATACCGGGTGACTGCCGATGAAATGGCGGGTGATAAACTATTTGAAAACCAAGGCGGGCATTTTGTGGATGTTTCAAAGAAAGCCGGGATTAACCAATTTCCGTTAACATTCGGCTTGGGTGTGGCGGTTGCCGACGTAAATAAAGACGGCTGGCAGGATGTGTATGTAACCAATGATTATAACGAACCTGATTATTTGTATATAAACAACGGTAACGGCACTTTTAGAGAGGAATCTAGGCAGGCGTTCCGGCATTTGTCTCAGTTTTCTATGGGTGTTGAAATTGCCGATTTTAACAACGACGCATTACCCGATTTTGTAACCCTAGACATGCTGCCCGAGGATAACCGGCGCCAAAAACTGCTGCAGCTGCAAGAAAACTATGAGTATTTTCAGTTGATGCTAAACCAAGGGCTGTACCGGCAATATATGCGCAACATGCTACAGCTGAATAACGGTGACGGTACTTTTAGCGAAATAGGGCAACTTGCAGGGGTATCAAACACAGATTGGAGCTGGTGCCCCCTGTTGGCCGACTTTGATAACGACGGCTACAAAGACCTTTTGATAACGAACGGCTATCTGCGCGACTATACCAATAAGGATTTTTTACGCTACCGTGGAGATTATAAAATTAAAAAGGCGATGGACCGTGAGCCCGTTTTGTTGATGGACCTTGTGCAAGCGATGCCATCCACAAAACTGCCCAACTATATTTTCCGTAATAACCACGACCTAACTTTTACCAACAAGCAGCAGGAATGGGGTTTACAAACACCTGTTGTGTCAAGCGGTGCCGTTTATGCCGACCTTGACAATGACGGCGACCTTGACTTGGTGATAAACAACATTAACGATAAAGCGTTTATTTATAAAAACCTAAGCCGTGAGCAAAATAACACTTCGTACCTTGCTATTAAGCTGCACGGCTCAAAAGCAAACACCAACGCTATTGGTGCCAAAGTAACAGTGTACAATAAAGGCACTGTACAATACCAAGAGGTTAACCCGAACCGGGGTTACCTTTCATGCGTTTCAACCACAGTTCATTTTGGTTTTGGCAATGAGCAAAGCAATTTAGATTCCGTTAATATTATTTGGCCCGACAATACCCGAACACTGCTACAAAACGTTAAGCTTAACCAGATGCTGAATATAAGCTATGCGGAAAGACGTACTGAACAGCAAATAAAAACCATCCCCAAGCCTGCCATATTTACAAAAGCTACACCGTTGATAGCATACTCAAACAAGGCATTTGAAGAGAACGATTTTAAGCGGCAGCCACTTATGTTGTTTATGTACTCGAAAACTAGCCCTGTTATGGCCACTGCAGATGTAAACAATGATGGGCTTGAAGATATTTTTATAAGTGGCGACAAAGACAAACCCGGTAAAATATACCTGCAGCAAAAAAATGGCAATTACCTTGAAACGGCAGGGGCTATTGGGGATGAAAATGTTTCTGCAATATCATCTGCCGTGTTTGCCGACGTTAATGGTGACGGCTATAAAGATTTATATGTTGCAAAAGGCGGTTATTCGTTGTTTGAGGCCAACACACCTTCATTGCAGGATGAATTGTATTTAAACAATGGCAAAGGTAATTTTGTTGCCGCGCCGTTTATGTTGCCCGATGTTAGTGCCTCAGCGAAAAGCTGCGTGCGGGCCTGTGATGTTGACGGCGACGGCGATATTGATTTTTTTGTGGGCGGCCACATTGTACCCGGCAGCTACCCCATAACACCACAAAGCTATTTACTACTAAACGATGGCAAAGGGCATTTTACTAAGGCTCAGGCCCCTTTTTTAACTTTAGGCATGGTAACAGACGCTCGGTGGTTTGACATTAATAAGGATGGCATGCCCGATTTGATAATTTGCGGAGAGATGATGCCTATAAAAATATTCATTAACACAAAGGATGGTTTTGTTGACAAAACCAATGATTACTTTGACGGCCGCCCGCTAAATGGTTTTTGGAATACATTGAACGTTGCTGATTTAGACGGAGACGGAAACTTGGATATAGTGGTTGGTAATTTGGGGTTAAACACACAAATAAAAGTTTCCCCCGCGCAACCTGCGGAACTATACTATGGTGATTTTGATGGCAACGGCTCCATTGACCCTTTTTTTAATTTTTACCTGCAAGGCAAGAGCTACCCGTTTATTAGCCGCGAAGAATTGAATGAGCAGATGTATGCCATGCGTAAAAAGTTCACCTCGTTTAAAGATTATGCAGATGCCACCATGCAAAATATATTTAACCCAGAAGAACTACAAAACGCTGGCAAGCTTACGGCAAATGAAACCCGAACGCTATGCTTTTTAAACAAAAACGGCAAGTTTTTGGAGATGCCTTTGCCTTTGCAGGCTCAATTCTCCATGGTAACCAATATACTCACCGGTGATTTTGACCATGATGGCCTTGCGGATATTTTATTGTTGGGCAACCATACTGATAACCGGTTAAAACTTGGCAGTATTGATGCCAACTATGGCTGTTTGCTAAAGGGAGACGGCAAGGGTGCTTTTGCGTATGTACCGCAGCCGGCAGCCGGCCTTTCAGTAAAGGGCGACGTAAAAGGTGCCGTGGTAATAACAATTAATGGTATTCAATATTTGGTCATAGGTATCAGTGATGAAGACTTACAGTTTTATAAGTTAAAATAGTTGCTGTGTTGCTGATACATTCTTTCTACTTGATATATTAACTCCAAACCTAGCTGTAGCAATAAAAGGAAAGTAATGAGAAAACGAATTGTAATTTTATTTTGTGCCACACAACTTTGTTTTTTTATAAAAGCGAAGGCAGGTATAGGCCCGGATTATGCTTTGCAGGTACACCCCGCAATACAGGCATTAACCATGGTAATGATACACGATGTGGTAAATCCGCCTGCGGCGGCTAGGTATTATGCATATTGCAGCATGGCTGCTTATAACATTGTAGCAGCGCACAACACTGGTGTACAGCCATTAGCATCTTTCGTTAAATCTTACAAGGATGCACCGATACCCACTAGTGTACTTTACGACTACCGCATTGCAGCTGTATATTCAATTATGGAGGCTGGGCGGCAGCTGCTACCGTCGGGCTACATGTTGCAGGATGATGAAGAAAAATACGTGGACATATTAAAAAAGGCAGGCATAAAGGATACGGTTATACGCGCATCGATGAAAGTAGCAGAGAATGCCGTACAAAAAATTGTTACTTATGCAAAAGGAGACCATTACAATAAGCTGAGCACATTTTTACACTATACGCCAAAAAAAGGGGATAGCAGTTGGTACCCTACGCCCCCTGCTTACATGGAGGCAGTTGAACCCCATTGGAACACGATAAGGCCTTTTATTATTGACTCCGCGAGTGAATATGTGCCTGAACGACCTGTTGCCTTTAGTAAAGACACTGCCAGTGATTTTTTTAAACTCGCAACCGAAGTGTACCAAATTACTGGCAAGCTTACCGAGGAGCAGGCAAATATTGCCAATTTTTGGGATTGTAACCCATTTGCCATTACCACATCTGGCCACATGATGATTGGGTTTAAAAAAATATCACCTGGCGGCCATTGGATGAACATAACAGGCATAGCCGCAAAAAAGGCAAAACTAGGGTTTGATAACACTATTTTGTTGCATGCCGCCACTGGGATAACATTGATGGATGCGTTCATAAGCTGTTGGGATGAAAAATACCGTAGCAATCGTATACGGCCCGAAACTTTTATCATTCGGTACATTGACGCTAAATGGCGGCCCTTGTTGCAAACACCGCCATTTCCCGAAAATACAAGCGGCCATAGTGTAATATCAGCGGCCGCTGCTGAAGTGCTTACGTATTTTCTAGGGGATAATTTTACTTATACCGACGACTCGGAAGAAATGTTTGAAATACCTGCCCGAAAATTTACATCATTCAGGAAGGCATCTGCCGAAGCCGCAATTTCGCGTTTGTTCGGCGGTATTCACTTTAGCGACAGTATTGAAAACGGCCAAAAAGAAGGCAAGCAAGTTGCCGGAAAGGTAATTGCTGCTCTTGTTGCCGCAGGTATTAAGCCATTGGTAAAATAATGTAAGAGGCATGGCATTGTTTATTTGGCTTAATGTGCCAAATGAAATCAAGCCTGCACTTCGGATTGTTTTAACAAACTGTATACGTGCTATTGGTAATGAAAGGTTATGTGTTTAGTCCTATTGGTTTGCAGCCCCAAAATGTGGCGTAACGGCCGAATATGGGTTCTACATGCTGCTAGCGTCTGCTCTTTATCAACTCCCTTACCGTTTGCATTTTAATGTCTATCCCATCTTTAATGGCTTTTGCAGATGGCGGTACCAGCACGTCGGGTATTACGCCCCGGCCGGTTTTCACTTTGGTCGAATCGTTTACAATGCGGTATAGCGGCATAATAACTTCAAGGCGTGTGTTTGGTAAAACAATGGTGGGCAAGTGTACTGATGAATTGCCATAACTGCCACCGCCGCTTTCCTCCCCAACAACGGTTACATTTTGTTGCCCCTTTAAGCGTGCCACAAACATGCTGGCTGCTGAAAATGTAAACCCGCCCTGCACTATGTAAACGTTGCCGTTAAAATGCAACCGACTTTTAGGGGCAAAAACGTGGTGTTCAAGGTTGCTGAAATGGTATTTGCCGTCTTGTTGCTTTTTGGCAGTAAATAACATTACGGCTTTGTATAACCAAGCTGGGCGTATGTAACGGCCGTAGGCCAGTTTGCGGCTTATTGCAGCAACAGTATCGGCAGTTGTAAAAGGGTGCTTTATTATATAGCGGGTTAGATTGGTACTTATGCCAATGTTTCCACCGCCGTTTTCCCGCAGGTCAATTACCAGGTTGCCAGCCTGCCTTTCTTTTATTTTTTTGAAACTTCTGCGGAATATTTTGCGCAAGCCAGCGCCTGAAAATGTGGTGAGCCGCATGTAGGCCGTGTTGGTGCTATCAAAGCTAAGCACCGTGTTATTGCGCTTGCGTGCCGCCTTTATTTTTTTGCGGGTTGGTTTGGTAAAGGGTCCAAAGGCGGTGGCATGGGGCTTTGAAGTGTCTGGTACCGGGTTGAAATTTTTAAGAACTGCGGTCTTTTCCTTGCCTTGGCCATCAATATAGCTTATCAAGTTGCTGTCTTTTAGGCCGGCTATCATTTGGTAAAACATGGGGAAGTAAATGCTCACTATCTGGTACTTAAAATTGTTTGAGTACCCGTCGGTGCTGATGGTGTTGAGCATGGGCGTTAGCAAGGTGCTGCTGTGCAAGCCGTTGATGGCTGTAATTACGGTGCCTCGTTTAAATACAGTGTCTGTTTTAATACTGTTACTTAGTACAACCAAGCTGTCGCCCCAAGCTTTTATGGCCAATGGAAACTGAGGCAGCCTGTGGGTTGAGTAGTATCGTGCATAATTTCTGGACGAACGAACTGCCGTATGGCCGCAACGTATCTTTGCCACCAGTTCAGCTATCCGGTTCCTATACTGTAGTTCATTTAGCGAGTCAGTCAGCCCGTTGATGGTTTGGGTAAAATAAAAGTCCATACTGTCCTTGGGGGTGTACCAGTATAAACTCGGGTGGTTGGCTTCCAATATTTTTCTTAACAGTACCGCATCTGCCTTTAACTTTTCCGGTGCTATTTTCTCAGCCGGGTTATAGGCCTGCTTCAATGGCGAACAGCTGTATAAACCGGCACAAAACAGGGTGAGTAGAATGCAGGCTGTAAAGCTAACAGGGCGTTTTATATGGTTGTTTTTTTGCAATGGTAGTTGGTTTACAGCCTTTTGGTATTTGTAAGGCTTCTCAACGCTTACTTAAACGCATTCCAGCCTTGGGCAGTAATATCAAAAGTGTTGCCCCCCTTGCTTAAAAATTTAGTGCCACCCTCCATCGGGGCCATGTAGCCAATCACGCTTATTTCCTCACTTAGCACAATTTTTTCGTAGTCATCCTGCTTAATGGTGAATATCAATTCATAGTCTTCGCCACCATTAAGCGCACAAACAGTTGGGTCTAAGCCAAATTTAAACGCGGCTTGCCTTGTTTGGTCGGCAATGGGCAGCTTGTCTTCATAAATGCGGCAGCCCAAATTGCTTTGCTTGCATAAATGCAGTACCTCGCTGCTTATTCCGTCGCTCACATCCATCATGGCGGTGGGGGTTATGCCATTGGTTTCAAAAAAATCAATAATATCGCGCCTTGCCTCGGGCTTAAGTAGCTTGCCCACTATATAGTCTTCGTTTTCTAAATCTGGCTGTACTTGCGGGTTTTCTAAAAAAATGTTTTTTTCCCGTTCCAACAACGTTAGGCCCAGAAAAGCCCCGCCTAAATCGCCGCTCACACATATCAAGTCGCCTTCGTTTGCTGTACTGCGTTTTACAAATTTATTGGGGGCTACTTCACCTATGGCGGTACACGAAATAACAAACCCTTTTTGCGATGCAGAAGTGTCGCCGCCCACCAAATCAACATTGTATTTTTCGCAGGCAGCAAATATGCCTTCGTAAAACTCATCCAGCGATTCTACGCTAAACCGGTTACTCATGGCAATGCTGATGGTAATTTGGGTGGGCTGGGCATTCATGGCGTATATATCACTTATGTTCACCACCACCGTTTTATAACCTAGGTGCTTAAGCGGGGTGTACATTAGGTCAAAATGTATGCCCTCCACCAGCAAATCAGTGGTTATAACAGTTTGCTTGCCAAAATGGTCAATCACAGCCGCATCGTCTCCCACGCTAACAACAGTGGATGCATTCTTTATCTCAAAATTGCGCGTTAAATGCTCAATCAATCCAAACTCCCCTAAGGATGATATTTCAGTTCTGTTCTCCATAAATCAACGTACTATTTGCTAACTGTTAAACCAGTTTCGGGCTGCAAAATACAACATACGTGTTGAAAGGCGGGTATAATGTAAAAACGGCGTACCTGCAATGCTTACAACTTGGTATCCATTACCAGCTGTTGTGCCAAAAACCCAAGGTCTGTTTTTGTGTGCAGGGCGTTTAATACAACACGCTGTATTTTTTTACCAGCCGGGTTGGGGTAGGCGAATGATGATATGATGATGTTGTTATTGAGCAAAGCTTGCTCATCAACCCCTTGCAGAAAAACAAAAATGGGCAGTGATGGGTGGTAGGCAATGCCCGGTATATTCTGTGCCAACTGCATAAAGTACAATACGTTTTGTCGCAACTTTTCCCGCTGCGCCTGGTAGATATGCTGCCCTTTTAAAATAGCATACAGCAGGGCAGGGGATGGCCCTGTGGAGGCGGTGTACACAGGCTGGCTGCGGAACCACCCAGCCATGGTGGCGGGACAGCTAATTGCACCACCATTAATACCAATAGCCTTTGATAAGGAATAGGTAAAAATATATTCAACATTGTTGTGCCGCTTAAATAAACTGCCTGCGCCGCTGCCATTGTTGCCGATGAGGCCAATACCGTGGGAATCATCAATAATAAGGGTTTGCAGCCCGGGCAAGCTATTAACTTTATAAAAATCAGTTATGGCTGCGGTTAGCACGTTTACAGCATCCACAGCATACACTCCTGTTGGCTCGGCCGGGTTTGGTGTTTGTATGGCTGGGTGCGACGGTTGTAAATTGGTTATACTGCCTGCCCATTTTTGGGTAGCCAATTGGCCTGCGGTAAACCCTGACGGGAGGAGTACCGTGCTTTCGCAACCAGTAATGTACGATAGCAATGCTTCGCACTCCTCAAAAAGCGCTAGCCTTGTGTTTGATATGCGCGAAGATGGGTGCAGCCACCCGTATTTATCCGTGCCTTCTTTTACCAGTGCAATAAATTCGGGCACCTGCTGCACGCCAAGGTAAGCATAACCGGAGAAGAATAAATATTCCTTCCCACTTATCTTGGCAGTTCTGCCAGGTGCGCCATCAAGCAAATAGGTGTCCATGCTTATAGCAGTTCGTAAAGGTCGGTAACGTTAATCTCTGTGTAGTCTTTTATAATCTTATCGGCTTCATGCAAATCTTCTGCAGTGTGTGTGGTGGTAAGGCCTACAACCTTCATGCCCGCCGCCTTTGCTGACCGCACCCCTGCCACCGAATCTTCAAACGCAACACAGTTTAAGGGGTTGGCTTTAACCGCTGCCGCAGCTTTTAAAAATATCTCCGGGTGTGGTTTGCTGTTGGTTATGTAAGTGGCATCAATCACTTGTTCAAAATAGCCCTCAATGGCCACATGGTCAAACATAAAAGCAATGTTCACCGGTAGGCCCGAGGTGGCGATGGCCATAGGTATTGCAGCCTCTTGTATTTGCGCCAATAGGTTGGTAAGGCCGGGGATAGCTGTTATATGCGGCGCATAATATGCTCGGTAAAGTGCCTCTTTCTCGTCAGTAAGCCTGGTTATTTCTTCCGCACTAAGTTCTTTGCCAAACAGGTATTGGAATATATCTCTGTTAATACGCCCGTTCATGTTGGTTTTATACTCTTCCATGCTAAACGGTCGGCCTATTTTTTCAAAAAAAACTTTCCAAGCCTCTATATGGTAACGGTTATTGTCAATCAACGTTCCGTCAAGGTCAAATATTACTGCTGCTGGTTTCATGGTAATGTTATGCTTTATGTCCTAATTGTTGGTTGTATTGTTGGCTGCTGCCTTTTGCTATACTCAATGGCTGCCAATTCGCATCTTTTATCATTTTGCCAATAAAAAGTATTTGGCCAACATGGTGTGGGTAATGGGCCAGTTGCCTAAGCAGCGCGTCGTATACTAGTAAAGGCTCGCTACGTATGTAAACAGTTTTCGTAAGATCTTCGGCGGTTAGCGATGCAATGGTGCTAAAAACACATTGCCAGCCTTCTTCCCAAGCCTTTAGTACAGCTTGTTTGCTGGTGTATGTTATTTCAAACTCGGTATCCCTGTTTCGCCAGGCTTTTTCGCCATCCTCGGTTAAAAAATTGGTAAAGCGACTAAGCATATTGCCGTGCAAATGCTGTACTATAATGGCAATGCTGTTACTATGCGGCGAGGCAGTGAAAAAGAAGTCTTCTTCTGCCAATTGGGCAAAAGTATTGTCGCCCAAGGTCTTGTAATATGTAAGCCGCTTTGCAAAGTCTTTCAGAAAGGCAACTTCAAACCCCATTTGCTACCATTTAGGGGCTAAATTTACGGCGGAAAACAGTATGTGGCTTCACAAAAATTGCGGCATGGCATTGCAAGAATTTGTTTTGCCAAATACACTAATTCAGCGCTAGATTAGTGAGCCGCGTTAATTTTTAAAGGTGAGTATTAATTGGGTGCCTACGTCTTCAGCACTTTTTATTTCAGCCTTGCCCCCTAAGGCTTCCATTTGCGATTTTACCATGTACAAGCCAAAACCTTTGCTGTCTGGGTGGTTGTGAAAACGTTGGTATAGGCCAAAAATCCTGTCTTTGTACCGCTCTGCGTCAATGCCCAATCCATTATCAGCAAATATTAGCAGTGTGTTGTCGCCCTTTAGCTGGCTTGTAATGGTTATTTTTAGTGATCTTTTTGGTGACCTGTATTTGATTGAGTTGGTGATAAGGTTTAGAAATATGCTTTCCATGTACACTTTGTTGAAAGTAACTACAGGGCATGCACTACAGTCAAAAACTATCTCGGGTCTAACGCTTTCAATTAACAGCTTAATTTGGCTGACTATTTTTTCGAAAACCGTTGATAGCTCAATATCCTCCTGTTTTATGGAAAGGTTATCTTTAACGGTAAGCACCTTTAAAAGGTCGTTTACGGTGTCGTTAAGTAAAAGTGTAGAGGTTTTAAAACCCTTCAGCAGTTCTGCCAGCGTATTGTCTTCCACTTGCATGTCATCAATAAGGTTAACCAAGCCTACAAGATTGGAAAGCGGTGCACGCAGGTTGTGTGAAGTGATATAGGAAAAATGCCTCAGGTCTTTATTATGCTGGGATAATTCAAGTATTAAATGCTCCCGCTCCTGCTCTTGGCTTTTTTGCGAAGTAACATCTTGAAAGTAGCCATACCATACCACCGACCCATCATCGAGCTTTTCAGGCTGTGCAGTAACCTTATGCCAAATGATATTTTGTTGTTGGGTAACTATGCGGTACTGGATGCTCCATTCCGTTAGGGATTCTTTTGATGCAAAAAGGGATTGCCTAAACAGTTCAATGTCATCGGGGTGTATCATGTAAAAGCCTAGCCGAACATTTTCTTTCAATTGCCCTGGTGTAACACCAGGTATTACCTTGGTTATGCCATTGCTCACAAACTCGAACGACATCGTTCCATCTGCGGTTATCCTAAATTGGTAGATGGCGGCCGGTACTTGGTCGGTTAATTTTTCCAGCAGCTCATGGCTTTGTTTTAGTGCTTTTTCAGTTAATTTATTTTCTGTAATGTCAATGTACGAGCCAAACATCCGAACAGGAAGGCCTTTTTCATCATAAATCATGTTGGAAGAAAATGCGACGTTAAACAAAGTGCCGTCCATTTTTCTGCCAATCGCCTCTCCTTTTTTAAGCCCATATTTATGCAATGCCGCTACAGTTTTTGTTGTGCCGTCACCTTCAAATACGTCTGCGAGTGTTTTGCCAATCAATTCATCTTTATTGGTGTATCCCCACATTTTTCCAAGGGCATCGTTCGCATAAACGATGCGTCCGTCCAAATCGGTCATCCCGATGCCGCTCATGGACGATGCGATGGCTTTTTCTTTAATATTTAGTTCGTCCTCGGCCTTTTTGTTTTCAATAATGTTGGTTAAAATAATTCGTGCCCGTTCAATGGATAATTCTTCATCTGCACTTACTGCCCGAACGGATGTATGGTAAATACCAAAAGTACCCAAAAGGTTTTTGTTGGAGTCTATCAATGGGCTTGACCAACATGCTTTTAAATTAAACCTTGCGGCCAAATCCTTTGAATTTTTCCACAAGGGGTCATTTGCAATATCCGTTACAATAACTTTTTCCCTTAAAAATGCTGCCGTTCCGCAACTGCCAACACCCATGCTAGCACTAAAACCATCAATGGCATCAATATAACCTTTCGGAACGCTGGCCGATGCCCAGTTATAGAGCTTGCCATCGCGGTATTTTAACACTGAACAAAGCATGTCTGGGTGGATTTTTTCCAACCCATTCAACAACATTAAAATGATTTCTTCAATATTGTTACGCTTATTGTTGTAATATTCCCAAATTTCCCTTTCCAGTTTATCTATGGCTTCTTGTCTTTTTACTTCGCTTATATCATTGGCAATGCCATATACACCAGTAATTATATCGTCAACAACAATCGGTATAAGAATAACGGAAACCAACAATGTGCGCCCCTTGCCCGTAATTACGTTTGTTTCAAACTGGCGTGTTAGGCCATTTTTTGCATCTGAGAAATGTGCTTGAACTTTAGAAGCCTCCATTGGGTGAATAATAGCGGTGAAGTTCTTTTGTAAAAGGCTGTCAATATCGAATGCCGTATTATCGATAAAAGCTTGGTTTGCGCTGGTAAAATGGCCATCAAGTGCAACTGAAAATACTGCTGCAGGGTTTTTATAAAAAAGTGATTGGTAAACCTGCTTGCTCGTTTGTAGCTCCCTCAGTATTTTCTTATCCTCTGTAATGTCTTTAAAAACCCCAAATATTTTGTCTGGTATTCCCCATGTGTCATATTCCACATACCCATATATCATCACATCGCGTTCTGTGCCGTCTGTTCTTACTACCCTCGATTCCAATTGGTCTACCCTGGATTTTTTTTGCAAGCCATGTTCAACCCAGTTCCAGTATTTGGCACGCTCATCAGGATGAAGGTATTTGTCTATCACCCCAAACTTCAAATCGTCGTTGCCAGGCTCGGCCCCTAAAATTTTGTAAAGCTCTTTTGACCAAATAGCTTTTTTGGTTTTAAAATCAACTTCTGCGCTGCCAATATGGGCTATGTTTTCAGCCCTTTCCAAAAGGTTTTGGGCATGTGCCGTTTTTTCTTCTGCTTGTTTTTTCTGGGTAATGTCTTTTATTACGCCAAATATTCTTTCTGGAACATCTTGGTCGCTGATTATTCCTATGCCATAAACAAAAATGTTTCTCACTTCGCCGTCTGCACGAATAATCCTCGTCTCAATGTCAGCCGAATTTTTCTTTTTGCCAACACTGTTATAAAACCAATGCAGGTACTTTTCTTTCTCCTCAGGATGAAGAAAGGAAACGAAAGCCTCTGCTGAAGCTTCAATACTGCCTGGTTGCAGGCCTAATATTCTGTAGAATTCATCGCTCCATTTGCGCTTACCAGTTTTAAAATTAATTTCAATGCTGCCTGTATTTGAAATTACCTCGGCTTGGTTTAACAGGTTTTGGGTGTCCAACAACTCTTTTTCAAATTCTTTACGCTCGGTAATATCGTAGCTAATGCCTAACAGCCCTTTTATTTCACCAGATTCGTTTTTAAGGGGGATTTTACTTAATAAAAACCATTTTTCGCTGCCGTCATTTCGTTTAATAACCGATTCCACATTTAGCAATGGTGTGCCAGAGGCAAATACTTTCCTGTCTGATTCCACGAAAGCCTTTGCGGAGTCGTACGGGTATAGTTCAAAATCATCTTTGCCTAAAATATCAGCTTCGCTTTGGACACCCATAAACTCGTACTCTGCGCGGTTGGCCAACGTTTTTTGCGACTGAAGGTTTTTAATATATACGTTTAGGGGTAAGTTATCAATAAGCGTTCTTAACAATTTTTTTTCTTCCAGCAGTGCCCGTTCGGCCTGCTTTCGGGCGGAAATATCTTCAATTTGTGAAATAAAGTGCTTTGGGTTGCTTTGTGCATCCCTAATTAGGGATGATGAAATAGATACCCAAAAGGTGTGCCCCTGCTTGTGGTACACCCGTTTTTCCATCTGGTAGCTGTTTCGGCGGCCTGAAAGAATTTCATTTTTCAGTTCCATCTGGCTGGCAAGGTCCTCTGGATGGGTGATAGGTTTAAAGTTGCGGCCTAACAATTCGGCCTTTGAATACCCCAGTATTTTACACAACTTTTCGTTTACGTCAACCCAATGCCCTTCCATGTCGATAATAGACATGCCCGTAGCTGAATTTTCAAAAGCCCGCCTAAAATGATCTTCGCTTTCTTGTAACTTATTTTCTGTCTCTTTTTTGTCAGTAATATCTTCTGAGTAAATGATGAGGCCCGCCGTTGAGTCGTTAGCCGCAACCCATGGCTTAATACTCCAGCTTAACAATTTAACGGTACCCCCTTGCCTTTTAAGCTGGTGGGCTTTGTTTTCCAATACTTTTCCTTCGCTCAGGCATGCTTTCAATAGGGCCTTCCACTCTTTGCTAATCTCGGGGTATAGTTCGTACAATGCTTTGCCGGTAATATCGGCTTTACCCAGCCCAAAATCCAACTGCCATTTTGGTGAAGCTACCAAATAGCGCATCTCCAAATCAAACAGGGCAATGGCTGAGGGGGCATTGCTGATGATTGATTTAGCGCCGGAAAGTAAGATATCATTCATGTTGATGAAGTGGCACGCTATAGGGTTGCCATTGTTTTTTGGACTGGTAAATGTCGCCTAAATTGACTATTCAAATACAACAACAAAGGAATATCAAAGTTTACGGGTTTTTGCTTAAATTACCTATAAAAATGTAATAATTATAAGGTAGAATTTATTTTTTTGTAAAAATGGTGCCTATTTTTTAGCTTTTTTTAATATTTGGCGCGTCAGATTGCACCACAGTTGTGTGCAATAAATTTTTGGATTGTTGGCGGTTATTTTAAAATAGCCCTGCTAATAACAATACGCTGCACCTCGCTGGTACCCTCATATATCTGTGTTATTTTTGCATCCCTCATCAGGCGTTCCACATGGTATTCTTTCACGTAGCCGTAGCCGCCGTGTATTTGTAGGGCCTCTGTGGTTACCCACATGGCCGTTTCGCTTGCAAAAACTTTTGCCATGCTGCTGCTTAAGGTATAATCTTGTCCGTTGTCTTTTTCGTAAGCGGCCTTAAAGCAAAGCAGGCGTGCTGCTTCAATCCTTGTGGCCATATCGGCCAGTTTAAACTGTATGGCCTGGTGGTGCATAATTTCTTTGCCAAAAGCCCGGCGTTGTTTGCTGTAAGCTAATGCCAGTTGGTAGGCACCACCTGCTATGCCCAATGCCTGGCTGGCAATGCCTATACGGCCGCCGGCAAGCGTGTGCATGGCAAACTTAAACCCAAAGCCATCTTCGCCAATCCTGTTTTCTTTAGGTACCCTTACATCGGCAAACATTATGCTGTGGGTGTCGCTGGCCCTAATGCCCAATTTGTTTTCTTTTGCACCAACTGTTATGCCCGGCCAATTTTTTTCTACAATAAAAGCGTTTATGCCATGGCTGCCTTTAGCAGCATCAGTTTGCGCCATTACTAGGTACACACTGGCACTGCTTCCGTTGGTTATCCAGTTTTTTGTGCCGTTAAGCAGGTAATAGTCGCCCATGTCCTTGGCAGTAGTTTGCTGGCTTGTTGCATCGCTGCCAGCCTCCGGTTCGCTTAACAAAAAAGCGCCGATATACAGATCGCCATTTTTTTGGCCCTGGGCCAACGGGGTTAAATATTGTTGTTTTTGTTGTTCGCTTCCGTAGGCCTCCAAACCCCAACAAACCAGGCTGTTGTTAACACTCATGCAAACGCTGGTGCTGGCGTCAATTTTACTAATTTCTTCCATGGCCAAAACGTAGCTTATCGTATCCATGCCGGCACCGCCGTAGTTAGGGTGTACCATCATGCCCATAAAACCCAACTGTGCAAGCTTAAGCACCTGCTGTCGCGGAAAAAGCATTTTTTCGTCCCTTTCAATAACGCCTGGCAAGCATTCCTGCTGCGCAAAGTCGCTGGCTGCTTTTTGTATCATCCGTTGTTCTTCATGCAAGTTAAAATCCATAGTAGTAAAGTTGTAGATACAAAAATAAGCAATAGGCTAACATTTGTTAGTTGCATAGCTAACTATTTTTTGTGGTTGGGGCGCAGGTTTTACTGCTTGGTTAAACGTTAGTAATCATTTATTACGCCCTGGCAAACGCAATGCCCTACTAGTTTTTGCATTAACTATTTGGGCCAAATGCGTTTTCCGCCCCTTTTATCAAAACTTTTCACTGGCTTAATTTGCGGGGTGGTTTATAATGTTATTTTTGCTCACTTTAAAAAACATCTATGGGCTGGATTATTTTTATATTAGGCACGGTGGGTTGGCACATCGGTATTTATGGCATGTTTAAAAAAATGGGTGCCGACGGCAACAAGGCGTTTGTGCCGTTTTACAACACTTGGGTTATGGTGGAGGCCTGTGGTATTAAACGGCTGTGGTTTTGGCTGCAATTTATACCCATTGTGGGGCAGTTTATTACTATTTGGATAACCATTGTGTACAGTATGCATTTTGGAAAAACCAGCTTTTTGGCACACACAGCAGTGGTTTTTATACCTTTTTTGTACCTGCCATATTTGGGGTTTGATAAAAAAGTGAAATGGCAGGGGCCGGAAAGTGTTAAGAAATATAAGAAAACACCTAACCGCGAATGGGCGGATGCCGCAGTGTTTGCCATTGTTGCTGCTACCATTATACGCACTTTTGTATTTGAGGCCTACGTAATACCCTCCGGCAGTATGGAGAAAACGTTGTTGGTAAACGACTTTTTGTTTGTGAACAAAATGAGCTATGGCCCAAGGCTGCCAGTAACGCCCTTAAGTTTTCCGTTTGTACACAATGTTATGCCTTTTAGCGAAACCAGGCCCAGCTACCTTAAGTGGTTACAACTTCCGTATAAAAGGCTGCCTGGCTTTACCGAGGTAAAACGTAACGACGTGGTGGTATTTAACGTACCTGCTGGCGACACCATTATAAATGAGCCCGGTTTTGGAAGCCTAAATATGTACTATGATGTTTTGCGTAAAAATTACCGAGGCGACCGTGATGCGTTGCTTGCAGAACACCCAGATATAGTTGTACACCCATTGGATAAAACAGACAACTATATTAAGCGCTGCACAGGTGCTCCCGGTGATGATATACAAGTGATAAAAGGACAATTATATGTAAACGACAAGCCTGCTTATGTGCCACCTTTTTCACAAACAGATTATCTGGTAAAGACGAACGGCACCGCGTTTACCCCCGAATTTATTAGTGACTCCCTAAATATAGACGGGAACAAGCCTGAAGAAGAGCAAGACCTTTTTGTGGTTGACAGCGTTACTTATTTAATTAATATGACAGCCAGTGCGGCCGCCATTGCGCAGAGGCAGCCCAATGTTAAAAGTGTTGTGGCAAATGACTTGGATGATAGGGGGGTATTTCCTTTTGACCAGGCAAACTACCCTTGGACACCTGATAATTATGGTAAATTGCACATACCAAAAAGGGGCGAAACAATTACTTTAACCCCAGCTAACATTGCCATATACCGCCGCTTGGTTAAAAACTACGAGGGCAACACCTTGGAAGAAGAGCCGAACGGCAAGTTTATTATTAATGGTAAGGAGACCAACACCTTTGTTACAAAATACAACTATTATTGGATGATGGGCGACAACCGCCACCGTAGCCAAGACAGCCGTTTTTGGGGCATGGTGCCTGAAACCCATATTGTTGGTAAAGCGTCTTTCATTTGGTTTAGCTGGAGCAAAGGACCGCGCTGGGGCAGGCTTTTCCAAGGTATTAAGTAGTATTTTGATTGGGCGGGCGTTGAAAACGATGGTAACAGCGGGTTGTTAACCGTAAAATAAGCTTATCGATGAAAACAGTATTCGCATTAGTGCTGGTAACATTCTCGGCTGTTTTCTCCGCCAGTGCCCAAGATTCCTTGTATATCCGCCATATGGTAGATACCTTAACAGCCCCCTATTTTTGGGGCAGGGGCTATACGAATGACGGTATGCGTAAAGCGGCGGAATTTATAAGTGCCACCTTTGCGCAGGATGGGCTTTTGCCATTGGATGGTAAAAGTTTCACCCAAAATTTCACCTACCCTGTCAACACATTTCCTGGTAAAATGGAAGTGGCTGTTAACGGCATTACGCTTGAACCCGGCAAAGATTTTATTGTTGAGCCAGGCAGCAGGGGCATTAAAGCCAACGGTGCGCTTAAACAACAAGACAGTGTTCATTTTGTTGACCCCATTAACCGTGTTATAATTACCCTTGCCCAAAAGCTTACTGCCGATGTTGCAATGCAGGTACAGGATTACACTGCCATAATTTTAGATGGCACCCGTTTTAAAGCATTGCCTGCCAATTTTACAGCCAATATTGAAAATGAGTTTGTAAAAAAGTTTAAGGCAGCAAATATTTGTGGGTACGTAAAGGGTACGTTGGTGCCAGACTCGTTTATTTATATCACTGCACATTACGACCACCTTGGCGGGCTGGGAAGCAATGTTTATTTTCCCGGTGCTAACGATAATGCCAGCGGCACAGCGTTATTGCTAAGCCTTGCCCGTTGGTATGCCTCACACCCACAACCATACTCCATTGGGTTTATTTCTTTTGGCGGGGAAGAAGCCGGGTTGTTGGGTTCAAAATATTTCACTGGGCATCCGCTTGTTCCACTCAACAAAATCAGGTTTTTGCTAAATCTCGACCTAGAGGGTACAGGGGACGAAGGCATAACAGTGGTAAACGCCACCGAGTTTACTAACGAGTTTAGATGGATGCAGGAAATTAATGCCAGCCAGCATTATTTGGCCGCAGTTAATGCCAGGGGCAAGGCAGCCAATAGCGACCATTATTTTTTTACAGAAAAGGGAGTGCCAGCTTTTTTCTTTTATACGCTAGGAGGCATCAAAGCTTACCATGATGTTTTTGACCGGGCAGAAACACTGCCTTTAAATAATGTAAACAACCTACTTCAACTAATTAAAGCTTTTAACAGTAGGGTGATGGCGGGTAATTGAGCCTTTAAGTAATAACAGCAAGCCGTGAAAAGAGAGAATTTTCAGTTTACATACGATGTTTATGAAGGCGAAGGCGAGCTGCCCAGGGCCGATGCTGTTTTGTTAGCGGCGGCCCGCAGGGCTACTGGCGATGCCTATGCGCCTTACTCTAATTTTTTGGTGGGTGCTGCTGCTATGCTGGCAAATGGACAATTAATTACGGGCAGCAACCAAGAGAATGCAAGTTTTCCAGCAGGTATTTGTGCTGAAAGGGTTTTGCTGTCGGCTGCGGCTGCCTTGTACCCGCGTGTTAATGTAATTACAATGGCAGTTTCCTATAACAATTTACTGGGTGGCAGTACAAGCCCCATTTCACCTTGCGGCATCTGCCGGCAAAGCCTGACAGAACGGGAGGCCAATGCAAAACAGCCTTTGCGTCTTATTTTAGCGGGGCTATCAGGCAAGGTTTATGTTATTCCGTCTGTGTCTTGGCTTTTACCCTTAGCTTTTAACAGCTCGTTTTTGGGCAAATAAAGTTTACCTAT
>CAIRZB010000108.1 GCA_903882935.1 uncultured Parafilimonas sp. | reverse complement strand
GAATACCACTTCAGGTTCAACAGGAGAAATGCAATGGCGGGTACTTTTAATGCACTAATTGAACGTATGATGCAAGCCCCGCCTATACGTTTAGAAAATATTCAAAAACGAAGTGCGACCTAAGTGCTAATTCCTATAAAAAAATTAAAGGCGGCTATCGGTTATCAAAAACAACTGGCAAGCAAGGGCCGCACAAAAAATTCAATTAAAATAGAAAAAGGTAGCCCCCAAAATTACCCGCCTTAATAAAAAACAACTTAACTGCCTTGCTTATCAAAAACTATTATCTGTAAGTAACTACCTGAAATTGGTACTAAACAATTTTTTTGCCTTGTCACGGCACCTATATTCCTGCGCCCTAATATTAAAGCCAGTAATTTTTTTACTACCGTTGTTTAAAAAAATAATGGCAGCATACATACGCAAAAAAATCGCCGGCCAATTCTTTAAAAATTATGTGAACAGATAGGTACAAAATTTGCTCATGCCTACTGTACAATACGTGATGAACGTCAATATTTGCCGTGATTGTAGTCAACCTAAGGGCAACCTGTATAATAGTGACGATTGTCATTGAACATGTTGACGAAGGTCATTATAAGCAGTTTGTTGCGTTGGTACATTTACAAAAATGAATAACCATGTTTGGTCATTTAAGTAATGAGGATATTGACGCTTTTATACACCATCAGTCGATTGGGCATTTGGGCTGCCATGCAAACGGTAAAACCTATGTTGTGCCATTAAGCTATGCCTTTGATGGGAAATACGTATACGGGCATAGTGAAGAAGGTATGAAATTGAATATTATGCGCCAAAACCCCAATGTTTGCTTTGAGGTTGACCACTTGCATGATATGGCTAATTGGAAAAGCGTTATCTGCTGGGGTACTTTTGAAGAACTAACCAACAAAAACGATCGGGACAACGCATTAAAAATATTGTTTAGCCGCCCGCTGCCATTTATCACCAGCAAAACAGTTGAGCTATCTCCACATTGGCCCTTTCCGCCTAGTGACTACGACCTAATTAAAGGAGTAGTTTACCGTATTTTGATAAACGAGAAAACAGGTCGTTTTGAGAACGGTATGAATTAGAAACAAAGGCGCGATGGAAAACCAAAAACTGCGAGCTTGCAGGCATTGAAGACTTACTGTTAGCTTTGCCATAAGCAGAGAGATTTGTAAAATACCAGACAAAATTGGATTGTAAATAAACTGCCCCCACTGTTTTACCAGGTGGGGGCAATTTATATTTGGCATACACGCTATTATACTGCGTAGCTAAATGATTTTTTAGTTTGGCTATTCTCCTCGGCATACGCAACCATATCAAATGCCTGGCAAATATTGCGTACAAACTGCCTACCTGTTTTGGTTACAGTAACTATATTATTTTCAAAAACCAGCAGCCCGTCAGCTTCCATTTCCCTAAGCCGTGGTATCGTATATTCATTCAAAAAGTCAATGTAGCCTGGCAGCAATTCGGTACGCCCTTTGCAAATAATATCCAGAATATATTGCTTAAATGTTTTATCAGTTTCGTCCAAAAAGTATCCTTTTGTAATGGGCAATATACCTTGCTCAATGCTGCGGTAGTAGTTCTCCAGCTCCTTGTGGTTTTGCGCAAAAGCATCGCCCGTGTCGCTTATGGCACTTACTCCCAAGCCCACCAACATTTTGGTGTGGGTGGTAGTGTACCCCATAAAATTACGGTGCAGCTTATTTTGCATCCATTGCAGGTAAAGGTCGTCACTGGGTAGGGCAAAATGGTCCATACCAATATCGGTGTAGCCTGCATCCAACAGCAGTTGTTTGCCTAACAGGTATAGCTGTAGTTTTGTATGGGCGGGTGGCAAATTTGTTTCATCAAATAAACGTTGCGCCTTTTGTTTCCAAGGCACATGGGCATAACTGTAAAAGGCTATACGGTCTGGTTGCAGGGCAATAACCTCTTTTATCGTTTTTTCCTCCCCTTCTAGGGTTTGGAACGGCAGTCCATAAATTAAATCGAAGTTTACTGATTTAAAACCAACCTCTCTGGCAATATCGGTGGCCTTGCGAACATTTTCAATGGGCTGTATGCGGTTTATCGCCCGTTGCACAATCGGGTCATTGTCCTGCACGCCATAGCTAATCCGTGTAAACCCAAGCCGGTATAATGTTTCAAGGTGTTGTTTGGTGGTGTTGTTTGGGTGGCCTTCTATGCTAAATTCTTTGTTAGGGTGCAATACACTGCCTTTGTAAATTTGGGTGAGCAGCTTTTCAAGATTTTCGGGCGAAAAAAATGTAGGCGTGCCGCCGCCTAAATGCAGCTCCCGTATAACAGGCTTTTCATCCATAAGGCTGCAATACAATGCCCATTCTTTTAGTATGGCCTTTATATATTCATCCTCCACACAATGGTTTGTGGTAATTCTTTTATTGCAGGCGCAGTAAGTACACAACGATTCGCAAAAGGGTAAATGTAAATACAGGCTAATGCCTTCGCCGCTGTTATGCTGCCTAAAGTTTGTTTTAAACCTTTGTTCCCATTGGGTTGTGTCGCTTAAATTGTACCAATAAGGCACTGTGGGGTAACTCGTATACCGCGCAACCTGCCTATTATACTTTTCTGTAAGTTCAGCAATAGTAGTCATATAGGCCAAAATTAGCAAGCCAGGCTAAGTGCCTTATTGTGCATTGTCAATGCAACACATGATTTTTATCAGCTACAACACATGCAAAATAATTAAATATTTTTAGGCTGATTTTAATCAGGTTTATTTTCAATGAAAGTCATTTAGTTTGTTACAGCGTGGGAATAGTTTTGTAACAATTAATCCCTTGTGTTATGATGATAGCGAATATGGAGATATCAATTTCGAAAAATGGTTTAATTGAGGAGGTACAGAAAGATTTTAGCGAGTTTTTTCCCTACCTAAGGCTTAATTTTTTGCCTAAGGGCAAGCTTTCAGCAACCCCAAAAACCCTACACAAAGGTTTAATTACCAGGTCGTTGTTAAAATTTGGCGACCTCAACAGTAACCTGCCCGCAGGCATGGTCGATTTGTCAGACGCTACCACCGTAACGGAAGTGGAGGATATTTTTAGAAACCGTTTTGGTATAAACGTTCAGGTATTGCGCAAAAGCGGCAACATTTGGATGGAAGCGAGCATGACAGGCAATTGGTCGCTTGCCCAACAAAACGAACATGGCAGGGAAATATCAGCCGTTAAATAATAAGCCCCATTGTACCCTGCCCCCAAAAACCAAGGCGAATGCCTTTTAGTATAATAAGTTTTGAAGCTTTGGTAAGTTTGTAATGCGTATTTTTCCTTCTACCGTTTCAATCAATTTTTCTGCTTTAAAATCACTCAGGGTGCGTATTAATGACTCTGTAGCGGTACCAACGTATTGTGCAATGTCCTCCCGCGAAATATTAATGGCATTATGCGCATTGTTAAATTTAGCATGAATATCAATTAATGCTTTGGCTACCCTTTTGCGTAACGAGCCATAGGCCAGTTGCATCAAACGTTCTTCTTTATCTTGAACATTTTGGGCTATCAGTTTTATAAACTTGCTGGCAATGTTCATGTCGTGGTATATTGCTTCCAAAAAATCGTCTTTGGGTATCATTAGCACCTCGGCCTCCTCCAGCACTTCTGCCGTTTCATCGTACATCTTATTTTCCAATAGCGGCAGGTAGCCTATAAAGTCGTCCTTGGTGTATAGGTTGGTAATATATTCCTTGCCGTCTTCGTGTATACGAAAGGTTTTAATCTTGCCGCTTTGCAGTAAGTACAAGTATTTAGGCCGCTTGCCTTCTGCGTACAACACTTGCTTTTTTGAGAAGTTGTCTGTGTCGTACTTGCTTAATTGCATATCCAATAACCCGCTGCCGTTTAGCTTTTTAATCAAATCGCTTGCGCCCTTGTCGTCGGCCGAATATTTCGCTTGCAGGATGCTGAATTTTTTCAGCCTGGTTTCTACAGCATTTAGCAGCTCAATATCGTCAAAAGGCTTGGTAATATAGTCATCCGCGCCCATATCCATCCCCTTCCGTAAGTCGGACCTTTCGGTTTTGGCCGAGAGGAATATGAAAGGGGTAAAGGCGGTGTCCTCGTTTTTTCGCAATAAATGCAATACGCCGTAGCCATCCAACTCAGGCATCATTATGTCGCAAATAATAAGGTCCGGTTTTTCTTTGGTGGCCAGTTCTACGCCACGGCGTCCATTTTCGGCCGTAATGCTTTCATAGCCGGCAAGCATCAAAATTTCGGCAATGTTTTCCCTTATGTCCTCGTGGTCGTCAACTATTAATATTTTAGGCATGTTGGTAGGTTATGGTTATCCAAAAGTAGGTAATTGCAATATTATTACCGCTGCTAATGCCAAAGGCTGACGTATATCAGTTATATGTTTGACATACATCAGTTTGCAAAAATGCTTGCACGGGTACTTTTGGCAATAATTTCTTTTATGGCAACAGCTACAGCCGCCTCAACAACATGTTACCATTGCGGGGAGGATTGCAACAACACTAAAATTAGTTTTGACGGTAAGCCCTTTTGCTGCGATGGTTGTAAAATGGTTTACCAGCTATTAAATAAAACAGGCCTTTGTGAATACTATGGCCTAAACAACACACCCGGTTTAGCCCAACGAACCACCGCGCGGCCCGATAAGTTTGCATTTTTAGACGACCAAAAAATTGGGCAGCAGTTAGCATCATTTACCAGTGGCACAGTAACTATTGTAACTTTTTACTTGCCGCAAATGCATTGCAGCAGTTGCTTATACCTGTTGGAAAACCTGCACAAAATAAACGGCGCCATTGTTTCGTCTCGGGTTGATTTTCCGGCAAGGGAAGTAACCATTCATTTTTCACCGGATACTACCCTGCGTAAAGTGGCCGAACTGTTAACGGCTATTGGTTACGAGCCCTATATAAGCCTGCATAATTTAAAAGGCAAAAAGCCCCTAACCGAAAAAGGCATAGTGTACAAACTTGGCATAGCAGGGTTTTGCTTCGGTAACATCATGCTGCTCAGCTTTCCTGAATACCTAGGGCTTAATGCCAACGACAACGGTTTGCAAGCGGTGTTTCGCACGCTTAGTTTAATTTTATCGCTGCCGGTGTTTTTTTACAGCGCACAAACCTTTTACCAATCGGCCTATAAGGGGTTACGCCATAAATTTCTGAACATTGATGCACCCATTGTGCTGGCTATTTGGGTAACGTTTGGCAGAAGCTTGTACGAATATTTTTCTGGCACAGGTTCTGGCTATTTTGATTCCATGACCGGCATCGTGTTTTTTATGCTGGCGGGCAGGGTGTTGCAAAATAGAACATACCGGCAACTTTCTTTTTCGCGTGACTATACGTCATATTTCCCCATAGCGGTAACGGTATTAAAAGAAGGCGGCGAGGTGCCCGTTGCCCTGCCAGACATAAAAGTGGGAGACACCTTGCTGATTCACAATGAGGAAATAATACCCACCGACGGCATTTTAACCCGCGGCAAGGCTTGGATAGATTATAGTTTTGTTACCGGAGAAAGCCTGCCCGTACTAAAGGAAATGGGCGAGATTGTATACGCGGGTGGCAAACAAACTGGGGGCAACATTGAAATACTAACGCTTAAGGAAATATCCCAAAGCTATTTAACCGGCCTGTGGGCAAAAGAAGACGGCAAAGCGGCCGAAAAAACCGACGCATCGTTCGTACACTTGCTTAGCCGCTGGTTTACTTATATTGTTTTGGCAATAACACTGCTTACCGGGTTATATTGGTGGCAACACGACACTGCCAGGCTTTGGAACGCTGTTACATCCATCATGATTATCGCCTGCCCCTGTGCGCTGCTGCTCTCAAACTCGTTTACCAACGGCAACATTTTACGCATATTGAGTAAAAACAAACTTTATCTGCGTAACGCCCAAGTAATTGAGAACATTGCAGCTGTTGATTATGTGGTGTTCGACAAAACGGGTACACTTACCTCGGCATACGGCGGGCAAATTGGCTATACCGGTACTGAGCTTACCAGCTTTCAAAAAACATGCATCGCCGCGGTGGCCTCGCAGTCGTACCACCCGCTAAGCAAAGCCCTTGGCAAAAAGCTTGGCACCAATGCAGGCCTGCCAGTTGAAGGCTTTACCGAAACAGCGGGCCAGGGCATTGCGGGCTACGCGCAAGGGCAGTACTTTACCTTGGGTTCAAAACAGTTTGTTACAGGCAATAAAACCAGTACGCAGGATCAAGGCACATCCGTATACGTTGCGCAGAACGGCTTGCTGCTGGGGTGTTTCAGCTTTTCAAACCAATACAGAAAGGACATAAACAAGCCTTTGGCCATGCTTAAAGGGCGTTATAACCTTAGCGTGCTTACCGGGGACACTGA
This sequence comes from uncultured Parafilimonas sp., assembly GCA_903882935.1. Lineage (GTDB taxonomy): Bacteria > Bacteroidota > Bacteroidia > Chitinophagales > Chitinophagaceae > JABDFW01. The sequence continues at coordinate 91,004 of CAIRZB010000108.1, read as the reverse complement.
TATTGAAAAGGCAAAACTGCGCAGCTTGTTGGGCGAGAGTGCCACCCTGCTATTTTTTCAAAAACCCGAAGATAAGCTTGCCTATGTAAAAAAATTACAACAAAAAGGCCACAAAGTAATGATGGTGGGTGATGGGCTTAACGATGCTTTTGCCCTTAAACAAAGCGATGCCGGTATTGCCGTGGCCGATAACAGCAACAGTTTTACCCCCTCGTCAGATGCTATTATTGAGGCTAGCCAATTGCCATTGCTTTACAACTTTATAAGGTTTTGTAAAGCCAACAGGCGCATCGTTATGGCCAGCTTCGTACTGTCTATACTATACAATGTTATTGGATTGTACTTTGCTGTACAGGGCAACCTGCACCCGCTTATTACCGCAATATTAATGCCCAGCAGCTCGCTAAGCATATTGCTGGTTACCTTTGGCAGCAGTGCGGTGTTGGCTAAAATGCTAAGGCTGTAACTATCCGAAAAGCTGCAGGTGTGGCTGAACGCAAAAATAAACACCGTCCATATTGCCTTGCCGGTAAAACGCGCCAAATGGCAACCAAATATTTGTGCAGGTATATAAACCCGCCTAATATTAATAAGTTTGCAGCGTATAGCACACGCCAAAAGCATACAGCCATACTTTATGCAATTACCCATTTTTTTCGAGAAAACCATCACGCCCGCTGCCACCAACTACGCCTTAAGTGAGGAAACCAGCAAGCATTGCGTGCAGGTACTGCGCATGCAGGCGGGCCAGCAAATGGCGTTGGCTGACGGAAAGGGAACGATATACACAGCAGCCATTTTAAAACCCGACAAACGCAGCACAACCGTAAAAATACTGGGGGAGGAGAAACTGCCCAAATTGCAAAACCATATTGCCATCGCCATGTCGCTGCTAAAAAACGCCAGCCGGTTTGAATGGTTTTTAGAAAAGGCGGTTGAAATTGGCGTTAGCGAAATTATACCCCTGATAAGCAACCGCACCGAAAAACAGCATTTTAGGCACGACCGTATGCACAGCATTGTTGTAGCCGCCATGCTGCAAAGCAGGCAGGCTTGGCTGCCGCAACTGCATGAGCCTGTATTGTTTGACAAAATGCTGCAAAACCACCACCACAGCCAAAAACTGATTGCCCATTGTGAACCGGGGGCCAAAAAAACCATTTTGGAGGTAAAAGCAGGCACCGACACCATAATTCTTATTGGCCCAGAGGGCGATTTTACCAGCGATGAAATTACCCGGGCAACTACATTGGGCTTTGTGCCGGTAACCCTTGGCAACACCAGGCTGCGTACCGAAACCGCAGGCATTGTTGCGGCAACTTTACTGGCCAATTAATGAATCTAGTGGTATATTCACGGCGGTAAAGCCGCAAACACTATGAGGAAGCTATTTATTTGTGCTAGTATATTAACCACCACTGTAGTATTATTAACGGGTTGCAATAGCATTTTGAACAAGAAGAAAAAGGAAATTGTGCAAGATGTTACCATTACCCACCAAACATCGTTTAACAATCTGTTTCTTGACAGTGCAACGTTAGAAGGGTTTATTAGCAGCAACGACACCTTTAAGCCTTACCGAAGCCAATATTTTGACTTTTACAAACAACGCAACTACGAATATGCCTGGTTCGACACGTCTGGTCCCGCCGAGCAGGCCCATAATTTTTTAAACTTGCTAAATAACACAATTCTTGGCCTTGCAGACAGTAGCCTTTACAATGCCAAGCTGTACCGCCTTTACAATGGCATAACAGGGCCTGACAGCCTCAAATACCGCGACAGTATACCTGAAACGGAACTTTTTTTAACGGGGCAGTTTTTTGCCTATGCAGCCAAAGTTTACAAGGGCACCGACAGCGATATTGTGCGGCTGGGCTGGTTTATACCGCGTAAAAAAGTTAACCTTACGGCCCTGCTTGATTCGGTGATACAAACAAAGGCAACGGAAACCGACCAATTTGTGCCGCTGAACTCCCAATACAAAAAACTGGAGGCGTTTTTACCCAAATATTCAGAATTGCAAAAAAAAGGAGGGTGGGACAGTATACCCCGCCCTGCCAAACTACTGCGCCTGGGCACCAGGGATACAATTATAGCTGCGATAAAACAACGTCTTTTTAACTTGGGCGACTTGTCTTTTAACGACAGTACCAACATATACGACAGTGCGCTGCTGCCGGGTGTAAAATCCTTTCAGCAACGTATGGGGCTTGGGGCCGACGGTGTAATAGGCGGCAAAATGGTGGATGAACTAAATGTACCCATCGCCACTAGGGTACAGCAACTATTGGTTAATTTGGAACGGTTACGTTGGATGCCCGCCGATACCGAGAGCAATTATGTGTTTGTAAACATACCGGAATACAAACTGTATGTGTACGACAGCGCAAAAGTTAGCTTTACCATGAATGTTATTGTTGGTACCGCCGCAAACAACACGGTAATTTTTAACGGTAACCTAAAGTACGTTGTTTTTGCCCCTTACTGGAACGTACCCCCCAGTATTGTACAAAAAGAGGTGTTGCCGGGTATAAAAAAGAACCCTAACTACTTGGCCAGAAACAATATGGAAATTACCGGCCACAGCGGTGGGCTGCCCGAGGTACGGCAAAAACCCGGAGAAAAAAATTCGCTGGGTTTGGTAAAATTTTTGTTTCCAAACAACTATAATATTTACCTGCACGACACACCAAACCGCAATTTGTTTACTGAAGCCAGCCGCAGTTTTAGCCACGGCTGCATACGTATTGGTGAGCCTAAAAAATTTGCCGAGTATCTTTTACGAAGCGATACCGTTAAATACTCCCCGCATAACATTGACTCATTAATGCACAGCCCAAAGGAAATTTGGGTAACCTTAAATAAAACTGTACCTGTGTTTATTGGCTACTTTACCGCCTGGGTTGACAGCCAAGGGGTACTGAACTTTCGCAAGGATATTTATAAGCATGATGATGCCATGGCTGCCAAATTGTTTGTAGCTAAATAAACTGCATTTGCACTACAATTATTGCTGAGAAATTTACCCCAAATTGAGGCTTTGGGCAGCGTAGCCTCTAAAAAAATAACCCATTAAGCCACGGTATTTGGTGCATTGGCTTCGTCAATTTGCTCTGTCCCTGCTGTTTTGGCTGTGTCAACCAATTCCTCTTTTTGTGGAAATATCCGCTTCTGAAAAAGCAGCAACGCAATAACGCCCACTGAAATAGATGCATCGGCAATGTTAAACACGGGGCTAAAAAACTCAAACTCTTCGCCGCGCCAGCTCGCAATAGGGAACCAAGACGGGTACTTGGTTTGTATAATGGGGAAGTACAGCATATCCACCACTTTGCCATGCAGAAACGAGCTGTAGCCACCCCCCGCCGGAAACAGTTTGGCCGGGCCGTTTTCGCTAAAAATAATGCCATAAAACATACTGTCTACCAAGTTGCCCAACGCACCTACATAAATCAACGCCGCGCATATAATAAAGCCGCGGTGATATTTTTTAAGAATGATGTTACGTAAATAAAACGTGCCTAAAATAACGGCCACCATCCTAAACAGAGATAAAATTATTTTACCAAAACCGCCACCAAACTCCCAACCCCAAGCCATTCCGGGGTTTTCCACAAAATGCAGCCTAAACCAGTGGCCAAGCATCTCGTGCTCCTCCTGCATATAATAATGTGTTTTTATATAAACCTTAAGGCATTGGTCTGCCAGTAATACCAGTAATATCAATAGTACAACATGCTTTCCCTTCACATCAAAAAATTTGCGGCAAATATAGCTGAAATTGGCAGTTGCAATGTGTGAAAGTATGGGGCTTAAAAGGTAAGCAAGGCTATCCACGCCTTCTGTATTCTTGTTGTGGGTTGAGGTTCCAGTGCGGGATGTACTTTTTATTGGTCCTTGGGCTTGCTTTAACCAACGCCGCCTTATTCCTCTACATACACCCTTTTTACCCGTTGGCTGATGCCGGTTAATATTTCATACGCAATGGTGCCGCACCAGGCGGCCAATTGTTGCACCGTAATATTGGTGCCAAAAATCTCCACCACATCCCCTTCTGCCACGGCTGGCACATGGCTAACATCAACCATGGCCATATCCATGGCCACGCTGCCAATAACCGGTGCGTTAACACCATTTATAAAAACCTTGCCCACCCCGTTACCCAGCCGCCTGTCAAAACCGTCGGCATACCCAATGCGTATGGTGGCTATTTGGGAGTCTGTGCTTACCCTGCCCCGCCTGTTATACCCAACCGTGTCACCGGCTTTTACCTTCCTCAATTGGGCGATGGTTGTTTTTAGTGATGCCACCGTATGCAGCTGCTCTGCCAATGCAGGGTGCTGTATTGCGCTGTCAACCCCATGCAAGCCTATGCCTAAGCGCACCATGTCAAACTGTAGGTGGTGGTTGCGTAAAATAGCCGCCGAGTTGGAGATGTGTTTAATAGTGGTATACCCGAGGGCCGCTTCAATCTGGTTGCAACAACTTACAAATGTAGCGGCCTGCTGTTGGGTAAAAGCGTCTTCGGCTGGGTCCTCGCTGGCGGCCAAGTGGCTAAAAATGGTTCGTACAGCCAATTGTCTGTTGTTAGCCAATAGTGCTGTTAATGCCCCCATGTCGTTGGCCTCAAAACCTAAACGGTGCATGCCGGTGTCAACCTTTATATGCACAGGGTATTGCTGTATGCCCTCTTTTTTCAAAAAACCCAAGAAGGCGTTTAGCAGGCCAAACGAGAACAACTCAGGCTCCAAGTCGTATTGCACCAACGCCTCAAAAGCCGCTGTATCCACATTCATCACCATAACGGGCAGGCGTATGCCTGCTTTGCGTAGCTCAACCCCTTCATCGGCATAGGCCACGGCCAAATAGTCAACATTATAAAACTGCAGCAATGCCGCCACCTCTGCGCCGCCGCTGCCGTAGCCAAACGCTTTAACCATGCCCATCAACTTTACACCGGGCCTTAGTTGCCGCTGGTATTGCTTTAGGTTATGTGCCATAGCTGTAAGGTTTATCTCCATTACGGTTTGGTGTACTTTGCGTTGCAGCAGGCTGGCAATTTTTTCAAAACCAAAAACCCTTGCACCTTTAAGCAATATGGCCTCATCTTTAAAATGCGTGTCAGAAAATTGCCGCAAAAACTCGTCAGTGTCCGCATAATGCTGCGTTACCGCTATGTTGTTTCGTAATATTAGTTGGTATTCACCCCAATGGGGGCCTATGGTAATAACCCGGTGTATATGTTTCGCCTGCAGCATGCTGCCAATGCGGGCATATACTGCTTGGTTGTTGGTGTTTGGTAGGTCGGATATGATGACTGTTTGTTGGTTATGCTGCTGTTGTTGCTGCAAAAAATCTAGCGCGATGGAGAAAGATGTAACATCAAAACTGTAACTGTCGTTTATCACCGAGCAGTTATTGATACCCTGCACCAGTTGTAAACGCATGTCAACTGCCTGTAAGCCCAAAATACGGTTTGCAATTACCTGGGCATCTACCCCTAACAGCAGACAAACGCAAAAACAGGTAATAGCGTTTTCTATTGAAGCCCCATCTGTAAAAGGTATGGTATATGAATATTCGTTGCTCTGCCAAGTGAATGACACGCGGCAAGTATTCTTTTCTTGCTGGATTGACTGAACCACAAATGCATTATTGGGTGATGGCCCCCAAGTTACCAATACTGCCCCTTTGGCCAAATGCCCTGCGGCAGGGGTGTAGCTGGAAAAATCTGTTTGCCGGCCAACAATAACGCCACAATGGGTAAACAGCTTTGTTTTTTCGGCAAACTTATCCGCATTATTGGCAAAACCCTCATTATGTGCCTCGCCAATATTAGTTAGAACACCAATAGTTGGCTGGATAATTTTTTCCAAGGCTTCCATTTCGCCTGGCTCGGATATGCCCGCCTCAAAAATACCCAGGGTGTTATCTTCCTTCATCTCCCAAACGCTTAATGGCACGCCGGTTTGGCTGTTGTAACTACGTGGGCTGCGTACAATATTGTAGTCGTTCTGCAATAGCAGGTACAGCCACTCCTTTACTATTGTTTTACCGTTGCTGCCGGTAATGCCAATTACGGGGTAGGTAAATTGGGCGCGGTGGCAGGCAGCCAATTGTTGCAGCGCAACCAAGGTATTTGGCACATAAACAAAGTTGGCATCTGCAAAGCCCGATGCATCAAATGCTAATTCAACCATAAAACTTCTAACACCCCTATTGTACACTTCCTGCACAAAATCGTGGCCGTTGCGCCTTTTGGTATGCAGTGCAACAAACAAAGATGTGGCGGGAAACACCATGCGGCGGCTGTCAGTAACGAGTTGCTCAATAACAGCACTTGGCTGCGCAAGTGTTGTATTGGCTTGCAATATATCGGCTATATGTTGAATGGTGTAAGGCAAATTTTACTTTTTGGACTATTAATGAACCTAGTGTCTCTCACCAATTTTCAATTGTTGTAATATCTTTATCCAGTGCTGCCTACCAATTTAATGTGTATTAGTCTTTTGCGTTTTTGCAATAAACCACGCTTTTTTAAATGGCATGCTCCCCTCACGTACTGGTGCTGCCCGTTTTACGCCTGTGCTTAATATGGCTACACCGCAAACTTCCGCTTCCGGTTCCACTGGTACACCAAGCCAAACAAAATTATCAGTAACACAGGCACTGCAATGTTTATAAACTGCCAGGTTGTTTTTTGCGCCTCTACTTTTTTCTTATCCAATAAGCGCAACGTAAAGTCTTTGTTCCGCAGCTCAAATATGCCGCTGCCGTTTACCAAATAGTCAATGCTGTTTAAAAAAAACTCGCGGTTGGCAAAGCGGTAATTCTCCAAAGGCAACTCGCCCATGGGCAGGGGGCCGGTGGTTGGGCTAACCGAATTGGTTACTACATCAGCATCCGATACCACTATTTGCTTGGTAGGTTTTTGGGCCGACCCCGAAAATAACTCGCCCGAAGCCTTTGCCACAGAATCTTGCACCTGCTTGGTAAGCCTGTTGGCAAACAGGGAGGTGAATTTGCCTTCCAGCAAAACGGCAACCGGTAGGTGGCTTTTATTAAATGTTTGAAAACTGGGGTCGTCTGCCACGCTGTTAAGGCTAACCATGGCAGGGGAGTTCAATATACGGCTGTTGGTGTCAGATGCCAACAGTATTGTTTTTTCTATCCCATAAGCCCTTACCGTATCGATGCTTGAAGGGAAGATAGGCAATACCCTTTCCAAGTTTTTTGTTATCGGGTTGTTGTTGGGGGATGATAAAAATGGGTAGTACGGCCAAGGCAGGCGCTGCATGCGCGGGCTGCCATCTGTGTTCTGGCCCGTAACTATGGGTATTTTTGAACAATTCAAATCCTGTAGCAGGTCACCGTTTATCCTTACGCCATACCTAAACAAAATATCATCCAAGTTGAGGTTTCGGTCAAAAGCCACAAAGTCGGCTTGGCTGCGCATTAGGCTGTCAAGTTCGGCGTATAGCTTGTCAACAAACCAAATTACCTTACCGCCATGCATCACGTATTGGTCAATTTTTAATTTGTCTTCATCGGTAAAAGGTATGGTGGGTTTAACAATCAACAAAGCGTCAATCTGTTGGGGAGATGGGTAGCTTTGCTTCAAATCAAAAGGGCCAAAGCGGTAATTGGTACGCAGTGTTTGTATCAGGTCCGATACTTTACCCGGCACCGCCTCGCCATTACCCAGTAAATAGGCTATGGTTGGCACATAGTTGCGGGTAAGCTTGTTAATGGCATCGGCAAACTTAAACTCCAGCAAGGCTTCGGCCGCGTTCAGCGTAGCTTCTTTGTTCTCCCTCGGCTCGTCGTTCACCACATTGTAGTTGTCAAAAACCTTGCGGCTGCTGCGTAGGTCAACGGCAAAGGGTTTTTGGTTCTTGTAAAATACCAACGCTGATGGTATAATAACTTGGTCGGTGGTTTTGTTGGTGCCGGCACTAACATCCTCATTTCTTTCAAACACCACGCCCAGCCTGGCAAGGCTATCATACAGCTGTAGTTTAAGGCTGTCGTCACCCAGTTTTTCTCCGGGCACTTCCACCTCAAAGTTTATTTGGTTATGGCTTATATCCCTAAACTCGCTCAGCAGGTCCTGCGTGGCGTTGCTTAATTTACGGTAATCGGCCGGTAAGTCGCCCGTTAAAAAAAGCTTTACGGTTATGGCAGAATCAATATTGCCTAACAATGTTTTTGTGGAAGTGCTAATGCTGAAACGCTTTTCGGCGGTAAGGTCAAAGCGGTAACGCAGGTTGTTTGACAAATAAACGGCCGACACAAACAGTGCAATTACAACCAGCCACCAGTATTTATACTTGAATATTTTTTGCATGTTATTTAGCGCTTGGCCACATTTTGTTGGGTGATGAGCATGGATACCAAGATGATACCGGCGAAATAAACCACATCGCGGATGTCTACCACGCCTTTGCTGATGCTGGCGTAGTGGTTGTTGATACCCAGCATTTCAATATAGTACGCGGGGCTGCCGGCAAACAGGGGTAGCTTGCTAATGGCCGAAAAGCCGTTAAACAATAAAAAGCAGGCGAAAGCACCAGTAATAAAAGCTACCACGGTATTGTTGGTAAAACTACTGGCGCAAATGCCAATGCCGGTAAACACAGCCCCGAGCATAAAAAGGCCTATATAGCTGCCTATAGTGCTGCCCACGTCAATACCGCCAACTGCGCTAAGCAGCTGGATGCTTACCGCATAAATAATGGTTGGTAATAGGGCGAGCAAAATAACCAATAAGGCACCGAAAAATTTGCCCCATACTATTTCCGCAGGGCGCAGGGGTAATACCTTCAGCAGTTCAAACGTGCCGCCTTTGTATTCATCGGCCAGGCTGCGCATGGTTATGGTAGGAACCAAAAAAAGCAACACCCAAGGGGCCAGCCTAAAAAAGCTGTCCAAGGTGGCATACCCAAAATTGAGCAGGCTGGTATCGGGAAAAACAAAAAACAGCAGCCCGTTTAGCAGTAGAAAAATTGTTAATGCTATGTAGCCGGTGAGGCTGCTAAAAAACTGCCGCCATTCTTTTTTACAGATCATCCACATAGGGCCAAAACTACGTTAATTTAAAAATGTGGCAATTTGAAAATCAGATGCCAACTTCAGGCTAGTAAACGCACTCGCAACGGTTTTAGGTATGCCTAAATAGTTAAATTTACTGAGTGAACTTTAAAATTACTGTTGCTTTTTGCATAAAACACGGTGCATGAAATTGAGCTAAATAAAAAAAGTTGAATGCTGTGCACATTAAAGCATTAAAAAACTAGTCGGCCCGCCATTACCAATCATAAATTATTCCCCTTCTCTGCTCATTTTCAAATTAACTGAGTTTTCAAATTTTCAGTTATCTTCTCCAACACAAAATCCATTTCTTCCTCAGTGGTAAAGCGGCCAACACCAAAGCGCAGGCTGCCGTGTGCTAGTTCATCGGTAAGCCCCATTGCTTTTAACACATAGCTCGGTTCGATGGAAGCCGACGTGCACGCAGAGCCAGATGACACGGCCAAATATTTACTTAAACGTAGCATAAGGCCTTGCGCCTCAATATGGGGGAACGAAATATTGGTAATATTGGGCAGGCGGTGCTTTCGGTTACCGTTTACCTGTGCCCCGGGTATCTGTAATAAGGCAACTTCCAGCTTGTCGCGCAATAGGGCCATGCGCCGCGCATCTTCTGCCATTTCGGTTTGGCAAATTTCACAGGCTTTGCCCAAGCCGGCTATGCCCGGCACGTTAAGGGTGCCACTGCGCATGTTTTTTTCATGGCCGCCGCCATCCTGCTGGGCAGTAAGCCTTACCCTTGGGTTTTTGCGGCGTATATACAAAGCCCCTACCCCCTTGGGGCCGTATAACTTGTGGGCGCTAAGTGCCAACAGATGTATACCATCGTGCAATACATCAACAGGTATTTTACCCACTGCTTGGGTTGCATCGCAAAAAAACAACACGTTGTGCCTGTTGGCTATTTCGGCAATGTGCCTAATGGGCTGTATAACGCCCACCTCATTGTTGGCATACATAATACAAATAAGCAAAGTGGTTGGCCTTATGGAGGCTTCCAGTTGTTGTACATCAACCAACCCGTCAAAGCCTACTGGCAGGTAGGTTACCTCCCCGCCCAGTTTTTCAAGGTGTTTACAAGTATCCAGCACCGCTTTGTGTTCGGTACCCACGGTTATAATGTGGTTGCCTTTGGAGGCATACATTTCAAACACCCCTTTTAATGCAAGGTTGCAGCTTTCGGTAGCACCGGAGGTAAATATAATTTCCCCTGGCTCGGCCCCAAGCAAACTTGCCACCTGCTCCCTCGCTATGTCCACCGCTTCGCTGGCGGCCCAGCCAAACACGTGGGACCGGCTTGCCGCGTTGCCGAAATGCTCAGTAAAATAGGGCAGCATAACTTGCAGCACCCGTTTATCCATTGGTGTGGTGGCGTTATAATCTAAATAAACAGGTAGTTTAACCATTTCGCTAACATTGCTTGGCAAAATTAGCGCAAAGCAACTGCTAATGTTTGGCGTATTGGGTGAAAATGGCAAATAAGGGAGCGTCTCCACCAACACACAGTAAATAGCGGCCTAATTGACATGCTATTTGTGCAGCAAAAAATGAAAAATGGGCATATAATTTAACCGCATGTTGGCAGGCATCTATATGTTTTTGCCAGGGTAAGGGGGAATTACAAAAATTAACCTAGTAATAATTTTAGGCGTTTTTTGCGATAAGTTTCACCCAACAAAAAAAGCAGTTTTGCCAGCTTTGTTTATTGGTGCCTCCGCAAGCATAGCCGCATTGGAATTATTACGCGCAAGTATTTGTTGTTGACCCCTGAAAAATTAACAAGATTGTTGATTGTGTTTTACTACACATGCGCGTTTTAATATGCAATTTGCATATCAAATACCCAACCTTTCTTTAACCCTTTTGTTTATTACCATAACGTATGAAAAAGTGGACAATGATATTTTTGGTATGTGCAATTACAGCGTTGTTTATTGCTGGCATAAACGGTGGTGACCCAATTACCGCCCCTGTTTACATACCCCCCAGCGAACAACAACATGGCAACCCTGAAAAGGGGCTTGATTACCTGATATATGGCGATTATGTAAAAAGCGGCCTGCCATACGGCTATTTTAAAACAATTTTTGGCCGCGACACTTTGAATTACTTGGGCCGGGCAGGTAAAAGTGCTTTATTACCCCACGATTATAACCTGGTTAAAACAGCCAACGGAACCGAGGTAGTGGCCCCTAATTGCCTGCAATGCCATGCACAGGTATTTGAGGGCAAACTGGTGGTGGGCATGGGCAACACAGCACTCGATTTTTCGCGCACCCAGCAGGCAGGCAAAGTGCTAATGGCGGCTTCCGCCGGTATTATGAAGATTGTTTCGCCCGCCCAGTACCAAGCGGCTGCAGAAATGATACGTTCCATCAGAAAAGTATTCCCCTACATGCAAACCGAGGTGCAGGGGGTTAACGCGGCAGACAGGCTGGCCACCCTGTTAGTGGCCCACCGCAACCCTGCCACGCTTGTTTGGAGCGATACCGCCTTGCTTGCCGTGCCAGACGAGGTAGTACCCACAGACGTACCGGCTTGGTGGCTGCTTAAAAAAAAGAACGCCATGTTTTACAATGGCTTTGGCCGGGGCGATTTTACGAAGTTTTTAATGCTCAGCAATTTGCTTACGGTTAAAGACACCGCCGAGGCCAGGGAGGTTTCCGCCCATTTTGGGGATGTTTTGGCATTTATCCAGTCAATACAGCCGCCTAAATACCCTAATAAAATTGACATCGCACTTGCTGCCCAAGGCAAAGAAGTGTTTAACGTTACCTGCCGAAAATGCCATGGCGATTATGGCGGCGAAAGCAGTTACCCGAACTTGCTGGTGCCAGAAAACATCATCCAAACCGATTCTCTGCTGTTCATCAGCAATTACCAAAACCCGCAGTTTATTGACTGGTTTAATAAAAGCTGGTATGCCACCACCGACCATCCCGCAAAGTTGCAGCCCAGCAACGGGTACGTGGCACCGCCGCTGGATGGTGTTTGGGCAACCGCGCCCTACCTGCATAACGGCAGCGTGCCTACCTTGGCGGCCTTGCTAAACAGTAAAGAACGGCCCACTTACTGGCAGCGGGATTTTAAACACCCCATATATGATTACTCGGCCATCGGCTGGCAGTACGAAACCAAACAAGCCCCAAGCGGCAAAAAAGTGTACAATACTACTTTAGCCGGTTATGGCAATTACGGCCATACATTTGGGGACGTACTGACGGAGCAGGCGAGAAAAGCGTTGATCGAGTATTTGAAGACGCTGTAGGCGGTTAATTTGCCGGAACCAGTAGGTAATCTTTCAATTCTTGTACCTCTGAACTAATGTATTCCAATGCACTCAACTTATTCAGTTTAATTTCTATTAGTTGAAAATCGGGCAGAGATTTCGTCAGTTCTATTTTTACAACCTCAAGGTCTATAAGGAAGTCGGAGTGTTCGCCCTGATATTTTTTTATTTTACCAATTGAGGCATCAATAATTTTAAATATAGTTTTTTGGGGGTCTACAGGCACGCTTGAAACGTGAATAATAAAATCTTCAAGTGTTTTTTTCGCCAGACTCTCTATATACGATGCAGCTTCCTTCTCAAATTCCTCAGGCTTTTCTTCCACATAAACCATCCCTCTGCTGGTAATTTGGGCTTTTACATCCCCTAATGAGAAAAATACTTTTGCCCATCCCATTGTGTCAAGGTATTTCCCAATTTCCTGTATGTCACTAAAAGAGGCTTCGTATTTTAATGATTCCACCAATGATACTAAACTTACATATCTAAGCCCGCTGCTTTTTGCTAAGGACAGGATGTACAGCAGATAGTCGAGTAAAGTAGTATATTTTAATTTTTTAAGCATGTCTTAAAGTCTTATTATTTGTAGACGGCTGGAATATGAATCAAAAATAGTATAACTATTTCGTTCCATAAATTCAAAATGCCCTAGTAATAAAAAAGGACACTCAGCATCATAAGCAACTGAAATGTTAAACTCAATACCTTTTATAATAGCAGCAACATGGTACATGGGGCAATTTTTTAATCCCCCGTTCCCATATTGGATTTTAAAGCTGTCATAAGGCTTAATCTTTTGTATAAATGATTCATACCTCGAATTGATTATTGATACCGATGCGCCCGTATCCACTAAAAACTGGCTTGTGTTTTTATCTGTTTCCCCTGTTTCAGGGTTTTTAACAATCACATTCAAATATGGCATATGTATCGTTTTTGCCTTAGAACTAAATCCGTAGGATTTGGGTGTATAGTAAGCTTTGATTTCTATTCTGCTTTTCATTAAAAGGGTGTTGAAAATTATGCTATAACTTCATTATTACAAGAGTACCGAATTTCTGCTGAATAACAATTATTTAAGCAATAATTGGGCTGAGCGAACAATTTATCTAAAATGCAATTACAAAACACCATCGGGTATAAAATAGTACACCAATGGCTTACGGCAAAAAGCTTTGAGCCCTTCCAGTTTCAGCTGCAAACCTGGCAGCATATTATTGATGGTAACAGCGGCCTCGTTAATGCACCAACGGGTTGTGGCAAAACATACTCGGTTTTTTTGGGTAGTATTATACAGTTTATCAATGAGCATCCCAATAACTATCAAGCAAAATCAAAAAATGGTTTGCAGTTGCTTTGGGTAACGCCCCTGCGTGCCTTGGGCAAGGATATTGCCCGCGCCATGGAGGAAGTGATATTTGAACTGGGCATGCAGTGGAAAGTGGGCATCCGTAACGGTGATACCGATACTGGTGAACGGCAGAAACAAAAACGCAACATGCCCGAGGTGCTGCTCATAACCCCGGAAAGCCTGCACCTGTTGTTGGCGCAAAAAGGCTACCGGGAGGTGTTTAAAACGTTGCGCATCATTGCGGTGGATGAGTGGCACGAACTGCTTGGGAGCAAAAGGGGTGTGCAGGTGGAGTTGGCGGTAAGCCGCATCGTGAATGGTCAGTGGTCAATGGTCAATGGCCAATTGGATGCAGGTGATACAACTACAAACCACAAACCACAAACTACAAACTCCCTTTCCGTTTGGGGAATCAGCGCCACCATCGGCAATTTGGAGCAGGCAAAGGATGTTCTTCTGTCTGCCATAAATAATAAACCTGTAAGAATAGACGGGGCACCCCTCTCCATCCAGGGGAGAGGGGACGGGGGTGAGGTAGTACGCGCCCAGCTCGATAAACGCATCGAAGTATTATCAGTCATCCCCGACGAGATAGAAAAATACCCCTGGGCCGGCCATTTGGGCATAAGGCTGGCCGAAAGGGTGGTGCCTATTATTGAGCAAAGCACCACCACGCTCATCTTTATCAACACTAGGGGCATGGCCGAACGCTGGTACCAGGTGTTGTTGGATGTGGCACCCCAGTTTGCTGGCGCCATTGCCCTGCACCACGGCAGTATTGAGCAGGAGTTGCGCGTTTGGGTGGAGGAAGCCCTGCATACCCAAAAACTAAAGGCCGTGGTTTGTACTGCCAGCCTTGATTTGGGAGTCGATTTCCGCCCGGTGGATTCCGTTATACAGGTCGGTTCGCCCAAAGGGGTATCCCGGTTTTTGCAAAGGGCCGGCCGCAGCGGCCACCGCCCTGGAGACGTTAGCAAAATTTATTTCCTGCCCACCCATTCCTTGGAGCTCGTGGAGGCCGCTGCCCTAAAGCAAGCCATTAAGGACGGTATGATTGAAGGCCGCGAACCCATGCAACTCTGTTTTGATGTGCTGATACAATACTTGTGTACCCTCGCCATTAGCGACGGCTTTAAACCGGATGAGGTGTTTGCCGAAGTACAAAGTACGTACTGCTTCCGCGAAATGACGGTAGGTGAATGGGAAGAAATCCTGCGACACATAACCACGGGCGGAGTAGCACTACAGGCCTACGACGAGTACAAAAAAGTAGAGATTGAGGACGATGGCAGCTACCGTATTAAAAGCCGCAGGGTGGCCATGCGCCACCGCATGAACATAGGCACCATTGTGAGTGATGCCATGATGAAAGTAAAGTTTATGACCGGCGGCTACATAGGTGTTATTGAGGAGTACTTCATCAGCCGGTTGGAGCCGGGCGATGTGTTTACCCTGGCCGGCCGCAACGTGGAGTTGGTGGCCGTGAAAGATATGACGGCCCTGGTGCGGAAGTCAAACTCCAAAAAATCTATCGTCCCCAGCTGGATGGGCGGCCGTATGAGCCTTACCGCCAACTTGGGTCGTGTGCTGCGGCTTACATTCGACAAAATTGTGGCTGGCAACTTTGACGAGCCGGAGCTGAAAGCTCTCTCAGGCTTGTTTGCCCTGCAAAAAGAACTCTCGCATATTCCGCAGGCACATGAGCTACTGATAGAGCATATTGAGGATAAAGACGGCTACCACCTAATGGTGTATCCTTTTGAGGGCCGCCAGGTGCATGAGGCCATGAGCTCGTTAATGGCCTACCGCATCAGTAAAATAACGCCCATTACTTTTTCCATTGCGATGAACGATTATGGTTTTGAACTGCTGAGCGACAAACCCATTCCGGTGGATGATAGCAATGCCCATGATTTATTTACCCTTGATAACCTGCTTGCCGACATCCAACGCAGCGTAAACAGCGTGGAAATGGCCACCCGCAAATTCCGGGATATTGCGATGATTGGCGGCCTCATCTTCCAGGGGTACCCCGGCGAGCAGAAAAAAGCCCGCCACTTACAGGCTTCCGCCGGCTTGCTGTTTAAGGTGTTTAGCGAGCACGACCCCAACAACATTCTTTTGCGGCAGGCGTACCAGGAGGTGTTTGACCAGCAAATGGAGGAAGTGCGCCTGCGCAATGCCCTGCAACGCATACAACAAAGCAATATCATCATTACCGTGCCGCAACATTTAACACCGCTTTCGTTCCCCATTATTGTCGATGGCCTTAACCGGTACAACCTTTCCTCCGAAAAACTGGAGGACAGGATTAAGCGTATGCAGCAGGCGGAATGGTAGCAAAAAACCACCCTTTTTGAAAGACTTTTTACAGCCGTTTTAAAAAATGAGACAACATGTGACATGCAAAACAGGTGCCTCACTTTCCCATAATTGGAAACGCCTGCAACCCTTAGCAGTACTGCATTTGCACCCAAAAATGATACAAGGTGATACACGCAAAACGGGTGTCTCATCCCAGATTGGGAAATCGCCAAATGGCCGTTAATAAAGGGTTTGGTAAAAAGCAAAATTTTTAAGGCAATGAAAAACAACACAATTTCCAGCAGTTGAAAAAAAACGCCTCTGAAACCCTTTATAGACAAGGCCCCGGCTGCAACAAACACTTTGGCAAAAACGGCCAAGTTGTACAGGTATACCAGGACTACCGTTAAAAACCCTATAGGATTAATAAGGCAGGATGTGTTATTTTGTGATAATGGAGGCATAGTTTTTATATTGAATGGCGGCAGGGCAAAGCTCCCTTCGGTCGTTTGAAATACTGTATTGATATGTTTGCCTTCCGCGTTATGCATACATTTTTTCCCACTAATTTCGTAAATTTTTGGCAAGGGGAAGGGAATGTGAGTTATCAAAAAGGGGGATGATTAGTGGAATTTGAGCCGTGTTTTAAGTTGATATTTTTATGGATTTGATATTTGTGCTATCAAGTGAAATCGTATTTTTATAAGTAGCTCATTAAAAAGACCTCCCTGCAATTGCGGATGCTAATAACTGCCGCATTAATAAACCAACAAAACTATATTTAAGAAGAAAGATGTGAAATTTTAGCGTAAGGTGAGGTTGGTTACTGGTAAGATTTCAAAATAAGTATATTTTTGATGCAATATGGCAGCATCCGACCAAATAAAAAGCTTGATTAAATCCTTTGGACAAGGGGATGAAGACCGTTTTTTTGCTTCTGCAATGCAAATTGCCGCTTCAGAGGCCAGGCAAGGGCATGCCAGCTTTGCACAAGAATTAAAATCCCTAATTGAAGATGCCCGAAAAAACAGGTCGCTTGCTCAATTTGAAAGAGGAAAAATAGTCAGTCTTTCACCCCAGAAACGAGAATTAAGCGAACTAATAGATATTTTCCAACCACGGATCACCCTGTCGGATATGGTTTTGGCGGCTGATGTCAAGGGCCGCCTGGAAAAACTAATCGTAGAGCAAAGCAAGCTGGAGTTATTGCTACACCACAATCTAAAACCGCGCCGGAAGCTTTTGCTGACAGGTGCCCCCGGAACCGGAAAAACCATGACAGCGCAGGCAATCGCGGGTGAATTGGGTATTCCCGTTTTTATCATACGGTTGGATGGAATTCTTTCAAAGTTCATGGGCGAATCCATAGCCAAACTGAGAATGATTTTTGATATCATGCCGCAACAGCGGGGAGTTTACCTATTTGACGAATTTGATTCAATCGGTTCTCATCGTGACCAGGGCCAGGATATTGGCGAAATAAAACGCATTTTGAATTCGTTCTTAATAAATATTGAAAAAGACAACAGCAACAGCATCATTATAGCCGCAACCAATTTGCCAGAATTATTGGACAAAGCTCTTTTCAGGCGCTTTGATGATATAATTAATTATCCTTTGCCGACTAATGATGAAATTATAGCCGCCACTAAGAAATATACCACAGCATTCACTTTTGATGCACAGATCAATTACAAGGCTTTAGCCGATGCTGCGTCCGGCCTTAATTACTCGGACATAGCAAAGGCGTGTGAGGAAACAATCAAGGAAATGATTTTATCCGGCGCAAAAAAGCTCCACAAAGCGTTTTTACTCAGCAGCCTTAAAAATAAAAAAACGTAATGCCAGAAACCCCCGGATTGCCCCATTTGAAATTTGATGCTTTCTTTGAGCCCAAAATTTATAATTATCCAAAAACAATAACTATAGAATTTCCTCTGGCGCAAAGAAACCGTGCTATGCATGGGAACATGTTGCTTGAGCAACTTAACAGTGTCAAAGAACAGTTCAGGATTGCCAAAGAAGAACAATTGCCTGGAAACATTGTCAGGGATGATGCCCTATATGTTGAGTTTTATTCGGAATTTGATTTTTCTTTAAAATTTGATAGCCTTACACAGGAAAGAGACGAGCCACAATATCAAATCCTGAACATTAACCAGGAAACATTTTACGAAGACAACGGGCAGGAAACAAAGCGTTTCAGGGTAGTGGTAATGATGAGAGAGGGCGGTGTCAGTAAGTTCATAAAAAAAGTGACTGAGTATCTTGACCCAAGTAAAAACATTAAGGACAAGGACGGAAATCTAACTGATAAGCCCAAAAATGGCGCTCTGATCGCCAATATAGCCATGATACAGATGGCTTCATTAATGTCGTTTTGGAGCGATGGCCCCGAAATTCCCTTCCCTGACAATGACAATGCTGTTTTATGGTGGGAAGTCTGGTTCAGGCGCACGTCAAATGACGGTGTCAGGCTTGAAAATGTTATGCATAACCTGCGTGAAATCGGCGCACAAATCAGCCCCCAAACGCTGGAGTTCCCGGAGCACCGGGTAGGGCTTGTCAGGGCATCTGCGACACAGCTTTCCTCATCCCTTCTATTGCTGGATAATTTGGCTGAATTAAGAAAGCCACAGGAGATAAATGATTTCGTAACTTCCCGTAATGTAAATTATGCAGAAAAGCAGTTGTGGCTGGACCATTTGCTTAGCCGCACAGACTTTCGTGTTACAGAAAATTCAGTTATTGTATGCCTTTTGGATAGTGGAGTAAACAACCTGCACCCGCTCCTTAATCCTTTTTTGCCGAATGACAGGTTATACTCTTATAAAGCAGCCTGGGGCACCAATGATACATGGCCGGGAGGTGGTCATGGCACCGGAACGGCCGGACTGGCCCTTTATGGTGATCTTGTGAATGTGATGGCTTCAACCGAAAGAATATCCATATTTCATGGATTGGAGTCATTTAAAATAATCCATCCCAATGACCCCAATGACCCCGCTTTTTACGGTTCGCTGACAGAATATGCATGCAGTGCGCCTTTTGTTAATCTTCCAGATAACGCAAGGATATTCTGTCTAACCATAACAGACAGTAGTGCAGGTTATCATGGACGGCCATCTTCATGGTCTTCGGCAATTGACAAAATATCCAATGGGAACATCTTTGAGCCCCAAACAAGGCAGTTATTTGTCATCAGCGGGGGTAATGTTGATTATATTACTTCGGCCGCCCATGCCGGTGACTACCCAGCCAAAAATGAATTAGAATCCGTGCATGATCCAGGCCAGGCCTATAACGCTTTAGTTATTGGGTCTTATACGAGGATGGACAGGATAGATCAAAATACCTGGAGAGGTTTCAGGCCCCTTGCGCCAAACGGCGGAATGTCCCCTTCTAATTCCACTTCCCTGACCTGGGATAATCAATGGCCCATCAAACCTGATCTGGTTCTTGAAGGCGGGAATCTTGCATTGCAGGATAACCAGTTAAGGGATGATGTCCATTCTTTAAAACCATTGTCTTTGGATAAAGAGTTCAGCAGATTTATATTCATGCCTTTTGGAGACACAAGCGGCGCCGCTGCCCAGGCGGCCCAAATGGCGGCAGAACTTATGCGGCAATATCCTAACCTATGGCCTGAAACCATAAGGGCACTCCTAGTACATTCGGCCGAGTGGACAAAAACAATGCTCAACGGTTTGACTTTTGCCAATGCCACGGTGGCCGCAAAACGTACACTTCTAAGGAAATTCGGTTATGGTGTACCCTTGTTGGAAAAGGCCTTGTACAGTGCGGGCAATGCCCTTACCCTGATTGCTGAAAACACTATACAGCCTTATCGTCTTAACATTAACACGGTAAAATATAACGAATATCATTTGTACGAAATCCCATGGCCTGTTGATATATTGAGGGAGGTACTGACGGAAGCGAATGTAAAACTAAAAGTTACATTGTCCTATTTTATAGATCCCAATCCGGGTAACAGGAGGTATGCAAACAATTTTCACTACCACTCTCATTCGCTTGATTTCAAGGTCATCAAACCAACAGAGGAACTGGCTGCCTTCAGAAGGAGGATATCGGCCGCCGTTGAAGGCGAAGAAGATACCGACTATGACGGCAGCGATGAACCCTGGTCTATAAGAGAATCTCTACGAAACAAAGGCTCAGTCAAAAAAGATTTCATTGTTACCTCCGGTGCAGATCTTTCGACGAGAAATATTCTTGCTGTATTTCCCAAAAGCGGGTGGTATAAAACAAGAAAAAAATTGAACAAATATAATACGGCAGTCAGGTATAGTTTAATCGTGAGTATCGAAACCGATAATGCTGAAGCTAATGTATATAACCCTGTATTTACAAAAATCCAAGCAGAGATTCCCAATGAATTGTTTATTAATCGCGTGTAACTGAAAAAGCATCGCAGATTGTATTCCCGGATTTATGAGATTAAAAATTTGCAAATTCAAAAGTCAGTCTTGTCAATTCAGCATCAGCAATTTTGGCCTTTACCTCACTGACGTTCGAATCCCAAATCCATACATAGCTCAAAATAGCCGCTCCTACATCCCAAGACACTCCCCCTCCCAATAAAAACATTGTCATCCCCACCCCCCATCCATTTTCATCCTACCTTCCCACCACCAACAAAACCACTCAAACGCGTGAAAACAATTTTTGACGCACCTATCCCTAGCTCTGCATTGTGTTTAGGAATCATAAAAAGCGCGTGTGCTATCCTCAGCGTTAGCCCTGCGCTCTTTGGATTTTCTTATGAATGAGACTCCCGTCTGGAACATAGCGCCGCAGGCCACGCTATGCCCTGTGCATCGTATAGAAATGTGCCGCTCCATGTCGGCGGACTTCCGCTAACACCGTTTATTTTGTTGATGGGCTATGCCCGCCGCCGCCAAATTATCGCCCCCGTTGCGGCGGATGTAGGAAACCGTAATACATTCTTTGCACTGTTCCCCATAGTTCCAACAGACGAACGCAATGCGATCCCCAAAACAATCGGATGAAATACACTACCGCCCGGCCACTAAAAATGGCCGGGCGGTTAGGGTATTCATCGTATTGCTGCCTGTTGGCACTGGGTGGTTATTACCCTGCCAACGCACAATACATTAGCAGTTTTGCCAAACAGACAACCCTGCTGCCAGCGCAAAAGGTACCGTTAACCCGTCGCTCATGCCGATGACTATGTCGGTTATGAAGTCCGAGCTCTTTAAATGCTTTTCTGTATGTTCCATGCATTTCTATGTGTTAAATAATCATTCCTCCGACTTGTTTTTTAAGCTCATCAGCAGGCTGTAGGCCCCTTTTACCACCACTTCGCCGGCGGCCAGCTTTTCGGCATCTTCCACTTCTATAAAACCATTCTCGGTAATGCCGGTGCGTACTTCGGTAAAGGCAAAACGGTTGGCTGCCTGTTTGGTAAACACGTAATTTTTGTTTTCAAACCGCACCACGGCATCCTCGGGCAATACTTGTGCACGTTTATTTTTTACCTGTACCTCGGCATTCATATATGTGCCGGGTATCAACGTTTTGTCGTAAGCCTCAAAATGGCAGTGCACGTCGGTGTTTCTGTCGGCAGAAATATCCCTGCCAATCAACAACACTTCGCAATCGTATTTTTTTGCTGGGTTGTTATTGGTAAATGCCACCACTTTTTGGCCAATAAAAAGCTTGTCAACGTCTTTTTCAAACACCTTCAATGCCAGGTGTATGTCTGTGGGGTTCACCAGTTCGAACAACACCTCCGTGGGCGACACATACCGGCCTATGTTTACATTTACCTTGGTAACAAACCCGTTGATGGGCGAGTGTATGTTTACGCTTTTGGATATATTGTTCTCGTTTAACTGGCTAACATTTATGCCGGCCAACTGAAGTTTTTGGTTTAGCGCGCTTACCAATACCTTTTGGGTTTTGTAATCGGCCTCGGCCTGCTGAAAAACCTTGTCGCTGCTGGCCTTGCTCTCGTTCAGGTCTTTCTGGCGGTAATATTCATTCTCCAACAGTGTTATCCTGGCTTTTGCGGTTAGGTAGTCCTGCTGCAGTTGTATGTATTGCTGGTCTTCCATAATGGCAATAACATCCCCTTTGTTTACATGCATGCCCGGCAGCAGGTTGGTTGACTGCAGGTAGCCGCCCAGCGGCACACTGATGGAGACCATGTTCTGCGGCGGCACGTCAACCATGCCGTTTAGCTTTAATACGGAGGATATTTCTTTCTGTTCAATGTTGCCGGTTACAATACCGGCATTTTTTAATTGGGCATCGGTAAGGGTGATGGTATTACCACTGTTAACCGTTTCTGCCACCGGCTGTGTTGTTTTGGCCTTGCCCCCGCAGGCTACCAGGGCCATGCTTATTATGGATAGATATATAAACTGCTTCATGATGGTGATATTATTGATTAATAAAATAGTTAACCTGTATGGCTGCCTCGTTTAAGCTTTTAACCGCCTCGGCATAATCGCTTTTTACGGTTACCGATTGGTTAATCAGCTGCACCCATTCAAGGTAGTTGATGCTGCCCGCGGCCAGTTGTTGGTTGGCCGTATTGGCCACCAAGGCCGCATTTTGTAAGGCTGTGCTTTCAAAATACCCCACTGTTTGCTGGTATTTGGCATATTGTGCCAGTGCCGCATTGTATTCGTACTGCATGGTTTGCCGGCCGGCCGTATAGTTACCCTCCGCAATTTGTTTGTTAACAATGGCGCTGCTTATTTTTGCCTTTTGCCCTTTTGCAAATATGGGTATGCCCACGCCCACTTGCACGGAATTAAAACGGGTGCCCGTGCCGTACAAAACATTATCCGCACCCATACCTTTTATGCTGGTGTTGGCGTAGGCGACCGACAAATCGGGCAGCAGCCTGCTTTTTTCCAGCTTTATTGCGGCATCTGCCACCTGCTGCTGTTGTTGCACCAGTTTTACCGCAGGGTGGTTGTTTAACATGGCGGCATCTGCAGCAGTGGTGTTTGCAACCAGTTTGCCGCTGCCTGCCTCCGGCACAAAAATGCTGGTGGTGTTTAACAACAGTTGAAACTGCAACTGCAATATGGCCGAGTCTTGCGCCAACTGCCGTAGTTGGATGCCAATTTGCCCCAGTTGTGTTTCCGCACTGGCCTTTTCCAGCACATTGCTTTCGCCTTTGGCCAGGCGCAGGGCGGCCTTGGTGTAAAAAGCAGTATACAGGCTGTCAGTGTATTGCAGCAACTGCTTTTTTTGGCGTGCATACAACAGCATACCGTACACCTGGGCCACCTGCTTTTTTAGCTGGGCTTCCCTAACTGCCACCGCCAGCAGGCTGCTTTTCCATTCCTGCTGCAACAAGCCTTTTTGTTTGGCATACACGGTTGGGAAACTGAACGACTGCGAGATGCTGAATTTTGTGTCGGTATAAATACTGTTTATCTGCCCAGCCTCCGCCAGCAGGCTTGCCTGCGGGATATTGGCCGATGTGTTGACCAGCATTTGCTGGTACCGGGCTTTTAACTGCTCGTTTTTTACCTGCAGGTTGTTGCGCAAAGCAGTGTCTGTGGCCGCCTGCAGCGAAATGGGCGTTTGTGCGTGCAATGTGCCGCATACAGCCATGGCAGCAAGCAGGGATATTGCCGTGATGATATGTTTTTTGGCTTTCGGCTTTTTTGAATACCCTTTTTCAAAGGTTACATATAATATGGGCAGCACAAACAGCGTAAGAAAGGTGGCGATGAGCAAACCGCCTATTACCACAGTAGCCAGCGGGCGTTGCACCTCTGCCCCCGCACCGTTGCTGATGGCCATGGGGAAAAAGCCCAAGGAAGCGACAAAGGCCGTCATAAGCACGGGCCTAAGCCGCACTTTTGTGCCCATCAGCACAATGCGCCTTACATCTTTCATGCCTTCCTTTTTCAACAGGTTAAATTCGGCAATCAACACAATACCGTTTAACACGGCTACGCCAAACAGGGCGATGAAGCCAACCCCTGCGCTAATGCTGAAGGGCATGCCGCGCAATGCCAAAAAAAATATGCCGCCGATGGCCGACAAAGGGATGGCCGAATAGATGAGCAGCCCCTGCTTTATGGAATTGAAGGCAAAATACAGCAGCAAAAAAATGAGCAGCAGCGAAACCGGAACGGCAACCAACAAGCGTTGCTTGGCAGCATTTAGGTTTTCAAAAGCGCCGCCATAGGTTATGTAATACCCTGCGGGAAACTTCAATTGCTTATCAACCTTGGCCTGCAACTCGGTCACGATGCTCTGCACATCCCTGCCGCGCACGTTAAAGCCCGCCACAATCCTGCGTTTGGCATCCTCCCGCTGTATTTGGTTGGGGCCGTCCTTCAACTGCACGTCGGCCAGTTGGTATAAAGGCACCTGCGTGCCTTGCGGGGTGGGTACCAGTAGGTTTTGCACATCGGCCACGTTCTTTTTTTGTTCGCCGCTTATGCGCACCACTATGTTAAACCGTTTTTCGCCTTCAAACAGCATGCCCGTGCTTTGCCCCGCAAACGCGGTGTTAACCACTTTGTTTATATCAGCGATGTTTAGGTTGTACTGGGCAATAGCGTTGCGGTTGTAGTTGATGATTATTTGCGGCATGCCGGCTACGGCTTCCACATACAGGTTTTTGGCACCGTTAACCGTGTTGATGATGCCGCCCAATTTAGCGGCATACGCCGCCAGGGTATCAAGGTTTTCGCCGAAAATTTTGCAAACCACGTCCTGCCTGGCACCGGTCATCAGCTCGTTAAACCGCATTTGCACAGGAAACTGGAAGCCCGCCGTAACACCGGGCACCGCTTGCAGGGCCAGGCCCATTTTTTCACTCAGCTCGTTAAAAGTTTTGGCCGAGGTCCATTCTTCCTTGGGCTTTAAAATTACCATCATGTCGCTGGCATCCATGGGCATGGGGTCGGTGGGTACCTCGCCGCTGCCAATTTTGGTTACCACTTTTTCCACTTCTGGAAACTGCGTTTTTAGAATATGCGCCGCTTTTTGGGTGTTTGCTATGGTGGTGCTTAGGCTGCTGCCTGTTAACACCCGGGTATCCACGGCAAAATCGCCTTCCTCCAGGGCCGGTATAAACTCCCCGCCCAGGGTGGTTAGCACAAACACCGCCGTTACAAACAGGCCCGCCACTGCAAATAATACTGTTTTGGGAAACTTAAGCACTTTGGCCAAGGCCGACTGGAATACCCTTTCAATACGCGCCATAAACTTGTCAGAAAAGTTAGGCTTGTGCTTTATTTTCTTACTAAGGAAAACCGAACCCATCATGGGTATATAGGTGAGCGACAGCAGAAACGCCCCCAGCAAGGCAAAGGCCACGGTTTGCGCCATCGGCTTAAACATTTTGCCCTCAATACCCTGTAGCGTAAAAATAGGCAGGTAAACCACCAGTATGATTATTTGCCCGAACACCGCGCTGTTCATCATTTTACTGGCACTTTGGTTTACCTCTACATCCATCTCGGGCTGCGTTAACTTAGTAACACCTTTAAAATGCTTGCTGTGGCTTAGCCGGTGCATCACGGCCTCCACAATAATAACGGCACCGTCCACAATCAGCCCAAAATCCAAGGCGCCCAGGCTCATCAGGTTGCCGCTTACGCCAAACAGGTTCATCATAATCACCGCAAACAACATGGCCAGCGGTATAACGGATGCCACCAATAAGCCAGCCCTAAAGTTGCCCAAAAACAGCACGAGTACAAACACCACTATCAAGGCACCTTCCTCCAGGTTTTTCTCCACGGTGCCAATGGCATTGTTCACCATTTTGGTGCGGTCTAAAAAAGGTTCAATCAACACACCCTCCGGCAATGTTTTTTGTATTTGCGCAATGCGCTCCTTTACCTTTTTTATCACATCGCTGCTGTTGGCACCCTTCAGCATCATCACCACAGCACCGCTAACTTCGCCTTTGTCGTTGTAGCACATGGCGCCGTAGCGGGTGGCGTTGCCAATGTTTACATCGGCCACATCGCGTATAAAAAGGGGGCTGCCACCCGTGGTAGCCTTAATGGCTATGTTGCCAATGTCGGCTATGCTGCCTATCAGTCCTTCGCTGCGTATGTAAAGCACCGTGGGGCCTTTTTCAATGTAGGCACCGCCGGTGTTTTGGTTGTTGCTTTCCAGGGCATTAAAAACATCAGTGATGGTTATTTTGTGGGATAGCAGCTTGTTGGGGTCCACATCCACTGAATACTGCTTTAGCCTGCCGCCAAAACTGCTAACCTCGGCCACACCGTTAACGCCCAGCAACTGGCGGCGCACCAGCCAGTCTTGTATAGTGCGTAAGTCAGTCTCGTTGTATTTGTTCTCGTACCCTTGCTTGGGCCTAACCACGTACTGGTATATTTCGCCCAGGCCGGTGCTTACCGGGCCCAGTTGCGGCAGGCCTATGCCGGGCGGTATTTGGGCCTGCACCTGCTGCAGCCGCTCGGCCACCTGCTGCCTGGCCCAATACACATCGGTAGCATCGTCGAACACAATGGTAACCAGCGACAGGCCAAAGCGGCTGAAGCTGCGTATCTCCTTCATGCCGGCAATGTTGTTATTGGCCTGCTCAATGGGAAAGGTAACCAGCCGCTCAATATCCGTGGCGCCAAAGGAAGGGGCAATGGTGATAACCTGCACTTGGTTGTTGGTAATATCCGGCACGGCATCAATGGGCAGTTTTGTAAATTGGTAGCTGCCGTAACCAATAAGGGCAATAATAAACAGGCCCACAATGAGTTTGTTCCGTACGGAAAACCCTATGATTTTGTCAAGCATAAGTAATAATCTTGTTATGATGGATATGATGGTGGGTGCACAACAGCACCGTATGCCCGCGCAAAGGCGCAGGTCATAAAAATCTCAATACGATAATATTAACAAGATTTGGGTGGCTGCCAAATATTGGCAAGGTAGGCCGGGATGATATAGTGGTTGCGTAAAATATAGGTTTGCTTTTGCCCCACCAATGCCGGTGCGCTTATGGACGGCTGTTGTAACAGCGGGATAAACACATTGGAAACAAAGTAAACGCAGTCATCAATGGTTTTAAACGGCAGTTGCATGTCTCTGTCGTGGTCGCTGTCCATGGGGCTGCCATGCATATAATGCATATCTAAAAACTGTAGGAAAGAAATGTTGCCGTTCATCAGTTTGTGCTCGGCGTAATGTTGAAAAACCACTGGCAGCTTCAACAACTGGTGCATTTCCGTTGTTGAAAACAGGTATATTGCGAGAAAAAATATTGCGGTTGCTTTTTTCAAAATTGTTGCAAAGATAGGGAAAGTTTGGGATAGAATAGGCCGGGGAGTGTTCCAAATTCATCCTGCCTTGCAAACGAGGCAACAAGAGCGTATAACCTTTTTTACACTATTGGTGACCAATTATTTGCAGACGAATAAAGATATGCACCGTCATAGCGAGCCGCGTACACGCAAACCAAAGCCACATGCTGCCTAAAAGCGGCGTGGCTATCTGCCTGTACCCGCTTAAAGGTATTGCGCCGTGGCGAATGTGCAGCCGGTGATAGATGGCTGCATGCAAAAAACGTTTCGTGTTTGGGCAGATAGCCACGCCCGCTTTCGGCTTACACTAGATTCTGTTAACCTTCCTGCGGGCTCGCTATGACGCTTAGGTTGGCTTACCCTAAACAAGCAAAGAGACATATTTTTAACAACGCTGATTATCAAACGTTTGTAGAAGGGTTATATATAATTGTTTCAGCTGTTTTCACCTCATCCCAACCCCTCTTCCCGATATAATCGGGAGGCTTTGTTCAAAAGGACTCCCTTGGAGCGAAGAACCCCTTTTTAAAATTCGGCTTTCATTTGCGACAATTGGAAATGCACCCACAGGTGTTTGCAAACCAAATTGTTGCAGGGTGGGCAGGCCTAATGAATTTTGGTTACAGCCTAAACAGTGAGCAGGGCAATAGAAGGATTGTTGGAAGATGAACGCAGACCTAAAAATTTTAATGACTATCTGCTTTTTGGTTTGGCTACCGATTGTTCTTCGCCGTTGTTGCGTGTTTTCACCAACAACGACCATACGGGGCCGACAATACGATGAGAAACTGTGTTGGTAA
This sequence comes from uncultured Parafilimonas sp., assembly GCA_903882935.1. GTDB lineage: Bacteria > Bacteroidota > Bacteroidia > Chitinophagales > Chitinophagaceae > JABDFW01. The sequence goes on along the minus strand of CAIRZB010000108.1, from coordinate 62,870 downwards.
AAACACCAACAAAAGCGGGTAAACCAAATAGCAGATAGGCATTAAAATTTTTACACCGCCCCTTATTATTGTTTGCCAATGCAGTAGCTTTACTATTACCCTTTTAAGCAAAAGGGCCGGTAATAACCAAAACGCCATATACTAAACTACCACACAGTTGTCTGATGAAAAAAATAGTACGCATAAAATGTTTAGCAGTTATTGTACTATTTTTTTTAATTAACCTGCAGGCAGCAGCACAAATAACAGATATCAAAATAAACGGCGACACCTGCAACAACTTTACACTGGGTTTACAAGCTGTTGGAACCAGTAACGCCCCGTATTTTTTTTGGAGTTTTAGCGACCCAACAAGTGGCACCAACGATACCGTTACCATTTCGGGCAACAGCCCATCGCTGTTTCCCACCCACACCTTCACTAACCCCGGGGTATACAATGTATGCGTTACCTTACGGGAGCCGGGGCAAACTGTTTCGGTTATTTGCAGAACCGTTACCATCGGGCTTTGCTGCAAAGGCATTATACAGTCGGCAGATAGCTGCCTGCAAAACAGCGTAGCCTTTACCCTAACCACTGGTGCCAACGTTAGTAACATTGCTTGGAATTTTGGTGACCCTGCCAGTGGTGCCAACAATAGTTACACCGGCTTAAACCCTGCCCATTTTTACACGGCCGTGGGCCGGTATACGGTAAAAGCCACGGTGCATGCACCCTGCGGCACTTTTATTGACACTTTTTCGCAGCGTGTGGTAAAATGTGTGCCCCCAACCTGTACCGCCAAAATACTGTTTAACGACAGTTGCCTTAAAACAGGGGCCAATTTTCAAATATATGCATCGTACCCGGTAAATGCCGTTACTTGGGATTTTGGCGACCCCCTGGCCGGTAATACCAACAATATCAACATTATTGCCCGACACCGGTATTCAATACCGGGTAAATACAGCGTTACAGCCCAGGTAAACCTGGGCTGCGGGCCTGTGACCATTAACCGGACCATTAACATGGTTGACTGTGACCATGCCGCACCCTGCACAGGTGCAATAATGGTTACCGATAGTTGTTTGCAACACGGCGCGGGTTTTAGCATCAATACGGCCTACCCCATCAATTCAATCACTTGGAATTTTAACGACCCCGCCAGCGGTGCTGCCAATGTGTCAACTGCTACCGCGCCTACCCATACATTTGGCACTTACCAAACCTACCTTGTGGGGGCGGTGGTAAACCTAAGCTGTGGTACCGCCAGCCTGTTTAAATCGGTTACCATTGTCAACTGCGGCACAACCCCGGCCAACGACAGTTGCAAACTGTATATACCTAACAGCTTTACGCCCAACGGCGATAGTAAAAATGATGTGTTTGGGCCCGTTACGGCCTGTGCCTTGGTGGCCTACGAGTTAATAGTTTTTAACCGTTGGGGCATGCCAGTGTACCACACAAAAAACCCCACCGACAAATGGGACGGTACCTGCAACACGGCCGACTGCCCACTCGGCAACTATATTTACGTAGTCAATTACCAATTCAGCGGCCAGCCCAAGAAGACGGTTAAGGGCAGTTTGGTGTTGGTGCGGTAGTACCAATATTTGTTGCACAGCGTTACATGGGTTTTTTTTTAATTTGGCCGTGTGGCGGCAGCATAATCGCCGAGGGCGATAGTATAAGCATGTGAAGCGACGACGCTCAACAACAGCGGCTTGCAGCAATGCAAACGGCTGGCATTGGCTGGTTACCAGCACCCTAGCCTTTATGAAACATCGTTGCTACGCTCAGTTCATCTGCATAACGCTTTGGGGCTGTTGGTATTTTAGGCTCAAATAACCACCAAGTTTCGTCGCACAGCCTCCAATACCATACCTACGCGGCTTTGCACGCTCAGTTTTTTAAACAGCGTATCGCGGTAGCCGTCAACCGTTCTTTCTGAGATAAACATTTTGTCCGCAATTTCCTTGTAGGTAAGGTCGCTGCTGGCCAATTGCAAAAAGTTTTTTTCGCGTTCGGTAAGTGCCAGTTCTTCTTCGGTTTTAGCATGCATCAGCAAACGCCTAAAGTTTATGTTGCCTGCATCGGCATTGTAGTAGCCTTTTTTGTCTATCTCCAGTATGGCTTTCTCCAGTTCATCGGGGTGTATATCTTTCAGCAGGTAAGCGCAGCACCCTTCGCGCAGCATTTTTAAAATGGTGGTGTCATCATCTTTCATTGATAGGGCCACCAATTTAACGCCAGGGTATTTTTGCTGCATGTATTTGGCGGTTGCGGGGCCGTCCATCACGGGCATGTTTACGTCAACCAGCAAAATGTCGGGTATTATTTTCTTGGCTTGCAATTTTTCGCCTAGGTCTTTACCGTTAAGTGCCTCAACCACAATGGTGCAGTTGGGTATGCCCGAAATTAGCAGGGCCAGCGATTTAAGAAACAATTGGTGGTCGTCAACAATACCGATGTTTATCATAACTCAGCTTTTTGTACAGGCAAACGTATTTCAACTTTTGTGCCGTTATTAATATTCGAAACCCAAACAATGTTGCCGCCCAGCAATTTAACACGGTGCTTCATATTCATCAACCCCAGTCCGTTTTTAGTGGCTAGCTCGGCATTAAAGCCCGTGCCATTGTCGGCCAGGCATAAAAACACGCTGCCATCGGCCAGCTGTATGGTAACGCCAATGGCCGATGCCTCGGCATGCTTTATGCTGTTTTGCAGGGCTTCCTGCATTACCCTAAACAGCATTACTTGTTGCTGCGGCTCCAACGGCAAGGTTTTACTGTTGGTGGTAAAGCTAACCAGCACCTGCCTGGCGGTGTTTAGCCGTTCAAGCTCGGCGCGCAGGTTGTCTACTATATTAAACTGGTGCAGCCACTCATTGCTGAGCGATTTTGACAGGGAGCGGAGGTCTTGTATGGCCTTGCCCAAGGTTTCGGAGGCTGTTTTAAGCGAGTCGGGTGGTTGGGGCAGGTTGCGTTCGGTAATGCCAATCAGCATTTTGGTGGTGCTGAGCAGTTGGCCAACGTTATCGTGCAATTCTTCGCTTATTTGGTGAAAGGCGTATTCTTGGGTTTCCAATTGGGTTTTCAGCATCTCGCGCTGAAAGGTGTTTTGCATGGCTTGTTTTTCTTGTGCATACTCCGTTCTTTTTTTATGATAGTAAACAACAAAAAGGGAGATACCAAGCCCTAAGACCATTAGAAAAATCGTCAGGCTTAAAAAAATAATAAAAAACTCACCGTTTAATTTTACCATGAGAAGAAAGATTACCTCTTACATGCATTAACAACGATAATCCCAAAATGCTATAATGTATTATGTTTAACACCCATAATATCATCATATACGGCATAAAGCTCAGCTTGTTGAAGTAAAAATAATTAAATGTTGCCCAAAAAAGGAAAGTACCACTAAAATAAAATAAAACGCTGCTGTTAAGCCAAAACTCACCCAACGAAGTCAATTTACCTTCAATTGGGTTTTTTATTAACTGAAAAAAATAGAGTATTGAAAATACCACCAGCAAAATTCCTTCAAGCATTATACCGTAAGCAGGCAAAACAAGCTTCTCTTGGTATTTTTCGTATATAACTATCAACACAAATAGAATAGCTGAACTTATAGTAGCCCGTATCTTCCACGATTTTGCTTGAAACAAATAGTAATATATGCTACAAAAAAAAATTAAATGTACCGGCAGATAAATTTTGTGAACAAATGCATTTGTTTTGTTTACGTGCGATGAAACTTGTGCAATAGTTTCAGAAATAAAAGTATACCCCGAAAAACAGGTTAGCAACTTAAACACTTTGTTAGACAGTTTAAAATTGCACAGGCCTATAACACATGAAATGAGTATTATGGCTAAATAAATAATATTTCTAATGATTGAAAATTCCATCTGACAAAGTTTTCCCAAAATTATTATTTAGGGCAATATGGCGGGCATGGGTCACTGTAATCAACAATGACTTGGCTTGCACCGCCTATGACAGTATATGGAAATGGGTTTGTTGTGCTAACAGTCGTATTATCCGGCTTTAAACCATAGAGAATAGAGGTAAATATTTGATCTTTTACGGTGCTTTGTGGAAACACAGTATCCCTTATGCCCAAGGCGATATATAATTTGGTACACCCTGCTTGGTTAATTACATCTTGTACATTTTTGGCGTCTAGTGAAAAGCCTTTAAAGGTTGCTAATGTAACAGCACCTGCATGTAATGGGTCATGATATGTAAACCGCAAGCTAAGCGCGCTGTTTAAATAGGCAGTCTGCATGTTTTGAGCAACGACTGGATCCACGGTACCACTTAAGCGACGTAGCACCTTAGTGTCCACCGTGAATGCTTCACGAGAGGCTGGGGAACCATTTTTATCAGCAAGCGATGGCTCTTCAGGATTAGTTGTTTGTTTTAAGTAAAAGTTAGTGGCTAAACACCCGACTACTAAACCTGCAAAAGCCCACAAAAAATTTTTCATAATTTGTTTTTTAGGTTTTGAAATTTGTTTCCACAATATTGGCATAAACTTCCGTATTCCCAAACAGCCTTTTCCCCAATTTATACACCGTGTAAAACACCCCCTAAAGCAAAGGAAACCACGCTATTTTAGGCGACAGTGTGCGAATATCTTAGCCGGGTAATTAACACACAAAGTTGTGTTACCCGGAAAGCCGAAAACGGGATTTAAGAGTAGGCAAAAAAATACAACATGTATGGCAACCAATTTACAATTGAGTGCCTCCGTTTCGGGAGGTACACTCAACATTAATTTCTTTAGGACAGACGACAATGTTTTGCTAGACAGCCTAAGCCTTTCAGACGGCAACCCGGCCGGCCAATTAGACACCCCGCTGGAAGATGGCAAAAACTATTCAATCATTTACAATGTAAAGGCGAAAAAGGAGGGTTGCGTTTACAAATTTGATGTAACAAGCCCCGCACCGGCACAGGCCCATATAGTGCTAACCTTACATAAAGGCGATACGGATTTTAACGCAATACCCTTCCATACCTAAAACTTAAATTATGAAAATTACTAAAGTATACATCTTGTTAGTTAGCAGTATTTTTCTAACTAAAATAGTAAATGCCCAAAATATTGCGAAGGCACTAACAATTACGGATTCAGCCGTTGTGGCAAAAATTCAGCAAGGGCAAAAAATTGAAAAATTCAGCGGGTCAAAACTATTTGCAAGAAAGTTATTTTCCCCCCAGGCGTCATCGGTCAGCTCAATCATTAGTTCTACAACAGCCGTAAATTTGCAGTCAGATTTTGGTCAACAAGAAGCCAGCGCAACTTTTGGAGGCACATTCGGTCAAAATGCCTTTTCCACTACTTTTAAACAGCCATTTAACCAAAAGCCAACCCAAGTAACCCCCTTCTCATTAGACGGCTTGGATAACGGCACCTCCGTTAAGGTAGGTTTTCAACACTATTTTTGGCGTACAAAAAGCCTTGCCGAGATTTCGGCTATTTTTAAAAAAATCAAGATACAATTTTATGTTTCCACAACTAGCAATAAAAAGAGAATCTCTTGTAAAGACCTCATCACAATAAAGAAAGCTGGCGGTAGCGATTATTATTTCTTAAACAATGACAAAAAAACAAAAGTTGACTCCTTTATGACAATAGGGTGTTGTTGCTGCAATACGAAAGACACATTGCACACCCAAGACAGCGTTGATATTTTTTACGCAAAAGATACAGCACAATTGGATAATGCAGATATAATAGCAATAAATAGTATAACCTTGCAGGGCCTAGACTCCGCCTCTCAAGCAGCCTTTTATAAGCAGGTTGTCAGCAAAACACTTTTAATCAACGCCTCTGTGGGTTTTGCCAAAAATGAATTTAATTATATTCCCGATGCATCTTCAATAACTCCGGCCACGATAAGCAAGGTTAACCAAAGCTATAATGTATCTATAGGCAAAATTTTTAACCCAGAAAACCCAAAATCAATTAGTGTTTTGGTACTTAGTTATGTGCTTTCAAGTACTTATGAAGCGGCTGGCGACCCTGTGGATTATAGCTTCCCAATTGGGCCAAATGGTGCAAGGTTTAATGAAAAAGTAACCGTAGGGGTTCCTTCAAATAAAATAAAAAATAGGGTTTCCATAGAGTGGAGAAGGAAGTTTGAAACCAAGGCTTTTATAAAAGATTTTGCCATTTCCCCCTCTATTTCCTATTTGTTCAACAAACAGTCGCTAGCCGTTTCTTTACCCATCTATTTTTTGCAGTACAAAGAAAATAATAAAGTAGCCGGGCTGCAAGGGGGTATAAATATCGGCTACTTAACGGCTCTTAACCAAGGCCAGTTGGCAAGCTTCAATAAAGGTTTTAATGCCAGCATATTTATTGCAGCCCCGTTTGATCTTTTCAGCGGCTTTTAACGAGTTGATTATTAGTTGTAAAGGCCTTTAAAATCCCTAATCAAAACAGCCTGCAAAACATTTACGTTTACGCAGGCTGTTTTTTAAGTTAAAGCTTAATATTTCAAAAACCGCACCCCCCATCACACCCACAAAGCCGCCAACGCCAGTACCAATGCTACTGCCATTGCCAACAGGCCGAGCTTTAAAAGGCCCATGCGGTAACAGTATCCCCTTGGCTGCGCAGGGCCACCAGCCACTATATGGTGGCGAGCGAGCCGGTTACCCCTTGCCTTACCAACACGAAACCCTACCATACCACGTTTGCAGAATATTTAATATTACCTTTCACCCAATACCCTTTTTATACACCCTAAAAAAACTACTTTTGTGCCCTCAAAATTTTTACCATGCCAAAAGGACCAGTATCGCAATACATACTACACCATTACCGCCATTTTAACGCGGCCGCTTTGATTGATGCCGCCAAAGGCTACGAAACACATTTGCTGGATGGCGGTAAAATGATGGTTACCCTTGCCGGTGCCATGAGTACCGCCGAGCTGGGTTTATCGTTAGCTGAAATGATACGGCAGGATAAAGTAGATATTATTAGCTGTACAGGCGCCAACCTGGAAGAAGACATTATGAACCTGGTGGCCCACAGCCATTATAAAAGGGTACCCAACTACCGCGACCTGAGCCCCCAGGAAGAGTGGGACCTGCTGGAAAACCATTATAACCGTGTTACCGATACCTGCATACCCGAGGAAGAAGCCTTCCGCAGGTTGCAAAAGCATATTCATAAATTATGGAAAGATGCAGAAGATGCCGGTGAGCGTTATTTTCCGCATGAGTACATGTACAAAATGCTTAACAGCGGTGTGCTGGAGCAGTATTACGAAATTGACCCTAAGGATAGCTGGATGCTGGCCGCTGCCGAAAAAAACCTGCCGATAGTAGTTGGTGGCTGGGAAGACAGTACCATGGGCAACATTTTTGCATCGTACGTTATAAAGGGCCAGCTAAAAGCCAGCACCATGAAGAGTGGTATTGAATATATGGTATGGCTGGCCGACTGGTACCGCCATAACAGCAGCGGCAAAGGCGTTGGTTTCTTCCAAATTGGTGGCGGTATTGCGGGCGATTTCCCCATTTGCGTAGTGCCCATGATGTACCAGGACCTTGAATGGCACGATGTGCCTTTTTGGAATTACTTCTGCCAGATAAGTGATTCTACCACTTCGTACGGCTCATACTCCGGCGCGGTGCCCAACGAAAAAATTACCTGGGGCAAACTGGGTATTGAAACCCCCAAGTTTATTGTTGAAAGCGATGCCACTATTGTGGTTCCGCTAATATTTGCTTACCTGTTAGGCTGGTAGTAAGCAACAAACAAGCAGCACATACCTATTTATACAGGGCTTCCACCAACGGAAGCCCTTTTTTTTAACTAAACGGCTACAATCGTTTGGTGTAATTTTGGGAAAGCCGCTCAGCAGCAGTGCCGTGTTTTCGTGCCGTGTTTACGAACACTTTTTGGGAGGATGGGCAAGGGGGGGAGACAGTAAACAACTGCCAGCATTATGTATACTAAAAACTATTGCGATGACGAACAGATTTGAAGAATTATACCTAGAAGCCGAGGCCGATATACGCAATAGCAGCTACAGGGAAGCTTTTTTAAAATACGAGAGCATTTTGTACGAGGAACCTGGCTATGCCCCCGCCCACAACAGCATGGGCTGGATATACAAAACACAGTTTGATAATTACGAGCAGGCCAAGATGCATTTTTTGGCGGCTATGCAAAGCAACCCTGCATACCCACACCCTTATTTTCATTTGGCAGCGTTGTATAACGACTTGGAAAATTTTGCTGAGTTAAAAAAACACCTGGCTAAATGTGTAAAGGTGCCCAGCCTTGAGAAGGCCTGGGTGTACTACCGTTATGGCATGTTGGATGAAATGGCCGGCAACTACGACGATGCCACCAAAAATTACCGCCTGGCGATACTCCATTGCTTTAATAACGATAAAATACGCGACTACCAGGCCGATATTGAGCGTTGTAAAACCAAAAAAGAAATTGCGGCGGAGCAGGCTGTGGAAGAACAGAAGGAGGGCTAATTTTAAATTAAATGGATTAATCGTTAAAAACGACCCACCATTTGGTTTGGATGCCGGTTGCTCTCCGCCGTTGTTGGGTGTTTTCACCAACAACGCCTATATTGGCTATGATAATGTAACCATGCCACCATGTTTGTGCAACAATTGTGGCTATAATAGGCGGTATGTTTCAGCTTGAAGTTATTGGTTAAGGGGAATGTATCTGTCATAAAAAGCACCTGTACCTTTTGCATCTAATCTTCCGATGATCACGTTTTCCGAGCTATTGCTTAAATCATCATCCGGCCTAAGGTGTATATGCTCTCTTGCCCCTGTTGGAAGGTCAACAACATCGTTTTGGTTTATATCCGCCATTTTTATTAAAAGCGCGGCCAACGATCGTAAGCCTTCTGGGTCACCATGAATTAAAATATCCCGCCATTTTTGTATTTCGCCATCATGGTCTTCTTCATTGTCAATAATAAATATGTCTAGGTTGCCCGTAATTGTTGGCTTGTATTTTTTCATGGTTTAAATATCGTGTAGTTTAACAATGCTCCCAATAACATTAGGGCTTTGCCTCGCAAATTTACAAGGCAGGCAAATTATCCGTTTCGCCTGCCAATGGTTAAATGCGGGCGTTCCGCCTTGCCTTACAAAAGTAAAATAATAGTAATAAATGCACAGTCCCTTTTTTTAAAAAGGAACTATCTGCGATTCAAAAGATTTATCGAATTTTAGCATTCAATAAACTGGCGGTGAGTAGCACAACACCACACATAAAAGCATAAACAACACCATCATGGAATACAGGCAATTAGGCGGGTCGGGGTTAAGGGTACCGGTATTAAGTTTTGGCACCGCCACATTTGGCGGAGGCAACGATTTTTTTAAGGCGTGGGGCAGCACCCAGGTGGAAGAAGCCACCCGCATGGTAAACCTGTGCCTGGATGCCGGGGTAACGCTTTTTGATACGGCCAATGTATATTCCACCGTTGCGGCTGAAGAAATACTCGGCAAGGCTATTGCGGGGTTAAGAAACAAGGTGTTGGTATCAACCAAGGCCACCTTCCCTATGTCGGCGGAGATGAACGATTTTGGGTCGTCGCGGTTTAACCTCATAAAATCCTGCGAAGGCAGCCTACAACGCCTCGGCATAGACCATATTGACATTTACCACCTACATGGGTTTGATGCCAATACGCCGGTGGAAGAAGCCTTGAGAGCGTTGGACAGCCTGGTGCAGGCGGGTAAAATACGGTATATCGCCTGCTCCAATTTCTCTGGTTGGCATTTAATGAAGTCGCTATCCGTTTCTGAGCGGTATGGTTGGAGCCGTTATGTTGCCCAGCAAAGCTACTACTCGCTCCTAAACCGGGATTTTGAATGGGAGCTGATGCCGCTCGGAATTGACCAAAAAGTGGGTACCATTGTTTGGAGCCCCTGGCCAGCGGTAAACTAACCGGCAAATACCGCCGCAATATGGAGATGCCCAAAGATGCACGCGTTGTTCAGGGAGGTAGCCCCGTGTTGGGTACACCGGCCGATGATGAACGCTTGTACAAAATTGTAGACGTGCTGGATGAGGTGGCTGAGGAAACCGGCAAAACCTTGGCACAAATTGCCCTAAACTGGCTGCTGCAACGCCCCACGGTTGACAACATCATCATAGGTGCGCGCAACGAGGAGCAGTTGAAACAAAACCTGGGTGCCACCGGCTGGCAGCTAACCATTGACCAATTGAAAAAATTAGACGCAGCCAGCGATATACTGCCCGCCTACCCGTACTGGCACCAAAGGCAGTTTCCGATGTTGAATACCGCACCAAAGTTGTATTGAGGGGGGATAGAATGCCAACAAAACATCCACAAACCCAGACCGCTTTTAAATGACGGGTATTTTGTGGAAAAACCGGGAATTTTCATCCTAATATAAACAAGCGATGGCCAACAATACTATGCTTACTTGCGGGTTAATAATTTTACTGTTTACACGTGACGTTAAAACAAGCAGTGCGTTCAATACCCCCAATGAAACCTTTGATTGCGCACATGGTCTTATGGAGCATGCTTGGTATGAGTATGGCGGCGATGGGCCAATACCTAATAACCTAACCCTCGGCAATAGCTTCCAAATTTTAGTTGATACTAATTTGAGGCCAACAAACTTCATATCATCTTGGGAAGAATTTTTAAGAGAGCAATCTAATGAACTTGACACATTTACATATTTGAACAAAGATGATGCATGGGAAATAATGACACCCAAACAAAAGATGGCCAAAGTGTTGCAAGAGCGTATTGCATATAAACAGCAAGCGGACTCCGTCCACAAAACAAATAACCAACAGCAAAACCAGATTTGGATCGTCAATAATACAGATGATACTGTTTCTGTTCAAATGCAGGACGGTAGCTACATATGTATCATGCAAGCACTATCAAAAAGCGGGCAGTGGTTACCCGTACAATATTGGCGCTTTAGCCGTTGCGGCAATAGCTATTATGACAAGCCCTTTCCGCCGAAAACCGCTAATTCATTCGTTACCCATTTGCCCAAAAATGGCGACTACGAAACCAAGTTACGATTCAAGCTTCTGGGTGCTGATAAGTTTTATTACTCCAACGAATTTTACGGAAAAATTAATGATTGCGACTTTGTAGTAGATACTACTTCGCCTGAAAGCCGTTATTTAAGAATTTCAAAATATAATATGCTTGATACGATGATTCGGTTACAATTGTTTTGAAACGGAGTTAAGAATGAGCATTGTTAATCGCATTTTTAAAATAGGGCGGTACTGTGATAGTCGGCTTACAGTTTGAAGGTTCAGTTGTCTTTGCTTAATTATTCATCTCCCATAAATTTTACTTGATTGCTGCCCCCCTACAGCATCGAAGTACATAAAGAAGCCCCAACATTACTGTTGAGGCCTTTGATGGTGGTGTGAGCCGGGATCGAACCGGCGACACAAGGATTTTCAGTCCTTTGGTAAATGGTTTTAAATGGTTTAATATGAATTAATATGATTGATAATCAATTATTAATAAAAATATTGATTCAGGTGATTTCATAAAAAAACATAATTTGTTCGACCATTGTTCGACCAAACATTTGTATCTTTATCAGACAAACCAATTGTATATGTCTGCCGCGTCAATCAAAATCATTTTACGCAAACGTGCAAATCAGGACGGTACCCGTCCTATCGTGATACAAATAATAAAAAATAGGAAATCATCAATTGTCCACACCGGCCATGATGTGGCGGAAGCAGATTGGGACGCGGTAAACCAAAAAGTTAAAAAGTCCCACCCAAATTCAGTACGGTTGAATAACTATCTTTTAAAGAAAAAGTCAGAAGTAAGTAACAATTCAGTAGAACTCGAAACCGCCAATGAGAACGTTACCGCCGCCGAAGTAAAAGAAACTATTAAGCCACCGGCTGAAAAAATGTTCTTTGCGCAAGCATTTTCGTATTTGGAAGGATTAAGAGACGCAAAAAAATACAACCAATATACAGCTAACAAACCAAGGATAAGGCATTTTAAGGAATTCATATTAAATCCCAAGCCGGTAATAAAAACCGCCGAGCAAGAAAAAAAAGAAAGGCAAGAAAATAAAAAACTAACTGAGGAAGAACGAAATAAGATATTTGAAAAATTTCTTCTAAATAAGGATATACCTTTCTCAACTATTACCCCCGGCTTGTTAGAAAAATTTAGCAACTATTTAAAAGCCTGCGGTGATAAAGGCAAAAGAACAATAGTAAACCATCTCTCCGTTATACGTTCTGTTTACTCCCATGCTGATAAAAACAAGGTGATAGATTCTAAAGAAATAACCCCGTTTGGCAAAAAAGGTATCAAAATAAATTTCCCCCCTTCGAAAAAAGAGGGGCTTAATGAAGCTGAATTAAAACGGCTTGAAGAAGTTGTATTAACGGACGCACGTTTCGACCATGCAAGAAACATCTGGCTGTTTAACTATTATTTTGCCGGTATGAGGATAGCGGACACTTTTGCGCTACGGTGGTCTTCAATAAGCGATGGCAGGTTATATTATTCAATGGGGAAAAATGACAAAGACGATTCATTAAAAATACCGGCGAAAGCACTGCTGATATTGGAGAAATATCGTCCACTGAAAAGGTCATATGATGACTTTGTTTTTCCTGATTTAAAGGACTCGCCCTATTTGAATGATGAATTTTACTTGGAAAGGCAGATAAATTACCTCACCAGCCGATATGATAAATTCTTAAATAAATATGTCGCCCCAGCTGCTGAAATAGAGAAGTCGTTAACTATGCACATAGCCAGGCATACATTCGGCAATATTTCCAAAGACCGTATCCCAATCCAAGTTTTGCAAAAGCTATACAGGCATGCACATGTCCAAACGACTATCGGCTACCAATCCAACTTCATACATAAGGATGTGGATGATGCTTTAAGTTCTGTCATTGGATAAACGCATGATTAATACAGCCCAAAGGCTGATAGCATATGATTTGCCGTTAAAAATAAAAATTAGAATTTGCGATTCGATAGGTCATTGCGGGAATGCTAACATCGAAGATTTTTGCCATGGCAGCGATAAAGTCTGTCTCTGAAAGGTCGTTATAATCTTTTTTTGAAAGTTCAGCCTTAATCAACTCTTTAGGCATCAATATCGCTGCAGCGAATAAATTCGCTTCCTGCTCCTGCTTAATTTCTGCAAACGAGTATTGCTTAGCCGATCTATATTTAACAATAAAATCCTTGTCGACAAAAACCTCACTACTTGCGTGCTTATGTAGTAGATAATGCCCAAGTTCGTGAGCGATGGTAAAGCGCTGCCTGACTTTTGAATTTTTAGGATTAAACCCAATTGTTCCCTTATCATTTTCAATTACAAGTATGCCTGACACTTCATCGCCAAGGTCATAGCTTATCAGGTGTAAGCCCAACTGCGTTACAATTTCTTTTATGGGGATGGGCGGTGCCAAGATTTTCAGTTTTTCAAGCAGCTCGATAGCTTTCACTTCGGCTTTTTCCAAGAATCGATTATCGAAGTTCATTACTTGCTGTTTTTTGACGTGGATAACCTGATAAAATCTTTGATTTTTTCAACCGCTAATGGTCTATTGGATATTTCCGTGTTTAAAATCTTTTTTTCCAATTTATGCTTTTCTGATGATTCTATTTTGATTGTTTTAAGGGCGGGAATAATTTCTTCAACGGGTACATTCATATAGTCGGCTAAGTCAATAAGGGTGTGAAGTTGAATTTTTTGTTTACCAGTTTCAATATTTGAAATTGATATCCTCGTAAAACCTAAATAACTAGCCAAAGCTTCCTGTTTAATGCTTTTTTCGTCTCTCAAAAGGCGGATTTTGTCCCCCAAGCGATTATAAAATTCTTGTTGTTCGGTCTTGCTAAGCACTGGTTTATTATTAGGAGCAAATGTAGCCTTAAATGTAAGTGAAAGTTACATGATTTTAAAATAATTGTATTAATTATTATTATAGTAAGTAATACTTACATAATAAATAAGTAAATAATACTTACATTTTATTTGAGTTTTGTATCTTTGTACTAGGAAGCCATGGATGCGTTTTTTAGCTAAAATGGCTATTATTAAAATTTTAAAAAAAAGGACATGAACGAACATTACAAAAATGGCTCAGAAGAGCACGAAAAAGACAGGCTGAATGAACTTAAAGAAGAAATCCGCCACGAGCGCGAAGAGATTCAGCACCTTCAGGAAGAGGTTGATTACGAAAAAAAGAAGCTTTCCCGTTTGTCTGAGGAAATTGAAGAGATGGAAAGTGAGGAAGAGCGCGAGCATGAAAAAGACCATGTAAAGGTTGCGGTTATAACTACTGCAGGCTCTTGGCCAAAAGAAGGGTTTGACAAAATCCCCGGCAACCAAAGAGTAAAAGTTTTTTTGGCTATTGCTGCAAGAGAGTTGAAAATTGTTTCTGTTGAAAAATGGGTAGCAACGGTTGACGGCAATCAAATCAACCCAGAGCTTTCCTATTTTGAAAACAAGCTGTCCGGTAAAATCTGTATTGATTACGGGCCAAGTGCTGGAGGTGGGGGGTATGAATAACGCACTTTCACGGGCGCTTTTTGAAAGTGAAGTGAACGCTTTGAATTCGGCTCGGCTGTTAGAATTGCGAAACTGGGCTATAAATGAAATGGCATTCCCAGTTCTTGATATTACGTTTTGTAAGCCGAGCCGCAATTCATTTCGTGTTAGGTTGTTATGCAATGAATGGAATGAACGCCCGCCTTCAATTGAATTTCTTTCAGCCGCTGGCACTTACCTTGTAAAAGCACCCTCTGGATCAGGGGTATTACATCAAGGACCTCATCCCAATACACAGCGCCCCTTTGTGTGTACTCCGGGCACGTTGGAGTATCACACGCATCCTAGTCACCTGCAAGACTTTTGGGATAATTATAAAGGAAAGTCTGGCTTTGATTTAGGCGGATTATTAACACAGATTTGGAAAGCTTGGAAAATAACAAATGATTAAACTACACATACCTACGCCGCTACTAAAAAACTCGGTTGAAATCCTTAAAGATTCTCCTGATAAGGAAAGAGTTGTTTTGTGGCTTGGCATTGAAGAAGCGGGAAAATATTTGGTTAAAGAAGTCTTTATGCCAATTCAGGAGACCGAAAAAGACCGTTTTTGGATACCCGAAGGGGGGATGAAGCAACTGTTAGAAAGGCTAAAGGTTAGTAGAACTATGATAGTTGCCCAGGTTCATACTCATCCTTTTGAGGCATTTTATTCGAGAGCAGACGACACCTGGGCAATTATACGCCACTTGAATGCATATTCGCTTGTGCTACCTAATTTTTGCGCCTCAACCGGTGAAACAAATTTTAAAAAAACAGTTGCCACTTTCGTTTTAAGCAAGCGCAATAAATGGCAACTAGTATCAAACAATAATATAATTGTTGTATGAATGTAGAAGCTGCCAAAGAGAACCGCATGACCTTGCAAAACTTGTTAGGTGTTTCTGAGGAAAAAGCAGAAAAGATATTAGGTTCTTTTGTTTTAATAACAGGGGGGCAATCCGATACGAACTTAGTACAGTGTAGCATAGATGTGCTTGAAAAAACATTTGAAAACGTTTCTGATATCTTCAATCCTGATTTGTCATACAATTGTGAGATTGTTATAGGAGGTGCCATTCCCTGCACAGCAGGGCCTCATGTTTTTGTTTGTGAGCAGGAGAAAAACAATTTCCTTATTTCTTTAAAGAGAAGTTCAGGGAGTTTACAGAATCATCACCCTTTCATTTCGTTTCTAATTTCTTGCTATGTAGCCGCACTGGTTGTCAAAGTGGTGGCCGGTGAAAAACTCCCCTTTTTTATAGAAGATGAAATTAATGTAGAACTTGATAAGATCATTACCAATCGGTTGGTTTTTGATACTGAAATTGATGTTGGGGAATCTTATTTGGCTGGCGCCGGTGCTGTTGGAAATTCCTTTTTATATGCCCTTTCAAAATTCAATGTAAAAGGGCTAATGCATGTTGTAGATGCAGATATTGTAAGCGGTGGCAATCTGAACAGATGCCTGTTCTTCACAAATGATGATATTGAACAAAATAAAGTCGATGCGTTAATTTATCATTCGCAACCATTGTTTCCACAATTAACTCTCCTCCCAATACCTGAATTGCTACAAAACGCCCCTGCTGCAAAAAAAGGTGGGCCGTGGTTAAAAAAACTAATTGTAGGCGTTGATAGCAGGCGTGCAAGACGCAATCTGCAAAATGAATTGCCTGGTGAAGTATTTGATGCATCCACTACGCGCATTGAGGAAGTAGTAATACATTACCACAAAAATCCATTAAACGGTAAAGCGTGTTTGGGTTGTATTTACCATAAAGAACAGGAGGAGCAGGCTCATGAAAAACATATTGCAAACCAGTTGGGCGTTTCTTTAGAACAAATTGGTGAACAATTTATTAACGAAAATGCTGCGCTTCTAATTTCGGCAAAGTATTCTGTTGAGCCTAGTGAAATTGTGGGTTTAGCTTATGACACTTTATTCAAACAATTATGTGGCGAAGGCAAATTACAAATAGAAGAGAATAAGCAGGTTTTAGCCCCATTGGCGTTTGTATCCGGTTTGGCTGGTGCCTTTTTAGCGCTAAATTTTGTATCTAATAACATTATGCCCCTTCCTTATAATTATTGGCGGGTCAGCCCTTGGAGGAGTCCTAATTTCAGGCTTCAACAAAGTCGCCACACTAATCCAGAATGCGAGTTCTGCAATAATGAAATTACAAAAGACGTTATTAGAAGCTTTTGGCCGTAATCCTAGTTATCTTGCACCCCTTGTTATTCTAACTATCATAGTTTAAAATTACTTTAATAAAGGTACTATTAGTACCTTTATTGTGTTTTATATAAACCATTAAATTGACATAGTTTAATTTTACTGATATATTGGTACTATGAGTACTGAAAAAGGAACAAAAATAAACCAGTTATTGAGTGCACAACCTAAAGGGGTTGTGTTCCAATCCTTTTGGCTAACAGAGCAAGGGTATAGCCAAGACCTTCAAAAGCGTTATCGCAAAAGTAAATGGCTGGATTCCATAGGCAATGGGGCGATGAAACGCTCTGGCGACCAAGTTAGCTATGAAGGCGGACTATACGCGCTCCAAAACCAATCATCCTCAACTATACACCCAGCGGCCAGAACGGCTTTAACGCTTTTGGGTAAAGCCCATTATTTAGAATTAGGCTCCAAAAAGGCAGTCCTTTTTGGCGGCAAAGGAGAGAAATTGCCAACATGGTTTCAAAACCATGATTGGGATATAAACATAGACTATTACCAAACTTCCTTTTTACCCTCAGAGATAGGCTTAGTAGATTTTGAGTTTAAAAACTTCTCCATAAAAATATCAAACCCTGCCCGTGCTATAATGGAGTGCCTTTATCTTGCGCCGGAAAAGCAAGAACTGACGGAGTGTTATGAACTTATGGAAGGGCTCAATAACCTGCGCCCTAACCAAGTACAGGAGTTATTGGAAAAGTGCCAGTCCGTGAAAGTAAAGCGCCTGTTTATATATTTGGCGGAAAAGGCCGGTCACGACTGGTTCCAATACCTTGATGTAAAGAAGGTGGATTTGGGCAGCGGTAAGCGCAGCTTAGTAAAAGACGGGGTTTATATCCCAAAATACCAGATAACCGTACCCAAAGAATTAGAGGAATATGGAAAACCCGGCGTATAAAAAACAGGTTGCCCTATTATTAAATGTATTGCCCGAAGTGGCAAAAGAGAATTGTTTTGCGCTCCATGGCGGAACGGCCATCAATCTTTTCGTGCGTGACATGCCAAGGCTATCGGTGGATATTGACCTTACCTACCTGCCGATTGAGGATAGAAACACTTCTCTGGCAAATATTGCCAAGGCTTTGGAAAGAATAAAAGCCAACATTGAAAAAGTAGTACCGGGTGCGCGTGTAAACCACAAAGAAGAAATTGGTAAACTGCTGATTTCAGCACAGGGGAATACGATCAAACTGGAAGTCAACCCTGTAAAGCGCGGCGTAATAGGTAATACAGCCAGAATGCCTTTGTGCAATAAAGCGCAAGAAGAATTTGATGTGTTTTGCGCGATTGATCTTGTCCCTTTAGGCCAATTATATGGCGGGAAAATCTGCGCGGCTTTAGACCGCCAGCATCCAAGGGATATATTTGATGTGAAATATTTAATGGCCAATGAAGGCTTCTCCGAAGCCGTAAAGACTGGCTTTCTGTTTAGCTTGCTAAGCAGCGACCGGCCATTGAATGAAATACTTTCCCCTAACTATTTAGACCAACGCCTTGCAATGGAAAACCAGTTTGCCGGAATGAGCAAGGAGGAATTTAGCTATGAAGAATATGAGGCGGTAAGGGAAACCCTTGTTAGCACAATCCACGCGAGTCTTACAAAAGAAGATAAAGAATTTCTCCTAAACTTTAAAAACCGAACTCCTGATTGGAGCCGGTATGATTTTCAGAATTTCCCAGCAATAAGTTGGAAACTGCAAAACTTACAAACCCTCAAAGAACGCAACCCTGACAAGCACCAGAAAATGTACACTACACTGCAAGCACTTCTGAGCAGTTTTTAAAGAATATAGATGCCACCGCAAGCAATCGCAAAACTTGGGTCATTATATTTTTCTAAAAATATAAATATGTTGCAATAAGTGACATTATTCGTCACTTTTCGCAACGCGTTTATAAAAACCGCTATTCTGTTACAATCTTCAACGCATCGACCATCCAATATTAAGCACGTTGCTTGCCAAACAATTCATTTAGCAATATCGCTGAAAAAATCAAAAAAATACCGGCCTCCTTTGAACGCAGCGGTGGCGGCATTTCTTTTGCTACTTTACTTTGCTGCCTTGGCAAAGAAAAGTAGTCGGCGCATGTTGGAAGCCATGTGCGAGGCGTAGGAAAAGGATGGCTTTTAAAGTCCGATTTTTTATATTTGCAATTTTTAAGGGTTTAGGGTTGAAAAAGCCTCCTGTTTCTACAAGAGGCTTTCGTTTTGTATTCTTCCTTAAGATTACATAAGCAGCATATCGATGAAGTCTTTGGTAGTAAGAATCTTGGTTTCTTTGAACGGGTGCAGCACCAGTAAATCCTTATCGCCTGTCACAAGATATTCTGCGTTACCGTTCACCGCCAGTTCGAGAAACTTGTCATCCTTTGGGTCACGGCAGACTTGGACGCGCTCAATAATTGGAACCCATTCTACCAGTTCTTTGTAGGCATGGATTATTTGAAGGGTTTCGTCTTGTTTTATGTAGCCTTTTGATTGAATACGCATCAGCACCAACACAAGTTCATCCATGGTCGCTTGCGATACCAGCAGATGGCAATGATCGATTATCATACGTACTGCGCTTGCGGTAATAGAATCCGGTGTAAGTGCGCGGCTCACCAGAAGGTTTGTATCAATGATTACGCGCGGCTTGGGTTTAGCCGTCATTATTCAGCCAAAAGCTTGACAAGCTTTGCTTCCGTCAAGCCACGGGACTTTGCCTTCGCACCCACAGTATCACAGATTACCTGAAACGCCGCGACCGAGGCGTTCGTCAGCCGTTCATACTCTTCATATGACAATAACACAGCAGCGTTGCGCCCTTGTTTCTGAATGGCAATGGGTTCGTGCTGGGCTTTATCCAGCATGGCGGCGAGGTTGTTGCGGGCATCGCTCGAAGAAATAGTCTGCATGGGGGTTACCTCATCATGTATGGGTTGGAGGCTAACTATAGACCTTTTGTACAAAACGTACAAGCCTAATTTGTGCAAAACGTACAAACTTGAAGGCTGTAAGGAAACGCCAACACCCCTAACGGCTTAATTTGCAAGGAAGAAATGGCCGCTTGGTACGGATATTCTATGCCGAACCACGGAAAAATCAAAAAGATACCGGCATCCTTTGAACGCAGCGCGGGACGGCACTTTCTTTTGCTACTTTACTTTGCTGCCTGGGCAAAGAAAAGTAGTTTGAGCAGCGCAAAGCAGCGGGTATATTGCACGACTGCCCGACCTTTAGATAAAAGACAAGGGGCTTTCGCCCCTCATTCAATTTCCTTGCTCGGCCTGGTAGTGTTGATTTTTTCACTGCCGTATTTACGCCGGATTTCTTCAAGGGTCTTTTTGCCGCCCTTGGTTTTATATTCCTCTGCGCGGTAATACCACGCGGTTTTCTTAGAGGCAAAAAATAGCCCAGCTTCCTTTAAACGTGCTTTTACTGGAAAAGTGTTTCCGGTTACCCAAATCCAATGCCCTACCACTTCAATAATAATACTCGGCAGGTTAATAATTTTCTCAATTACCCTGCGGTATTCTTCCGATAGCCTAATAGTTTCGTCTGTTTCTTGCTTGGTCATACCTTCGCCCTTGGCAATTTTGGCACAGGCAAAACTATATTCGGTATTTATTGCCTGCATCGTAGCAGTATCGCCGCCCATGTCGGGATGGTTTTCTTTGGCTAATTTTTTATATAAAGCTTTTATTTCTATTATTGTTTTACAGTCTTTAAAGTATTTCATTGCTTTGTTTTTACGTTTGAAAGAAATGAGAGCGGAGCCGTTTAAAATGGCAAATCGTCTACGGTGGCGGTGGCGGCTGCAGGCTGTGCGGGTGCTGTTGCACTTAGTTTGTTGCCGCTATGTAGTTTGATGTTATTTACATGCAGGGTTAAAGCTGCCTTTGCTTCGCCTTGCATGTCCTTGTAGCTGTCTACGCCAATGCGCCCGCATAATTCCACAATTGCGCCCTTGGTTAAATACTTGGCTATTTCTGCCCGTAGCCAGTAGGCACATTTAAAATAGCGCACTATCTTTTTTACCTCCCCACTGCCTTTAAGCTTGTAGCTTTCATTAACGGCAATCGAAAAATTCACTACCTGCCTTTCGTCTTTTAAAGTGTACACTTTTGCATCTGCGGTTACACGTCCTACCAAAATTTCCATAATTGAATTTTTAAAATGAATGAATGGTTTTTTTCTAATACTCGGCTTGCGCCTCGTTCCGTTCTATCGTAGCAACCCGGCCTTAAAGCGGCGTTACGCAAAAGCAAGGTTTTCGCAATAAAAAACATTCGACCGTGGAATAAAAAGCGCAGCGGTTTATGCCGCGAAAGCGAATATTTTTTATTGTGAAACCGTCAGGCAAGCCGCAGCCTGCGGAGGCGCAGACCTTGCTTTTGTGAACGATGCTTAAGAAATTCGCGGCGCGATGAGAATGGATAGACGAAGGATTATTTTACCATGGGAAATAACTAAATGCCCTTTCTATACAAGGCGGTCACCATCAAAGAGATTCGTATGGTGGCAGGCAGAGATGACGGAATGATGCCCGGTAGTGCAGAGAGGCACGAACGAAACGGCAGGGCGAATGAACGGAAGAACGCCTGTCTGCATACACCTATGAAGCGGTTGCAGCTTCTTCGGCTAACCTAAAAACAAAAGCCACCGCAGATGCTGCAATGGCTTCACTATAAAAAGAAAGCTGACAAGCGGACAAACCGTAAAACGGAGCGTCGCAAACCAAGCTAAATCAAGATTTATAGATTACAGTCAAAATAGCATTAGAATTTGATAAGCTTGCATTTTCTGCCGTTTATGATTACATAATTTCCATGATGGGAAAAATATGCAAAAATACAATTACCCCCCCCCCCCCCGAATAAATCGGCGCAAACAGTCGCTTAGATCGGGTTTTACACTAATTGAAATGAGTATTGTACTCGTTATCATAGGTTTGATTGTGGGCGGAATATTGGTCGGGCAGGATTTAATTGCATCTGCTGCTATTCGTTCACAAATTTCACAAATTGAACGTTACAATACAGCTGTTTATACCTTCCGTGGTAAATATGGTTTTTTACCGGGTGATATACCTGACCCCCAAGCCAGTCAGTTTGGCTTTGCAGCAAGGGGAACAGGAAGAGCACAAGGAGACGGCAACGGCTTACTTGAAGGTGCATTCGGCGGCAGTGCAACTGCGAGAATGACGCAGACTGCTGGAGAAACTGCATTATTTTGGCGAGACTTAAGTACAGCTCTGCTTATCGATGGTTCTTTTTCTTCTGCAACTTGTTGTTCTTCTTCAGGATTAATAAGCCTTACAAGTACTCCCTCATTAAACAACTATTTTCCAAGTGCTAAAATTGGCCAAGGAAATTATATATATGTTTATAGCCCTCTTTCTACTATCTGCTGTGGTATTTACACAAATGCAGGAACTAACTATTTCGGTCTAGTGAATATCGCCTCAATGGTTGATGGTGCAGGCGATCTAAGTTCTACACCAACGCTCTCTTTAACTGTCGCTCAAGCTTATAACATCGATAAAAAAATGGATGACGGTTTCCCGCAAACAGGAAAAGTTACTGCGCAATTTGTAGGAACAAATGCTATATATTGGGCAGCTGGCACAGCATCTTCAGCAACCTACGGAACATCAGATACATCAGCCACCCCTCCTTTATCTACAACCTGCTATGATAATGGAGGAGTAGCGGGTGTGCAGCAATATTCCATGGCACAAAATAATGGTACTGGTATGAACTGTGCGCTAAGTTTTAAGTTTCAGTAATTAACCTTTTAAAACAAGTTACCCTTTTAATATATCATGTTCACCATCAAACAGATTCGTATGGGGCAGGCAGATGACGGAATGATGCCTGAAAATGTAGAGAGGCACGAACGAAACGGCAGGGAGATATGAACGGGAGAACGCCTGTCTGCATACACCGATGAAGCGGTTGCAGCTTCTGTGGCTAATCCAAAAACAAAAGCCACCGCAGAAGGCTGCAATGGCTTCACCAATAGAAAAAGCCCAACAGCGGACAAACCATAAAACGGAGCGTCGCAAACCAAGCTAAATCAATGTTTTAGCCCCCTGTCCCAAAAGTTATTTAAGAAACACTGCATTTATCGCGATGCGAATAAAAGTCTATTTCCGCTAAAAATGTTTGAACGTACAATCAAAATATAACTAAATAAACTTGCTTAAACCCAACATAACCGGCCTTTACAAGCCACAATGTTTTCTGTATAATGGACATCCGTAGTAACCAAGAGGGGTTATTTATGGAATTTTACAGAAATCAACATCAGGAATCTTCTGAGAGTGGTAAGCCTTCGTTATCGAAAGATATTGTTCAAATAGAACAGCAATGCCTCTTTTACCTTACAGAAAAAATCTGCAAAGACGAAAATTGCCGCTACCCCCAGCTTACTTTGCGTATTTTAAACCATGTGATTGCAGGTATTGATTCAGAAGGGCGAATGTGCATTTGCGCCCGGCAACTTGCGAAAGCTATGGAAGTAAACTACGACACAGTTACAAAGTGCCTCAAATATTTACGCGAAATTGGGGTGATAAGAATTGAACGGCAGTTTTAAACCTGCTTGGGAAGAGAATCAATATAATCAGCCCACCATTGCATGATTTCCCTACGCTCGGGAAGGTATTGTGCAAAATTATAGCTCGCCCTGACCTTGTTTCGCTGGCCGTGGGCAAGCTGCCTCTCAATAGCATCTGAAGTAAAGCCCTGTTCGTTCAGTATCGTGGATGCAGTATGCCTGAAACCGTGTGCGGTCGTGCGGGAGTGGTAACCCATACGATAGAGCGCATATAATAAGGTGTTTTCACTTATAAACTTTTGAGGATTAGTCCTGTGTGGTAAAACATATTCATAGTTTCCTGTTATCATTCGCAGTTCTTCAAAAAGCTGTAACACCTGTTTCGATAATGGCACAATATGGATTTCCCGCATTTTCATACGTTCGGCAGGGATACGCCACTCAGCCTTATCAAAGTTTATCTCTTTCCATTTGGCACCTCTTAACTCTATGGTTCTGACAAAAGTCAAAAGCAGTAATTTCAGACCTATCCGAGTTTGAATGTCACCTTCGTAATTTTCAAGTTTTTCTAATAATTCGGGTAATTCATCAGCAGATAAATGGGCATGCCCTTGTTTCTTAACGGGAGCTAGCGCACCACGCAAGTCCGAGGAAATATCGCGCTCTGCCTTGCCGGTAGCAACTGCATACCGTAATATTTGGCCTATGGTTTGGTGTATTCTATGGGCTTTATCAAGAGTACCCTTAGTTTCAATTGTTCTTAAGAAGGACAAAAGTTCCATAGGAGTAATTTTATTGACAGCCGAATTACCTAAACTTGGAAAAACACTCAGTTCAAACTTCCTTAATAGTTTCTTTGCGTATTTTTCAGTCCATAGATGCTTGCGCTTCTCAAACCACTCAAGTGTAACTGCTTTAAACGTATTTTCAGTATTGAGGATTAACTGCAGCCTTAACGCCTTTCTCTCGGCAGAAGGGTCTATGCCGTTGCGTAGCTTTTGCCTTGCATCTTCCGCTAGCTCCCTTGCTCTTTTAAGGGAAATTTCGGGGTAAACCCCGATGGCTATACGCTTCTCAATACCACCAAAGCGGTATTTAAGCCTCCAGTATTTACCTCCAGCAGGCGTTATTTCGAGATATAGGCCCAGGCCAGCAAATTTCCTATACACCTTATCTTTGGGCTTAGCGTTTTTAGCTTCAATATCTTTCAGCATTCCATTACCTCTAATTCTATAATGATAACTTCAAAATGTTTAGTAAAAGTTCAATCTCATTCGCTGCAATCGTCAGGGATTGCTTATGTTTTTTTACAGTAATACCCCCATCTTGATGCAGGATGTATTCAAAAACGTGAGGTGTTTTATTTCGGGTGATTTTAGCTTGTTTAATCTTCTTTTTATTTTCGACAGGATCAATCCCGCAGCTAAGGGAGTCTTTTGCATCATCCCTAGCCATAATCGCCATTCTTATAGTTACTTGCGGGTAAACACCTATTGAATAGGTTTTTTCTTTCCCGGCAAACCTGTATTTCAGCCTCCAATACTTAGCACCGTATGGTGTGACTAAAAGATAAAGACCTCCGCCCTCCGATAATTTGTAGGATTTTAGCTTTGGCTTTGCCGCCAATATATCTGCATCTTTCAGCTTAGAGTGGGGAAACATTTTTTAATCATCCCTTTTATATCCCCAAATGTTTCCCCAAAGTTCAATCGTTGGTAGTACATCTAGGTGTATTGTGGTGGACACATTATGCCATAAAATTGGCCAAAATGCAAGGGTTATATGGATTTTGGTGGAAGGCTGGGGAAGGGATAATGGCGGGAGTGACGGGGTTCACATTCGACGGTTAATAAATTGTATTATATAAGAATTTCCACGCCCCATTTTTATATGCCCCCGTATGTGCCCCCAAAACAGCTAAAAAGATTCAACTGAATTTGTTGCAAAAAGGAGCGCTTTTTTAGCCCCAAAAAGAACTATTGTGCGGCACATTATTTACGCCGTGGACTTTCGTATATTCTACTTTTGAGGTAATATAAAGATTCTGCAATTTTTTCGCAAGTGGAAACCATATGCACAAAATTATAAGATTGCCAGAAGTAATGAAATACACAGGGCTTGCCAGAAGCACCATTTACAAAATGATGGCTGCAAACAATTTTCCTGGGCAAATTGCGCTTGGTTCTAAATCTGTCGGATGGGTCGAAGCGGAAATTGAGCAGTGGATTCAAGAAAGAATTTCTCAGTCACAAATTGAACTGAAAACCACAAAACAATATGGAGTAGAATATGGAAACCGACAATGAGTTGCCAAAACAACCTATTTCTTATTACGGGAAAAAAATTTATTTTATAAATCCTCTTATTGCAAAAAGAGCAACACCTCCAAAAAAGGAGCCGGAAAAATTATATGAAGATATAGTGGAAGATAGTGATAGATGAGGCCAGACCATACTTTTATGAACGTTGCTTAAGAAATTCCAAGAGCGATGGAAATGGCCAGACGAGATATTATTAATAATGGTATATTACTTAATAATCCTTCAGTACAAGGTAGTCACCATCTAATAGATTCGTATGGTGGCTTTGGTGAATGGCAATCTGCCCCTTCATAAAAAAATCAAATATTATGGGGGCAGGGAAGCTATGAGCCAAAGCCTGCATACACATAGAAGCGATTGCAGCTTCTATGGCTTACAAAAAAACAAAAGCCACCGCAGATGCTGCAATGGCTTCACAATAAAAAGAAAGATGACAAGCGGACAAACCGTAAAACGGAGCGTCGCAAACCAAGCTAAATCAAGTGGTAAAAGTTTAGTTACTAGTAAGACCAATCCTCATGGCTTACGGGTAAACGATTTAATTCTTCTTTATTGAACTTCCACTGAGGCATGTATTTTTCCATCAATTTTACAAACCGCTCATTGTGGTGGCGTTCCAAAAGATGTATCATTTCGTGAACAACTATATACTCCAGACAATGAATTGGCTTTTTGGCCAATTCAAGGTTTATCCAAATCCGCCTCTCTTCAATATTGCAACTTCCCCACTTGGTTTTCATTTGTTTTACCTGCCAGTCAGCAACGGTTACTCCAACTTTTGGTGCCCATTTTTCAATGATAGGCTGAATAAGTTTCTTTAACTCAGCTCTGTACCATTCGTTAAATATGGACTGCCTTTGTTCATTGGTAGTGTTTGGTCTAACATACAAGTCAATGTATGTCTTAGTTTTCACTTCCACTTTTGGAGGTGCATCTTGTTCTATTACCCGTAACAAATACCGTTTTCCTTGAAAATAGTGGCTTTCCCTTTCTTTAAACTGGCGCGGTGGCTGGCGGTCTTGTGCAGCAAAATTTCGCTGGTGTTTTTTTATCCAGCCAATTTTAGATATGGCAAAAAGTCTTACGGCTTCATCATCAATCCTTAACGGTGCTGCGATGCGAACGCGACCAGTTGGAGGATAAACAGCCAAATGCATATTTTTGATGTTTTTTCTTACCACATCAATAGAAAGTTGCGTAGTAATCTGTAACACTTTGGTTTCTTCCACGGTCACTTATAATCTTTTTGCTGTTTGATGATTTCAAAAATAGCATCCAGCTTTTCAATCTTCTGGTAGCCTTCCAATACTGGTTTTAGCACTTTATTCTTCAGGTGCTTTTCTTTGGTTGGGTTCCCTTCCCAATTATCATGTTTTCCATCGATAACCGCTTCGTCGATTGCTATGGAGAGGGTCTCATCTTTATCTAAATTATCATACAATGCCCGTCTTGCCTGTGTATTAATAATAGGAGGATACTCTTTGCTGGTTTCAGGCTTTTTAACTTTTACGGCTAACCCAACAATTTTATCCAAATATTCTTCGTAACGATCCGCTTCTTCATTTCGCAGCTTTATTAATTCATCAAGCAAAACACTCATTTTTTCATAATAAATTGGGTTGGTGGGGCTTTCTTCAACAATCACTTTCCGCAGATTGTTTTCAATGGTTTCTGCCATAGCCTCTTTGTTTTCCCTAATGCTCGTCGGTAATTTATCCAGCGCATCTTTGCCATTTTGCACAATCAACTCTACTAGGCTAAAATCATCAAATGCTGAAACCTTCCTGCTGTCCTCTGCACCAATATAGCTATCAATTAGGTGCCGCATGGCAGGTTCAAACTGTTTCAAATCTACCCAGTCGCCACTGGCTAATTGAATTTCTTTACGGACATTCTCAAAATGTTTGACGTCAATTTTAATAGCTTCAATTTCAGCAGGCCTATATCCGGCTTCTTGCATTTCATCAGCAATGCCTGCATAGGCGCGGATAAGACCAATAACCGCCTTATATAAAGCAACCCGCTTGGGTTCACTGTCTTTTAAATCGTCTTTATTTTGTGTATCACCACAGAAATAAGCAATATATTCTTTCGTTCCTTTGGGCGGGGCTACCGGTTCACATAGAGCTTTTATAGCCTCTAACGCATCGTCTAATCTTTCCTTGCCTTTCACCAGCCTATCGGTCAACAAACCTTCCACATCTTCTTTATCGTATGCATCAAAAGCCTCGGAAGTATAATCGTCTACTGCTGTTTCTAAGCTGCCAAACAAGTCTTTATAGTCAATAATATAGCCGTAATCCTTATCCTCTCCATCCAAACGGTTTACACGACAAATGGCTTGGAACAAACCGTGGTCTCGCATGGTTTTGTCAATGTAGAGATATGTAGCACTCGGAGCGTCAAAACCAGTGAGCAACTTATCAACCACTATCAGGAGTTTCATTTGCGCCGGTTCATCTATAAAACGTTTTTTAGCTTCGTCTTCAAAATCCTCGCTGTTCTTACCGTTGAGCATTCTTTGATAAATCTCATATTGCATCAATTTTTCAGTATAGCCTTCACCTGTTTCCTCACCTTTGATATCACTATGGGTTGGAGCGAAAGAGGTAACGATGGCACACTTCTTAAATCCTGCCTCCTGAAATAATTGATAATAGCGGCAAGCATTGTAAATGCTGCCAGAAACAAGAATGGCGTTGCCTCTGCCGTTTTCCAATCTTTCTTTGGTTTCCATGTCCAGCAAAATATCGGCAACGATTTTTTGCAGGCGACCAACAGAACTGAACACTTTTTTCATAGTGCCCCATTTTTGTTTAAGTTCTGTTTTGGCAAAGTCGGTCAAGCCTCTTGTTTTGCTGTCGAACCAAAAATCTATTTTATCAAGTGAAGTAATCTTTTGCTCAATGTCTCTGGCTTCATAACGCAAATCCAGCACTACACCGTCTTTTACCGCTTCATCGAATTTGTAAGTGTGAATGTATTTGCCAAAAATTTCAATGCTCTTCTTTTTATCGGAATGTAAAAGAGGTGTGCCGGTGAAGCCAATGAACAAGGCATTTTCGCCCAATAACTGGCGCATCGCTTTATTCAAGTCGCCGCTTTGTGTCCGATGACATTCATCAACGAACACAAAAAAATCGCCTTTGGGTTTAAAGCCTTTTGGTAAACTTTTTTTTAGTTCTTCTAAATAACTGTCATAATCTGGTTCTGCCTTGTTACCGAATTTATGAATGAGCGAGCAAAGCAGCCAGGGCTTTGTATCGTTTAGCTTGGCAATTAAATCTGCCCCGCTTTTGGTTCTTACAATTTCTTCATCAACGCCTTTAAATACCTTTTCTATTTGCTTGTCCAATTCGTCCCTGTCGGTAATGATCAGCACCCTTGCATTGGGATTATGTTCACTTATCCATTTGGCAACCCATACCATTGTCAAACTTTTACCGCTGCCCTGTGTATGCCAAATGATTCCGCCTTCTTTTTGGCGGATATTTTCCTGTGCCGCTTTTAAACCGAAATATTGATTTGGGCGGCATAATTTCTTCTGACCTCGATCGAAAACCACAAAATCATGGATCATTTCAAGCAGACGGTCTTTGTTTAGGAACTCGATGATATTTTTGTCTAAAAGGTTATCGGCTTTATCGGCTAGCTCCCTGAGTTGCCGGGTAAGTTCTAACAGGTATTTATCGTTGGGGTTAAATTCCTCACTTACTTCCTTCCATTTGAGGTAATATTTTTCGGGGGTATCAATGGCGGCATAACGCAAGCCTTCCACATCTTGGCCTGCCATTACTAATTGTATGGTGGTATAAAATGGCTTAATGAAAAGATGCTTCTGATTATCGTTGTTTTGGCGGATACCTTCGGAAACCGAAACGGTGCTTCGTTTTAACTCTAACACACCTATGGCAATCCCGTTGATATAAATAACTATATCCGGCCTTTTTTTGAATTGCCCTTTTATGGTTACTTCTTCAGCGATAGCAAAATCGTTTTCCCCGACATTCTTCCAGTCAATGAAGTAAACCGTCTCTTTGTTATGCCCAGCCTCTTCTTTTATTGGCAAGCCATAGCGCAGGATTGAGTAGACCGCCTTATTAGCCTGGTAAAGGTCATCGCCCGTGTTGATGGTTACCGCCTTCTTAAATTCAAACAATGCTTTGGTTATGAGTGCAGAGCTATAGCCTTTTTTGATAAGAAAAGCCTTAAGAATGGGTTCAATTACATTGCTGTTATCTTCTTCCTTTTCCAAATTACCCAAATAGCGATATTTCAACTGCTGCTGAAACAATTGCACTATGCGGTTTTGAGCGGCTCGTTCTATTTGACCCACTTTGCTCATACTAATCTGATTTTCCCGGTTAAAAGGCTTTGCATCATCCCCAATTTTACCTTTCTGTATTTCTCCAATTTGGTTTCTAATACCGTTATTTCTGCATCCATATCGAAAAGAATGTTAGCGATACGGGTTTGTTCTTCCTTAGATTTAGGAATTGGAATTAGAATATTTTTTAATTGTCCACCTGTTATTAGTGGTTGTCCTGAACCAAATACCAGTTTGTTAAGTTGGAATAGAATTAGGAAGCTGAAAATAAAATGTATGTCCATCGCAGGGTTTAATGAAACAATTAGAGTATTATCAGAGACACAATATTTACCATCAACTATATTTACTGTTCCTGCATTTGCACCAACCCTTGCAACTAAAATTTTATTCCCTGCATAGTCATTTGTTTTACTCCAACCAATAATTCCAGTAGAACCGTATATTGGAAACTGACCATCTTCCGATTGTGTATTTGATTTTCCAGAACTTATGTTATCACAAACCTCTCCGAAATTCTTCACCGACCACCCTTCTTCTGGTTGCAGCAGTTTTTGCATTGCCCCTTGCTTGATGTTGCGTTTTTTGGCAATAAGTTTTTCTAAACTGCCTATTAAATAATCTGTATCTGATAGAGCATTAGCAATTGAGTTTTGTTCGGACAGAGTTGGTTTTATTACCGCCAAACCTTTTAATTCAGGCAATCCAATTCTTAGTCTGGTTGAGCCTCGGCTATTTTCAAAAGCTCTTTTTCTGAAATATGGTGAATTAATATAGTCGTGAATAAATTTTTTGGAAAAATCTTTTTCATTTACGACAAGTCTTATTCCGTCAGAAGCCATTAAATACCTTTTAGCCTTGGTTGGCATAAAACAAGCTCTTGCAACAGGATCACCCATTTTCGAGATAATAATTTCATTTGGATATATATTGCAACTAACGAGTTCATTTGCTTTTTCCTCAGATGTATAAATCTGATAATCGTCTATGAAATAGCCATCACCGATATTTTGTAATTGAATAATTTGAACTCCATCGTTTGTATAATCGGATGCTTTTAAGTTTGAACCGAATGGGCCTCCCGTAATACTCCATTTTTTAGATTTATCTGCAATCATATCAAATGTAGTAACCTCCCAATTTTCCGGAATAATGCCAATATCAGTTTTTTTAAACCCTGCTCTTAACTCCATACAAATCCCATTTTTTGTAAGTGATTGCTTACCTTAGCTTCCAGTTCTGCTACATTAGCGGTTTGCTTTGGTAAAGTTGTTCCATAGCGTTCTGCCAAGTCTTTTATACGTTGCGTTAGGCGTTGACTTATGCGTTCCATTTCGGTTTTTACGCTGCGTTCAATAGATGCCATCCATTTATCATCCACCACTAACTGCTTTATTTCATCTTCAGTGAGTGTTTTGTAACATTCAATAACTTTAGTGTCGAGGTTGGCAATGGCTTCCTTTATTTTTTTGTTTAGGTCGGCTTGGTCGTCCAATAGTTTTAAATACAATTCTAATATTGCCTGTTCGCCACAGGCAGCCTCTGGTTCGGCAGCCATTGGCAACTTTTCTTTCTTAGCTTTTGGCTTAGCTGACAATAGTTCTTTTAATCGCTTTTGTACATTTGCTTTGTTTACTTTATCCAGGTCAGCAAAATATCCTTCTTCAGTATTATGTTCTTCTTCTAGTTCAGTGAGTTGGGTGGCAGCAGCCTCCTTATCGACTTCCAGTTGATCTATGGCTTTTTTCTCTTTTAAGAAATATCGGCCAATTACCAATGTTTTCGGTACCAACTCGCAATCCCAGACCGTGGCAGATTTTGTTTGCTTAATAATGCTCAGTTCGGCCTTCCAGCCATCGACTGCTATCAAATAGCAATCATCTTGCATTACTTCGTTCCAGTAATTCATTAAATGCTGGTACACATCGTATTTGTCCATTAGGGCCTTATCGGTATAGGTTTTAAGTATGTCTTCTGAAACCTTATGAATGATTTGTTTTGGCTTTATACCAACGGTGAGCGCTTTTAAGGTTTTGGCGTTTCGGTTTTTCCAATCAGTAAATAGGTTATCCATTTCACTGCTAAAACTTACAAACTCAGGATGTTTGAAAATGGTTTGTTTTACGCTGTCTTTGTTAATCTTTAACTGGCTATAGTTTGGCCGGATACTTGCTGAAAATAATTCAGCCTTCAATGTTTTATATACATCCCAATATTCTTTAAGCGCTTCGATATCGGCATTGGGTATACCGCCCAATAAATGGGCTTCTATGTCCTGAATATCCTCTACTTCCTTGCTATCTATGTAACGCGGAATATTTAAATTGAAATCGTTCTTAGGGTCGCTTATTTCCTCAACACTTACCAAACGGCTAAATCCGGCGACTTCAATTTGCTTATTGAATATATCCACTATTTTATGGATGTCCTGCTCCCGCAGCCGGTTTTTATTCCCGTCTTTGATGTATCCTTTACCGGCATCAACCATAAAAATGTGCTTTCGGTTGGCCGCACCTTCTTTGTCTATTACAATGATGCAAGCCGGAATACCCGTGCCGTAAAACAGGTTGGCAGGTAATCCTATAATGCCCTTAATATAGCCACGTTCGATTAAACTCTTACGGATTTCAGACTCAGCATTGCCACGGAATAATACGCCGTGAGGTAAAATACAAGCACCTTTTCCGGTGCTTTTTAATGACTTAATGATGTGCAATAGAAAGGCATAATCGCCATTTTTATCGGGTGGCGTTTTGTAAGATGCTTTTCCAGTTTTCTGGGTTTCTTCTTCATCCTTCTCAAACCTGCCGTATAAATCATCTTGGGGATTAAAGCCGGTAGCCCAGTTTTTAGAAGAAAATGGCGGATTGGCCACCACAAAGTCAAAGGTTTTTAGATAACCATTGTTATCTTTAAAAAACGGGTCGGAGAGTGTGCTTTGCCCCCGATGAATTTCAATAGCTTCCTGACCGTGTAAAATCATATTCATTCGGGCCAAAGCGGCTGTTGCCACATCTTTTTCCTGACCATAAATCGTTCCCTTGCCGTCGGCTTCATCTACCGCTTTTAGCAATAATGAACCTGAACCGCAGGTAGGGTCATAAAAGGTGGTTTTATTGGTCGCGTTATGAATACTCAACACTTTGGCTATTACTCGGCTTACCTCGCTTGGTGTGTAGAATTGCCCCTTGCTCTTCCCGCTTTCGGTGGCAAAATTCTTCATTAAGTATTCAAAAGCATCGCCAAGGATGTCATCCCCTTCAGCACGGTTTTTACTAAAATCCAAGGCTGGATTTTGAAAAATTGAAATCAGGTTGGTGAGCTTGTCCACCATTTCCTTTCCCTTACCCAATTTTTCATCATCATTAAAATCGGCTACATCAATAACACCTACAAGGTCATTAGCTTTGGCCAATTCGCCAATGATGGTATTTATTTTATCGCCTATGTCCTTTTGATGTTTGAGTGCAATCATGTCCTTGAAGCTACCGCCTTTGGGTATTTCAATGATGGCATCAGGGTCGTTAGCGTACTTGTCTGAAACGTATTTTACGAATAATAACACCAATACATAGTCCTTGTATTGGCTTGGATCCATTCCACCGCGTAGTTCGTCGCAACTTGCCCATAGGGAACTGTATAACTCTGATTTCTTAATTGCCATTATTTTTCTTTCGGCTTTTTTACATTAAAACTTGTCAAATATATTTCTTCTTTTTAGTAGATTGTACCGCCTGGGTAAAGGTTGTAATATAGTTATTAACCAAATTATACCTTGACCTATTTTCAAACCAAAAAAACTCCTTATGGACTCCATAAGGGAAGGAGTCTGTTCTAATTGCACCCCTGTATTTAACTCTTAAAATCGTCTATAAAATAGAAGCTAATTTTAGGTATTGGCCATAGTGAGAATGGCAAGGGGTTTACATTGTTCATCAGGTGCGGCATACAGTTTTTCTGCATCCACCGTCATAATATTTATTTTCGTTTTACCTGTCAATAGTCTTTGTAGGTGCACACGGATTTGGGGAGCGCGCATAGCACATCGGTGGCGTTGCCAACACCATGTTACCCCCGTCAAACGTTAGCCTTCATTGGTTAACTGGTAACGCCATGGTAGCCTAACTAAATGACAAGAGAACCAGTCTGTTCTGCGAAGTCAGGGCATAGCGCCGTGCTTCAGGATTCGGTCTGATTGAGAGTGAGGGGTACGATCTGTTCCGCGCAGTAGCAGTAAAATTTGCTCCGGCAACTTCTTCCACGTACTCTCCTCACACCTCGTCTTCTCTTTCACTTTGCCAAGCCGCCGGGTCACCATTTACCCGCCGATTGACTCCTTGATTGCCTCGGGACTAAGCTGCTTCTAAAGCAGGCATTTCTCCATAGACAAAATTCGTTTCATCCACCCACATGCGGTGCATAATAACCGCAAGTTTACGGGCGACCGCAGTTGATGCCGCCTTAAAGCCATTGCGTTTGGCAAGCCTTACACCCCATGCTTTAAGGCGGCTCCACTTGCCACTGCGCGTGAGCATGGTTACCGATGCTTCAAACAATAACGTGCGCAATGCAGTATTGCCACACTTGCTAATACGGCCAGGTCGGTCAATCTCGCCCGAAGCATAACGCCTTGGGGTAAGCCCCACATGCACACCCACATCGCGGGATTTTTTGAAGCGCAGCGGATTGTCGATTTCTGCCTGAAACGTCAGGGCAGTAATAACGCCGACTCCGGGAACTGTCATAAGCCGTTTGCATACTTCATTCTTTCGCGCGATTGCCCCACACCGCCTATCGAGCATTTTCTGCTGCTCTATTAATCCAGCACGGGCTTTGAGTAAAGCACTCATGGTATCATGCAGCGCGGCATCATGGTTGGCAAGCAGATGATTGACTTTCATCTCAAACGCGGCGGCGGTTACTATTCCAAGTTTGATGCCGAACGTTTTCAGCACACCGCGTATATGGTTTTCTATATCCATGCGCATGGTAACTAATTGTTTGCGACCACCGACCAATGCCCGGAGTGTTTGTGATTCATTGGATTTGACATGCACCACTTTGCACCATCCTGTGCGAGCAATTTGTGCTAAGCCGCGAGCATCGTTTTTATCCGTTTTGGTGCGCTGTGCTTTAAGCGTTCCGTTTGCGTGGCGTGCATCAATGCAATCAACCGGCCATGACTTTGCAAGCCCGTGAAAAAAATGCGTACTGAGTTGTCCGGTCTCAAACACAATCCGTTTTATATTCCACTCTTCACCAAAACGTCTTAACCAATCATCGATGGCATATACTTCCGAAGTTGCCGTGCCTTCTTTTACAATATTGCCATCTTTATCGACTGCGCATATATGAGTTGTTTGCAAAGAAATATCAAATCCGATATAAACATCCATGACTCTGACTCCGTAAAATTGGTTAAGGTCGCTCACCTTGAGCACTCCCATTGGAGCAGAGTCACCATACACATGCAACGTGCGCGTGAGCACGTGCAATTACCGCATCTGTTCCAAAAACTACTTAATAAAATCTATCAAAAAAATCCGTGTATGGATTCTGTGCTTCAGGGGGAAAAGAAGCATCGGCACTTCCCAAGCTTTGCCAGGCAATCAATCAATAGGAATAGGATGGACTGTCCGTCCAGCAATAGTATTTTTAGTCGATGGTAATAAGTGGCATTCTGCTCAAAAGGCTCCCTGCTTAGGCTGGTAGCCGTGAAGATGGTCGGCTGCTTTCTGAGCATGGCTGGCTGCAGTAAAAATGGCGCGTTTGTCATTACGTAATGCTTTGAGCCATGAAGCAATATAGGCGGCGTGGTCTTCGCGAGTTTCGGGGGTAATACCGAGGTCCGCGCATAAGAAGGCGGCACCGATTTCAGCAACCAGTTCTTCCATGGCATAGCCGGTATCAGCAAAACGTTTGCCACCAAGATTTCGGTCAAGCCGTGTTTCATGGCGTGTCCAATGGGTCATTTCATGGGCAAGCGTGGCATAATAGCTTTCAGAATCCAGGAAGGTTTCGATAGGGGGCATTTGTACGATGTCGCCCGAAGTGCTATAAAAAGCCTCGTTTCCGCCATGCTGGATTTTAGCGTGGGTAGCAGAGAAGAACTTTTCAACGGATTCAAACCGTGCATTTTCTTTATTAACCGTTGTTGGGATTTCATAAAAATGGCTTGGTAATCCGTTCACCTGTTCCGCATTAAAAACCGTATAGGCTTTCATAAACGGGATGGCAGTTTCAACTTCTGTGCCGTTTTCATCCGTGCCGTTCTTGGTAAAACTATCCGCATAAACCACAAGTGAGCCTTCCGAGCCTTTTTTAACATGCGCGTTTAATGCGGAAGCCTGTTTATAGGTTAGCCATATCGGGTTATTAAACCCATGCTCTAGGGCGGAAGCCCAAAGCATCAGCACATTTACACCACGATAGGCTTCACCACTTGCACGAAGTGGCCGGCAAATATGCCCAGCATGATGTTGAGCCTGCCAAGGCTGCAACCATGTCAGATTTCCGCGTTCTAAATCAGCAATGATTTTGTTAGTTACAGTATCGTAAATATCCGTTTTGTTGCTCATGGCCTAATGATTCCTTTCGTTGTTGGGCGGACTTAAAGCCCGCCCAGGTGGGAGTGTTATTATTCTTCCGATGGAACCCGAAGGGTGATTTTGCCATCAAGCGGTACTGCATCGAGCTGAATATTGAAGCCTTTGCCATCCCTGTGTGCCCATGCTGCCCCGATGCGTGTCCAGTATCCTCTATCGCCGTTTTCGCGTATTTGATAAGCCGTGTGGGTAGGTGCTTTGCCAGTGGTATTTTCTGTTTCTGTATTACTCATGTTCTTTCTCCTTGTTTTTAAGGCTGCTTCATTGCGTCCTTATGGGGGCAACTCAAAAGCTGCTAAGACGTGGCGGAGCTTTACCGGTCAACCGAAACACGGAGGGTCTGCATAGCGGAAACCGTGTTGGCAGGTTTACCGGCACGGCAGCGGCTTTATGCCTCACATAAAAAGGACGGGGTAAGTAGTCTTTGCAAAGTGAGAAACGGATAAAGAAACAGGACAACCAAACCTCTATGCATCCGAAGCCCCACCATTAACAGCTTGAAAAAAAAGGTCTAAGAGGGGGCTGGAACGGTAGGTTATTAGCGCAGCAATGAAGCCACAAGAAAGCATTTCAATGATTTGGCCGCAAATCTGCCGAACCATAGTTCTGTTTTTCGGGACAAGGATTTTAACCCGCCGCCATGTGTTTTATTATTAAGGAAGCTTTGAAGACCACCATGTTGAATTTTTCAGGGGGTGAATATGAGTTCCTTTCTCTTAAGAACACCAGAGGTAACAAAACCTGCTTTCCTACCCAAATTTCCAGTCAGCAAAAAACATTCACTTGGTAATTCAGAATTTGTACAAGATAGACAGCTTACGATTGCATCGCTATTTTCGGGAGCCGGAGGGCTTGACCTCGGTTTTAAAAAGGCGGGTTTCAAAACTGTTTGGGCTAACGAATATGACCCCAAAATATGGCCAACATTCAATTATAATTTTCCGCAAACTTATCTTGATAAAAGAAGCATAGTTGAAATTAAGGCTTCGGAAATTCCCGAAGTGGATGGTATTATTGGCGGGCCGCCTTGCCAAAGCTGGAGTGAGGCCGGCGCGAGTCGCGGCATAGAGGACAATCGCGGAAGGCTATTTTATGAATATATCCGTATCTTGAAAGAAAAGCAGCCCAGCTTCTTCTTAGCAGAGAATGTTCCGGGCATTCTGCATAAAAAACATTTCAATGCATTCAAAGCTATTTTAGAGCAATTGGAAGCGGCCGGTTATAATGTAAATTACAAGCTTCTCAACGCCCATGATTATGGAGTACCCCAAGACCGTTACCGTGTTATTATTATTGGCTTTAATAAAAAGAAGTTGGGATGTAGTTTTCAATTTCCAGAGCAAAGCGACAAGAAATTGACATTGCAAGAAAGCATTTCAGATTTACAGCATTCGGCATTGCCTGCAATGTTTGGCAATAGGACAAACGGTGATGCTTTAGAAATAGTAAATCACGAATATATGACCGGTGATTTTTCGACACTTTACATGTCAAGAAACCGCGTTCGTTCATGGCATGAACCTTCATATACGATTCAAGCTGGCGGGAGGCATGCCCCGCTTCACCCGCAAGCACCAAAAATGCAATTTATTACCCCAAGCCAAAGAATATTTGTGCCGGGCCAGGAGCATTTGTACCGAAGGCTTTCTGTGCGTGAATGCGCCCGCGTACAGACCTTTCCCGACAGTTATATGTTCAGCTACCATAATATTCTTGACGGTTATAAAATGGTGGGCAACGCCGTTCCGGTCAATTTTGCTTTTCACTTGGCAAGAAAGATAAAGGCAAGCCTTTTTACTAACATGTATGGCTAATTTTATTCTGCATGACTGAGGCTTTACTTATCATAAAGAGAATAAGCTTAGTACAACCGAATCACTGAGAATGTATTTTACTGAAAACTGAAGCTGAGCACGCAGTTCACATTTGCACCACTACTCATCTCAAGGGAATAATGCTGGGTAGCACCTGTAACACCTGGCGTGCCGCCGCTTGCACTGCTGTTATCAAAGCAAGTGGTGGTGGAACCCGGTGTTGCTGCTGTAGAAGGCGCGCTATTAGCTCCTTGTC
Source organism: uncultured Parafilimonas sp. (assembly GCA_903882935.1). Taxonomy (GTDB): domain Bacteria; phylum Bacteroidota; class Bacteroidia; order Chitinophagales; family Chitinophagaceae; genus JABDFW01. The sequence goes on along the minus strand of CAIRZB010000108.1, from coordinate 24,173 downwards.
CTGCTAAACTGCTATTATACCACCGCGGGCCCACCGCCAGAACCTTTCCTGTCATAGGGTAACCATCATCTATTTTACTATCTATAGCATAAGCCTGTGCCACCGTAATACTCATAAAAGATGGGCTGATTAGGTAGGCATGTTGATTAGTCATTGCAGAAATTCCGGTAACAGCAAAATAATTAATGCTGTCGCCGGTATTGTGTGCGGTCGAGTAGTAATTAAGCCCCCCACTCCATACGATCACATTATTACTATTGCCTATTTTGGCAGTGGGAAAGTAATTATTCAGGCTTGGGGTGGTTGCCGCTGTGACAGTAGAAAGTGGCATAGTATAGCCGCTGGCGGTATTGAATGTCCCGTCAATGAGATTCGCGGTGCTTAAATCTACCCAGAACATGGTGGTCTCACCATTTTCGAAAAGGCCATTGGCATACCCATCCCCCGGATCAAATCCTTGAAGTATGCCGTTTCCATCTCCCGTGCCCGGATAATTGCCTCGAGACTGAAAACCGAATTGGCTTGCGTAAGGGTTTGGAATATCTCCCGGCAGATAGCCATATTTGCTTTGAAAGGTATGTACTGCCGTATTATATTTTTCAATTTGACTAATCTGCGCGCGTATTGCTGCGGCATTTACCATATCCACACCTACCAATATCCCGCCGACGATGAGGCCGATAATAACAAGCACAATACTCATTTCAATGAGGGTAAAGCCAGAATTATTTTTATTATCCTTCATGGGTATTACTGAAATTTAAAACTGAGTGCGCAGTTTACGGCAGTAGCATTTTGCGCGGTAGAATACTGCTGTGTTCCTGTATTTCCGCCATTATCATAGCAGTTAGTCGTCGCATAAGGAGTTGCTGACGTGGTAGCCACATGGTAAGGGCCGCCGCTATTTGCGCCTTGTAATCCTCCGCCCGCAGCCCACGCAGCAAGAAGAGTATTTTGGTTATGATTATCATATTGCGCAGTGACGCTCCCTGATTGAGGCAATCCGTCATCGATTTTTTTATCAATATTGTATGCTTGCTGTACCGTTAAACCCGGCGTAGAGCTTGGGTTCCATCCTGCTACAAAAACTAAATTGCTTGAAATGCCGTAATAATTTATCCCATTAAAACTATAATCGTAAATATAATTGCCGCTGCCAATTTTAGCATTAGGCATATAGAGATCAATAGTTGAACCGCTACCGCTAACAGGAGCTATAGAAGTAGCAGTGTTGAATGCACCATCTATAAGATTAGCCGTTGCTAAATCTACCCAAAACATGGCAGTTTCGCCTGCAGAAAGCATAACCCCTACATTATGCCCTGCGGCATTTGAGCTATATATACCTTCGATTATACCATTGCCATCTCCCTCACCGGCATAAACACCTCTTGCAGCAAAGCCAAAGCTGCTTGCTTGAGGGTCGGGTATGTCACCCGGTAAATAGCCGTATTTATTACGAAAAGTATTTACGGCAGTATTGTAACGTTCTATCTGTGAAATCTGCGCACGAATGGCAGCAGCTGCTATTAAATCCTGTCCTACCAATATCCCGCCGACAATTAGGCCAATGATGACCAAAACAATGCTCATTTCAATGAGGGTAAAGCCAGAATTATTTTTATTATCGTTCATAAGATTACTGAAACTTAAAACTGAGTGCGCAGTTTAAGCCTGCGCCGTTATTTTGACCCGTGGAATATTGCATTGCTCCACTTCCACTGCCATTGTCATAACAGGTGGTAGAAGTACCGGGCGTCATTGTTGTGTAAGCAGGGCCAGCAATTCCATGTAACCCATTGCTAAAACCATTAGGTGCGCTTGAAGCCCACACTAAAGTCCATCCTATAACAGTTTGGGCCATTACTTTACCGGATTGTGGCAAGCCATCGTCTATTTTAGTGTCTATTAATGCTGCCTGATTTACACTTATGCCAAAGGTGGTTTGTCCAGTAAAGCGTATTTGTCCGTAACCACTTGAGCATTGACCGCTTATTGCAAGATTGGGAGCAGAAACATTAAAGTAATTAACACCTGAACCAACCCACGGCCCACCGGCAGGGTAATAGCCGTCGCTTACAACAAATACAAAATTATTATTTCCCAGTTTCGCCTGAGGATAATATTTAGATGTATTGGTAACGTCGGTTAAGCAAGCTTGAATAGCTGTTGATGTGGCAGTATTAAATGTTTGGTCAATAAGCTTTGCTGTGCTCAAATCTTCCCAGAACATGGCGTTTTCCCCAGCCATGGATTGCGCTCCCCCTGCGTTTGAGTTAGGAGCATTTGCAAAAAGCCCCATGATAATCCCATCGCCATCGCCCTCACCCGCATATTGCCCGCGCGCCGAGAAACCAAACTGGCTTGCCTGTGGGTCTGGAATATCACCCGGTAAATAGCCATACTTTCCACGGAAGGTATTTACAGCAGTGTTATAACGTTCAATCTGTGTAATCTGTGCGCGAATAGCTGCGGCTGCAATTAAATCTTGCCCGACTAATATCCCGCCGACAATAAGGCCGATTATGACTAGCACAATCGAAAGTTCTATGAGCGTAAAACCTCTCCTAAAAATATCTTTAGGAGTTTCTATTAAACTATTGGCCTTGCAAGGGTTTCTTCGATTAATCATGACAGCTATCTAAACATAATCGACATAAAAGGCAAGTTTATCAAAAGTCGTTGCCAAATTAAAGTAGATTTTCCCGAACCATAGTGCCGTTTTTTGGAGTTATAATATCGCGCTTTCCTCATGTGCGGTATAATTAAATAAGGTTGGAAAACTGCTGGTTTCAAAACACCATATAACACCACGTTGCACCACGTTAGACCAATATTTTGTAGTCTAAAAATGACCACTTAATATGTGTAGAAATGAGTGAAAATGCTGCGTATAACTATGAATAAATCCGCTGACGATGCTAAGAAATATTACTGCGAAGCCTATTATAAAGAAGGCTTGTCAGCGCAGCATAATTATTACTCAGAAGGCAGTATTGCGATAGGAAGATGGGGTGGTAAAGCGGCTGAACAATTGGGGCTTACGGGTGATATTGCAAAGAAGGATTTTGCTGCGTTATGTGATAACATAAACCCGCTCGATGGCAAAACACTCACTGGCCGAAATGACACTGATAGAACCGTAGGCTATGACTTTACATTTAACGCAAGTAAATCAGTAAGCCTTGCTTACACGTTTGCAAGTGATGCTGATAAAAAAGAAATCCTAAGCGCGTTTCAAGCTTCTGTAAGAGAAACTATGCAAGAAGTTGAAAGCGGCATGCAGGCCAGGGTTCGCGGAAAAGGCAAAAATGAAAACCGCATGACTGGCAATATCGCATACGGGGAATTTACCCATTTTACCACACGCCCTATTGAGGGCGTTCCCGATCCGCATCTGCACAGCCATTGCTTTGTATTTAACGCCACTTACGACACTCAGGAAAAGAAATGGAAGGCCGGACAGTTTCAGCCACTCAAACAAGATGCCCCTTACTATGAAGCGGTGTTTCATTCTAAGCTTGCAAACAAGCTTCAGCATTTGGGATATGGGGTGCAAAAAACCAATAATTGTTTTGAACTCAATGGCGTGGAAAAAGAAACCATTGACGAATTTTCCCGGCGCACCAAAGAGATTGAACTCTATGCCAAGGAGCATAATATTACCGATGGAAAAGAGAAATCACAAATAGGCGCAAAAACACGCGAAGCCAAACGGACAGAGATTAGCAGTGAAGCCCAAGAAGAGAATTGGCGAACTCGGCTATCTACAGAAGAACTCGCAATTTTACAGAACTTAAAGCAACGAAGTAATGATGTTGTTTACGAACCGGAAAAAGCAAATGTTGCTAAAGAGGCTTTGCAATTTTCATTAGACCATCATTTGGAAAGAAAATCAGTAGCCAGTGATAAAGAAATTTTAGCAACCGCCATAAAATCTTCTATCGGCAAAACTGTGCCAGAGCAGGTAAAGAAAGAGTTTGATAAGGATAGCAACATACTTTCTGCGCAAGAAAATTTGCGCACGTTCATAACCACTAAAGAGGCACTGCAAGAAGAAAAGCAGCTTATCATCAATGCCACGGCAACAAAAAATAAGTTCCGCCCCATAAATGAGCATTACGAGCCTAAAAACCCACAATTAAACGACCAGCAAAAAGCGGCTGTGAAACATGCGCTTTCTTCCACCGATGGCATTACCATTATTACCGGCAAAGCCGGTACGGGTAAAACAACACTTATGAAAGAAGTGCAGCAAGGCATTCTTGCCAGCGGCAAAAAGATTTATGCGTTTGCCCCGTCAAGCGAAGCAAGCCGTGGGGTGCAGCGCAGTGAAGGTTTTGAAAATGCCGATACAGTCGCAAAGCTGCTCCAAGATAGGCTTATGCACCCTGACTTAAAGCACCAGGTGATTTGGATAGATGAAGCAGGCATGCTTTCTAACAAGGATATGAATAAGGTGCTTACAACTGCCAAAGAACAAAGCGCAAGGGTGATACTCTCCGGCGATACCAAACAACATAACAGCGTGGAACGCGGGGATGCCATGCGCATATTGCAGCAAGAGACTGGCATTAATCCGGTAACAGTGAATAAAATACAAAGGCAAAAGAATGCTGAATACCGCGAAGCGGTAAAACTGCTATCCCATGGCGGCATAGAAAAAGGTTTTAAGAAATTAGATAACCTCGGCGCAATCAATGAAATAAGCGATAGCAGCGACCGTGTGAAAGCCATTTCAGAAGATTATTATAATTCGGTTTACGGTAAACAAAAACAGTCCACCAATGAAGTGCTGGTAATTGCCCCGACTCACGCCGAAGGCGAAGTAGTTACTAATAACATCCGGCAGAAACTAAAAGAAGAAAAAGTTATTGGCAGCGAAGAACGCGAATTTACCGTGCTGAAAAACTTGCAACTCACCGAAGCGCAAAAACAACAGCTGGAGAGTTATAAGCAAGGCAATATCATAATCTGCTACCAAAATATAAAGGGTGTAAAAGCTGGCGTTAAGTTGGAAGTAACTGGCACTGAAAACGGTAAGATTTCTGCCAAAGATGAAAAGGGTTTATCCTATACAGTTCCACTTACGGCCGCCCCGCGTTTTAGTGTATACGATACCAAAAAAATTGCTGTGGCCGAAGGCGACAAAATACGCATTACAGGAAATAGCAAATGCAATGATGGAAAAAACCTCTTCAATGGCTCAACATTTAGTATCAATGGTTTTGATAAACAGGGCAATATCAAGCTTTCCAACGGCTCGGCTATTTCAAAGGATTTTGGTTATTTCAATTTGGGCTATGTAACAACGTCCCATTCTTCGCAAGGCAAAACTGCCGATAAAGTGATTATCTCCCAAAGTTCGGCCACATTCAGGGCCTCTTCGATGGAGCAATTTTATGTATCTGTATCAAGGGGCAAACAAGCGGTTTCCATTTATACCGATGACAAGGAACATTTAAAACAAGCTATCAGCCATTCCGCACAAAGAACTTCCGCGACCGAACTTATGGCAAAACTCAAAGGCCAGGCGCAAGAATTAAACCGCGTTTCCACATTCAGGCAATGGCAAGAAAAAGCAGTTGAAAAGTATGATAAATTAAAAACAAAAATCAAAGAATATGGACTTCAGGCAACGTCTAGAACAGAGTAGGCCGGGGCTTACAAAGGATGAGTTATCAAACGAGCCGGAAGATGACTTCCGCAGCGAATACTACGCTATTGATAATATAAGAAGCCATCCGGCATGCCTTGATTTCAGAATGAAAGAAGGCAGCCGTAGGGCTTTGCCTTATTCCTATTTTACGGAAATAAACTTTGATAATGAAACAGGCATAGAGATTTTTACCACTACTAAAAGGATAAAAATTGTTGGCAGAAACCTATCAAAGCTTTTTGATTATTTAGTTACCTACCGTGTACGCTATATACAGGCAAATATTGGCAACGACCAAAAAGAAGAAGGGCTTTTTGTAAAGGAAATCCTTTTTGAAGAATTGAATTTCTAACTTCACAGAAAAGCCCATTCCCATTGGAATAGAGCAAAAAATTCCACTAATTCAATCACCCAAAATAACTGTTGTAAAATCAATGGCAATTATTAGTATAGTCGCTGGGAAAACAATTGCTTAAGGTATTTCTGTATTAAATCCTTCACTCAAATAAATAGCAAGATGCGGATGAAATCAGGCTTTACCCTCATTGAAATGAGCATAGTACTGGTGATTATCGGGCTAATTGTGGGCGGCATATTGGTGGGTGTTGATTTAGTAAATGCTGCAGCAATACGTTCACAGATTTCACAAATTGAAAGATATAATACGGCGGTGCGCACCTTCCAAGGTAAATATGGTTACCTGCCCGGTGATATTCCTGATCCTTATGCTACTAATGCCGGATTTGCGGCGAGAGGTACCGCGCATCCCGGACAAGGCGATGGCAATGGCTTGATTGAAGCCTGGAATAATGCCAATACGACTGGTTTTTATTCTCCAAGCGATGAACTAGGCGCATTTTGGGTCGATTTAAGCACTGCAGGACTTATTGATGGCACATTTAATTTTGCTACCCCCACCTTCGTAGAAACCGGCTTAATTACTGTGCACCCCGCATCTAAATATTTTCCTGCAGGCAAAATAGGCAATGGAAATTATGTGTATGTATGGAGCAATGCAGGATTTAACTATTTTGGTCTATCCATTCCTACAGGTTCGGCCGGAGCCGCGTACCTGCTTTCTAGTCCGGGATTATCGGTGCAGCAAGCTTATAACGTAGACAAAAAAGTGGATGATGGTTTCCCCCAAACAGGCAGTGTTACAGCAACTTATCTCAACAACGGTGTGCAATGGGCCGCAGGTGGCGGAGCTAACGGTAAATCCAATACCTCTGCTACCTTACCGACCTCTACCACCTGTTATGACAATGGCGGAGTTACAGGAACGCAAAACTATTCTACCACGCAAAATAATGGCACAGGTATAAATTGTGCTTTGAGCTTTAAGTTTCAGTAAATCTTATATTACCATAAAAGAAAATCGTACCCTCATCAATTGACGCTAATAATTTAAGGAACTATGTTATTTAGATGCCCTTCACGCATATGTTAGCCCGAAGATGATTTCATCGCCAAAGAAAAGCGTAAAGATTATATGTTTACAGAGATACTGACCTACATAACAGAGTTTCACCGCAAAAAGCTTGTCAAGTTTGAGGAGTGTAAACAGTATTACGATCAGATACCATTAGAAAATCTTGAATCGGAGGCCAAGTGGCTGCTTGGTGATGCCACGAAGAATATACCTTTCCCAATGATATTCCTCCGCTGTTATGCGCTTTTTAACGAAATGGCAGAGAGGGCTGCTTGCTGGCCGGGGTTCAACGACACACAAAGAATGCATTTTATCAACGCGACCATTGATGTAAAAGAAGAAATATTAGGCCGCGCACCGCCTTCAACCCGCGCGGAAATCGCGGATAAAATACGCAAGACCTGCAAGCGGATAAAAAAGTTTGGGCGTTATAAAAAGGCGAGCGGGATAATCCTTGATTCCATCCGGGATTATCCCGGCCCCTTTGGTAACAAACGCATATTCATTATTCATCCCGGCAGTGAGAAGGTTCATTGAACACTACGTTAAGCAATAGCCAAAAATCTTGTAGTTTTTGAAAAAACCGTTGTTTATAGTTGCCTCGTATGAAAAACTCAACTCAACTCAACTCAACTCAATGAGCAAGCTGCGCCTGAAAGCAGGCTTCACCCTCATAGAAATGTCAATCGTTCTCGTTATCATTGGCCTTATCGTCGGCGGGATATTGGTCGGGCAAAATTTAATAAGAATTGCGGAAAACAGAGCGTTTGTTTCGCAGCTTGAAAAATATAATACTGCCGTAAATACGTTTAGAAACAAATATGCGTGTCTGCCTGGTGATTGTGCAAATGCCACAAGCTTTGGCTTTGCTTATAACGGCAATGGCAATGGTTTGATTACAGCGTTTTTCCCCTATGGGAATGCATATAGTTATGATAATTTGCCAGTTGATAATTATGGCACATTTACTTGGTATGGATCTTCGGGAATCCCGTCTTATGAAGCTCAAAATTTCTGGAGCGAGTTGCAGTCAGCAGGTTATATAGGTGAATTTGCTTCTTATACGGGTGGTTATACAGGAAGCATGCCCGCTGCAAAAAATGATGGCACGGGTATTATAGCGGTAGGGTGGAATGGTAATAATTATTATCGTTCAGGCGTCACGGGTTTTACTAATGCTTGGGGAAGTATGGGAGGAACGGATTTCTCAAATAATTTTTCACCTGCCGATGCTGATTATATATTCACAAAAACCGGCAGCAACCAGCTTAGTTACAGTAATACACTGCCCTTTACACCCTCAAGCCGCATAATACCCGTTGGTATTTCAAACGGCCATCCTGAAGATTTTTATTATCCACCCACGCAAGGCACAGGCGGTGCGAATGCTAATTATTGTATTGATACGAGTGTGTCACCTCCCTATTTCAATGTAAAAAACCCTGCCAAATTATGCGGGTTGATTATTCAGGCAGGGTTTTAAAATAGTAGTTTCAACTTCAGTTCTTAGATTACAACCTCACTTTTCTAGCTATTCATTTCATCAATAATACTCATAAGGTCTGGGTATTGTTGTTTGACTTGTGCGGCTACTTCGGGTTTTGTTTCAATAGCATTAGCAGCCTGCTGCATAATGAGGTTTTCCAATGTTGAAGTTGACGTTTCCTGTGGAGCCGCTCTATCTGCGATTTTGTCTTCAGCCTCAATTACAATATCCCTAAAATCAAGTGCTCTATCTAATTTAGCTGCTTCTTTCCAGTTAGCATATACTGTTAAAGCTGCGGCAGATATAAGTAACCATGTGCTTGTCGTTCCCTTGAATATAAAAAACAATATTACCAGCACAAGCGGTTCAAAAATCGTATTGGTAAATGCGGTAACCTCATTTGTAAGCGGGGGTATTTCGTTAGTTCGTTTCTGCTCTTCTTTTGGAAGTAATAATATGTAAATCCGTATTACTGGAACGGCGATTATATTAACCAACCTCATAAGATATACAGCAATAGGCTCAAAGCGCGAAGTGCCATCTGCAAAAGAGTGCTGCGCCGAATTTGTACGGTTTCCCCACCACATTTTGAAAAAATGATAAGAGCCTACAAGGATGTATGCCAATAAAATAAAGAACATACTGTGATTCATAAACGAATCCCATAAAGACGGTTCGTCCGGCACTTGCTGCTGCTGGCCATAACGGCCATAAGAATAGGTGCGGGTATTTGAGCCAAATACGGATGATAGTGTTTGTAAAACATTAAATATCACCAGCACCAAAAGACCGGCATAGAAATTAATGCCGGTGAGCCATCGCTGGCCAAAATTCTTGCGAAACAAGACTTCTACCGGAACGGTAAACCATCCAAGTAAAAACATAATAAAATTGATAAAAGGAAGTGCCTGTCCGAAAAAGTTAAAACCGGCGAGGACATTGCGGGATTTGCCTTGGTAACCGACAGCTTGCACCGCTTGCATGGGTTGTTCTGATTTTGCCATTACTCGTATTGTTTAAATTGGGTAAATAGATACGTTTTTTTGTTTCCCCACATTCTGCCATTTTGAAAAATAATGGCATCAACGATTTTGTTATTAGTGCGGCCTCCTTTTCGCAGTTTGGTAAAAAACTGCGGCGGCACGTCATAATCAAAACTCTCACTCTTGCCAGTACTTAAATTATAATTATCAGCGCCGTAGCTTTGCCCGGAAGTTTGCCTAGTCTGCCAACTTTTGCCGATAGTCTCAGCAGCCTGTTCGTTGGTCATGGGGTCACTGTTGGCATGCCAGATTTTTGTTTGCAGATTGCCTATCAAAGAATCCACACGGTATTTGCTTTCTTCGCCTCCCATTTCGGCATAATAGTTAGGGATATTTTGGGTTAGGTAAACGGTGCAAGCCATGGTGCTTCGGGCGGTCGCCTGAAACTGCATATCATATTCGGTTACGAAATTTTGGGCTTCGTCCACCCATAGGAAAACAGGCACTGTTTTACCTTTAATGACTTCCCGCCTTTCAACGGCTTGCTGCCATAGGTATTTATAGACAACCTGCGCGGCTCTGCCTGCATCACCAAACTCTTTTACCGGAAGGTTAATAATAATGATCGCACCGCGATGGGTAAGTTCCGGTTTGGCAATTTTGCGCGGGTCGCTTGGTGGCTCAGAAAATAGCCTCCTGAAAGGGCGGCGCAAGAAAATATCTGTCATGGATGTAAGGGTAGACAAAATACTGGAGCGGGTTTTTTCAGCAAGGCCTGGGTATTCTTCCAACCAAAAGGAAGCGGTACTGTCAAAATCTAGCTTTACCCATTTATCAAGATTTTTACCATGCCCTTGAATCAACAGTTTCCAACAGATACTTTTAGCTTTCCATGCTTCTGAATCTATTTCTTCTATGCTCTTGGGCGCAGACATTATTACGTCATGGATAAGCGGAACCGAAACAGTTCCCGTAGCTATTAAACATAAATCTATTGTGTTTCTAAGTAACTGCTGCATTGCGCGCGTCCAATACGGGTCTGTGCCGCCGCCACTATTGCTGCGGTCTATTGCCTCGTAAACGGTTGTAAATAGCCGGACTAAATTATCGGTGTAACCTGCACCCTCACCAGCGCGTTCTACTTCATATTGCAAAAAGGGAAACACATAATCGCCCAACGAATCAAATACGAGTATAGACCTGTCACGCCCTGTCTCACGGGCATATTTTTGCCAGTCTTCCAGCACGTCTTTTTTTGCGCACAAAACTAACCCGCCAAACCCTGCTGTTAAAAATGCACGGGCCAGGGCTTCACCGCTGCCGCTGGTTTTGCCGGAACCAATCCCGCCAAAAATCTGAACACCTTCGCAGGCATTGCCAATGGTGAAAGGTTCATTGTTATTGAACTGGTAAATGACTTGATCAAGGGTAAAGTTAACTTCGGGCATCGGGAATGATTTCAGTAGTAATATAATATATACTATTGAGAATACATAGCCTTTCGTGGATTAAAAAAAGATTAAAGGGTTAGCGTTCCTTATCTTGTTGCGGCTGCGCCTTCTGCGGTTCTTGCGGTGGCCTGGCTTGCGCCCTGTCAACTGCATTTTGGTACATATAATTATTGCCTTGCCCCTGCTGTACGCTTTCTATATTGGATTTGGTTTCAGGATTAAGCTGCATTTTATCCAAATCTTTGGGATTGGATGGGGTATTAGAGGGAGCGTTTGAAGGCGAGACTTTATCCGCATTTTCAATGGAAGATATATGCGATTTCCCAGCTTCTATAGTTTGCTTGTCTTTATCAGATGCACGACCAAGTGCCTCATCAACTGAATTTGTTTTCTCGGTTTTGGAAGCTGCGCCTTTATCGACATTCTCAATGGAAGATATATGCGATTTAGCAGCTTCAATGGTCTGCTTGTCTTTTGCGGATGCGCGGTTAAGGGCATCTTCGATTGCATTTGCCATAGCGGGAAGTTTAGGTTCCCACTCAAGATAATAAAATTAATTCAAATTGGAGAAATCAAAATCGAGAAGGGGTTTTCCATGCCGTGCAAGCCCTTCGTTCACATCCCTTAATGTTTGTAATACATCCTCACGGGGTAGCAGTTTACCTGCTTGAATTACGCGTATCATTTCAACACCCACTAGCCGCAGCTGATAGCTGATAACTTCCGATTCGTCGCAATTGGAATTATCACGTTCAAAAGCCCGGTGAAAATGAGTGGCAATTACTTTGGAATCTGAATTTTCGCTTGTCATGTGAAAGATAATAGCACATTACCCGGCGGCTTTGTGTGAAATTTTTATGACAGTAACGCCCGGTTATCTTTCCTTTTCCAACCCCTTATCATCCCTGGCCGGTTTGCCTTTGGTAAAACTTCTTGCCCATTCACGCACTTCTTTGTCATATTCTTGCTTTCCTAAAACCAAACCTTGAAAGTAATCGCTTTGGTCATTTGTTTGGGTTGTGAGTTTGGCGGCTAATTCTGGGTCGTGCTTTGCAATTAGGTAGCCGTTATTGAAACCCTGCATATATAATTTTTCGTCTGTTTCCATACTTAAAAGGGTTTGTGTGCATGCTGGTTTAAATATTGGTTTATGGATTCCATATCATATAAAATGATTTTCTTTTCCGGTTGGGAAAACCGGATTTTGCCTTCATCGCGTAATTTTTGCAAAGTAGTTTTACTGGTAATGCGGAGTATTTTCATCGCCTCCTCGCCGGAAATCCACTTATCCGAAATTATTGCTTGCTTTTCCTTAATACGGCTTACTACCCGTTCAATGAGGGTATAAAATGCTTCATCCTGTAAGCAGATAACTTCCATAGATAAATAAATTAGGCTTCAAGGTAATAATTAGCTGAGAATTTCCCAATTGGAAATACGGTATGGTAAAAACCATAACCCATTCTCTCTGTTTAAGAGTTTGTCGCTTTGTTGGGCATTGGGCAACTTTGCATGTAATAACCCCCATATTAATGTGTTATCGGACAAGGCAGTAGAATTACGATAAACTTATCGTTACAACTTATAGTTTAAATATATAATATCACTATTATCTGAATTTATTATAAATTATTGGACTCCAGACAGTGTTTTCCATATTACCTTATAGTCGTTACCACTCATTAGACTGTTTGTCGGAACAACAGTATTCCATTCGCTATTGTCTAAATTTTTTATCCAATTATTAATTGCTGATGAACTTTGGTTGAAAATATCTTCCCCAAAAGCAGACGAATAAAGTTGACCTAGCCGTGACGCAATTGTTCTTGGAACGTTATTTTTCCGCATCAGAACCGCTTCATCGGTATCAACTCCATAGTGAATCATAGATGGCAGATTTAAAAACCGTTTCTTTTCGTTTTCAGAAAGGTTATTCCAATTTAAACCACTATTTGGCATCTTTTGCAAGGCGGCCAATCCCCAAGTGGCTGCATTTGCAACACTTCGATATATTGCTTTTGTACAACTTTCGATAGATTTAGACGGGTCAATATTCTGAAAGTATTTTTCAGAAAGTTCCGAAATAGTCAAACCGCTAACCCAGTCTGTAATAAGCTTTGCAATATGGGTTTTATCCATAACGCTAGTTCCTACGTTAAGGTCTTCCATCTGCCTTCTAACTTCAGGTGTCTCTAGCATTATACCCACTAATTTTTGTAGGCTTTGATTTTGATTTGAAAACAATTGATTTTTATTCCAATCATTTGAGTTAATATTCGCACTGCTCAACTTGCCTATTAAATTTCTTATCGAAACTGTCGAAAATCCTGTTTGGTCAGATAAGGTAGCATGTCTCCGATCTACACTTGAAACATATGTGCGTAGATTTGTTCTCAGATAATTTTTTTGCTGGTCGTTAAGTTGCCTAAAACCCAATGTGCTTTGAAGATTTATTTCCAAGCTTGTAATAAACCTTTCAAGATTTTCTGTCTGCTTATAGAGGTGCGAGATATATTGCAAAAGATTTGACCACTTAGGCTCTCTGAATAGCCATGTTTCAAAATCAATATCGGGGAAATTTAAAGCCTTTTGAATCATTGAAACCATTTGTGATTGCAAAGACTCTGCCGCATTGCGTACATAAGTGGCAACATCAGTTAATTCCGAATCATTTTTTAATACAATACTGACAGTACCCATATTCTGTTGGCCTGCTCTTCCTACTCTTCCTACTAAATTCCAAAAATCTCGATGAGGCATTTTTTTAAACGGGTAGCTATAGGATGCCATAATTATTGATGATACTGGAAAGTTGATACCTTGCGCAATTGTAGTTGTTGCGACAAGAACTTTCAATTTTCCTTTCACCATCAAATCTTCAATTAAAAACTTAACTTCATCTGGTAAGGCTGAACTATGAACCGCAATACGCCGAAGTAGAAATTTGGATAAAGGAAAATTAACTCCTAACTCTGTTTCAACGTATCTTCTGACTAATTGAACATCATCATCTTCCCTTTGATCTTCTGAGTAACTCCATATTCGCTCTGCGATATCTAAGGTTGAAGCGGGATCCCGAGCTAATACAATTAACGATTCATCTTCAAAGTGTCGTGCAGCTAGCGCAGCTAGATTTTTCTTAATGCCACTAGCGCCATATACTTTTGACAGTGTAATCGGAGCGGTTTCAAGATGTTTAATTAAGATTTCTTCTTCAAGCTGATAAGTGCCTTTATCCGTCAATAAGGTTTTGAGATTTATTTTAAAATTCTTCTTACTTCCTTCTGCCCTCAAAGCACCTATAATTCTTTCATTAGGTTGCCACCAATGTAAACCTAGGTGGATTGGATGTCCTCGGTCGTTACCTAACCACTCACAAATTTCTTGTGAGTTTATTATTTCGGGCGTAAGTAATAAAAAATTTGCCCTTGAACAGTCTTTTTTGATTGTTGTAAGTAACAATTCAAGTCCTATACCCCTAGTTTCTTCTTCAATATTGTGCGCCTCATCCACAACAGCCAAAACAAGTGGGCGCTCGTTTGTCACTCCAACACCTTGCCTTATCAGAAGATTTAATTTTTCATATGTTGTAACTAGAACGTCAAATTGTCGTTCTTTAGCGTCCGCCTCTAACAAACTAGACTCAAAGCCATCCAATTCAATAGCGCCACTTAATTTTTCAATCTTAATTCCAATCGGGGATAGGTCTTTTTGTAGTTGAATCGTAATCTGATTAACTAGCGCCCTAGTAGGCACGACATAGGCAATCCAACCTCCTTGTGCAGCAAATTGATTCAAAGCCTTTAATATTCGATATTCAGCAATTAAAGTCTTTCCACTTGAGGTTGGCAAATTGACGACTAAGGCATCATAAGCATCATTTAACAAGCCTTGCTCTAAAATGGCCTCTCGTTGAGGATAAAGCATTTCAAAGACAGCTTTTTCGCCTCTTTGCGTTATAAATTCATTAAACCTTGTTACTCGTGAATTTATACCCCTTGTTATGAACCAGATGCTATTTCGTATTAGTTTTTTTGAAAAAGCGTTGAAATACTGAATCAACATTTTCAGGCTTATATTTAGAGCTTCATCTGAATATTGCTCTGCGTAATGGTGATGATAGTTTATTTGATCTATAATATCATTTGGTAATCCATTAATCATGTATTGAGATAATAATTCAATCGAACGAGCAAAATGGTAAAGAGCAATCAATTCTGCAGCCGCAGATTTTTTTTCACTTACCGAAATATTGTTAAGATATTCATCTTCAAATTCTTTTTGATCATTTCTTAACTTATCAATAAGTTGAACAGCCGCTCTCAGCTCTTCCCAATTATCTTTTTTTAACAATAAAAATAATGCTGAAAAAGAAGAGTTCAGAAGTTTTTCATTCCAATTAAAAATGTGATCTGTACTGTTTATGTCTAATTCAATATTTCTTAGATATTGACGTACCAAGTGCCAATTTTCACCTAAATAGCCAAACGAAATCAATTTAATTATTTCAAAGATTAACTCTTGTCGGTTTTCAGGTAGAGGGGATAAGGTAGCTATATCATAATAAGTCGCACAAAGTGCTTTGAATTCGTCCGACTCTTGATTGTCCCACTTTTCAATTATTGAAAGCTCACATAATTCTTTCGCCTTTGCAATTATGAGGTTTTCCGACAACGTAATTGTAACTATGGAGTATTTTAAACCTATTTTAGCCTTTTGTATTAACGAACTTATACCCTCAAGAAGTTGGGGGTAAGCGTTTTCTAAATATTGATATTTTAGGTTATTGTTCACTATCAGACTCAATTATCGTTTTCCATTTTTCTTTAGATATTGGAAGGTAACAAGCAATTAATTTTATCCCTGTGATGCCTTTCACATGGCTGACAAGTGTTAGATAGCTTTTTTTTATGTCTTCTTCATTTGGTTCAACATCTCTCATCAATACACCTATTAATTGATAATTAGGGTGGTTATTTAAGTAATAAGTCTTCTTAGCCTTTTCATAATCTATTTTAAAGGGGTTAGACGAATTCAAGCTTCTTACCTTATTCGCTAAATATCGAATTAGAATCATTCTTTTATTGCTTTCAGAATATAACGCTTTTAACTGATTTTCTATACAATCTGCACTGGAGTTCATTACCTGCGGCGGTCTGTTTTTGGTTTCGGATGAGGTTTTAACTTCGCCAAAAAGAAATAGCACGCAATCTTTCACCTCAACAAACCCGACTAAATCGGCTCCTGTCTTATTTCCCTTTGGATTTCTTGCATCTCTTAATTCATTCCAATGAAAACGAGCAGAAAGGTGATTGTTTAGTGCTGCCTCTGCGAAGGCTTCACCTATCCGCCAATTTCTTAAATCTTGCGGATCTTCCTTCACAATATCTTGAATGTCCAACAGAACCCTTGCATTGTCAAAGCCGGTTGCTGGTAATCCAGCCAAATCCTGAAGCTCAAGCACAAAACTATCCTTTTCTTCAGCATCGGAAAGAATGTCCTTTATGGATGTTTTCAACAATTTATTCGATTCGGATTCATCAAACTGCCAGCCATGGTAAGACCTAAATTCCGAATCTGTGTAAGAGTAGCATGGTTGCATTGCAATCGTCTTAAAATAGGGCGTTAGAAAATATATATAACAAAATAAGTATTTTTTATCTTAAAAATGAATAAATGGTAATAAATATTTATATAACCATTTAAATGATAGACAGTTGCCGATATAACGTCGAAATTTGAGTGATGTTTTTTTGTCCGATTGTATAGTACTCAATCAAATTTTTACATATATAACGATAAAGTACTACCGTTCAGATCTGCGCAAATCTTATGCAAATAAAAAATAGGCGCGATTTCAAACTTAGCCGCTTGATTTTCACATTAGCCCATTTGGGTTTGAATCAAGGCTCCTAATATTAGGGGCTAATTTTTTAAAAATCTTTCCGGCAGGTGCTTTGAAATTTTCTTCTTTGTTTTGTTCGACCATTGTTCGACCATAACAAAAAGCGGTTACAACTTTCGCTGTAACCGCTTGATTTTCAGTGGTGTGAGCCGGGATCGAACCGGCGACACAAGGATTTTCAGTCCTTTGCTCTACCAACTGAGCTACCGCACCATCCTGTTAGAACTTGGGCTGCCGGTGCAAGCACCTTGGCTTTTTTCCTAATTGGGTTGCAAATATAGGGGCAAATAATTAAAAATAATCTTTTGGGCCTAAATATTTTGCCGCAAATGAAAACACGAACTAAAAACAACGAATTCTCGCAAACGACGGCCCAAAACCCCCAAGCTGCGCAGTTTGTTATACTGGCACTTTTAATGGTGTAAAAACCGTCAACTTCGGCAATATTCCTAGAAGTCCTGCGTACCCGAATAGCCCCATTCGCAAAAATTCGCCTCCATTCGTGCTAAGTCGTATCAAAAAACTAAAACTCGCAATTCTTGGGTGTTCGGGCAAAGGCAATCACATCGCGTATGTTGGTCATGCCGGTTACAAACAATACCATGCGCTCAAAGCCCAGGCCAAAGCCGGCATGTGGTACCGTGCCAAAGCGCCGTGTGTCCAAGTACCAATCCATCTCATGCGTGGGTATGTTCATTTCGGCCATGCGTTGTTCCAGCTTTTCAAGCCTTTCCTCACGCTGGCTGCCGCCCACAATTTCACCAATACCGGGTGCCAGAATGTCCATGGCGGCAACGGTTTTTCCGTCGTCGTTCTGGCGCATATAAAACGCCTTAATTGCCTTGGGGTAACCTGTTACAATCACCGGCTTTTTAAAATGTTTCTCCACCAAGTAGCGCTCATGCTCGCTCTGCAAGTCAATGCCCCAACTAACCGGGTACTGGAATTTTTTCTTTTTATATGCCGGGCTTTGTAGCAAAATATCAATGGCCTCGGTATAGGTAATGCGTTCAAAACCGTTGTTTACCACAAACTCCAATTTTTCTATAAGGCCAAGCTCACTGCGTTTGTCTGCAGGCAGGGCTTTTTCTTCTTCCACCAGCCGCTGGGCCAAAAATTCTAGGTCTTCGCGGTTGTTGTCCATCGCGTATTTAATAATGTACCGGATGAACTCTTCCGCCAGGTCCATATTGTCCTGAATATCATAAAATGCCATTTCCGGCTCAATCATCCAAAACTCGGCCAAGTGGCGGGTTGTGTTGGAGTTTTCGGCGCGGAAGGTGGGCCCAAATGTATAAATATCGCTAAAGGCGGTGGCACCAAGCTCGCCCTCCAACTGGCCGCTAACGGTAAGGTTGGTGCTTTTGCCAAAAAAGTCCTCGGCAAAGTCAACGGTGCCGTCTTCTTTGCGCGGCGTTTTGTCAAAAGGCAGCGTTGTTACACGGAACATTTCACCCGCACCTTCCGCATCGCTGGAGGTAATGATGGGAGTGTGCAGGTACAAAAAGCCTTTGTCGTTAAAAAACTTGTGTACGGCAAATGCCAGCGAATGCCTTACGCGGAAAATAGCCCCAAATGTGCTGGTGCGGAAACGCAGGTGCGCCTTCTCCCGTAAAAATTCCAACGTAGGCCTGTTTTTTAGTTGCAGTGGGTATTTTTCCGGGTCGCAGTCGCCCAAAATTTCCACGGAGGTTGCTTTTATTTCCACCTTTTGGCCCTTGGCGGGCGATTCAATCAATTGTCCGGTAACTTTTAAGGATGCACCGGGGTTTATCCTTTTAAGGGTGGCTTCGTCAAGCAAGCCCAGCTCGGCCACTACCTGTATATTGTTGTTGGTGCTGCCATCGTTTAAGGCTATAAACTGGCTGTTGCGAAAACTGCGTACCCAGCCCATAACCGTTACATCAATACCTGTTTGCTCGCTGGCAAGCAGGGCTTTAATTTTTGTGCGTTTGTTAAACATCTCTTACAAATTAGTGTGTACAATGGTACAATACCCCAAAAAGCGGGGACGCAAAGATAACGGGGATTTGCCAAAGGCCTCCATTACAGGCAGGTGATTTAGAGGATGTAACAGATTAAAACACTACGCGAACCTTTTAAAAAAAATAGCAGCGGGTAATTACAGCCCACCCTGAAGCCTGTTGCTATTTTATAATAGCCTTTTTACGGCCTCTAAATTGTTGCCAATACACAACACGCCAGGTTGTTTGCCTTGGTGAAAACTGCCCAGCCAGCTATCCATTTGCAGAGCATTGGCTCCGTTAAGTGTGGCCCATTGCAACAGCTCCGCAGTTGGTATGTTTGGAAAATGCTTTCGCAACGTATTTACTTCACCCAATATACTTAGGGCATGGTTGCTGGCCAGACTGTCTGTGCCCAGCACAATATGGGCATTTTGCGCCCGCAGCATATCTGCCGGCGGCAGGGCGTTTTCAATGTACAGGTTGGCGTTGGGGCAAAGGCAGAACGTGAAACGTGAATCGTGAATGGTGAATGAAGGAGCAGGTTGACTATTCACGTTTGCCGTTTCACGTTTCACGAACTCCACATCTTCCGCTGACGTAAACGTATTGTGTACCAGTAGCAGGCTGGCAGCGTTGTTTAAAAAGGGCAAATAAGTTTGCAGGCTGGTATTGCCGCTGGGCCGGTAAAAATCAATATTGATGTTGAAAAGGGCAAATAGCTTTCTAAACTCACTTTCGCCGGTAACAAAAAAGTTGTTTTCTTCCTTAGTTTCTTGGTTGTGTATGGTAACCACCTTACCGGCGGAGTGCTGGTTGATGCGCTGCATCAATGCCAACGAGGTGGAATATGGCGCGTGGGGAACGATGGACGTGAAACGTGAATCGTGAAACGTGAATGATGAATCGTGAAACGTGAATGATGCCGCTGATTGACGGTTGACGGTTGACGTTTCGCGATTCACATTTCCCGTTTCACGGTTCACGAATTGCTTAAACGTGTCCTCGGCTTGCTTAAACCGTGTTTCAGCAAACGCCGGTACAAAACCGGAGGCCTCGATAAAATTGTAATAAGCCAAGTTGCCTTGTTGCTTTTGCGCCAATGTATTGGCAGTATTGCAAATATCGCCCACGGCCACAATGCCGTTTTGCAGCATTTCGGCTTCTGCGTTGGCAATGGCATCCAATATGGCCTCTTGCGGTAAGCCCCGCTTTTGCATTACGGCTATCACAAAATCAACCAGCCCGGTTTTTTCGGGTATCAGCCCTTTCATGTGGCTTAGCTCCAAATGGCAATGGCTGTTAATGAATCCGGGGGACAGTATGCCGGCGTAATATTGTATACCATCCCCAGCCTCGGAAGTAGGGACGATAGACTCTATAATGCCGG
Source organism: uncultured Parafilimonas sp. (assembly GCA_903882935.1). Lineage (GTDB taxonomy): Bacteria > Bacteroidota > Bacteroidia > Chitinophagales > Chitinophagaceae > JABDFW01. The sequence goes on along the minus strand of CAIRZB010000108.1, from coordinate 3,903 downwards.
TTTCATCAGTAATTAATACATTGCCTTGCCCCAGCATGGTGGTGCCGGTAAAAATTTTATCTGCTGTAAATTTTAGGAATGCCAATAGCGTATGTTTAAGGCTGCAAAGTAACCATATTTTACTTTGGGCATTTAAGGCAAGCTGCCCCAAAAAAATTATGCAATAAACATACTTCTTACTCCTTCAACCTTTCGTACATCAGCACTTCTTTGGTGCCATCACTTTGCAGTATGGTTTGCGTAAAAGTATCGGGGCTGTTTACAGTTATCTCCACCGAAAAGTGCTGGCCGTTCAATGCTGCCCAGGTGCTGGCCGTAATAGTTTCATTAACGGTGCTGCCCGCCATGGTAAAGGTGCCGTAACTAATGCCTGCGTGCGTTATGCCATGCTTATCCGTTTCAACATTGCCAAATGCAAAGTTACCTGCAAAAAAAGCTTTGTATTGCACATCGGCCCAGCGTACCGTGTCGGTGCCTTTTACACTGTAACCGCTAATTTGTTTCCAACACCCGTCAATGGGGCTAAGCACGGCCGTGTCAACACGTTGGTAAATTTCTTTCAGGCTAATATCACCTTTGTCGCTCCTAATTTTTGGGCGGGCTTGTTCCATACCCTGGTCGGTTGTGGTAACTTTAATGGTGTCGCTGTCAGGGGTTTTAATGGCAATGGTGTCTGCCGCGCTGTACAAAATATTTTCAACCAGCTTGTCTCCGCTAACCGTGTATGTGCCCACACCAAAGGAGGAGAGGGAGTCGGCAGGGCTTAACCGAACATACATCATAAACCTGCCCGTATAAAGCTTTAGCTGCCTGTGTTGGGTAAAGGTAGTGTCAAGCACGCTGCCGCCAAAGGTTTGCGTTAGCATATTGTAAGCTCCAGCAACGTTAATAGGCTCTTGCTGCTTTGTGCCGCCGCAACCCAAGCCAGTCAGCACCAAAAGCAAGTACATGTATTTCTTCATACCCAAAAATTTGTGCCAATGTACGGTGGCTTTTGCTTATTTGTGCCTTGTTTAACCAACCGTTATAATTATTGGCGCCCATTGTATTAAAAAAGCCAGGGCATTGGCAGCCAATACAAGCTAAGCCATTGCCAAACGGCTGTATTAAATAGTGCGCTAAAACAAACAACTGGCAGCCCCACACTGCTAAATACACCTACCTTTTTATATTTTTTCAAAACCTCTGCTTATTAAATTACAATAACGAATGAGAAAAATTGTAATTAATTGCCTTTTTGCAGGTATGGCCGCAGTATAATTTGCCCTATCTAAAACGGCTGATTGTACGGTAGGCAAAGCCTTGCAAATTGGCAAAAGAGCCGCCAAAAATATGGTTGGCACCACAATAGGCATAAATGATTTTTTTATCAACAATTAATAATTATTATTGTGTTGCAGTATGTTGCTGCATTATAGTTGCGTGTTACGCTTTTAAAGTTTTAAACGAACGCTTGCTATGTCATTAGTAAAACCCCGCCTCAGTTTTTGGCAGATTTGGATGATGAATTTTGGCTTCTTCGGCATCCAATATAGTTTCGGTTTGCAACAGGGTAGCATGAGCCCTATTTATAGCTATTTGGGTGCAGATCCTCAAAAACTTGCTTTCCTCTGGATGGCCGGCCCGGTAACAGGTTTGATTGTTCAACCCATTATTGGTGCGATGAGCGATAAAACTTGGACCCGTTGGGGCAGGCGCACGCCCTATTTTTTCGTGGGTGCGTTGGTTGCAAGTATAGGGCTATTGCTAATGCCGTTTAGTAGCGCGGTTTGGATGGCCGCTAGTTTACTCTGGATTTTGGATGCATCAAACAATGTTGCGCAAGAACCCTTTAGGGCATTTATTTCAGACAGACTAGATAAAAGCCAACACTCTCTGGGTTTTTTGATGCAGAGCGCTTTCACCGGGCTTGGACAAACATTGGCATACCTTACACCATCTATTCTTTTATATTTGGGCTTGTTTAAAGGTAGGATGTCTAATAATATCCCCAATATTACCATGGCCGCATTTTTAATTGGTGCGGTAGCATCCATCGGCTCTGTATTAGTAAGTATCAAAACAACCCCAGAACTAAAACCGTCACCAGAAGAACTCGAAATTATTAGGAAAAATAAAACAGGCGTTTTTGATGCCTTTAAGGAAATTTTCCTTGCTTTTGGAAGTATGCCAAAAGCAATGTGGCAACTTTCTATAATGATGTTTTTCCAATGGTATGCTATGTTCTGTTATTGGCAATACAATTCGCTGAGTGTCGCAAAAACAATTTTTCATACCACCGACCCAAAGTCAGAGACCTTTGTTACTGCTAATTTATGGGCAAACCAATGCAATGCTTTTTACAATGCCATTACGTTTGTTTCGTCTTTCTTTTTAGTACGTATTGCCTTAAAGTATGGTGCAAAAAAAGTACATATGGCATGCCTTTTACTTGTGGGAATATCCTTGTTTTTCTATCCTTCAATTGAGAATAAATACCTATTATTCCTGCCAATGTTTGGGCTTGGCGTAGCTTGGGCAAGTATGATGAGTATGCCTTATGTAATGGTTGCAGGCAGCATACCAGCAGTGAGGACGGGCGTTTACCTTGGTATTTTTAACATGTTCATAGTTGTACCCATGTTAATTGAAACGGCTACTTTAGAAGGTTTGTATAATACTGTGTTGGCCAAAAATCCTGAAAATGTCATCCGCTTATCGGGAATATTATTATTATGCGCGGCAGTCGCAACAACTTTTGTGCAATATAAGAAACCGGCACCGGACCAGCCATTTGTAAAGGTTTCCGTTGGACATTAAAACAATTCTCATGAAAATTTTGTGTATAGGCGAGGCTTTGATAGACATGATTTGCACCGACAAGGGCAAAACCCTTGTGCAGGGCGAAAATTTTTTGAAAAAACCCGGCGGTGCGCCCACCAATGTTGCGGCGGCCATTGCAGCCTTGGGCGGCACGGTAGAGCTATCGGCCAAAGTAGGCAACGACCCATTTGGCAAACAACTGGTGGAAGTAATGGAAGATTTTGGCGTGTCAACCCGTTGGATGCTGCAAGACAACCACTATTTTACCACGTTTGCCTTTGTATCGCTTATGCTGGACGGTGAGCGCGATTTTGTGTTTAACCGGGGTGCGGATGGCCAGCTAACCAAGGAAGAAATTGAAGTGATAGACCTTGCGGATGTATCTATCATCCATTTTGGGTCGGCAACGGCATTTTTGCCCGGCCCCTTGCAGGAAGCTTACAAAAGGCTTTTGCAAAAAGCCATGGAGAAGAATATCTTCATCAGTTTTGACCCCAATTACCGGCACTTGTTGTTTAAAGACAATACCCAAACATTTATTGACCAATCTTGGCATTTTTTGCGCGAATGTAATTTTTTTAAGGTGAGTGATGAGGAGGCTATGTTGATTACGGGCTGTGGCACCGTAAAAGAGGCAGCGGATATGCTGCTGGAAAAAACAACGGCCGTATTTACCATTACGTTGGGCAAAGAAGGTGCGTTGGTAGGCATTAACAAGCAAACCTATACTGTACCCAGCATACCGGTAAAACCTATTGATACCACTGGTGCCGGTGATGCGTTTGTGGGGGCCGTACTGTACCAGTTAAGTGGAAAAACAAGTGCCGAAATTGCTGGCTTGGCGGTTGGCGACTGGCAAACAATTATATTAAACGGCAATAAGGCCGGTGCCAGAACCTGCGAATACCTTGGGGCCATGGAAGCGTTTAAGCACCTTAACAAGCAGGTTTTTGATTAGTTTGTAACCTGAGTTCGATTAATCAAAATGCATGTAATTGGATAGAATAGTCTTTTTGATAGCTGATGGCCGGTTTTTTAGGGAGGAAGTTGTAGGCCACAAGCCCGGCAATCATATTAACGATGAAACTGATAAATGAGCGG
>CAIRZB010000107.1 GCA_903882935.1 uncultured Parafilimonas sp. | reverse complement strand
ATATTCCAAGCAAGAATCGTCATCCGTAAACCGCTTATGAAAATTTATAGAATTCACGCCTTTGAATTTATCCAACATATCCATGTCGCAAATATAAATCTTCTAATTTTAAAGTGCGACCTAAGTGCTAATTCCTATTTTAAAACATAGTTAGGTGATTTTACGTTTTCACCGGTATTTTTTTTAGGTGGTAGGCAAGATTGGCCCGAAAAAAATGTTGTACCGACGTACTATCTTACATGCATATTCTGCTTCCAACCAGCCACCCATTTAGTTTACCGTTGCAATGTCACACAAACCCCGTAGCTTAGCGACAACGAACTTGCGTATATGGATAAAAGAACTTTTTTAAAAATGTCGTCTACGGCAATGGCGGGCATCGTACTTTCGCCAGCTATGAGCTGGTCACAAACCGATGATACACTAACCAACTGGGCTGGTAACCTTACTTACAGCACCAACAAGCTAACAAACCCCGCCACTGTGCAGGATGTGCAACGTTTCGTTACCAACCAAAGCCAATTTAAAGTATTGGGCACACGGCATTGTTTCAACAACATTGCCGACTCAAAACACCAATTTCTTAATCTTAGTAATTTACCTGCGGATATTGAAATAAACGCGGCCTCGCATACCGTAACCCTAGGCTCTGCGGTGCGCTATGGCCAACTGGCCGATTACCTGCACCAACAGGGCTATGGGCTGCACAACCTTGCCTCGCTGCCGCATATTTCTGTGGCTGGTTCCACTGCCACAGCCACGCATGGCTCGGGCATACACAACGGAAACCTTTCTTCTGCAGTGGCCGCACTGGAGTTTATAACCGCTGCGGGCAAAACGGTCACCCTCAGCCGCGAGAAAAACGGTGACGAATTTTTAGCCTCGGTGGTGCACTTGGGTGCCATAGGTGTGGTTACAAGGGTAACCTTGGATATACAGCCCACCTACCAGGTACGGCAGGATATTTACGAGAACCTTAGCTTTAACGAACTGGAACATAATTTTGACGCCATCATGGGCGCGGGGTACAGCGTGAGCCTGTTTACCGACTGGACCAACAAAAATTTTAGCGAGGTTTGGATAAAAAGCCGGTTAGACGGAAAGCCAATAACCCTGCCTACAAACTTTTACGGCGCCACCGCAGCCACCAAAAACCTACACCCGATTGTGGCCATTTCTGCTGAGAACTGCACCGAACAAATGGGTGTGCCGGGGCCCTGGCATGAACGACTGCCGCATTTTAAAATGGGCTTTACCCCCAGCAGTGGCAAAGAACTACAGACCGAGTATTTTGTGCCGCGCGAACATGCATTTGAGGCCATTAGCGCGGTGGAAACGCTGCATGAACAAATAACGCCACACCTACTTATTACCGAGATACGCACCATTGATGCCGATAATTTTTTGATGAGCCCATGCTACAAACAGCCCAGCACAGCCATACATTTTACCTGGAAGCCCGAGTGGCCGGAGGTTAGCAAACTGTTGCCGCTGATTGAGGCGCAATTATCACCGTTTTTTGCCGCGCCGCATTGGGGCAAGCTGTTTACCATGCCGCACGAGCGGCTTAAGACAATCTACGGCAGCCGCCTTACCAAATTTCAACAACTGGTGAAGCATTATGACCCGGCGGGAAAGTTTACGAATGAATTTTTGAAGAGGAATATTTGGGGGGTGTAGGAGGATTGTAGGGGACGTGATGTTTTCATAGTATATTGTTAATTCCTTTAAAGATGACTTGTTAAGTATACTCCAACATTAATCATAGATAGAAGGTCGTCTATTAAATGACCAATTAATTGTGTAATTAGGCTTGTTTTCAGCCCTCATTATTATCCCTCGTTTTTCCATTTGATTAACATAATACCTTACTTGTCTTTTAAAATCATCGTACCCAGCAAGAACGGCTGCGTTTCCGTTCTTAATCCATAGCGTATTACCTATCATATTTGCAGTTGGAGTTGGAGTCTTTGAATATTTATTAAACTCAAAAATACATGCGAGAATGTCTCTAGCGGATTTTGCTAAAACATCAAAATCAGCCCCGTAAAGTTTTCTTAAATCATTAACAAAGTCTTTTTTAAATAACTCTCTATTAATTATATACACTGGGTAAAGGTCATTACTTATACTATGTTTAATAATTAACCCGCAGTCTTCTAAGGAATTAATTGCTTCTAGATGATTGTTATCTTTTGTTAGCAAGATGGTATATCGGTCGTTTTTATTTTCCAATTCTGATTTGTAGAAATAGGCTAACACCACCCTTTGTTCTTTGCTTATTTCTTCTCCATTCAACTTTCTACTGATAAAGCCATCATACGTGTTAAAAAGCGATTCCATCTGTTCATCTAATAACTTCCCCTTCTTTATGAAAAGAGAAAGATCATTATTTGAATGAAACTTGTAGTAAGGCAAATCCGTTTTGTTATTTAAAGCTTCATTAACCAAGTTGCTCATACCTTTGGATTTTCCCTCCCATTTGTCAAACACTTTTAAAATGTCAGCTAACTTTGGATTTCTGGGTTTCGAATCTGGAATTATCCTTCGTATGGGTATTTCACTTTTTAAATCTTCAATTAACAGCATTTTTTTAATAGAACCAGGATTTCGAATTTCTATATGCTCGTTGGGTCTTACATTAATGTTTACATACTTATCAATGCTATAATCCCGATGGGCTAAAGCATTGTTTATAGTTTCTCGGAGCAATTGCTCGGGATATTCAGGCTTGCTTGTTCCGCCCTTTTCTATTGAAATACCGACTTGTATATTTTTAAGAATATACCCCAAGCTTTTTTCCATTAATGGTATAACATTATCAACAAGTGACTTTTTATCCTGGGCAACTTCAAATGGTGTGTCTACAAAGCCATCGACTTGAGAACGCCACCCCAGAAAATCCTTAATATCCTTTCCGCAAACAAGCATTCCCAATGTCGAGACATCATTACCTAGTATAAACTTCTTTCGTGACAAAAAAGCTTTTGCATCGTCAATGCTGGCTTTTATAGTTTCTACTTTAGTCTCTCTGTTAAGTAGCTGAATGTATTCATTTAATTTATCTATATCAATGTCTTGAATAGACGCTTCGGCTACGATTTGTAGTTCCCTAGCATTTTTTATTTCTTCCTTAAACTCTTCATGAGACTCGATGACGTTGAATGGTATAGCGTGATCTCCTGTAAGTTCTCTACGATAGGCTACTTTGTTGAAAAAAATATATTTTAGATCGTCAGGTAATTTATCGATGAAAAGGACACAAACCCTTTTATCCATGAAGTCCCTGATTTCGTAGTTGACTATAAATTCCCCAACATCAACCTTATTGAAATCTCGATCAGTAAATTGATTTCCAATTTTCTTTAAAGTTTCTTCAAAATCGTCATTATATCCTTTTAATTCGTAATTCTTGATGGTAACATTATTATTCTCCTTAATGCCAATTATCAGGATACCGCCATCTGTATTCATAAAAGCACAAACACTTTCTAAAAGTGTACCCGCCCCTTTCAAACTTGGAGGAGTAGGCTTCAGCTCAACTCTTTCCGTCTCGACAGGTGTATAATATTTGTTTTTAATACAATCCTCGACCTGATTTAATATTTTATCAACTTCCTTCATCCTAGCAAATTTATAATTCTATCACCAATCGCATAAATAAACTATCTACGATTTAAAAAATTTCAGAAAACAACATGTAATTAGTAGTTTTTACAACAACTAATTTGAAGCCGCCTCCGCCGCCCATCACCCGTAAAAACCTCTCCTCCCTAATTCCACACCAAATCAGTACCTTGCATAGCATATTACAATACAAAAGCCGTATCCTTGCATTGTAAATATCTAACGCTTTAATTACCAATACCACAAAATATACTGTTATGCATAAAATATTCATCTGCACACTGGCGGTGGCCGCGATTGTAATGTTTTCGGGCTGCCATTGGGGAAACCGCTTTAGGGCATTTACCGACGATGACGACAACGGCGTAAATGTTAGCACCATGGAGGTTGACAATGGCGACGACTACATTAAGGTAAAATATGCGGGCGACATTGTTTTTACTGATGATGAAACAGCTATTAAAAGCATTTCGCCCGGGGGTTGCGTTAAATACTGGAAAAATGGCCGCAGGTTTATAGCCGAGAGCAATAAAAGCGGATTGATTACTTACAAACTGTACGATGGCAATGCCAACATTTCCATTAACGATGCAAAGGGTAAGAAGTTTGCCGCAGTGGTGTTAAACGACCTGATTAACCTTGGCTTTGACGCAAAGGGCAGGGTAGACCGCCTGTACAAAAAAGGTGGCGCCACGGCGGTGCTGAACGAAATTGATGTATTGAAAAACCAATACACAAAAAGCACCTATTACGAGCACCTGCTTAACACGAAATACCTTACCCCTGCCGAAATGAATAACGTGGCAATAAGCATAGGGCAAACATTGGATGGTGCTTACGAAAAAAGCCAATTGCTGGGCAAATTTGCCGACTACTACATGGGTAATGCCCTAGCTAGTAATACTTACCTAGATGCGGTGAACACGATTAACGCCGACTATGAAAAGAGCGGCACTTTACAAACTATTGTAAAGCAGCCTTTGAACAAAGACCAACTTGGGCAAGTAATTGCCATAGCGGGTACCATTAATGGCGATTACGAAAAGGCCCAGGTACTTAAAGCCATTATTAGCAAAGCTGGCTTGGTAACCGAAAACTGCGACAAACTGCTTGATGTGGCAGCCACCGTTGGCGGCGACTACGAAAAAGCCGGCATACTTACCGAACTGGTGCAAAACGACAGCCTGAGCGACGAAAGCTTTGGTAGGTTACTGTTTGTAACAGGCCATATTGGTGGCGATTATGAAAAAGCTGGGGTGTTGACAAAAATTACTGAGCAGTCCATTACCGAGCCAGACCAATGGGTTAGCCTGATAAAAGCCACAGCGGGCATTAACGCGGCGTATGAAAAAAGCAACACCATGGTAGCCATTGCACACAAAATGCCCAAAGACCAAAGGGTACGGGCCGCTTACATGGACGCAGCCAAAACAATAAGCAGTGACTACGAATATTCGCAGGCGGTAAAAGCCACGGAATAAACACAACGGCGCAATAAAAGTCGCTCAGTCCCAAAACATCTCGGGGCTGAGCCACTTTTATCACTCTATACTCTTTGCGCCTTAGCACGATAATCATAAAAACGCCAAAGGCGAAGTAATATTACAAACCAAATACCCCCAAGATGCAACGATAGGCGCAACATTAAAATAAACGGTTGGCGCCGTTTACAATGGGCCGCTAATGTTGTACCACTATTTTACTATGGCAATAGCCATACCGTCGTGTTCCTTAACGCCCACGGTTTGTACAATGGTTGCAGTAACAGCCGGGTTGGCCGCAAGTGCTTTGTTAAACCGGTGCACGCCCATCACCGCCTCGTCGGTGGTGTTTTCATCAAGCACTTTTCCATCCCGTATTACGTTATCGGCAACTATCAATGTGCCGGGGTGCGATAATTTCAACGCCCACTCAAAATAGTCCGTATAAGGTGGCTTGTCAGCATCAATAAAAATCATGTCGAACGGTGGCTCGCCTTCCTCTATCAGTTGTGGCAGCAGTTCAATGGCTTTGCCTAAGCGTATTTCAACAATTTCACCCAGTCCTGCGCCCTCTATGTTTTTTAGGGCTACGGCGGCATGCTTGGGTTCATATTCCAACGTAACCAGCCGCCCGTCGGCGGGTAATGCCTTTCCCATCCAAATTGTGCTGTACCCACCCAGTGTTCCCAGTTCTAAAATACGGCGGGCATTGCACAGCTTTGCCAGCAGGTACAGGTATTTGCCTTGGTTGGGCGATATGCTTATTTGCGGTATGTTTTCATCTATAATTGATTGTTGGGTTGCAAGCAAGGCTTCGTCTTTCTCGTTAAAAAGGCCGCTGATGTATTCGTCTACCTGGCCAAAAAGCTCGTTGTACATAATTTAGTTTTTGTAGGGCAAGTTAACCATTTATTTATCAGCAAAAGGCAGTGCAAAAAATGCAGGGTGCAACAAATATTTGGCCAACAAATAGAAGGTTGTTGCAAACAAAACGCTAAGGGGTTGCTACCATGGCACGCCAAAACCAGCCATCAATAAACAATTACTTAATACCCTATACCCACATGGGCAGTAACCAAAGGCTAATTTTGCATTGTATAACACGCTAACCATGCACGCTACAGGCAAATTATTTGCTACAATAAAACAAGGGGTGCAAGCCTCGTTTACCAGCGGCATATCACCCGCAAAGCTGGCATTAAGTATTACCTTGGCCATATTGTTTGGCGTATTCCCATTCTTCTTTATACCCAGTTTGCTAATAATACTGTCAGTATTTGCGCTGCGTTTAAACATAGCCGTAATGCTGGTGTTTAATTATTTGGCCTGGCCCTTACAAATAATACTTTTTGTACCGTATATACACTTGGGCAATTGGCTTTTTGGCAGCCATAATGGGGATGTTACGTTAACAATGCTTATGCATACTTTGCAAGCTGATTTTTGGGGCGGTTTACACAGGCTGCTGTCGGTTATTATGCATACCACAGGTGCATGGGCAGTTAGTAGCCTGCCCGCAGGGCTGGTTATTTTTTACGCTGTGTACCGTATTGCAAATAGGCTAAAACGCCCGGCGTAAATGCTGATAATAGGGTATTACCCCCTATCATTACCTAAAGTTTTCTGAAATGGTGTAGCACACACGGTCGTTTATTTTGCTGTACACCTCGTTGTTAATTTTACGAAGCCTTCGCCGGCGTTTGCTGGCATATAGCCTTCCCTCCTCGTCAAAAAATTGCGGTTCGGGAAAATAGGCAAGAATGTAATATTTTTTGTAGCCGAACGGGGCACTAAAAGCCACAGGCCTTGCAGATAAAAATATCATAAATTGAGGCTTATCTGCCGCATAGTAATCAACCGTGTTTATCCAGGTGCAATGCATGGCACGCATCTTACTTATAAGGCTTATAACGCCCTGTGCATTAAGTTTATATTTTACCAAGGTATCGGCAAGCCTCGCCTCCTCTTGGGGGCCAAACTCGTAAATGTATTGCAGGCTGTCGGTAATAACGGTAACGGAAACATAGTTAAATTCCTTATCAGAAAACCCTAGGGAAAAAGGCCTTTGTGCGTACAGCTTTTTATAAGCCGCCTCAATGCCGTCCAGCGTTGTTTGGTTTTTGCTGTAATACCGCAGCAAGGTTTTTTTAGGCACGCTGCACGAGCTAGTTGCTACCGCAACCAGCAACAACATTACATATAGCTGCTTTATTTTAACCATGCTGTTTTTTTTGTATACAATGGCTTACCCCAAAAACTATTTTTTTTAAAAAAGCAGGTGTTACCTGCCTTAGCGACCGTGCGCCATAATCCCAATACACAACCGTAATTAAGCCATCTTCGTCTTGCTCTATCTTTTCAAGCACCACATAATGGGTAGGCACGCCTAGCTTTAAAGTGGTGTGCGATTTTTTGTACAAAAAAGTGTTGTTAAGGTACAGTACCACTATGCCCGTACCAATGCGACTGTGTATGTAGCTGTACAAGTCGCTAATCCAAGGCCTTATCAGGTCGCTGCCCGCTGCTTCCACCCTAAGGTTTAGCAATTGTTCGGCCATCCTATTAAATTTGGCATAGTTAACGGAGGCCCAGAGCCTGTCTTCATCACCCTCTTTATTGTAACGCCTGCTAAAAAAATTTAAGTACCCTTTAAAATGGTCGGCAAGGCATAAAAACCATAGTTGGTCGGCAGGCCTTATGTCAAGGGCACCCTTAAACCTAAGTGTGCCTGCCACTTGCCGTATTTTTTCCGAGGGTTTGAAGGAAACGCCTTCCATCTTAGCCTGCCCATTCGTATACAAGCCAACCATTAACTGGGCATACCCCAAAGGGTTAGTATGTAACACCAAGTAACTCAAAGCGGCATAGGCACAGAAATTGGTGCTGATGCCCTCGTATAATCGCAATGGGTGGTTAATGTTTTGCCGTATGTTATTTAGGAGCATAGCGGGCGGAATGTTGGACCAATAGGCACTTTGCGGCAGGCTGTCAATTTTGTTGATAAAGGCCATAGCGTCTGCCGGGGTGGAGGTTTGGGTGGTATCTTTTATCCAAGTCTGTTGGCTATAAACAGCAACGCCACTCGTGCAAAAGAGCATAAGCAAAATACCAAAAGACAAATATTTACGCCGGATTACAAACTTCATTAGAATTGGTGCAGAAAAGGTTAGCATGCAATCTACGACACAATAGTGTTGATTAAAAATGTGGTGCTAAAGATTATTTAATGCCTATTACAAGTTGCATGGCCCATACCTTCAAAAAAAAAGCCCTGCAGCAAGTGTGCAGGGCATTTGGGGTGTATAAAAATTACTTGACAATGACCACCTATATAAAATTAAGCACTTCCTCTCCAATAGCATGCGTACCCAATATTTTATCGGCAGGGGTGGTTGCATCGGCTATATCCCTTGTGCGCCAGCCTTCCTTTAATACTTGGTCAACGGCATTAATCACCGTTTCAGACTCTTCTTTTAAGCCAAACGAAATATCCAGCAGCAATGCGGCAGACAAAATAGACGCTAATGGGTTGGCAACGCCTTTGCCCGTAATATCATGTGCTGAGCCGTGGATGGGTTCGTAAACGCCCGTGCCGTCGCCAATGGAGGCCGAAGCCAACATACCCATTGAGCCAGCAATTTGCGATGCCTCATCGGTTAATATGTCGCCAAAAAGGTTGGCGGTTACCACCACGTCAAAACGGCGGGGGTCTTTTATCAACAACATGGCAGTGGCATCCACAAACTGGTATTCTACCTCCACATCAGGGTATTCCAAAGCCAGTTTCTGTATTACTTCGCGCCAAAGACGGCTTGTTTCTAGCACATTGGCCTTATCAACGGAGCATAATTTCTTCTTGCGGGTGCGCGCTGCATCAAAAGCTTTACGACCTATGCGCTCTACTTCGTACCGGCTGTATTCAGCCACGTCAAAAGCAGTGTCGCCGTTGTTTTTGCGGCCTTTTTCGCCAAAATAAATATCGCCGGTCAGCTCCCGGAAAAACAAAATATCAGCACCTTTTAAAAATTCAGGCTTTATGCTGCTGGCACCCAGCAATTCGTCGAACAGCTTAATAGGGCGCAGGTTGGCATACAGGCCCAGCTCCTTGCGCATTTTAAGCAAGCCTTGCTCTGGGCGCACTTTGGCCGAAGGGTCATTATCGTACTTGGGGTGGCCCACCGCGCCAAACAACACTGCATCGCTGTTGCGCATTTTTTCCAAACTCTCTTCGGGCAACGGGCTGCCCGTTGCTTCTATTGCGGCATGGCCTATCAAAGCCGTGTCGTAGGTAAACGTGTGGCCATATTTAGCCGCTATCTTATCCAATACTTTTTTACCTACTTCGGTTACTTCCTGGCCTATACCGTCCCCGGGAACGACCAATATGTGTTTTGTTGCCATATATTAATTTTTGGGTCAATAAGTTAGTTGTCATTGGGTCAATGCCGAAAAGACATTCACGTAACAGCCAAGCGGCAAATATACTTAGTCCGCTAATTTATTTATAACGCCTTTTAACGAAAGTTCGGCCAGCTTAGCACAATCGGTTTTTACCTTGTTTAGTAACGAAACTATTCCTACAGTCGGCGTATCATGTACAAATTTTGTCAGCCAATTTTTTGACAAAAGTTGCTCCCGTTCCAAAACAACAATGTCGTTTGCTTTGCCCCTTACTGAACTATCGGCTAAAACCGCATTACAACTATTATATACATCGTTAAATCTCACAACAAGTATTGATCGGACACCACGTTCACCAAAAAATCGCCCCCCAATATCCTGCCTTTGCCCCCCGGGATCTAAGTAATTGAGTTCATCATTCAAACTATCAATGTATTTATTGGTTTTCTCTATCGATTGGGAGATAACATCAGCCTTCAACGCCAATTGGATATTCTTATCCTTTTTAAGTTGAATTATGCGGTTTAAACCAGCCACAGAATTGCTATCAGCGGCTACTGACAAAACCTGCAGTGATGAATCAATCTTTTTAAATTGTTGCAAATTGTCAATAGGGTGCTGCTGGCAACTAGCAAAAAATGATAAAAACACCAATAAAAGCAAAACCTGATCGTATTTCATTTTTGCGTTAATTTATTGTCAGCTACTGCTTTTCTCCATTTCCAGGCGTTGCATTTTCTTCCCCCACCAAAATTTATCTAATCTGCATACCAATAATACAATGCCCTCATTAACAGGTGCTGTCCTTTATATCTGGTTTAGCATCTTCTGCGTGGCTTTAATCGCCGCCACGGTTTGGTCACTGTCAAGCCCGCGGGTTTTAAATTCGCGGTTTTCATGCCCCCAGGTGATGATGGTTTCACACAACGCGTCTGACTTACCACCCGGCGGAATGCGCACGGCGTAATCCGTTAACACAGGCAGCTCCAACCCTTTTTGCTTGTACACCTTTTTAAGGGCATTCATAAATGCATCGTATTGGCCGTCGCCTTGGGCATGCTCTTCAAAGGTTTCTCCGTTTACAACAATCTTCAACGTTACTGAAGGGCGCAGGTTTTTGCTGTGGGTAAGCACGTAATTTTCAACCTGCACCTTTTCTGCTACGGCCTTACTGTCTAAAATATCGGAAATGATGTAAGGCAAATCGGCCTGGGTAACCACCTCTTTACGGTCGCCCAATTCTATCACCTTTTGGGTGACTTTCTTCAGGTCCTCGTCAGACAGTTTTATGCCAAGCTGCTGCAGGTTGTTTTCAATATTTGCCTTGCCGCTGGTTTTGCCAAGCGCGTACTTACGTTCGCGCCCAAAGCGCTCCGGCATCAAGTCGTTATAATAAAGATTGTTCTTTTTATCTCCGTCGGCATGTATGCCCGCTGTTTGGGTAAACACGTTCTCGCCTACCACAGGCTTGTTAACAGGTATGCGGAAACCAGAGAAAGTTTCCACCAGTTTGCTTACGGTATACAGGCTTTTTTCCACCACGGAGGTGCTAACCTCCTTTACATAATCATTCAGCACCGCAATGGCACTGGCCAACGGGGCATTGCCTGCCCGCTCGCCCATGCCGTTTATGGTTAAGTGCAACCCGTGCGCGCCAGCTTTAACGGCCTCCAAAACATTGGCTGTACCCAAATCGTAATCGTTATGGGCATGAAAATCAAAATGCGTATTGGGGTAGCGTTGCACCAGCTGGTGAACATATTCATACGCCTCAGAGGGTACCAATACACCCAATGTATCGGGCAACAGAATACGTTTTATGGGTTGGGTTTGTAAAAAATCCAAGTACGCCAACACATAGTCTGGCGAGTTGCGCATGCCGTTGCTCCAGTCCTCCAAATACACATTGGTTTCAATACCGTTTGCTTGGGCTAGCACTATCACCTTGCCTACTTCGGCAAAATGTTGGGCCGGTGTTTTCTTTAACTGGTGTGTGAGGTGGTTGAGGGAACCTTTGGTGAGCAGGTTCATTACTTTGGCACCGGATGTTAGCATCCATTGTATGGATGTTTCGCCGTCAACAAACGTAAGCACCTCTACCTGGCCCAAATAACCGTTTTCTGCGGCCCAAGTAGTAATTTTTTTAACGGCCTGAAATTCGCCTTCCGATACGCGGGCCGAGGCTATCTCAATCCTGTCAACCTTCACCTCTGTCAATAACAACTGGGCGATGGTTAATTTTTCCGAAGCAGAAAAAGATACCCCACTTGTTTGTTCGCCGTCGCGCAGCGTGGTATCCATTATTTCAATATGTCGTGGCAATTTGTTCAAGTTTATCCCAGCCTACCAAAGTGGATGGGTTTTATTTAATGCCTACCACCTAATACACACTTGTTTCAACAAACTGTTGTATCTCGGCTTTCATGGCCTGTAGGTAGTCAATATCGTCAAATCCATTAAGCATATTATGCTTTTTGTAACCGTTAATTACAAAGGGTTCTAACTCGCCAGTCGCCAAAATAGTAATGGTTTGTTCTGGTAGGCTTACTTCAATCTGTGTATTTGGGTCTGCTTCAATAGCAGTAAAAATCTTATCTAAAAATTCAGGGCTAACCGTTACAGGTAGCAATCCGATGTTTAAAGAATTACCCTTAAAAATATCCGCAAAAAAACTGGATACTACGCAACGGAAACCATAATCGTACAAAGCCCAAGCGGCATGCTCGCGGCTGCTGCCGCTGCCAAAATTTTTGCCTGCCACCAATATTTTACCAGTGTAGATGGGGTTATTTAATACAAAATCTTGCTTAGGGCTGTCGTCGGCATTGTACCGCCAATCGCGGAACAGGTTGTCGCCAAAGCTCTTGCGCTCGGTAGCCTTTAAAAAGCGGGCCGGTATAATCTGGTCAGTATCCACATTCTCAATCGGCAGTGGCACTGCGGTGCTGGTAAGCACGGTAAATTTATCGTAAGCCATTCGTATTTAATTTGGAAATTAATTAATTTGAAAATTTGAAAATGAAAGAATGCAATTTGAAAATTTGAAAACCCAAAGACTTAATAGACTCATTTTCAAATTTTCAAATTACCTCATTTTCAAATAAGTTCCCTCGGGTCAGTAACCACCCCTGTTACGGCGGCGGCGGCGGCCATTAACGGGCTTGCCAATAATGTGCGGGCACCAGGGCCTTGGCGGCCTTCAAAATTGCGGTTGCTGGTACTTACGGCGTATTTGCCCTTTGGCACTTTATCGTCGTTCATTGCCAAACAGGCTGAGCAACCGGGTTGCCTTAACTCAAACCCCGCTTCTGTTAATATGTCAAGTATACCCTCTTCTTTTATTTGTTGCTCTACAATATGGCTGCCGGGTACTATCCAAGCAGTAACATTGTCGGCTTTTTTGCGGCCCTTTACAATGGATGCAAAAGCCCTAAAATCCTCAATGCGGCCATTGGTGCAACTGCCTATAAACACATAGTCTACCGGCTTGCCTATCATGGCGTCTTCTTCATGAAAGCCCATGTAGCTAAGCGCTTTTTCATAAGACGATACACCGCCTTCCAAATCAAACGCCTTAGGTATGTGCTGGCTAATGCCTAAGCCCATGCCAGGGTTTGTGCCATAGGTAATCATCGGCTCAATATCTGCCGCACTAAAGGTATATTCTTTGTCAAACGTTGCACCTTCGTCTGTTTTCAGGGTTTGCCAATAAGCCAATGCTTTGTCCCAAGCTTCGCCTTTGGGGGCCTTTTCACGGCCGTTAATGTAGTTAAAGGTTGTTTCATCCGGGGCTATCATGCCGCCGCGCGCGCCCATTTCAATGCTCATGTTGCAAACCGTCATGCGGCCTTCCATGCTCATGTTTTCAAACACGTCACCCGCGTACTCCACAAAATAACCTGTGGCACCGCTGGCAGATATTTTGGCGATTATATAAAGTATCACATCTTTTGGCGTAACAGCCTTACTAAGCATACCGTTAACACTGATGCGCATTTTTTTAGGCTTCGGCTGCATAATACATTGGGAAGAAAGCACCATTTCTACTTCTGACGTACCGATTCCAAACGCTATCGCGCCAAACGCACCGTGTGTGCTGGTATGGCTGTCTCCGCAAACAATGGTCATACCGGGCTGGGTAATGCCGTTTTCGGGGCCTACCACATGCACTATGCCGTTTTTGGGGTTACCTAAGCCCCAATGGCTTATGCCGTATTTGGCAGTATTACGCTCCAGCGCATCTAATTGGTTGGCACTCAAAGCATCTTTCACCGGTAGGTGCTGGTTAATGGTTGGGGTGTTATGGTCGGCGGTAGCAAATGTGCGTTCCGGGAAAAGCACTTTAACACCCCTGCTTTCCATACCCAAAAAAGCAACGGGGCTGGTTACTTCGTGAATAAAATGCCTGTCGATAAACAGCACATCCGGACCATCCTCAATCTTGCGCACCACGTGGGCATCCCACACCTTATCAAACAGCGTACTTAATGAATTGCTCATTTTCCAATATTTTTATACATTACCTAACAGGTATCAAAAAAAGAATTGCAAAGTTGGGAAAAACTACTGGAAAATGGCGATTTTGGGTAGATTTTATTTAATAACCCTAAAAACAATTGGTACAGCTATGGGTTGCTTTGAAAAATTTCTGCCAAAAAAACGGCCCTTTTTATTGGGCCGTTTTCCATAAATAAGTATGTGGGTGTTAGAAATGGTAATTTTTGGTAATATTTATATAATTGTTGATACCGCCATAATTACCTACACATTTTATGGCGCAAGTTGGTTAATTACCTCTTCTCCCACGCTTGGTGTTACGAATGCTGTCAGCCACCTTGGTAGAATCTGCCAATCGCTGTTTCTCCCGCCTTTTAAAATACCCCTTAAATAAAAAGCTATGCTTGGCCGCTTCCATATTTTCACTAACCCCGCCCGCCGCTTTACCAATGTTTTGCACGGTTTTATTGGTTGATTCTACGGTAGACTGGATGCTCCTTTCAAAGTCGTTGCTGTTTAGTAGCTTACCCAGCGACCCTTTGCCGTTGTTTACTTTGCCCACTATGCTGGCAAGGTCGCCGGTTATGGCACCGGCGTTGTCGGCAATCAGCTCAATCTTTTTCATAATCTTATCCATGTCCATCGGCTCAACCCCTGTTACTTGGTTGCCCTTCAGCAATTTAGCACTGTCGCTACCCGCAGCTATCTGCACCAATTTATCGCCCATTAACCCGTCACTGGCAATACTGGCTTTTGAGTCTGACTTAATATAAGGTTTTACCCTGGTCTGCAACAAAATATCCACCCGTACGGTGCTGTCGTTTGTGATGCTGATATCACTGACTGTACCTACGTTTATACCAGCAAACCGCACAAAATTTCCGGTTTGTAGCCCCGACACATTCTTAAAGTTGGCATATACTGAAAAAGTATTGGTAAAAAGGCTTTTTTGCCTGCCTATCATAAATATCGTAAGCAACAAAACGCCAATTGCTACCAATACAAAAATGCCCGTTTTTATTTTTTGCCCCCCTGTGGTTTTCATAGTTACTTTATTTAAAAAATGAGCCTATTAATTTGTCGGTTGAGTGTTCAAGTTCCCCGTAAGTTCCGTTGGCAATACATATACCATCGTTAATAATAACCATCCTGTCTGCGGTAATTTTCGCGCAGGCCATATCGTGGGTGATAATAACGGATGTTGTTTTGTATTTTTCTTTTATGCTACAAATCAGCGCACTAATTTCCCTTGAGGTTATCGTGTCAAGCCCTGTGGTGGGTTCGTCGTACAACATTATTTCAGGCTTCACTATAATTGTTCTGGCAAGGCCCATTCGCTTTCGCATGCCTCCAGACAACTCAGCTGGCATTTTGTCTAGCGCACCAGAAAGCCCGACGGCATCTAATACCTCCACCGACCGTGCCTCTATTTCTTCCTCGTCTTTAATTTTTAACACCCTCCGTAACGGAAAGGCCAGGTTCTCCCGCACCGTCATTGAATCGTACAATGCCCCGCTTTGAAACAAAAAACCCATCCGTATCCTTAAAGCCCTTAACGCATCCTCATCCATATCAGTCACCTCATTGTTAAAAACTTTTATGCTGCCAGCGTCGGGCACTATCATGCCGGCAATGCACTTTATGGTTACTGACTTGCCTTGGCCGCTCTTGCCAATCACTACCACGTTTTCCCCTTTTTTTACCACCAGGTTTATCTCCTTCAGTTCTTCCAGGGTTCCGAACGACTTTTTAATGCCGGCCAGTTCAATAATGTTTTCCATGCTGTTTAATCAGTTATACACCAATGACGAAGTGAGCTGTACGGCAACCGCATCAACAATTATGATACCGATAGAAGCCGCCACCACCGCCGAGTTGGCCGCGAGGCCAACACTTTCTGTGCCCTTGTTTGAATTGAAGCCTTTATAGCAGCCTACAAACCCTATAATGAACCCAAAAAAGAAAGTTTTTATGATTGCCGGATATAAATCGGTAAAGCTGAGGCCGCCGAAAGTTTTTCTGAAATATAGTATGGAACTCATGCCGCCTTTAACATTAATGCCGGTAAACCCGCCTAAAAAAGCCATTCCATCAGCCACCATGGTAAGCAAGGGTATCATTAATAAGCAAGCCAAAATGCGGGTAACAACCAAATATTGCACTGGGTTTGCACCAGATACCTGCATGGCGTCAATCTGTTCGCTTACCTTCATACTGCCAAGCTCTGCACCAATGCCAGATGCTATTTTGCCGGCGCAAATTAGGGCCGTTATCACAGGGCCTATTTCGCGTACAACCGATACGGATACCATTGCAGGCACAAAAGTTTGTGCGCCAAACTGTTGCAGGGTGGGCAGACTTTGCAGTGTTAACACAAAACCCAATATAAAGCCCGTTAACATTACTATGCCAACCGTACCGTAGCCTATAAAATAGCACTGCCGCAAAAATTCACTCCATTCAAAACCTGGTTTAAATAGGTTTCTAACAAAAGCTTTGAAAAACAAACCCTGCTCCCCTATTTTTTCAAGTAATTTTTTTATTGCGGAAGAATCTGCTGCCATAGCAATACCACAGGCCAAAAGCGTGCCTAATTTGCGGGCTGCTAATATTGATAAATGATAGCAAGGCTAAAGATGGGGTAACTTACTCCTGTTTTTCGTACGTGCGCAGCATTTTAAACATAAGGCTGCCGCCCTCGCCAGTCATTATTTTGTATTGTACCACGCGTTTGCCGCCGGTTGGGGTATCCGTGTCTTCGGGCTTGTAAATAGGAAAAGTACGCAGCAAAGTACCAGCAAAAACAGTAAATACATCATGCCCTCTATAGCCTATGCGCAACTTGGGGTCGTTATAAATATCAGTGAAATAGGCAGGAATTATATCGGTATTTTCGTGTGAACAGATGGCAATCACATTGCCTTTTTCAGTACTGTCGCCAGAATATACAAAAACCACCAAGTCAGGAAAGCCGTCATCATTAAAATCATCCACAGCAATTTTAGTCACAACGCCTTTAAGGTTAAAATAACCTGGCCTGGCACTACCTTTAAAGCCAACAGGGCTTATGGTAATAGGGTTATTGTCAATTTTTTTATTGGCGCAGAATACTTTAAAGCCTACATCCCCCATTTTGCCAACGGTATCAATTTTTCTAAACTGGGCATTTACGCTACAGGCAAAAACCAATGCCAAAAACAGTATAAGCAGTTGTGTACTTCGCATGGCACAAATAAACGTGTTTTTTTAAAAATGCACTATCTTATATTCATTTGCTAACTAAAAAAGCATGTTAACTAGGCACGCAAACGGCAAATACTGGTTTTTTTTGTAGAATTATTCAGCCACCAGGGCCGCAGCCCCAAACACCCCTGCACTGTCGCCCAACGAGGGCTTTAATACCGATACTTTAACCCCATTGTTAAATATAAAATATTTCAGCCATTCGTACCCTTTTGTATAAAGCTCATCAATATTGCCAACGCCTCCGCCAACAACTATCACATCGGGGTCTAATATGTTGGTTATTACCGATACCCCTTTGCCAAAATAATGCACCAACCTTTCAATGGTTTTATTGGCAGCATCATCTTTACCGTCTTTATGCCTCGCCAATATATCTTTCAAAGTAATATTTTCACCAGTTAGCCCAGCATAATACCTTTGTAGCCCCGGCCCTGAAAGAATGGTTTCAACACAGCCCGATTTACCGCAGTAGCAGGGCCCACCACTTTCGTCTAAAAAATTATGCCCCCATTCCCCGCCAATGCCATGCAACCCATTCCACACTTTGCCGTCAACCACTATACCGCCGCCCACGCCTGTACCCAAAATAATACCAAATACAACCTTGGCGCCCAGCTTTTTTTCTTTTACCACGCCCCAATGGGTTTCGGCCAAAGCAAAGCAATTGGCATCGTTGGCAAGCACAATATCAACCCCCAAAATGTCCTCCAAGTCTTTTTTTAAAGGCTGGCCGTTTAACGCAACACTGTTACAGTTTTTCATACCCTGTAACACGGGGTCAAAAATACCGGGCGTGCCTATGCCTATTTTTTGCGGCATAATGCCACTCATTTCAATCATTTGCTCAACCAGCTTGCTAATTTGTGCTACAATATGGTCATAGCCCTTGTATGCCTCTGTGTCAATGCGTTTTCGCAACACAGGCTTTACATTGGTAATGGAGGGTAATATCACGCCCTCAATCTTTGTTCCCCCCAAGTCAATTCCCCATAGCATAGTCAATAAATTTAATATGTTCTGTTAATTAAAATGTAGCTGCAGGCAATCGGCTCTAGCGTAATCAAATTTACTATTTCGCAAACTATTCACCAACAAACCGGTATGAATTTGTTTTTACCTTTTAATAACCACCGTTAATTTTAAACGCCTAACTTTCGGTCTTAAATAATTGCAAAGCCTTTTATACTATTTTTCAAAAAACCAAAACGATTGTTATCATGAACACTTACCCCATTCGTATTGCGCTAATTGCGGCCTTGGGCGGCTTCCTCTTTGGCTTTGAAACAGCCGTAATTTCTGGGGCCGAAAAAACCATCCAGCAGCTTTGGTCGTTAAACTCTTTTTGGCAGGGCTTTACAGTAGCCGCCAGTTTAATTGGCACGGTGTTCGGCTCGCTTATTGCTGGCAGCCCGGCACAAAAATATGGCAGGAAAAAAGTACTCTCCGTTATTGCTATACTCTACTTACTTTCTGCCATTGGTTGCGCGGCCACACCGGTTTGGGTATTGTTCATCGTGTTCCGCATGGTTGGCGGGCTGGCAGTAGGCGCATCGTCAGTGGTTGGCCCCATGTATATTTCTGAAATAGCCCCCGCCCACCTCCGTGGCCGCCTGGCAGGTTCATTCCAAGTGAATATAGTAACGGGCATATTCGTAGCCTACCTTACCAATTTTCTTTTTGTGGGCCTGGGTGATGATGCCTGGCGTTGGATGCTGGGCATAATGGTAATACCCGCCGGCTTGTTTGCTGTATTGGTTCGCACCATACCGGAAAGCCCCCGCTGGCTGGTATTGAATAACCGTGATGCTGAAGCCGTTGCCATTTTTACCAAAACGGGGGAAAAAGATGCTATTAACCTGATAAGGGAAGAACACGCCTTGTCAAAAAACGGCGTTAAAGAAACCTTGTTTAATGGCAAATACAGTAAGCCGATAATGTTTGCTGTTGTGCTGGCCATGTTTAACCAGCTTTCAGGCATTAATGCCATTTTATATTATGCCCCCAGGATATTTGAAATGGCTGGCTTTACGAAAGACCAATCATACCTGCAGCCTGTGTATATTGGCGCGGCCAACTTACTGTTTACCTTACTGGCTATGTCAATCATTGATAAGTTTGGCAGAAAAACATTGCTCATCATTGGCTCGGTTGGCATGATCGTGTTCTTGGCCCTTACAGCATACGCCTTTCAGGGCGAGGGTTCGGGCAACCAATTGGTAGTGGTGTACCTTATTGGTTTTATTGCATTTTTTGGCTTTTCGCAGGGGGCCGTTATTTGGGTTTTTATTTCGGAAATATTCCCCAACTCAGTACGTTCACAAGGCGGTTCGCTGGGCAGTTTCACGCATTGGATAATGGCGGCCATTATATCCTGGACGTTTCCGGTAATAGTGGAAGGCAGCAAGAGCGGCGGTTTTTATTCGTTTATATTTTACAGTGTAATGATGCTGCTGAACTTGATTTTTGTATGGAAGGTTTTGCCCGAAACCAAAGGGCGGTCGCTGGAACAAATACAAAAAGACTTGGGGATTGCGTAATACAAATTTGAACGTGTGGCGATTTGAAAATTTGAAAATGTATCATGGAGAATTTTCACATCGAATTCTTTGCTGTGATTCATTTTCAAATTTTCAAATTAACAAATTTGCAAATTGAGCACTCATTTTCCAATTAACTCATTTTCAAATTATACAGATGCTTGTTTTAAACGAAATTCAGCCCAAGGAGATTGTACCGGGTTACAACGCACGTTTTATACACACCGATAACATGACCTTTGCCTATTGGGATGTAAAGGCGGGCTACACCTTACCCGAACACAGCCATATGCACGAACAAGTGTGTAACATTTTGGAAGGCGTTTTTACGCTTGTGGTTAATGGGGTGGAGCATGTGCTAGAGCCTGGCAAAGTGGTTGTTATACCAGCCCATGTAAAGCATTTTGGCACATCGGTAACGGATTGCAAACTGCTGGATGTATTTTATCCCATACGGGAGGATTATAAAAATTTACCATGAACCTAAATTTAACCGGTAAGACCGCGTTGGTATGCGGTGCTTCGCAAGGGCTGGGTGCGGCCGTTGCACACGAACTGGCATTACTGGGTGCGAATGTTGTAGTGCTCTCCAGAAACGGGGATAAGCTCGCCACCGTTACTGCCGGCCTGCCCAACAATGGCAACCAGCACCATAACTTTATTGTGGCAGATACCAGTAAACCAGATGATGCTATGCATGCAGTACAAGTATACCTTGCTTTAGGTAATACGATACATATACTGGTGAATAACACCGGAGGCCCACCGGCTGGCCCCATGTTAAGCACCCCGGCCGTTGAATTAGAAACTGCTTTCCGCTCCCACCTTATCACTGCGCACAGCTTGGCACAATTGGTGGTGCAGGGTATGAAAACGGCCGGTTATGGGCGTATTGTAAATATAGTTTCCACTTCGGTCAAGCAGCCCATTAATGGTTTAGGCATCTCAAACACGGTAAGGGCCGCCGTTGCCAATTGGGCAAAAACACTGGCTAACGAATTGGGTGGCTTTGGCATAACGGTAAACAATGTACTGCCTGGCTTTACCAATACAAACAGGTTGGGCTACTTGTTTGCCAAGCAAGCTGAAAACGGCCATACAACGGTTGATGATATTTTACAGCGCACCATTACACAAATACCCGCGGCACGGCTTGGTGAACCAGAAGAATTTGGCGCGGCAGTGGCATTTTTATGCTCGCCTGCGGCATCCTACATCAACGGCATTAATTTACCTGTGGACGGAGGTAGGCTGGGTGGGTTGTAAATATTCTGTTACCGATGAGTATTTTTGATAAAGAGCCAGCCCTTTTAATACCTAAGAGGGCTGGATTCTTAACAAACATTACTTGTGTTGTAAAGCAAAGACAAATACCTTTTTTGAATGGTTTTGTACCAAGCGACAATTACCATCACCAAGCCGATAAAAGCCATAGGCACGATTGGGTTATAAAACAGCAAAAAATCATATAGAGGCACCATCAGCAAACTCAACAACCTTAAAAATTCCACATGAAAAACCCAGTGCTTCCGTTCCATCACAGCACCGCAGTTAACCAGCGTTAACAGAGTGGTAAACACATACGACACCCTGAAAACAATACTCAGGTTTGCTTCAAACAGAATAAATAAAAACAGGCTTGCCAATAGTATTATTACCTGCCATTTAACATAGCGGTTAAGCGTATCGGGTAATGCGTCGCTGTTTTGCTTCACATTAAACACCGCTTGTGCTTTTTTTCTGATGGTTGGGTCAAAATGCTCGGGCCTGCCAAAAATTATTGTCAGTTTCGCCCAAACGCCTTTCTGGGCTTTGGCAGCGATAGCCAACTCAATAAAAAAATGGAAATGCTGCCATAAAAAATTATAGGTGTTTAGCGGCTTTGTAAGGCCGTAAACAGTTTCAATGGTATCCTCCTTCTTTTGAAACGTTCCGAATAATTTATCCCAAATTATAAAAACGTCACCGTAATTTTTATCAAGGTATTGTTCGTTGGCCGCATGGTGTACCCTGTGGTGCGATGGCGTTACAAAAATATACTCCAGCACGCCCAACTTGCCAATAAGCCTTGTGTGTATAAAAAAGGGGTAAATGCCATGCACCAACAGCATAACGGTAATCATTTGTGCGGGAAAACCTATAATGGGCAACACCGCCCAAAAGCAAGTGCGCGCCACCGCCTGAAACACCGTGATGCGGGCAGAAACCGTGTAGTTGTAATCTTCACTCTGGTGGTGGACCACGTGGGCGGCCCACAATAGGTTTACCTCGTGGCCAAGGCGGTGGTACCAATACCATAAAAAATCGGTACACAGCAGCAGTGCCACCCACAGCAAAATGCCAGGTTTTATATGAAAAATACCAAACCTTTTCTGCAACCAATCGTACACAAAATAAAACATGCCCGTTACCAGCACGTCGCACAACCGCTCCCCTATGCCAATGCTTATGTTGGCGATAGAGTTGTGCAGGTTAAAATAGGGCAGCTTTTTTCTTTGTGCAATAAAGTACTCCAACAACATAAGGCCAACAAACAAGGGCACTGCAAAAGCAAGGATGTTTAACTTCATTTACCAATTGTTAAATAGTAATACAGGCAACAATGCATTGCATCGCTGTTTTACGGTATATCGTTAACAGTGTGGGAGGTAAATAAACGCGTTGGGTAATTATAATACGAGCCTATATTAGCATGGGCAGCGGTGGTTAATACAATAACCATTACCGCCAAATTGCAAAGCACTTGCCCATTACATGTTTATGAAAAGAGATGCTTGTTTAAACCACTTTTCTATACGGCAGCGGTTGGTAGCTGTATTGCTGCGCAGTATGAAAAACACTGCTTAACAGTTCTCGCACAAAAGGCTGGTTAACATAACCTTGGTGGGAGTATACGCTAAGCGCGTAATCAACATGGTGGTAAACTATTTGCCTGTCCGGCGTAACAACATAAAACGCAGGCAATGGCAAATCATCTTCCTCCACGCCGGCAACCCATTGCCACAAGGGGTTTTCCACATCGTATAGGCCAAACAGCTCGGCTATGGCATTGTCCCTGTCATAAAACACCGTCAGGTCGTCTTGGTTCTTCAATAATTTACGTAAGTACTTTGGCTCAATACTGCTCAACACCAACAGCCGGCCTCCCATTACCTTTACGTCTGCCTGCAGGCTTTTCAACGCCTTAATATCCGGCACCGCATTGTTGGCCGAGCCAATAAACACAATTACCAATGGTTGCTGGTTATCTAAAAAATCTTCGATGGAAATACGCGTTTCGTTGGCCAGAGAGCCAGACGCCAAATGCTTGGCAAAACCATTTTCGGTTTTTAAATAAAATGGGGGCACTTTATTGCCTTTTATTAAAGGATAATACCCATAGTTGCGCGACCTTGATGATAATAGGTTTTCGGTATTTACAGGGCGCATATTTTGCCTTCTATCATTGAATGTTAATGACATAAATTGTTGAATTTAATTAAATAAAGTAGATTTCTTAGCCGAAACGGCCAGTAACTAGGTTTGCTAACAACAACAACATCGCATTTTAATAGAAGGCGTATACATACAGTAGTGCTTGATGGTGCAAGATTAGGCAGAATAATTTAGTCCACCAAATTAATAGACTTTAATTTTAAAAAAAAGCCCGCTAGGGCTTGGCTTTTATATATTCTTGGTATTCCAGCTTATTATACTTTTTACCGTTTTCATCAAAAAATTCAAACAGGGTTTGGCTGTTGTTTTGAAAAACAGCATGCATTTTGGTTTTGCCATTGGCATAATAGGTAAACGTTTCTCCATCACCGCCGCTAAATTTCCCCCGCGACACCAATACCTGGGCCGAGTCAAATTCCACCGAAATTTTAACCCCCTCGTCATTTTCCACTACCCGCCGCCAGAGTGTTCTATTGGTATGGTAATTGTATTTTGCCTCAGCCACTACCAAGCCGTTGTCATCAAAACCCACCGAGTCAATTAACAAACCTTCTTTATCCCACTTTTTCCAACTGCCCACCTGCCGGCCATTGTGATAATAACCACGCATGGTCCTATTCTTACCAGTAAAGTACTCAAACAGCCCCTCCGGCGTGGAAAGGTTTTTATCTTTATAACTGCCAGTGTACAAGGTGTTACTTGTTTTTAAGTCAACCAGTGCAGTCAAGTACATTTTGTCCTTACGCACTATCGCTTGGCCATAAACTGCAACGCCGATAGGCACTATGTGCATACTGCTGTCTAAGTACAATACCGTGGTATCAGACTGGGCATGCACTTTACCCAAAAAACATGCAAGTGTTGCTAAAAGAATGTATACAGCCCTCATATTATTTGTCGTTTTTATTGGCCCGATATTGGCAAAAACGCGTGGATTGCCTAATTTAATTGCTTTTGCTTGCCTTTTGCACCAAGCCAAAGCAGCGAATTAACAATAAGCTTATTTTGCTGCTTGCTTTGAAATGTAGACGAAAGGTCAACACTTTTATTGGCAATAACATCAATATCATTGTGGCCCATGTTAAAGTACACCATGTGGAAATGCTTATTTGTCCAAACAACGGGGTAGTAGCCGCTGTGCCATATTTCGTACAGTTTTGGCCCCGTACCCAACGGAAAGCTAGTTGAGTCGATGGACAGTAAAATGTTAATATCGGGGTTGGCACGCAGGTCTTTCTCCCAACGGTACCATTCATTAGGCGCAGCCTTAATGGTGGCTGGCAGGTGCTTGGTAACAGGGTGGTTACGGTCTTCAACCCGCAATATGGCGGCGGTGGGCCGCCAGGTGTTGCTAACATACTGGCCGGCACCTAAAAAAGTATTGTGGTACCAGTCCCAGTCTTGGTTAAAGTCCGATGGCGTTAGGGCAAAGCCGGCAAAATGAAAACCCATCCAGCCGCCGCCCGCGTCCATATACACCTTGAAGGCGTTCCGTTGGCTAAGGCTATCGGGCCGGGCATCCAGAAAAACGACTACTTGGTACTGCGACAAAAACCCAGTGTTCATGTTAGCCCAGTTACTGGTTGAGTCGTAGGTAAAACCGTATTTATCGCCCGCTTCTACAAACCAGCGGTTGGCCTCATTTATAAAACTCATATGGGCCTGCTCGGTGCTTGCTGGGTAAAAGCCAACCACTTTGAAAGTTTTTTTAGGTGGGCTTGCCAGCGCCACTGAAGATGAAAGCCATACTAAGCAAATAAACACCGGCGCAGCTACTTGTTTTAGGGCTTTTTTTTCTACAGCCATTGTGGGGTTTGTTATTCAGGTAAAAGTATAAAATACTTTTAAACGAAGGGCAAAAATAAGCACGGCACAATTTGTAATTGGTTACCAGCCTTTTGTCGCACAAAAGCCTTTGGCGATAGACGATGTATGGGAATGATTGTTGACTGACGGGCTTTGCAAACCCAAGTAAACCTTTCCTGCGGCCAATGGCCCCCCAAAACAGTAGCAAGTAAAACACTTTCTTTGCAATTTACCGAACGTTAACGCGGCAATTTTGTTCATAATATAAAAGGAACGCACCACATGAGAAAAATATTGCTACTACTGCTGATCAGCCAACACATATTTGCACAAAACAATGCCCATGTTGATACTGGTATAAGGCACGATTTTTACATTACCAACTTTACTACCGAAAACGGCGTAATACTGCCCCAGGCCCATCTAGTATACGGCACCTATGGGCATTTAAATGCTAAGCGAGACAATGTTGTGTTGCTTCCATCCCATTATATGGCTGATTATCATGGCTATGAATGGTTGATAGGCCCGGGCAAGGCCTTAGATACCAGTACGTTATTTTTGGTGGCTACCGAATTGTTTGGCAACGGCCGCTCCTCCTCGCCCAGCAATACCCCGGAGCCTTTTCATGGCCCCCGCTTTCCGTTAATAACCATACGGGATAATGTGGAGGCCGTACACAGATTGCTAACGGAAGAACTGAAAATAACACATCTGCGTGCTTTAGTCGGTTTTTCGATGGGTGCGCAACAGGCTTTTCAATGGGCAGTAAGCTACCCATCCTTCGCCGACCGTATTGTGGCCACTTGCGGCACCGCAAAAACCTATGGCCATGGCGTTGTGAGGCTGGAAGGGCAAATTGCTGCCTTAACAGCCGACGATGCCTTTAACAACGGCGATTACACCGCACAGCCACAAAGAGGCATGGAGGCATTTGCCGTGGTGTGGACGGGTTGGTTGTTCTCACAAGAATGGTGGCGCAAGGAGTTGTGGCGCAACCCATCGTCGAAGGATACCACATTTGAGCAGGTGCTGCACAACTATAGAATAAATTTTATACCCGGTGCGGATGCCAACGACCTTATTTTGCAAATGCGTACCTGGCAACACCAAAATGTGGGCAACACGCCTGGGTTTAAAGGCGATGTTGCGGCGGCGCTGCGCAGCATAAAATCGCCATTTTTGTATATGCCCTCAACAACCGACTTGTATTTTCCGTTGGGGGACGCAAAGTACGAGGCTGCGTTTAACCCGCGCATAACCTTGCTGCCTATCCCATCGCTTTGGGGGCATACGGCAGGTGCGGCCAGCAACCCGGCCGATGACAAGTTCCTAAACAACCATATAGCGGCGTTTTTGGCGGGACGGGCACAGTAGGCCGCGCTTAACCTACCATTTTCTAACGCCACGCGTTGCTTGCTTGGGCATTGCGACAAAGCTATTTAAAACACTTGCGGGGCTTGTAAACAGCCTTTGCATAATTGTGGCTATTTAATGGGGGGCTTCGTTTGGTTTGTTTAAACCATTTAATATTGCATCAGTCAATAGCACCAAACCAATACAACATGTTTAAACGGGTAACCCTTACCGTGGCAGTACTTTTTTTAATAACGAGCTGTAGCAAACAGCTTCAAAATACAACCCCAACGCCCCAAGCCACATACAGCCTAACGGTTAGCTATGGGTCGGGTTCGGGGCAATATGCCACCGGCGACACAACCTATGTGTTTTCCGACCCGCCCACCACCACACAAGTGTTCGACGGATGGGCTGGCGACACAGCCAATCTTGTAAGCCCGCATGAGTGGCGCAGTGCCGTTAAAATGCCTGCACTAAACATTCGCGTTACGGCAACCTATAAAACAGTGCCTTCAATAGCGTTTACCAACACCGTTATCAATGGCAGCCAAGTGTATTATTATATCCCCACCAACTACAGGGGCATTATACTACCTTACCATGGCACGGGTGGCAGCGCGGTAAACTGGGCTGCAGGCCAGGCCGAGAACATGGCCTTTTGCAAGTATGCCGCTGCAAATGGGTATGCCATTGTAATTACGGAAAGTAAGGACAGGGTAAATAAAAAATGGGATCTTTCCCAAACCGGCAACGTGGATATTGCGAATGTAGATGCTATATTAAAAAGCCTGCAAACCACCGGCGTTGTTGCTGTGGGCAAGCCATTGTATGGCGTGGGTATGAGCGACGGCAGTGCCTTTTGCAGCGTGATAACTTATTTGAAAGGCTACAAGGCCGGGGCGCTTTTCTGTTACGGCGGAATACAAAAGGTGTTTCCATTGTCATCAGTACCCATAATTTGGAATATGGCCACGATGGACATTACCGACGACCCCAATAGGCAAACCAGTGCTGTGGCAAACTACAACGTGCTTAAGGGGCGGGGCATACCATGCACATACTACGTTAACGAGCCAACCCCCATATACGCTGATAGGTTTAGCGTAAACCAAGGTATTGGCAGCAATGGGTCGGCCAGTATTTACAACGCACTAAAAGGTGCAGGTTATTTAAATACAAAGGGCTTTTTAAAAACCGATCCCGCCGTAGATGCTAGCTGGCAGGCTATTATACCCGCACCGTACAATACCTTGGCCCAACAAGCCATCGAAGACCAATTGTATGTTGCTTTTGCCCAACATAAATTTTATAAGGATTCAAATTATAGGACGATTGCATTTTTTAACCGGTTTTAGTAAGGATTGCGCCGATATGTGCAAAAAAAAGGCACATTATCACCAACAAGATGATGGGGATAACAACGTTTTATAAATATGGAGGTGGGGGATTAGCAAAGAACATTTGTTTTAGGGGATGAGGTGTGGCATTTGGCAGCATACCCCACCTTACCATTACGAATGAAAGGATAAGTTCCAAAATAGGTCGCATAAAACCCTTAGCACAAAGGGTAAACTATAAATAAAAAAGCCACTTTACAGTGGCTTTTTTAGTGGAGCTGGCGGGAGTCGAACCCGCGTCCAAACATACTTGCTTCAAGCTTTCTACATGCTTATTCGATTATTGCTTGTCGGCGCATAACAGGAAACTGACAAACCGATTACACGCTTAGCTGGATGGTCTTAAGCAACAGTCACAGCCTTCTGTTGCAGCATCCCGTTTTTGTTTTTAGTCGGCGGCGGGGCAAGGTAACAGGCGAACCTGCCCGGGCGGCCCTAATGACTATCTAATCACTGATTAGGCAGCCATGGCATACTGTGTATTGCCATTTGAGTTTTGAATATTCAGATTAAAGTGCTAATTATCCAACGCACTGCATGCTTACACCTGACCCAATCTACGCTGTCAAAACCAATACAGCCCCTTTTTCCAGTTGATGGTTTTTTGATTGCAGTTTTACAAATTGCAATCAAAAACTTACAAACGAACAGCAAATTTACATATTTCTGTGGTAACAATAAACTTATTTGGGTTAAATGCTGCGTAAAAACCTGCGACTTGAGAAACGCAACCCGCACAGCCTGCAACCGGTTAAGGGCTAAACAAACCGGTAAACCTTTACAAAACACCAACAAACCCGGCAAAAACCTACCTTCACACCCATGAAGGAACAGTTGGGCCCGCAGCAAGTATACACAAACAATATTGGAGCATACAGTAAACAGGCTGCGGCAATTAAAGCTAAAAGATCAGTTATTGGGTGGTTGCGCTTAGCCCTAGCCATTATCACGATATTGATGGTTAAAGTCGCCTGGGGTAGTGAGTTGTGGATGATACTGCTGGCGGCCATTGCAGGCATCTGCTTTTTTTTGTACGCCGTTTCGGTGGATACCGACCTTAAAGAAAAGTTGCAGAATGTAGAAAACCTACTCACCATAAACCGGGACGAGATAAACCTGCTGAACAATAATTTTTCCGAAAGGGAAGACGGTAAAAAGCTGGAAACACCCAACCACCCGTACGCGCAGGATATGGATGTTTTTGGCCCCTCATCGCTGTACCAGTATATAAGCCGTTGCACTGCAGAACAAAGCACCCAGTTATTGGCCGACAAACTTTTAAAGCCCAGCACCAAAGAAGAAATATTGGCAGCGCAGGAAGCCTCAAAAGAACTAGCCGGCAACACACTATGGCGGCAGCAAATGCTCGCGTTTGGCATGGCAAACCCGGTTACCCTTTACACCGAAAACAGGATAAAAAACTGGCTTACCAGGCCCGCCATCTTCAACGCACCGGGCTGGCTGTGGCTGGCACGTATTTACCCCGCCATAACCATAGGCTGCCTGCTGTTGTACCTTAACAATAACATTACCACGCCACTGTTTTACACGATAGTGTTTGTGTTTTTTGTATTTGCATTTTCGCTTAGCAAACGCATAAACGATACTTGGCTGCTACTGAGCAAAATAGTGCCTGAGGTTGATACGTTTAGCAGCCAGCTTAAGCATATTGAAGAGGAGCCTTTTAACAGCGTCTTTCTGACGGGCATTAAAAAAAACCTCCAGAATGCGGAGCAGTTAACCGCCTCTGCGGAAATACAGCAGCTTAAAGCTGTGCTTAACCGGTTTGATGTAAGGCTCAATATTTTTGCGTTCTATTTTTTAAATACTTTCCTTCTGTGGGACCTCCGGCAACTGCTGCTGCTTAACCGCTGGAAGGCCAAAAATAGTACCGCAGCGGCCCATTGGTTTGCAGCTATTGCCCAAACCGAGGTTGCCGCAAGCATTGCCACCCTGGCTTTTAACCAGCCTACATGGTGTTACCCCGCCATTGCAGATGAACATTTTACCTTTAGTGCCACCCAACTTGGCCACCCGCTTATTGCCGCAGGCAAAAGGGTAGATAGCAGCTTTACCCTGCAAGGCACTGGCAAAGTAAGTATTATTACGGGCAGCAACATGGGGGGCAAAAGCACGTTTTTACGCAGCGTGGGGGTAAACAGCATAATGGCACTGATGGGGGCACCGGTTTGTGCCGAAAGCTTCACCATTTCGCCAGTATTAATCATGAGCAGCATGCGCATTGCCGATAACCTTGCCGAAAGCACCAGCACCTTTTACGCGGAGCTTAAAAAGCTGAAATCAATTATTGAAGCGGTAAATTCCAAACAAAAAATATTTATCCTGCTGGATGAGATATTGCGTGGCACCAACTCGTTAGACAGGCATACCGGCTCCAAAGCTTTGATACAGCAATTTATACAGCACGGTGCGGTAGCCGTTACCGCCACCCACGATGTGGAACTGGCCAAGCTGGAAACCGACTATCCCGATGCGGTAAGCAATTACCATTTTGATGTACAGGTAGCCAACGATGAACTATATTTTGATTATAAATTAAAGCCGGGTATTTGCACCAGCCTCAATGCCTCCATACTCATGCGTAAGATTGGTATTGAATTGAAGGAGTAACCGGGCATAGCACTACGCATTTATCAAAGTAAACCGAAGTTTATAATTAGCCTGTTCTATCAATTTGCCTTGTTACCATGTATTTCGCTAACCCCAGGCGTAGCTGCGTTAAGGCTTTAACCTTTCAACAACAAACTTTTCAAAAGAATTTACAGCAAGGTTTTTATCATGGTGTTTCAATAAAGAAATATGGGTATCGTCCAACTTAGGCAAGTCCTTGTTTTTACGGATGATTTGCAGGTCGGCCGGTACCATGTTACGGGGCAACACGGTAATGCCCATGCCGGCTTTTATAGCGGCAATAGTACCCGCGTAACTGTGGCTTGAAAAAACGATGCGCCAATTGCGTTTAATATTTTCCAAGGCATGTATTGCCCTTGCCCTATACACACATGGCTGGGGAGACAATACTAGCGGCACAGGGTGCTCATCGTCAAAACTGGCTAAATTTTTGTTCCCCACCCATTCTAAAGCTTCCGACCACACATCCATGCCGTTGGGAAAATCTTCAGGCCTGTTCATTTTCACCAGTACTAGGTCGAATTCCTTTTGCTTAAAACGGGAAAAAAGGTTGAGCGTAAGGTCGCACTCCACATTAAGCATAATACGCGGGTGAAGCGAGGCGTATTCAGTAAGCACATCAGATAGAAAAACACTGGCAAAATCCTCCGGCAAACCAAAGCGTACTTCGCCCTGCAGTTCGGGGTGCTTAAACCTGTCCATCGCGTCGCGGTTTAACTGCACAATTTTTTTGGCATAGCTTAAAAATATCTCCCCTTCTGAAGTTAATGAAATATGCCTTGCCCTTGTAACAAGGGGCTTGCCTACCAAGTTTTCAAGCTTATTAATCTGCTGGCTTACCGCCGATTGTGTTCGGGCCACTTTATCAGCGGCACGTGTAAAACTGGCAGTTTCTGCCACAGCTATAAAACACTCTAAGGTTAGAGAATCAAATGACATTATTAGTTATTCTTATTTTAAGTATTAGAATTAGTCGCTTTTCTTATACGCAAACATAAGATAGTTTTGCCGCCAACGTAAATCAAATTTTAAAAATGAGGCAAAAATTAGCAGGTTTACCCCAATTGTTTAATGCTGACAGGCTAAGTATGGTTGTTTTGGCGCTTATATTTTTTGTAGCAATCATTGTTGCATCATACGCCACCCGGTACTTAAAGGGCGACAGACGGCAAAAGGCTTTCTTTGGCAATTTGCTGGCGCTTGTAGTAAGCGTTTCGGCGATGGTATGTGCAGACCATATTCTGCTGTTCTTGGTGTCGTGGGCAGTGGGCAATGCTTTACTCACCAGGCTGATGTTGCACAAACATGTGTGGGAGGCAGCGAAACAGTCTTCCATAATTGCAGTAAAAAACTTTACGTTGGGGTTTGTTTTTCTGGGGGCTGCACTGCTGCTGCTGTACAACGTAACCGGTGAAACCTCAATACACGCCTTGGTTACAAAACCGATAGCGTTTAAATGGGTATTTACAGCTGGCGGGCTGTTACTACTTGCCGCCATTACGCAGTCAGCGTTATGGCCTTTTCACCGATGGTTAACCAGCTCTTTAAACGCCCCCACCCCGGTATCTGCGATAATGCATGCCGGGCTTGTAAACGGCGGCGGCTTTCTGCTAACCCGGTTTGCACCCATGCTGGCAAGCAATGCAGATATTTTGAACATCATTTTTATTACTGGTATAACAACAGCTGTGCTGGGCACGCTTTGGAAACTGATGCAAAGCGATATAAAACGAATGCTTGCCTGCTCTACCATGGGGCAAATGGGGTTTATGATTGCCCAATGCGGGCTTGGCTTATTTCCTGCCGCAGTGGCACACCTGTGCTGGCATGGGTTGTTTAAAGCATACCTATTTCTGGGGTTGGGCTCGGCAGCGAAAGAGAAACGGCTTGACCTGGAATATCCCCCATCATTCATTCAATTTTTAATGGCACTTGTTTGCGGGGTAGCAGCAGCTTTTATGTTTTGTATAAGCAGCGGTAAGCAAATATTAGCCCCTAACACAACATCGTTCCTTACTTTTTTGGCAATGCTTACCGGGGCACAGTTTGCACTGCCCATTATACGTGGTAAGGCAACAGCAAAACTGCTGGTAGCCGCGTTGGCAACAGCGGCCATGGGATTTATATACGGCTTAAGTGTAGGGCTTATTGAGGGTACACTTGCCCCTTTACACTTAATGGCACCACAACCATTAAATGCAGTTCACTTTTTGGCTGCCGCGTTACTGCTCGGCTCATGGCTGGCGATGCTTTTTATAAACCCCTCAGCCCAAAAAAACTTATATCCGGCATGGCTGCTTAAAAAGTATGTGCAAATGCTTAATGCTAGCCAGCCGCACCCCAATACAATTACCGCACACCGCAATAAATACCAATTTTAAAGAGGTTAGTATGAAAGAAATAACAGACGCAGTTTTAGCAGAAAACAATACTGAGGTTTTACACATCAACAACAATTTGGCTATTTACAAAGCCATGGAAAATAGTTGGAAAAAAATTACCCCGTTCTGGCCGCTTAAAAACCTGATTGCCGTTAACCCCTTGGCCGGCTTTGAACATGTGGCTTTTGAAGAAGGGCTTGCACAGGCCCACGCCTATTTTCAACAGCAACACATGCCAGCAGGCATGGAGCATGTTAACCGGGAAACCATAAAGTGGTTACAGGTTTTTTTTGACCAGGGGCAATCAACCATACAAATGCCGTTGCGCACGAAAGGATTTTTAAAAAGCACATTAACACTGGTAGGTTTTGATAAACAGCTTCATAAAAACAACCGGCATAAAGTACAGTGGCTTGCAAAACTACCGAGTGCGCCTGAAGAAATTATTGCAGAAGCGTTGCTTTATCTTGGCATTAATACTGACGACTGTGAGCTGTTTTTAACATTGATGCTTACAACGCTGCCAGGCTGGGCAGCATATATACAATACCGCACCAACTGGGCAGATGAGCAAGATGCATTTCACCAGCACCCGGTTACACAAACCGAATACACAGCCTTCAGGCTGGTGCTAACCTGCCTTATTTGGCCGCAGGCTAAGGAACTTATTAACTGGCACAAAAAAGCCCTGCTGGAAACAAATATTACAAATACTTATAGGACCATTGTAAATAACGAAGCATCCTATCAGCAAAGCCTTATTAAACAACTTGACAGTATACAGCCACCGCCACAAAAACTAAAAGCGGAGGCGCATCTGGTATTTTGTATTGATGTACGGTCTGAACCTTTTAGGAGGGCTATAGAGGCTGTTGGCAACTACGAAACCTATGGGTTTGCAGGCTTTTTTGGCATACCGGTTACCATTGGCAACCCGGTAACCGGGGAATCGTATGCATCTTGCCCCGTGCTGTTAAAGCCAGCCTACACTGTGCAACAACTGCCCAACTGCTCCCACCAATCATGTAAAGAAGGGCACAGCAGGCTTAAAAGTCTTAAAAAGTTATACCAATCGCTTAAATACACCTTCACTACCCCCTTTAGCCTTGTGGAAACCATGGGGCTGGCAAGCGGATTGTGGATGGGGCTTAAAAGCCTCGCGCCCGCCGGAGCATCCTATTTACAGTCAACCGCACAAAAATGGGTGGCACCTGATTATACCGTAACACCCAACATTGAGGCCATACCGTTTATGCAGCAGGTATCCTTTGCGGCCGGTGCCTTAAAATTAATGGGGCTTACCGGCAACTTTGCACCACTGGTTGTTTTTTGCGGCCACGGCAGCACAACAGAAAATAACGCGTATGCAACCGCCCTGGATTGTGGTGCCTGCGGGGGCAGGCACGGCGCCCCCAATGCAAGAATACTTGCCAAAATATTGAATGATGAAAACGTGCGGAACGAACTTAGAAAGCAGGGCATTGATATTACCGCCGATACCACTTTTTTAGCGGCCGAACACAATACCACCACAGATGAAGTAGAGATTTACAATGAGCAAACAACCGGCAGCTTGGCCAGCCAGCTTACTGCACTCAAAAGCAACCTTGCACTTGCCGGCAATAAAAACCGCATTTGGCGGGGGGGGGAAATGGGTGTAAATACAACCGCCGCAAGAGCGCAGCAGGCAATTGGCATGCGCTCAAAAGACTGGGCCCAGGTGCGCCCTGAATGGGGGCTTGCCAAAAACGCCGCCTTTATTGCCGCCCCCCGTTGGCTTACCAAAAACATCAACCTCGAAGGCCGTTCATTCCTGCACTCATACGAGTGGGAACAAGACAGCGACGGTTTACTGCTTACAACCATATTAACAGCGCCAATGGTAGTAGCACAATGGATAAACGCACAGTACTTTTTTTCAACTTTAGACAATGTGGCTTTTGGGGGAGGCAGCAAAATCACCAAAAACATTACCGGCAAAATAGGCATCATGCAAGGCAATGCCAGCGATTTAATGCATGGCCTGCCCTTGCAGTCTGTTTTTGCATCGGATGCAGAAGCATACCACAAGCCGCTGAGATTAACGGTGGTGGTATATGCCCCAAAAGACAGGATTAGCCACATTATTGGGCAACATGAAGTTCTGCAAAAACTATTTGGTAACGGATGGATTTACATGATATGCTACGACCCGCAGGAACAAAAACAGTATCAGCTAAAACGCAATTTACAATGGGGCCTTTTACAATAACCGGTAATTAGCACCCGGTATAAACCGGTTGTATGTTTTAATATAGCCGTGGGCGACAAACGTACGGGCTTGCTGGTGGCGGCTTGCACAAAGCCAACCTTACAATATGTGTAATACCGCTGCCAAAAGCCTTTATAAAAAGTTGTAACTGTAAATAATACAATTACCGAAGTGAAGTTTATTATTCAAAAACAACCAAAAGCAGAACCAATGTTTTGCAAATGGCTTAACCCATACATAAAGTGATGACCACCGTGCAAGAAACGCTTGTTGGTAAAGATATTAGCTTGGCTGCCCAATTGCTTGGTGCAGGCAAACTGGTTGCCATACCAACTGAAACTGTTTATGGGCTGGCCGCTAACATGTTTTGCGAAGAAGCCGTTAACCAAATATTTACAGTAAAACAACGGCCAGCCACCAACCCGCTAATAGTACACGCACACAGTGTGGAAAGTTTAACAGAAATTGTAGCAGAAATACCCCCAAAAGCAGCCCTGCTTATGCAGGCTTTTTGGCCAGGCCCGTTAACGTTGCTGCTGCCTAAAAGTAAACAGGTACCCAACGCTGTAACAGCCGGCCTGCCCAATGTGGCAGTACGTGTACCCAAACATGCACTAACACTGGCGTTACTAAAAAAGGTTGGCTTTCCGTTGGTGGCACCCAGCGCAAACCCCTACACCTACATAAGCCCCACCAACGCCGGGCATGTCAAGAAAATGCTTAACGGCAAAATACCGTATGTATTAGATGGCGGGCCATGCAACATGGGTATTGAATCAACCATTATCGGCTTTAGTGATGGCATGCCTGCCCTGTACCGTATGGGGGCAATAAGTATAGAGGATATTGAAAAAGTGATAGGCAAAATAACACTGGCCATTACTGAAAAAGCGATTGCCCCGGGTATGCACCTAAAACATTACAGCCCCATTACACCACTTGTGGCAAGTGATAACTTAGAGCAGGATATTATTAAACACCGCAACCACAACATTGGGGTTATTACCTATAACAACTACACCCAATTGTTGCCCAGCGAAAAACAACTTGTTTTGTGCGAAAATGATGATTTTAAAACGGCTGCCGCAAACCTTTATGCAGCCATGCATACGATGGATGGCAAAGGATATGATTTGATTATTGCGCACAAATTTCCTGAACCCGGCATTGGTTTATCACTTAACGACCGTTTGAACAGGGCAAGGGCTACTTGACGCATTGGTGTATACCGCGAAATATTTTAACTAACACAATACAGCAAAATGGAAAAGCAAGAAAATCGGTTCAACCTTATTCACGGCACGTTTACGGCAACAGATGCCAGAGAAATTTTGGTAACGCTTTTCAGTGATAAAATACGGTTTCACCGCCTGAGAAATTTTAGCCACGAAGAACGGTTGGGTGTACCAGACCCCCATACGGCAGAGCGCGTACCCAAATTAAAGCAAACGCTGGAAGATATTTTGGGTTTGCTAAAACAGTATGACAAAGATGGCCAATTTGAAATTCATGCAAACATTACAATTACACCTGTTAAAGGCTAAAAAGCACCGGGGGTAGCCCCCGGGTTAATACAAAAGCACATCGCCCCTGGCAAGGTACTACCATTGCCGGGGGCGATGTATTACAGCGTTCAATTAATTAGCGGTTAAAACCCACGCCAGCTTACTCTGCATGCCAAGTGTTGTTTACCCTGTTTACATCTGGGTAAGCCTTATCAGGGTCAATGGTAACTTTCTGCAGGCTGTCGGTGGAGTTGTATTTAAACTTCCAAAAACTGCCGGCATGCCAAACTTCCACGGGCAATTGAATGCGCCCCTTTTTGCCACCCGCCTCAGTTACTTCCACCGTAACTGGCATGGGTAATTTTTCCAAATTGGCTATCGTAATAATACTGCCATTTTTGGGGCTATTGCCAATATACGCTACATCAGTTACTGCTTGGTCTATCTTCCAATTATTTATAAACCATCCGCGCCAAAACCAATCAAGTGTTTCGCCGCTGTAGTTTTCTATGCAATGGAAAAAGTCGTACGGCGTGGGGTGCTTAAAAGCCCATTGGTGGGTGTAGTAGCTGAGGGCACTGTCAAACCGGCCTTCGCCCAAAATATTTTCCCTCAAATAAGTCA
Source organism: uncultured Parafilimonas sp. (assembly GCA_903882935.1). Taxonomy (GTDB): domain Bacteria; phylum Bacteroidota; class Bacteroidia; order Chitinophagales; family Chitinophagaceae; genus JABDFW01. Next base: position 6,434 of record CAIRZB010000107.1, on the reverse strand, counting down.
ACCCCTGGCCTGGTTTGCCATAGGCCACATTGCCTAAGTTGCGGGGCTGGGTAACGTCTGGCACTGTTAAAATACCTTCGGCCGTGTCATTAAAGTAAGTGCTCGCCTGCCTTTGGCGGTTGGTGGGCCTTTTGCTTAAATACTCGCCGTTGTTAAAATCTTTGTCGGCCATGGTGTTGATGAAGGTATTAAACCCTTCATCCATCCACGGGTATTTACGCTCGTTGCTGCCCACTATCATGGGGAACCAGTTATGGCCAAACTCGTGGCTTGTTACGCCCCACAAACCGCCCTTGCTGGCACCAGCACCACAAAATACAATACCGGGGTATTCCATACCACCCACAATACCTGCCACGTTGGTGGCAACAGGATATGAGAACTCGTACAAATATTTTGAGTAGAATTCAATAGCACCCTTCACAAACTCAGTGGAGCGTTTCCAGGCACTGTCGCCCGCGCTTTCAACCGGGTACACAGACGCTGCGATGGCTTTTTTGCCACTGGGCAGGTTTATGCGCGCCGCATCCCAAATAAAGGCTTTGGAGGTTGCCCAGGCTACGTCGCGGGTGTTAATGCACCTGAACTTCCAAGTAAGCCTGTCAGTTTTAGACGGGCGCGAAGCTGGGTCGTTAATTTCGGCCTCACTGCGCAATACCACTGTTTTTTCGCTTTGCTTGGCTGCTTCCCAACGCTTTAACTGCTCGGGGGTAAGCACATCTTTAGGGTTCAGCAATTCGCCGCTGCCCACCACAATATGGCTGGCAGGTACGTTTACGCTGTAGTCAATATTGCCGTATTCCAAATAAAACTCACCCTGGCCTAGGTAGGGCAGGGTGTTCCAGCCATACACATTGTCGTACACGCACATACGTGGGTACCATTGCGCAATTTCATATATCCAACCATTTTTTGTTTTTAACCGGCCCATGCGGTCTGTGCCGTACTCGGGTACCGTAAATGCGTAGGCAATTTTAAATTGTATGGTTCCGCCCGCTGCCTTAACTGCATTGGCCAGTTTTATTTGCATACGGGTATCGTTAATAAGGTAATTGGCGGGCAGCTCCTTGCCATCCTGCACCACCGTTACTGACTTTATCGTATAGCCACCGTCAAACTTGTTGCGGTTGGCCCAACGGCCGCCGCCCACAGCAGTGGTGGCCACGCCCCTTGACTGTAGGCTGTAAATATTCTGGTCAAGCTGCAACCAAACAAATGGCAACTGTTGGGGGCTGTTGTTGGTGTAGGTTATAACAACATTGCCCGTTATGCTCTGCAGAGAATCGTCTAACGACGCGTCAATAGAATAATCCGCGCGGTTTTGCCAGTATTTTGGCCCTGGGGTACCGTCTGCCGCACGCACCTCATCCCCATAAGCTGGGTAAAAAAATGGCGCAAAAGCTTCATGCTGGTCAAAATTGCTTTGTGTTTGTGCCGATGCAAACAGGCACAACCAAACGCAACAAATAGCGAAAGTTAATTTTCTCATGTGATGTTATTAATTAAAACAAAGCATTAAAGATAGGCATGGGGTTGCAATGCAAAGCAAAGCTTTGGATAAGCGGTGGTTTTTTTTCGGTGGCATTGAGGAATAAAAAATACCTCGTGCCCGAAAACCTGGTATTTTGCAAACGTTCCCCAAAACCTTATCGCCGCTTTTCTTGCTGGGCCAAAACAAATTGTTCAAACTGTGCCAGCGAAAAACTGCTTAGGTTTTGTTGCTTGGTAACACCGGCCTTTTGGGCTGCCAACACACCGTAGCGGGTGTCGTTAAAACCATCAATACTATGCGCATCGGGGTCTATAGATATCAGCACGCCTTTTTCAAGGCAATAGTTTATCCAGCGCCAATCAATATCCAGCCTTTTTGGATGGGCATTCAGTTCAATCACCACATTATTGGCAGCGCAGGCGTCAATAATCTTTTTATGGTCAATGGGGTAACCAGCCCGGCTTAGCAGCAGCCTGCCGGTGGCATGGCCCAGTATATTGGTATAAGGGTTTTCAATCGCGTTCATCAACCGCATCATAGCCTTGTCTTCCTTCATCTTAAGGTTGCTGTGCACAGATGCTATCACCAAATCAAATGTACCCAGTACATCGTTGCTGTAATCAAGCGCCCCATCATTTAAAATATCGCTTTCAATACTCTTGAATATTTTAAAAGGGTGCAGCGCCTTGTTAAGCTCGTCCACATGTTGGTGCTGGGCTGCCACCTGTTCTTCTTTTAACCCATTGGCATAAAAAGCAGTTTTACTGTGGTCGCTTATAACCAAATATTGCAAGCCTTTTTCAATGGCGGCCTTGGCCATCTCCTCAATGGTATTTACCCCGTCGCTCCATTTACTGTGGCTATGTATGATGGCTGTAATGTCCCCGGGTTGTATTACCTGCGGCAGTTGCTGCTTTTCAGCCTGTTGTATAACAGCAGCGCCTTCACGCAGGTAAGCAGGTATAAATTCAACACCTGCGCCGGCAAAAATGTCCTCTTCGGAGGCATAGCTGTTTTTCAATGGGTATAGCGCAAGCCATTTCTCCAAAAATTCCGCACTGCCGCTTTGTAGAAACAAATCGCCATACACATTTCCACTGTGGTAAAAGGCAAACTCAATGTTCTCGGGGCCTTTAAAGGCACTGCGTATGGCATCGCCCACGGCGAGGCTGGCATACCCGTTGGCCTCAAAAAAAGGTGCCAATTCAGTAATGGGTGCGTTGGTAACCCATTCTAACCGGTCAATAATCTCCAGCTGGCGCCTAAAAGCACCGGCCAGCAAAAATGTGTACTGCGCAAAAACGGCCTTAATTTTACTATCAGCCGCCAATGCAAAATTTTCAATATCACCATACAGGTGCCTGTCTTGGCTGCTTAAATAAAACTTGATGGCTTCTTTAATGTTCTCCTGCGTTTTTTCGCCAAAACCCTTGTATAGCAGCAGCCTGTTTTCTTCGCAGGCATATAATAATTCGCCGGGTGTTTCTATTTCCAGCTCCTTCCAAATAACGGCAAGTTTTTTGGGGCCAATGCCTTTAATGGCCAACAGCTCAATTATACCGGGGGGCGTGTTGGCCAAGTATTCGTTTAAAATACCCAGCTGCCCAGTTTGCAACTGCTCTTGTATTTTTTTGGCTACGCTCTCCCCTATCCCTTTTATACTTGCAAGCTTATCTACTGGGGTGTCGGCAAGCTGCATCGGCAGTTTTTCAATAGTAAAAGCTGCAACCGAGTATGTTTTGGTTTTAAAACTATTTTCACCGTGTATATCCATCAGTTTGGCCAGCAGTGAAAAATTATCGGCAATGGCATAGTTATCCATAAAAGCAAGTTTTTTTACGCAAATTAAAGCATGCGGACGACTGAACGCTGGCTACAGGGATTTTTGGATGAAGGTGGCTGACAAATAATGTGTATCTAACCCCCTTTATGATACCAAAAATCCTTGAAATCTTACTAAGCATCACAAGCTGCGTTCCGTCAACACAACAAGGTGCAAAATAAAAAAGTCCCAGCGTATAAACCGGGACTTTAAATTTATGTAAGCTCGTAGCGGTAAATTATTCCGTTGCGTCTTTGTCGGCAGCTGCCTTTTTAGGGGCGGCTTTTTTAGCTGTTTTCTTGGCAGCTTTTTTGGCAGCGGCTTTTTTAACAGCTTTTTTTGGAGCAGCTTTCTTGGGAGCGGCTTTCTTAGCTGCCTTCTTGGGAGCAGCTTTTTTTGCAGCCTTCTTGGCGGCCTTTTTTGGAGCAGCTTTCTTAGCAGCCTTTTTAGGGGCAGCTTTTTTGGCTGCTTTTTTTGCAGTTGCCATGTGTTAAAATTTAATTGGTTAGTAAATAATTTACTAAAATTAAAAACATTAAAACAACTGTCAAAAAAAATTTAGCTTACTAGGCCGTTACTTCAACCGGCTGTACACTAACCAAAGTTTTGTCTTCCCTGGTTTTCCTAAACACCACAATGCCATCAGTTAAGGCAAACAACGTAAAGTCTTTACCAACACCAACATTTTTACCAGGGTGGTACACGGTACCCCTCTGGCGGATGATGATGTTACCTGAAATGGCAGGCTGGCCGCCAAATATTTTTACACCTAAACGCTTGCTTTGCGAATCACGGCCGTTCTTTACACTGCCTTCGCCTTTCTTATGGGCCATAAAATAATATTTAAATTAATTCTAAAATATTTACTTGGGCTATTTTGGGGCTTGCCAGTTATGAAAAACGGACAAAAATCGCCTTATTGCACATAGTACAACCCCAAATACTAGGCGATGCTTTCTATCTTAATCCTAGTGTAGTGTGTTCTGTGGCCGTGCTTTTTACGAAAGCCCTTCCTCCTGCGCATCTTGAAGGCAATAACCTTATCGCCCTGCACAAGTTCGCTTAATACTTCGGCTGTCACGATTGTTTTTATATCGCTGCCCAGTGTAAGTGTGCCTTCATTATCAACAAGCAATACTTCGCTGAACTCAACTTTGTCACCGTTGTTCTTTCCTTGCAGGTGGGGCACATACAGGCTTTGACCTTCCTGTACTTTAAATTGCTGACCTGCGATTTTTACTACTGCAAACATAACTTATCCAAAATTAGGTCGGCAAAGGTAGGGGTTTTCTATTTAAACCAGCAAGTATTTAAAAAAAAATTACGGGCATCAACTGGTTGTTATAATTAGGCAAAAATAAATGTTTTGTTATTGCGGTTGCCCAAAGGGATTGCTATTTTTGTTGCCCATAACACGGGCACACCACCATGAATTTAAAATCGCTACTGGCCAGGCCATTTGCCGGATTTATTTATAATAAGATTAAGAAGGGCATGGAAACTGCCATAGCTGACCAGGAAGCCGTTTTTAAAGACCTTGTAAAAACCGCTAAAAACACTGAGTTTGGCAAACAGCACGGCTTTGAAAACATTCAAACCCACGACGACTTTAAAAAGCAGGTACCTGTTAGGGACTATGAATTGATAAAGCCCTGGATTGAAAAAATAAAGGAAGGCCGGCAAAATGTGCTGTGGAAGGGCAAACCCATCTATTTTGCCAAAACCAGCGGCACCACCAGTGGGGTTAAGTACATACCCATCACCAAAGATTCCATACCAAACCACATCAACTCGGCCAGGGATGCCTTGCTTTGTTATATTGCCCAAACCGGCAACTCGGCCTTTACCCAAGGCAAAATGATATTTTTAAGCGGCTCGCCCGTGTTGGACAGGATGGGCGGCGTACCCACAGGCCGGCTGAGCGGCATTGTAAACCACCACGTGCCCGGTTACTTGCGCAGCAACCAGTTACCCAGCTACGAAACAAACTGCATTGAAGACTGGGAAACAAAGCTGGACAGCATTGTGGCAGAAACCATTAAGCAGGACATGACCCTGATTAGCGGCATACCACCTTGGATGCAAATGTATTTTGACAGGCTGATTGAAAAAAGCGGGAAAAAACCCGGTGAATTGTTCCCTAATTTTAGTGTAATGGTACAGGGCGGGGTTAATTTTGAGCCTTATAAAGCCAAGCTGTATGAAAGCATCGGCCGCAAGATTGACTGCATAGAACTATTTCCGGCCAGTGAGGGCTTTTTCGCCTTCCAAGACAGCCAGACAGAACACGGCCTACTACTAAATACCAATTCGGGCATATTTTTTGAATTTATACCCGCCGCTGAAATTTTTAACGAAAACCCCACCCGCTTAGGGCTGGCCGACGTTAAGGTGGGCGAAAATTACGCACTCATCATCAGCAATAACGCGGGCCTTTGGGCATATAATATTGGCGACACCGTAAAATTTGTAAGCACAAGCCCCTACCGCTTGGTGGTGAGTGGCAGGACCAAGCATTTTATTTCTGCTTTTGGCGAGCATGTGATTGGCGAGGAGGTGGAAGCCGCCCTGTTAAAAGCTGCCACGGAGGAAAATATTAAGGTAGTTGAATTTACAGTAGCCCCTTTTGTGCAAAGCGGTGAAGGCAAAAGCTACCACGAATGGTTTATTGAATTTGAAAATATACCGGGCGACCTTGCCGCCTTTAAACAAAAGGTTGACAATAACCTGCGCGACAAAAACGTTTATTACGACGACCTGATTAGGGGCAACATTTTGCAAGAACTGGTAATAACACCGGTTAAGCGGAACGCCTTTATTGATTACATGCGCAGCATAGGCAAGTTGGGCGGCCAAAACAAGCTGCCACGGTTGAGTAACGACAGGAAGATTGCGGAGGCATTGATGCAGTATGTTTTATAGTCGATACATAGTAGCATTTATTGTAAAGGCTTTGTTTATGGGTAAATGCAATGTTGGCTACAAACCTGAGTTCGATTAATAATTTGTAAAAAAATTTGTCAATCATAAGAAAAGTACTTATATTTAAGTATCTGACATTCAAATATTTAAATACGTTTCTATATGATTGACTTTGATAAAATTACAGATATTTTTTGT
>CAIRZB010000106.1 GCA_903882935.1 uncultured Parafilimonas sp. | reverse complement strand
ATAACAGTATTCTCCGCAATCGCAGCCTATCACTTCTTGCCTAAAAAGCCGGCTTTGTCCGTTGACACCGACTCTTCATCTTCAATCCAATTATCACTGTAAATTTGACACTGTATTATGTCGAACTCACGTTAATATTAAGCTTGAAAAAAATGATTTGTAATGCCACCCCCAAGCCATAAAAGAAGCCTGGTAAGAAAACACCAAACCTCCAGCCTCACACATTAATCGTATTTTGCAAGCCTATTAATAAAAACACCCCTTTAGGGGATGGGGGCATATGAAATACTACATTATAGCAGGTGAGGCCAGCGGCGATTTGCATGGCAGCAACTTGATTAAGCAACTGCACGCATTAGACGCACAGGCAACCATACGGTGTTGGGGTGGCGACCTTATGCAGGCAGCAGGGGCCACGGTGGTTAAACACTACCGCGAACTGGCCATTATGGGCTTTACCGAGGTACTGCTGCACCTGCGCACGATTTTTAAAAACATAGCTTTTTGCAAACAAGATATTGAAGCCTTTAAACCAGATGTGCTGGTGCTGATCGACTACCCCGGCATAAACCTGCGCATAGCCAAATGGGCCAAACCGCTGGGATATAAAACGGTTTTTTACATATCGCCGCAGGTATGGGCCTGGAAGGAGAGCCGGGTGCCTACCATGAAACAAACCATTGATAAAATGCTGGTGATACTGCCTTTTGAAAAGGATTATTACCACAACAAGTGGCAATGGGATGTGGAGTATGTGGGCCACCCCTTAGTAAAGGTTATTGAGGATGAAATGCAAAAGCCGCCGGCACAAAAGCTTTCAGAAAAACCTATTGTGGCCCTGCTGCCGGGCAGCCGCAAACAGGAGATTTTGAAAAAACTGCCCATTATGCTGGAGGTGAGCAAAGTGTTACCACAATACCAGTTTGTAGTGGCCAAAGCACCGGGGCAGGAGGATAGTTTTTACGATGCCTTGCTACAGCCTTATGCCAATGTATCGGCCGTACGCAACCAAACCTACGGGTTATTAAAACAAGCCCAGGCGGCACTGGTTACCAGCGGAACCGCCACCTTAGAAACCGCCCTGTTTGCCGTGCCCGAAGTGGTTTGCTACAAAGGCAGTAACATTAGCTTTCAAATTGCCAAAAGGCTGGTTAAGGTAAAATATATCTCGCTGGTTAACCTAATTATGGATAAACTGGTGGTAAAAGAGTTGATTCAGAACGAACTTACTACCGATAACTTGGTTACCGAACTGCGGGACATACTACAAAACCCTGCACGCAAAGCAGCACTGGCGGCGGATTACCAGGCGTTAAAAAATGTATTGTCTGCTGGTGGCGATGCATCGGCAAAAGCCGCAAAAAGTATTTATGATTTCGTTAACAGAGGTTAAATAAAACCAAACGTCAAAACCGTTGCAAGGGTTTTTGCGTTATTTTAAATAATCACTAAAAAAAATGTTTATGAAAAGGATACTGTTCCTATTGGCTGTTTTGTTATGCACCTCGGCCGCTTTTGCCCAAAAATTTTCGGTTACCAAAACCGACGATGAATGGAAGAAAATACTAACGCCCATACAATACCAAGTAGCCCGCCAAGCCGGTACCGAAAGAGCCTATACCGGCGAATATTGGGATAACCACGATAAAGGCACCTACTACTGCGTGTGCTGCGGGCAACCCCTGTTTACCAGCAACACAAAGTTTGACAGCCACACTGGCTGGCCCAGTTTTTATGCCCCGTTGGACAAGAAAAACGTATTGGAAAAAACCGACAACAGTTTTAATATGGCCCGTACCGAAGTGGAGTGCAGCCGTTGCGGTGCACATTTGGGCCATGTGTTTAACGACGGACCCCAACCGACCGGCCTGCGCTATTGCATGAACTCAGCATCGCTGAAATTTAACAAGCCATAGCGTTAGTGGTGTATAAACAGGGGAATAATAAGCTTGCGCACCAACATAAAAATCAGCGCAAACAGAAACATAAATACTGAGATGCGGTTAATACCGTGCATGTATTTAATCCATTGCGAGCTTGGCGCATCAGGGTCTTTTTTCTTAATGTACAGGTATTCTGCAAGCTGTCTCCACACACCCATGTTACATAATTTAAGTTTACAAAAGTAAGCCGAAAGAGATAAGCAATACAACACTGCTAACCCAGTTTTGTTCAAAATGTATCCTTTCGGCTTGCTTTTTGGGCAACCCATATCACCGCTTTCCAGCCCAGCCCAAAAGGCACATCGCGTTTATTAGGTAAATTTCGGGTTATTCCCCCAACCGTTTGCTGCATGTTTTTCGGTATTTTTGCCACAATACCATTCCAACACTCATAATGCGCAATGCTTTAGCAGCCGTTTATTTAACGTTTATTATGCTGCCGGCACAGGCACAATTTAATGTTGCCAATATTGATATTGTACGCGACAAGTGGGGTGTGCCCCACATATTTGCCAATACCGATGCAGAGGTGGCATATGGCCTTGCATACGCCCACGCAGAAGACGATTTTGAAACGATACAAACATCTTTTTTGGCCGGCAAAGCCATGCTGGGCAGGCTAAAAGGCAAAGACGGTGCAGCCATAGACTATGTGGTGCACCTGTTGCGCATACCCGAGCTGGTGGAGGCGAAGTACGCATCTGATATTTCCGCATCCTATAAAAAAGTGTTGGAGGGGTATTGTGCGGGGTTTAACGCGTACGCCAAAACCCACCCAAAGGAAGTGCTGGTAAAGCAGCTGTTGCCGCTAACCCCCAAAGACATGCTTTGTTACAGTGTGTTGCAATTGTGCGTCTCCTCCGGGGCAGATGAGGCATTAAAATCAATTTTTGGGGGTACTGCCGCCATGCTGGCACCACTGAAGCCAGGCGGATCCAACGCATTTGCATTCAATTCAAAAAAAACAGCCGATGGGCAGGTATACCTTAACATTAATTCGCACCAGCCGCTGGAAGGGCCGGTAAGTTGGTACGAGGCCCAACTTTGCAGCAATGAAGGCTGGAATATACTGGGCGCGCTTTTTCCCGGCTCGCCATCCATTTTACACGGCTGCAACCAATACCTTGGGTGGGCACACACTGTAAACAACCCCGATAAATTAGATATTTACCAGTTGGAGATAAACCCAAAAAACAAACTGCAGTATAGTTTTGATGGCGAATGGCTGCCCTTGGACGCCTTTAAAGTACACCTGAATGTTAAAATTGCAGGGTTAACAATAGGTGTTAACAAGCAGGCTTACTGGTGCAAATACGGGCCGGCCATGGTTACCAAAAAAGGGGTATTTGCCATACGTACCCCGGCCATGTTTGACATACGCGGCCTGGAAGAGTGGTACCTGCTTAATAAAGCGACCAATTTTACCGAGTTTAGAAATATTTTGAACATGGGTGCCATACCCGGTTACAACATGGTGTATGCCGACCGCTACGATACCATTTATTACCTAAGCAACGGCAAAATACCTATCCGTAATAAAAACTACAACTGGCGTGGCACTTTGCCTGGCAACACGGCCAAAACATTGTGGACGGAGATGCATGCCATCGGCGAATTGCCACAGGTATTGCAGCCGCCTGCAGGCTATGTTTTTAATACCAACAATACCCCCTTTGATGCTACCGCGGCCCCTTACAATTACACTTTGCAGGGGTACGACGAAACCATGGGCTACGAGAAAACGGAAAATAACCGCAGCCTGCGCTTTAACGAACTGGTTAGGCAGTATAACACCCTGCGGTATGCCGATTTTAAAAAGATAAAATATGACCTACGGCTGCCAACGGCACTTAGTTATGTTGTTAATACAGACACGTTGTTTCTATTAAACCCGCAACAGTACCCAAATATAGCCGACGTGATTAGGTTATTGCAGCGGTGGGATAAAAATGCAACGGTAACCAGCACGGGTGCTACCCTTTTTTCCGTTATTTACTATTATGTGGTGGGCGATTTGCAAGGCAGCAAGCCCTACAAAACCATAACCACCGCAAAAGCGGTTGAACTTTTTACATACGCCCGCAATTATTTAACCCAACATTTTAAGACCACCATTGTGCCAATGGGCAGTTACCAAAAGCTGGTAAGGGGTAATAAAATATTACCTATGCAAGGCATGCCCGATGTTATTGCTGCTACTTACTCAGTGCCATTTAAAAACGGCATGGTAAGGGCGGTGCAGGGCGAAAGCTATATTGAGCTGGTAAGGTTTACCCAAAACGGGCCACAAATTGAAACCATTAACTGCTATGGGGCCAGCAACAGACCCAATAGCCCCCACTATGCCGACCAAGCCGAATTGTTTGCCAAACAACAAACAAAACCAATGACGTTGAACAAGGCCGAAGTGTATAAAACCGCCGAACGTATTTACCACCCTAAGTAATAGCACTGGCATTTTTTAGCCTTTATGCCTTACTTTAGCACCATGCTTTACAACAAGTTTTTGGAAGGGTTGGTTTTACCGCTGGTTGATACCGTAAGGGGTACCAATTATATGCCCGAGTTAAAAAATTGGCGTAACAACCTAGCCCATTTGAGCAAAGAAAAGCTGTTGCTGCTGCAGGAAAACAACCTGCGCAATTTATTGTTGCATGCTACCGCAAACGTGCCTTTTTACAAACAGTTTGCCGGGGAATTTACGGGTAATGTACATGAGGATATTAAAAAGCTGCCAGTAATAAAAAAAAGTTTGTTGAAGCAGCATAAAGATGAGTTGTTTTTTGGCGATAAAAACAATTTGGTGTCAGAAAAAAGCAGCGGGTCGTCGGGGGAGCAGAGCGAAGTGTTCATGTCAAAAAAAGAGCAAACGCAGTACCAGGCCGCGCAAACTTTTTTATGGGAGTGGAGCGGTTACCGCATGGGTACCGGCATGTTGCAAACAGGCATTACACCCAACCGGGGGCTGATAAAATCGGCCAAAGACTTTTTGCTTAACACCGTTTATGTAGACGCCTACAACCTTTCTGAAGAGGCGATTACCCAAAAACTGCTACAGGCAAAAAAGAAAAACTGCCGGGTGTTTGGCGGGTACGCCTCATCGCTAAACAGTTTTGCAAAGGTGGCCATCAAAAACAACATCCAGGTAACGTTTCCCATTGTGCTTTCCTGGGGTGATAAATTGTTTGATGCCTACCGCCAAAATTTAACCCAGGCATTTGGCAGCCCGGCCATTCATGAACATTATGGCTCAACAGAAGGGCTGGTAATAAGCGGTACCTGCCAACATAACAGGCACCACATTTTAAACCCCCATGTTTACCTTGAGTTGCTGGATAAAAACGGCAACGAAGTGCCAGACGGCCAGATGGGCCACGTGGTGGTTACCCGGCTTGACGCTTATGCATTTCCGCTGATACGCTATTACCTCGGCGACCTGGCCATAAAGGAACCCGCTAACGCCACTTGCGCCTGCGGCAGACAGTTCCCGATGCTTAAAAAAATCATAGGGCGCGATACCGATGTAATACAAACCCCCAGCGGCAAAGACCTGATAGTGCATTTTTTTACGGGTATTTTTGAACACTTTCCAACCATTAAGCAATTTAGGGTAATACAAAAATTGCCGGGCCTGCTAGAAATTGAATATATACCCGATAATGGGTTTAGCACAAGCGTACTGGGCAATGTTGAACAAATGATGTATAAGCGCGCGCAGGAAACCTTACCAGTTATATGGAAGGAGGTAGCAAACATACCGGCCACCGCATCGGGCAAGCCGCAAATCATACAAAACCTGTTGGTAAAGCGGGAGGAGCTGTTTAAATAGCGTTGGTCCAAAGTTGGTTTACACCAAATAACAACATGGTAAAAGGGGTTATAAAAAATACTACAAACCTGAGTTCGATTAATAATTTGTAAAAAAATTTGTCAATCATAAGAAAAGTACTTATATTTAAGTATCTGACATTCAAATATTTAAATACGTTTCTATATGATTGACTTTGATAAAATTACAGATATTTTTTGT
>CAIRZB010000105.1 GCA_903882935.1 uncultured Parafilimonas sp. | reverse complement strand
GCATGTTTTGGAGTTTTTGTTCGCACCTTAAATATACCAAAATATGCTTACATTTCATTATTAACCAATTACTTATATAAATAATATTTAGTTAATATATAGTTAAAACCTTATTGTTTCTTATATCGAACTCACGTTAATTTTATACTATGTACTGCTTGAGCACCTGATTTTTCGGGTGTTTTAATGCCGCCCCTTTCAGGGCTTTATGAAAATCAAGTAATTTGTTCAAATGGAATTCATCCATCGTTGGCAGATACCGCCCTTTTAGGGGATTGGGAAATCAGGTAATTTATTCAAATGGAATTCATCCATCGTTGGCAGATACCGCCCTTTTAGGGGATTGGGAAATCAAGTGGTTTGTTCAACGGGAATTTGTTGATTGCTGATGTATGCCGCCTTTTCAGGGCTGTATGGGAATTGCGTAACTTGTCGGATGGGCTTTTTTCCGGCATGGCAGGGCAGAACAACATAGCCAGCCCACTTTTTGAGGATGGGTAATTTTGTTCATGTTTCTGGCGAATCAGAAAAATCCGAAAAATCTTGGTCGACAATCATGGCTAACCAGGGCAGTTACATCCAAATCTTTATGATAATCACCGGTATGGCGTAGGCGCAGGTGGCTATAAATATGCCAATGGCTGTTTTATCAAGCCGTTTGTTGATGTAGTAGGTAAAAACAACCGCATTTAAAAACAGCGAAAAACTGATGGTGGCCGTAAGAAAGGCCTTGTTATGGAACGCAACATCTAAAAACTCACTAAAAGGCGATGACCTTGCCTTCCACCAATAAAACAGTACCACGCCCACTAATGGCATGGTTAAGCCCAACAGTAGCCCCAGTATAAGGTTGCTTTTTTTCAAGGTTATACAGTTAAAGATTTTTCCAATAATTCTTTAAGCTTGTAGTGCGTAAGGTCAAACTCCACAGGCACCACGCTAATGTAGTTATGCTCCAATGCCCACACGTCGGTGTCTTTGCCTTTGTCAAAGTTCACAAATTCGCCGGTAAGCCAGTAGTAGTTTTTGCCGTTGGGGTCTTTGCGTTCGTCAAACTTTTCCTCATATTTGGCATAGGCTTGGCGGCAAACTTTAAGCCCTTTCAACAGTTCCACATCCACATTGGGTATGTTTACGTTAAGGCATAAGTGTTTGTCTAGCTTTTTGGCCAGTACCTGTTCTACCAATGGGGCCACATATTTTTGGGCTCCGGTAAAGTTGGCTTCCAGGCTATGGTCAAGCAGGCTAAAGCCTATGCTGGGTATGCTTTCAATGCAGGCCTCCAAAGCAGCGCTCATGGTGCCGGAATAAATAACGTTGATGGAGTGGTTGGCCCCGTGGTTTATACCGCTGAGGCAAATATCAGGCTTGCCGTGCAATACTTTGTCAACGGCCAGCTTTACACAGTCAACCGGGGTGCCGCTGCACTGCCAGGCCTCAATGCCTTCAAACACATGGGATGGGTGTAGCCGCAAAGGGTGGCCAATGGTTATGGCATGGCCCATGCCGCTTTGTGGCTTATTGGGTGCCACCACCACTACTTTACCCAAGTGTTTTACTGCCTCTACCAGTGCCCTAATGCCGGGGGCGGTTATCCCGTCGTCGTTGGTAACCAGTATCACGGGTGCTGCCTTTGCCGCTTTTTTGGTTTTCGCCATAAGTGCCGCAAGATACGGATTAGGGGGATTGTGTGTAGTAAGGACGAGGTAAATCGCTTTTAACCTGAGTTCGATTAATAATTTGTAAAAAAATTTGTCAATCATAAGAAAAGTACTTATATTTAAGTATCTGACATTCAAATATTTAAATACGTTTCTATATGATTGACTTTGATAAAATTACAGATATTTTTTGTC
>CAIRZB010000104.1 GCA_903882935.1 uncultured Parafilimonas sp. | reverse complement strand
TTGTAATAACAGTATTCTCCGCAATCGCAGCCTATCACTTCTTGCCTAAAAAGCCGGCTTTGTCCGTTGACACCGACTCTTCATCTTCAATCCAATTATCACTGTAAATTTGACACTGTATTATGTCGAACTCACGTTAATCCAATAAGGCCTGCCGTTTTTGGTATAGTTTACCAACTCGGTATTAAATGGCTGCCTATTGGCAATTTGGGTTTTTAAATAGGCTACTTTATTGGGGCCGGTGTTTTGGCCTTGCAAAAAATGGCCTGGTTTTTTACCAACCACTTCGCTCATCTCATAGCCGGTAATTTTTGTAAAACTCTTGTTTACCCAAGTAATTCGCCCTTGTTTGTCAGTTATAATTACTGCATTTACATTACTTTCTGCTATTTGGGAGAGTATCTTTAAACGGTCTTCCCGTTCCTTTTGGCGGGTTATTTCCCTGCCAAATATGTTAAAGTACCCCGTATTGGGGGCGTAGCGGCAAAAGAACGCAAATGTTTTGCCGCCAGAAGCCGCTTCAAAACTGGTTCCTTTTTCGTCCTTGCTCAAACTGGGTGCCGCAGCCGTCCAAAATTGGGCGGTTGGGTAGGTGTCTCCATTGTAATCAAAGTAGGCTAATTCTCCGGCAGCGTCATTTTGCATCAACACGCTGCCGTTGGCATGTATTCTAAAATGGGGGTCAGGGTGTTGCTTAAAAAACTGCGCCATCTCGCTCAATTCGTCCCCTGCTTTTTTCAAGGCCGTTTTTTGGTTATTTACCTTGCCTAACAACTCCTTCAAGTCACCGTTAACCAGTTCTTGGGTTTTTAGCAGGTGCAACAAATCCTGCAAAGGATCGTAGGGCGCAAAATCGCCCAAGGTAAGACCGCTCTCGCTTATTTTCTCAGATGCGTCAAACCAGGGAGACCCAATAAACAACACTTCATTTTCGTGCGACAAATATTCAAATTGGCCCCGCAATAAGGTTTGGCTGGCATTTTTTATTTCAATAAGTGCTACTTCTCCGAAAAGAGATTGGAGTGTTGCCAGGTCAGTTACTGGAAAAAATGGCCGTTTTAAACGGAAATGGTTTGAAAAGGAATCACCACTGCCAAATTGGGAAATTTTCTTAAGCGAAGACCCTACGGACGTAATGTTCAATTGGGCATCCATCCGGAAATAAAAAGGAAATATTCTGTTAAATTGGTCTTCGCTTAAAGGCATAGCATTTTTTTTAAAGGTTACCAAGCAATACCAAAAACGGCCTGGCTGTCGCCTGTCGCTTCATCAAATGGCTCGGTAAGTGTTATTGGTGTTTCATATAATTTTGACAGACCGAACAGCAAGCCGCGTACAAACTCCTTTAAGCCCTGCCTTTTTGAATAATAATGCAGGCGCAAGCCGTTTTCAACCACGTGCGTTACCCTAAACTCAGGTGGCGTTAGCCTAGGGTATATAAGCGAAATGCGGTTGTGGAATACAGGCAAGTGTAATAAAAACTCCTTTAGGTTACTGCCGCCGGCTACCAAAAGGCTGCCGTATTTTTCCTTGGCCGTTTTAAGCACCCACCATTCGCCCAAGGCGTGCATGACTTCACTTAACGGTATGTCCACTTCTTCGCCTACTGCGTTGGCCAGTGCATAGGTCACCTCATCGTCGTAGGGTTCGCTGCTTATAAAAAACTCCACGTCAACGCCGCTTCGCTTTTTTACTGCTTCCCATTTCTCCAATCCAAATTTGTCAATTACCAATTCTTCTACTGCTTTGTTCACTAAGCCGTACATAGCTATTATTTAGTATTACTAAGTATTGTAAAAAGTATGCCACAGTAATATAGCAGCCTAACCGATTGATTATCAATTACTATAACCAGCACTTTTGCAAAGTGATTTCCGTATCGTGGATTTTTTTTTCCATAATATGGAATGTTGGGTTTAACCATGGCCAAGGCTTGCTTGTTATTTAATTTGACCCAGATTTTACTACCTGGCATTGCCAAAACTGAAAACGAATTACGATGTATATAATAGCTTTTATTATCCCAAGCTGCAAAACAGCGTAATAATATAGAACCCCATGCCGAATGGCACGGGGTTAACAAATAATGGTTATTTACAAGCTTTTTTAAAATTTACAACAGCGGTTTGCAGTGGCTGGTGTGGGGCGCGTAACACCCTAACATAATACATGCGTTTTGAAAGCCCATGTGCTGAAAAGGGTAACAAATTATTGCCCTGGCTAATGGGTGCGCAAAAAACTGTTTAACCACACCATGCCGCATATTTACAATATTAGCAAAGCCGTTACCAGCATATTTACTATATAGCTGCACGTTTGCTTGGTTTACCAGTGGGTTTGGGCGAATTGCAAGGGTTTCTTTCAAGGGCTTGTCGATATTAAGGCAATTATTTCTGTAACGGCATTACCGGTGTCCTCAAAGTTGCTAGAAATAAACACAGCAAAATGCCAATATCAACGATACCCTTTACATAGCCAACCCTTTACCGCTAAATTTGGCAGCCACTAAGGCTCAAAATGGGGTATAAATTTGGGCGGTACCCTTTTTTGGGTAGCTTGCTCAAATGCATAAGCCAAGGTTAACAGAGGCCCCTCGTTGTAGGCTGTGCCCACAAACGATAAACCCACCGGCAAGCCGTGCACAGTACCCATAGGCACGGTAATATTTGGGTAACCCGCCGTTGCCGCTGGGGATATTAAAGAAGGGCCGGTATCGTAGTCGCCGTTAATTAAATCTGTTAAACCGGCCAAACCGGCACTCGTGCCAACAATCGCATCCAACTGGTGTTCCTTCAAAAGCTTGTCAATCACCGCCCTTGTGCCGGTTGATTTTGCGACCGCATCAGTATATTCTTTGTTGTTTAGGTCACCTTTTGCATTACAGAGTTCTAGTGTTTCCTGTTTAAAATAAGGCATGGCTGTGGCCTCGTGTTGTTTGTTGAAGGCAATTACATCGGCCAAGGTTTTTACTGTTGCTTTGGCACCGGCCAGGTACTTGTTAAGGCCGTCTTTAAACTCATATTGCAACACTATATACTCCCCGCTGCCTGCACTGCCCATCGCCTTAAACAGTTCAACCTCAACAACCGTGGCACCTTGTTTTTTTAATGATTCTATCGCTTGCTTGTACAACGCCACTACAGCCTCGTGGCCTTGGTAAAAGGCGGTTTCTACGCCTATGCGCTTGCCTTTAAGCCCTGCTGCGTTTAAAAATGGGGTGTAGTCATTTTGGGCCTTCCCCGCGCTGGCTGCCGTGGCCGCATCCTCTGGGTCAACCCCAGTTAGCACCCCTAAAAGTATGGCCGCGTCCCTCACAGTACGCGTCATTGGCCCTGCGGTGTCTTGTGTTTTTGAAATAGGGATAATGCCGCTGCGGCTAACCAAGCCAACAGTAGGCTTTATGCCTACAATGCCGCACAATGATGAGGGCGCGATGATAGACCCATCTGTTTCGGTGCCGATGGCCACCGCACACAGGTTGGCAGACACCCCTGACCCCGACCCTGAGCTTGAGCCAGAAGGGTTTCGGTTTAAAATATAAGGGTTTTTGGTTTGCCCGCCCCGGCTGCTCCATCCGCTTGTGGACCTCATTGAACGGAAGTTAGCCCACTCACTCAGGTTGGTTTTACCCAGCAAAACGGCCCCTGCGGCCCGCAGTTGCTTTACTATAAAGGCATCGTTGGGCATAATGTTGCCCAATAATGCTAGGCTGCCTGCGGTGGTCATCATTTTATCGCCCGTGGTAATATTGTCTTTTATCAACACCGGTATGCCGTGCAGGGGGCCTCGCAGCTTGCCCGCTTTGCGTTCGGCGTCCATGCTGTCTGCAATGGCCAAGGCATCGGGGTTCAGCTCAATCACCGCGTTAATAGCAGGGCCGTTTTTGTTTATGGCTGCTATGCGTTTTAAATATAATTCGGTAATGGTGTGGGACGTGTATTCGCCACTTTTCATTTTTTGCTGTAATTGGTCAACCGTGGCCTCCAGCAATGGAAAATCATTATATTCTCCCGTGGCAGCCGTGCCTTGGGTGTTATTTTTATCCGTTGGGGCAGGGGAGCTGCAACCTGTTGCAGCCACGGCTATTGTTGTTGCGGCAAAGCCAGCCACGGAGCTGTTCTTTAAAAAATTTCTCCTGTCCATAAATGGTAAGTTGTTGGTTTTGTGCGTTGAAGGTATATATTAGCAGGCAATGGCCGTAGTAAAAAGGGGCTATTTTAAAAATTAGCGGTGCGCTTAAAGCCCTATTGTTAGCTTGTTAAGCCAACGCGTGGCCGCAATGGGGCGGGGGTTAAACAAACAAAGCAGTAGGGGGGCATACATTATTGGCGTATATTAACACAAAGGCTAGGAGGTAGTAGGGAAAATGGTTAATTGAAATTATCAAGGCTTCTTTATAGGCGGTTTGCCCTCCCGGCGCAGGCGCACTGCTGCGTTTTTTAGGTAATCGCTGGTGAGCGAAACTTCGTACCGGTGCCCTTTGTCGGTTACAATCATTATGGCTGAGTTAGGCGGTATACGCCCAAGGTTTTCGGCAAACATCACCAGTTCGTTGTTGGCTTCGGCTGAATCAAGATGCAAATAAAATTCTATGGGCTTGCGCGTGTCAAGCATTTGCTTGTATTTAACCAGCTTTTGGTTGTAAAATACAGTTACTGTGTCGTAGTCTAGCTCACCGTTGTCGTACAGGTCAACTTTTACGCTGTCTTCGCTTAATTCCAATACCCTTACAATTTGGTTATTACGCATGTGTGCCTGGCGTATGGCATCTGGCTCAATTTTGGCGAGCGGGCTTTCTGGCTTAGTCAACGTGTCTTTGGTGGCCAGCGCAACAGGCAACACGGTATCGGCCTCCAAATAATCGTCTTTCGCCATTTTGGCCACCCGCTCCTTCAAAGACGGTTCGTCGTCCGGCTGTTTCTTAAACGTTATTTTCAGGGGGCTGCAGGTATATTTATGTAGGTCGTCGCTTAAAAAATTTCCGCCTAATGTGGTTTGTGTGCGGGCAATTTTAAGGGTAAACTCCCCGTGCATGGGGCAGTCAACGCCGGTAAGGGTATTGGTGTTTCTGTTGTACATTACCGGCACCAGCTGTATAAGCAGGTAGCGGTTATCGGCACTGAATGTGCCTTTTATCGGGTTACTGAAAAAACCATTGCGGAAATAATAATTAAACTCGCCCGTAACCGTGCTGCCGTTCTGCTGTAGGTTTAACTCGCATAAATAGCTGTTGGTAGATTGTGCCACCTCAATAAACCCTATGCCATACCATTTGCCCTTAACTGTTTGGGCTTGGGCCATAAAAGGGTAGGAGGCAAACAATAACACAACCAACACAATACTTTTTACGCTATTCATTACAACGGATTTTTTGGTGCCAATTTACTTCAAATATCGTTTTATTTCTCGTTGGGTGTCTCTTTCCCGTATTGTTTCTCTTTTATCGTGCAGCTTTTTGCCTCGCCCAAGCCCAATTTCTACCTTCACCAAGTTACGTTCATTAAAAAAAACGCGCAGGGGTATAATGGTATAGCCTTTGTCTTTCAGCTTGTTTTCTAGTTTTTTCAGTTCCCGTTTGCTCAGCAGCAACTTTCTGTCGTGTACGGCAAGGTGGTTTTGGTTGGTGCCAAGGGCATATTCCGCTATATATAATGCTCGGGCCCAAAGCTCACCCCGGTCAAAAAGGCAAAAGCTGTCGTTAAAGCTCAGTTTGCCCTCACGTATAGATTTTACCTCCGTGCCCATCAAAACAATGCCGGCCACATATTTATCTTCAATCTGGTAATTAAAATACGCCTGCCTGTTGTTCATTTCTTTAGCCATGTATACTCAGTTTGCCCCAAAGGGGTCACCATGTGATAGTTTCCAGTTTGTAGTTTTCAGCGTAATACAATGCGATAAAATCGTAACCAAGTTAAAGCACATGCCCGAAGGTTTTACTGTGTGCGCCAAACTGAAAACCGGAAACTTCCCCTAACTCCTAAACAATACCAGCAACGCTGTTAGTTTATCCTTTAGTATTTTTCTGTCTACAATAAAATCCAAAAAGCCGTGCTCCAGCAAAAATTCGCTACGCTGAAAACCTTCCGGAAGGTCTTTTTTAATGGTTTCCTTAATCACCCTCGGTCCGGCAAAGCCAATTAAGGCACCTGGCTCGGCAATGTTAAGGTCGCCCAACATACCAAAGCTGGCCGAAATACCCCCAAAAGTGGGGTCGGTCAGTAAGGAGATGAAGGGCAGCTTGGCATCGCTCAGCTGGCTCAGCTTGCCGCTGGTTTTGGCCAGTTGCATCAGGCTGAACGCGCTTTCCATCATACGTGCGCCGCCGCTTTTAGAGATGACTAGGTAAGGCAGCCCGTGCTGTATGCAGTAGTCAACCGCGCGGCTGAACTTTTCGCCCATCACGCTGCCCAGCGAGCCGCCTATAAACTCAAAATCCATACAGGCCACCACTATGCCTTCGCCGTTTACGGTGCCAGTGGCCACCCGCATACTGTCTTTCAGGTCGGTTTTGGCGTGTATCTCGTCAAGCCGTTTTTGGTAAGGCTTCAGGTCGGTAAAACCCAAAAAGTCTTTGCTGATGATGTTTTCAAACAGCTCGGTATAGGTTTGGTGGTCGAAAATAATGTCGTAATACTCCTCACTGCCAATGCGGTGGTGGTAGTTGCATTTGGGGCAAACAAACAGGTTTTCCCGCAGTTCGGTGGTGGTGCATATATAATTACACTCGGGGCATTTGCTCCAAAGCCCTTCGGGGGTTTCCTTTTTGTCGGCGGTGCTGGTGGTAATGCCTTTTCTAAAGCGCTTGTACCATTTTGCCCGTTGTTCGCTCTGGCTATTTTCTTCGGTTTCTTCGCCGGCCAGGTTTTTATCAATATCCGCGTCTTTTATCATATTTGCTCATTGGTTATTGAAGTTGGCAAATATAGGAAAGTTTTCAGTTTTGGGTTTTGGGGATTTGAGGGGGGGGAGATTGACGCGATATTGCAGGTTAGCTTGTAAAAGCAACAAATAAAAATTGAGGATTTCTTTGCTTTTAGCGAACAAATAATTATTTGGCTGATATATGAAATGCCGTGCCTACTTAACATAAAAGTTTGTTATAGGCAAAAGCGGCTTAACCGCCAATAAAATACCAAAATATGAAGTTTTGCCTGATATATACCAGTCAAATGGATTTATAAAGCCGCCAAAGTACCCTGACTTTACGCCTAAGCCATTCAAATGGTATGAAAGTGCAATTATTGTTCAGGATATTTCTATCTTTATTTCGATTTTAGTATTGATAATATTATTGCTACGGCAGAAATAATTAAAGCAACCCAAGAGCGAAAATTTACCCATCTTTTTTCATTGTAATCCCTTATATCTTCCTCATAATATTTTTCAGTCAAAGCTACGCTACCCTTAGTAGTTGCTTTTATATGACTAACATTTGCTTTCTCATAATTCGCTGGTTGGACTTCTATGTGGCCATTAATAAATAAAAGAGCGATTGCATCCTTTAATACACTTTCAGGACATTTCCCCTTATCAGCCAACGCCTTAAACTCATACCAATCATATTTATCGGATGTATTTACTTTAATCAAACGAGACTTAACTAAGGCATTTAGTACACAAACAGCAACTAATAGGCTTTTATTTCTTTGTTTCATTACGCTAATATAAAAATGTATTTTGTAGAAGCGTAAGGGGCTGTTAACAAAATAATTTATTTGTATTTTATTGCTCCCGTGAAAGGCTCTGTGCAGTTACTTAACATAATATTAATTATAAGAATAAAATCCACCAAAAAAACCGGGTTATTTACCCGGTGGCGGTTCCTGCCCAGGCGGCGGCCCATTGCCATCCCTGGGGCCACCCGGCGGTGGCTGGCCGCCAAAGCCGCGTTGCGGCGGTGCAAGCATGTGCATTACGTCATTCACAATCTCGTCAAACCGTTTTTGTTGCCCGGGGTTACAAACGGCACGCACTTTTCTAAAATGGTTAAAGGTAAGTTCCTCAATTTTACGGCTGCCTTCAGTGAGCGCATCTAAGGCCTGTTCAACTTTGGCAGAATCAACGTCTGCGCCCTGTAGCTGGTTAAAATACGGCGGGTGTAGGCTGCGGTAATTTTCCTCGGCCTCACGAATGTCGCGCTTAAAATTATTTTGCAGTTCCGCAATAGTGTCTTGCTGGCCGCTGGTAAGGCCCAGTTGCTTGGTAAGGTAGCCAACCACATCCTTTGGTGCGCCGCCCGGCCTCGGCGGACCGTCTGCCAACCGTTGGTGGCCCACCCAAATAAAGCCCAACGTGCCCAAGTTTATCAACACCAGTACTATAATAACCAGCCTGGTGAAAAATCTATCGTTCATACAATCCGTTTATATGTCTTTTAAAAAACTAAAATACTCAGTGGCAAAAGCACTGTTATTGTATTCCGTTTGCGTTTTGGCCTTGCCTACATGGGCCAGCGTAAATATATTGATGCCTGCGAGCAATATAATGCAAGCAGCAGCACGCAGGTACAACGCGCGGTTTACAGGGCGCGGCATTTGCACCAGCCTGCCGGCGGTGGCTTTTTGCAAGGCCGCCTCATACAACCCTTGCGGGGCTGCGGCCCTTTGCAGCCCGTTAAGGCTGTTGAGGGTTTCTTCAATATTGTTGTCCATATCGTTCATTGTAAAACATTATATCTGTTTTGTTCACACATTGTGTTGCCTTTGGCAGCGTTGGTTTCGCGCAAAGACGCAAAACCGCTAAGAAATACAGTTTACCTCAAAACCACCCCCTTTGCGCCTTGGCGTCTTTGCGCGCAATATTGCATTGCCCTGCCTGCGGCATAGTTGGTTTCACGCAAAGGCGCTAAGCCGCTAAGAAAATTACCCATGCTCCTTATAATAATCCCCCAGCCATTTTTGCAGGTTTTGCCTGGCCCGCACCAGCAGGCTTTCCACTGCCGAAACAGGCTTGTTAATGATTTCTGCCACCTCAGCATAACTCAGCCCTTCCACCTTATTCAGCACAAAACAGGCCTGCTGCTGCTCCGGCAGCTTGGCAATGGCGTTAAACAGTACCGCGCTGCGCTGTTTGTTCTCCATTATTACGCCGGGGTGGTAAAACGGTGCGTTGCCAGCCTCCAGCGTTTCCTCCATGCCAAACAGCGGCAGTAAAAAACCCGCCCTTTTTTTGCGGTTTTTGGCACGTATAAACTCCAATGCCTTTGTTACTGCTATCCGGTACACCCAAGTGCTTAGTTTGGCGCCTTCCTTAAACTGCCCAATACTTTGGAAAACCTCCGTAAACACCTCCTGCGCCACATCCTCCGCATTTTCGCGGTGCTGCAAAATGCCCAGCACCGTGTTAAACACCCTGTCGCCATAGTCATGCACCAGCGTGCGGAATGCCTGCGCATCCTGCTGCTTTAATTGCAATATGAAAGGTTGTTCGCTCAAGTTGTTGTTATGGTTTAGATGCCAGGCCTTGCAAATACCTGCGGTGTCGGTAAAAAAAATTGTGGCTACCCATTAAAAACCCAAGGCCGGGATTTGTGTCTTCACAAATCCCGTAGCAGGCAAACAGCCAAGCCTACCATCCGGTTGTGAGACACAACCGGGGGCACTCGCCGCGTAAATTTGTGTAACCAAAAATCCTGTATTAGGCAAGAGACAGCATTTTTTCCCGCACTAGCCCCCTGCCCTGCCTGCTGTTTAACATTTTATCCCCACCGCCGTGGCACGCCCCGCACAGCCAAGGCGTATGCGCTATATTTGCCCATTATGGCAAAGGCAGGCGAAGACACACCACTCATGCAGCAGCACCGGGCTATTAAGCAAAGATACCCCGATGCTATATTGCTTTTTAGGGTGGGCGATTTTTATGAAACCTTCGGGCAGGATGCCGTTAAAGCCTCGCAGGTACTGGGCATAACGCTTACCAAACGCAACAACGGGTCGGCCGCCTCGTCGGAGCTGGCGGGCTTTCCGCACCATGCGCTGGATACTTACCTGCACAAACTGGTAAAAGCCGGTTACCGTGTGGCCATTTGCGACCAGTTGGAAGACCCAAAGCAGGCGAAGGGCATCGTAAAACGCGGCGTTACCGAGCTGGTAACCCCAGGCGTGGCCACCAACGACAAACTGCTGGAACACAACAGCAACAACTTTTTGGCAGGCGTGCATTTTAACGGGGATGTGGTGGGCGTGTCGTTTTTAGACATATCCACCGGCGAGTTTTTTGTGGCCGAGGGCAACACGGAATATATTGACAAACTGCTGCAGGGCTTTAAGCCCGCCGAAGTGGTTTTCCAACGCAGCTACCAAAAGCATTTTAAAGAAATATTCGGGGTGAAGTTTTACACTTACACCCTGGAGGGCTGGATTTTTGACGAGGCTTTTGCCACCGAAAGCCTGCTGAAGCATTTTCAAACACACTCCCTAAAAGGGTTTGGCATCGAAGGCATGCACTCCGGCATTGTGGCGGCCGGTGCCGTATTACATTACCTGAAAGACACCGAGCACCCCCACCTGCAGCACATTACCAGCATACAGCGCATTGAGAAAGAGGATTTTTTGTGGATGGACCGCTTTACCATCCGCAACCTGGAACTGCTGGGCAGCGGCAACGGCGAAGGCAACAACCTGCTGAAGGTGCTTGACAACACCGTTAGCCCTATGGGTGCGCGCTTGCTTAAGCGATGGGTGCTGATGCCCCTGCGCGACCTGAAAAAGATAAACGAAAGGCTTGACCTGGTGGAGTATTTTATAAAAGAGGTAGACCTGCGCAAGCACCTGCAAAACCTGATTAAGCAATGCGGCGATGTGGAGCGGCTGGTGAGCAAGCTGCCGGTTAAAAAAATAAACCCCCGGGAAGTGGTACACTTGGCTAAAGGGCTGCAATATGTTGAACAGATAAAGCAAATTGCCGCCGCCAGCGGTAATGGCTATTTAAAACGGCTTGGCGATGCCCTGAACCCCTGTGGCTACATGAGCCAGAAAATAATGGCCGACATTGCGGAAAACCCGCCGGTGGCGGCTGCCAAGGGCGGCGTAATAAAAACCGGCGTACATGCCGGTTTGGACGAACTGCGGGCGATTGCCAGTGGCGGCAAGGATTTTTTGATTGCCATACAGCAGCGAGAGGCTGAAAGCACCGGCATCTCGTCGCTTAAAATAAGCTTCAACAATGTGTTTGGGTATTACCTGGAGGTGACCAACTTACACAAAAACAAGGTGCCTGCCACTTGGATGCGCAAGCAAACGCTGGCCAACGCCGAACGCTATATTACGCCCGAGCTGAAAGAATATGAGGAGAAAATTACCGGCGCGGAGGAAAAGATACTGGCTATTGAAATGGACTTATTCGACAAGCTGCTGGTGGAGCTGCAGGACTATATTGCCCCCATACAGGTAAACGGCAATATGCTTGCAATACTGGACTGCCTGTTGTGCTTTGCGGGCAATGCCCTGCAATACGGCTATAAGAAGCCCACGATGCACGACGGGCCTGAGCTAGAATTAAAAGAAAGCCGCCACCCCGTTATTGAGCGCAACCTGCCCATTGGGGAACAGTATGTGGCTAACGACATTTACCTAAACCCACAGGACCAGCAGGTAATTATTTTAACCGGCCCCAACATGAGCGGTAAAAGCGCCCTGCTGCGGCAAAGTGCCTTGATAACTTTGATGGCACACGCCGGCAGCTTTGTGCCTGCGGCAGAGGCACGGGTGCCGCTTACGGACAAAATTTTTACCCGCGTTGGTGCCAGCGACAACCTGAGCGGCGGCGAAAGCACGTTTATGGTGGAAATGAACGAAACGGCCAGCATCATCAATAACATATCCAACCGCAGCCTGATACTGCTGGATGAGATTGGGCGTGGTACCAGCACCTACGACGGTATTTCCATCGCGTGGAGTATTGTGGAGTACCTGCACGCCTCGCCTTGCACACCTAAAACGTTGTTTGCCACCCACTACCACGAGTTAAATGAATTAGAAAATAAGCTGCCGAGGGTAAAAAACTACCATATTACCAATAAGGAAATAGGCAATAAAATAGTGTTCCTGCGCAAACTGGCATCCGGTGGCAGCACCCACAGCTTTGGTATACATGTGGCTAAGATGGCCGGTATGCCGCCCGAGCTGGTGGAACGCGCCAACGAGATACTGAAGCAGTTGGAGGAAGAAAAGCAGGGAGAAGTCGGGAAGACTGAGGGTCAGGAAGTCAGTGGGTCAGTAAGTCAGAAAGAAAATACTGTTGGCCCAAAAGTAAAAAACACACAAGGCAGAGTAAAAACGCTGGCTGCGCCGCAAATGCAACTATCCATTTTTGATGCCCACAGCGAAACCTTCGACAGCTTACGCAAAGTGTTGGACGCTATTGATATTAACCGCCTTACGCCCGTGGAGGCATTAATGAAACTGAATGAGATTAAGGGGATGGTGAAATAATGGTCATTGGGGCATTAAGTCAGTGGGGCATTGGGGAAACCGAGCCGTATGATTTTTTGATAGCAGGCACAGTTAACAAAATCAAATTGCAGTAAATTTGTGTTTAAATAATATCGCTCATGGAAACACTAACCATACAACCCAAAAATAAGGCGGAGACTGCCATGCTGAAATCTATTTTAAAAGCATTGAAAGTATCTTATAAAAGCGAAGTGGCGCCTAAGGCAGAAAAACCTTACGACCCTGCATTTGTTGAAAAAATTAAAAGAAGCAGCCAACAAGCCAAAGAAGGAAAAGGGCGTACCGTTAAACTGGAAGATTTATGGAAATAAAGCTTTTGGAAGACGCAGATGATGATTTATTATTTTGGAAAAAGGGCGGCAACATCGCAATTCAGAAAAGGATAACCCTTCTGTTGGCTTCCATCCAAGAAACACCCTATACTGGCATCGGTAAGCCAGAAGCATTGAAATACGATTTGCAGGGCAAGTGGAGCAGGCGGATTACCTTGGAAGATAGGCTGGTTTATGAGATAGATGAAGCAAATAATTTAATTATCGTTCACTCGTTAAGAGGTCATTATTAATTTTTATACATACAATTTCCCATATCAACACCAAAAAATACAGCAAAAGGGCTATGGCAAATAAAAGCTGGTACTAACGTCCAAGCCGGTAATCACGGCTATAATTGCAATAATTGGCTAACTTTACATAAACCAAGTGCTATGGTTACCAGTTTTGACCAATTGGATTTAAACAAACAATATACTTACGCCGATTATATGACCTGGCAGTTCAGCGACCGCGTGGAACTGATAAAGGGCTGGGTGCATAAAATGAGCCCCGCGCCAATGCGCACGCACCAAGATATTTCCTTGCAACTATCCATTAAAATAGGTACCTACCTTCAGCAGAAAAGCTGCAAGGTATATGCCGCCCCGTTTGATGTGCGGCTGGTAAACAAACGCAAAAGCACGGCCGACAAAGAGATTACTTCTGTTGTAAAGCCAGATATTTGTGTTATTTGCGACCCTAGCAAATTGGATGCACGGGGTTGTATAGGTGCGCCCGACTGGATCATTGAAATACTTAGCCCCGGCAACACTAAAACAGAAATGAAGAAAAAGTATGAGTTGTACGAAGAAAACGGGGTGAAGGAATATTGGGTGGTTTTCCCCGAATATTTGCAAATACAGGTGTATACGCTTATACAAGAAAAATATGCGCTGCAATCAACCTATTATAACGATGAGAAAATACCGGTGGGTATTTTTGACGGCTTTTTTATTGACACGTCGGAGATTTTCCAGCATTGAATGTTAGGCCGTTCTATATTCCCCTACCTGTAATTGTCAAAATTTATTATTTCCGGCAGTATAACAGTGCCTTGAAAAGGCTGGCCAAGCCTATCCTTGGCGTTTTCAAAATGCAATCCACTGGATGTTACATAAGTGAACCCTGGGTTGGCCAAGCAATTTTCCGTAAGTGTAATTTCAAGGGTTATGTGACCCGGCTTTGCCGTAAGTCCCACAATAACAGCGTTTTTCAGTAATGCCTTTAATTTAGCCAATTCGTTTTCGGAAAGTGAGTGGGTACCTGTGAAATTACTAACCCTAATTTTGGTAATAGAATCAACCGGGAAAATAGTAGCTAAACGAATCTTAGCTGGTAGTTGTCCATGGCAACAAGATGCAAGGATGATAAAAAATAAGACAGCCAAAAGCCTCATGGGTAAGTGTTTTTAAGGACAGGGGTAGTAATTAAATGACTATACACTATTAAGTTTTTTCGCCTTTATTGGTGATTTCACCAACAAAAGTTCTTCGGGTATTGCCAGCCTAGTTTGAACCACATTTATCCCATTCGGACTTTCCGTCTACCGGACTTTCCGACTTTTATCAGAAAAGCTTCAACTTTTGCCGGGCTGAGTAATTGAATGGTACGGTTATATAAATGCCACCCCTCCCCGCTTTAACGGTACCCTTCGCCTCCACCAAAAAATCGCTGGCAAAAACGGTGGTCAGTGCATTTTTAAACAGGTTCTTCATATTTACCCGCATTTTGGCAGGCAAGGCAAACTCCGACCGTTTTGTAATCCGCATCAAGGTATCCAGGTTAAAATGGCCCACGTAGTTATGCTCCACAAAAATATCGCAGTCCACCTTTTTCAAGCTCACGCCAAAATTGTTGGGGTTAAAATACACGATGCTCATGCTAATGTTAGAGTGTTCAAAACCGATGCTGTCAACCTTAAAATCCCGCATTTCCCGGTATTCAAACGATTGAGGCTTTTTACAGCTAAAAATAAAAAGCAGAAGGGCTGCACAAAAAATATATTTCATAAACATATTTGCCTGCAAAGTACCACAGAAACGTACGTAAAGAAAATATTTTTATAGCAGTAGGCGTTTGGTTGCGGCGGTTGTGGTACCGCTGGCTTGGCAGGCCTTTACTTATACCCCATGGCCTGCAATTTAAACAATTCCGCATACCGTCCGTTTTGGGCGAGGAGTTGGTCGTGCGTACCAATTTCCAACACCGTGCCTTTTTCCAGCACCATAATGCGGTCGGCCAGCCGGGCAGTAGAAAACCGGTGGGAAATTAATACGGCACTCTTACCGTGGGTAAGCGCCGCAAACCGTTGAAAAACCTCATATTCTGCCCGGGCATCCAAGGCTGCTGTTGGTTCATCCAGTATAAGCACTTGCGCATCCTTCATATAAGCGCGTGCCAAGGCAACTTTCTGCCATTCCCCGCCAGACAATTCAACGCCATCGTTAAACCGCCTGCCCAGCCATTGTTCGTATTGTTTGGGAAATCTTTCAGCCAACACATCCGCCAAGCTTTCGTGTGCTGCCTTTTTTATTAGCGCAAGGTTGCCGGCTTCTTTAATGTTGCCAACCGCAATGTTCTGCGACAGTGTCATTTGGTAACGCAGGTAATCCTGAAAGATTACCCCAATGTGCATACGCAAATCGTCAATATCGTATTCTTTAAGATCTTTCCCGTCCAGTAAAATGCGCCCCTCTGTAGGGTCGTATAATCGGGCCATCAGCTTTACCAAAGTGGTTTTTCCTGCCCCATTCTCCCCTACCAAGGCCAGCTTCTCACCGGGGTGCAGTGTAAAGCTCAGGTGGCGGTTGGCCCATTTGTCGGAATTATGGTACTGGAACCCCACGTTTTCAAACCGAAACCCTTGTTGTATGGGCTGCGGAAAGGGCAAAGGTTTTTTGGCAGCTTTTATTTTGGCTTTGATGTTAAAAAAATCAATAAAATCGTTCAGGTAAATAGCCCCTTGCGACACGCTGGTAAAACGCGACAGCATGCCTTCCATTAACCCCCTCAATTGCCGGAACGAGCCTGCCAAAAATGTAAGGCCCCCCACCGTGGTGGTGCCGTTAATGGTTTGCACGATAATAAACACGTAATCCGCATAATACCCAGCGGTACCCAGCACGGAAAACAAGGTACCCCAGCCCGACCGCTTAACAGCCAAGGCACTGTTATCCCGGTAAAACTTATCAGACAACGTCTTAAACCGTTGGATAACGAATTCGGCGAGGTTGAAAATCTTCATTTCTTTGGCCGTTTCGTCACTGGCACCCAGGTACCGCACATAATCCAACTCCCGCCGCTCGGGAGTTTGGGTTCTGGTTAAGGCATAGTTCTGGTTGTTGAAATAAGCCTCGCCTAGGAATGACGGAATGATGGAGATTAGCAACAACAAAATCAACAATGGGTTAAACGTTAGCAAACCGGTTAACAGAAATGCCATCGAAATCAGATCCTGCACCTGGGCCATTACCTGCGACAACAGTACGGTGCGGCCAGTGGTTTGCTGCCTTGCACGCTCCAGCTTATCGTAAAAAACGGAGTCTTCAAACTGGTCTAGGTCAAGGGTTGCGGCATGCCGCATTATCTTCATGGAGGTGTAGTTGGAAAAAAGGTCGCCCAACAGGCTGTCGAGCAAATTAATCATCCGGCCCAAAGCGTCGGTAAAAATGGCCAAACCAAATTCAATGGCCACCAAAGCCCATAGTAGGTGGTGGTCTTTCAACGTAGGCTGGCGGTTTAGCAGCACAACCTGGTCAACAATTAATTTGCCCACATACAACAATGCTACGGGCATTGCAGAACGGATGATGCGTAATACAAAGCTGGCCAGGGTTTTCCAAGGCCTGCTTTGCCATACCAGCCTAAAAAATACGGGCAAATTAGTTAATGCTGACAGGCGTTGCTTAAATGAAAAATGTTGCGCTGTTACTGGTTTACCTGGTCTTGGCATGTTGCTATGTACCTTGTTTTAAAGCCACAAAACTACCCCAGTGCAACCATTTAAATGTCAGCGTTTTACCATTTTTAGGCTTTCCAGCATTACTCCGCATCAATTTTTAACCCGCATCCATCATAAACTTTGCCAGTGCCGCACTGATGGGCAGCCCGCTGTTTAGCTGGAAATAGGAATAAGCGGGCGACGGGTTTACCTCAAAGCAAAACCACTCGCCATCGTCGGTGCGCATTAGGTCAATGCCCGAAAAATGCAGGCCCAGCATGGCATTGAGCCGGTAACATGTGTCTGCTACCGCAGTGGGAAGCTCCACCCCTTCCATAGTGGTTTTGCCATAGCGGTAATCCAAGCTGTCGGAGGTTATTTTTACTGTGTAAATCTCCTTTTCAAACACATGCGCACGGTAATTGATGCCCGGCACCACTTTTTGAAAAAGCGTGGGGCACCACTGCACATCATCCATAAAACCCAGTTGCTCGTTTGCCACCTTGTGCACAATGCTCCTTACCCCGCTGATTGACTTGTACACAGCTTCCCCAGTGTGGGTTAAAAACTGCCGCACCAACAAGCCGTCGTTGGAAATGAACGTTTCCGGTATGCTAAAGCCAGCCTTGCGGATAACCGACAGCTGGTAGGGCTTCGAGTTGTTGGTAGCTGAGGCATCCTGCCTGTTTATCACCAAAGCATCTGAGGCATTTAAGTACGACATTAATTGTTGTTCAAAACCTGCTGCTTTCTCCGCCTCAGGGCTATTGGGCTCCTTGCCTTCCATTTCCTTATAATCCCTAAAATTATAGGGCCGTATATAGGCGGCAGTTACCTGTGCCAGGTCAAGCTGCCTGCCGTTTGAATACAGCCTGCTCTGTGTGCCGTTGGTAGGGCAAAAAGAATATTCTATATCGGCACTGAATATTTTTTTGTGGTCCAAGAAAAAGAAATCTGCGCCGGCCTCTTCAAGCGCTGTGTGCACCATACCCATCGGTGCGTCTGCCTTCAGGCCCCATAAAAGAATCATACACATTGTTTTTAGAAAAGAATTGAATAATTGCCGCACGGTTTACTGGGCTGCTGATAGCCGGCACGGACAGTAGGTCAGCCAAATGATAAGCACCATCGCTTGTTGCCACAAAAAAGGCTTGCAAATACGGCAGGCAGAAGGCATGCTGTAAGGCATGCAGGTACCCCTGTACGGCTGGCGGGGGCTTGCTGCCTACCATTTGGCCCGAAATAATGGTATACTTACAAACGGTAATGGCATCCATGTTTTGGGTTTCACCCTCATGAGTGCCATTTTTTAAACGCAAAGGCCAAACGGGTATGTTTAGTGCATGGGCCTTTTTCAACCATTCCATTTTATGCAGGCACAACCCCGAAAACGAACGCACAGACGGCGGGTTTATTTTTTTGCAGGCCAGCTCATGTAAAAAATACGTAAAAAAAGCATTCATTTCGGCACAAACATATTGGCGGTCGGCAGGCTGTATATAATAAAACTCCTGCGGAAAAAAGTTTGTGATAGTGCAAACCACGCCTGTTATATCGGCTGCGGCCATCTCCCGGCCATTAATGGTAAGCCGCGACGCGGAAAATGCATTAACACCAACGCCTAATTTGAATGATTGGTAAAAATTGGATGCCGTTATTAAAGCCGCGCAACCCGGTGGAAACTCATCTACCAAGGTTGCTGCGGCTTCATTGGCAATATTGCTTACTACAAGTACCAAGTTGTGCGGTTTAATCGGTTTCTTCCTCGCTTTGCGCAATTGACTTACCTACTTCTGGCCTGTCGGCTTGCTTAATAAAAGCCTGACCCCTTATGCTTGCCTCCAGCGTAGCCTCCACCCTTGCTATTGCTTGGCTTAGCCTGTTTATCTCACCCGCAAAAAAAGCCGGGTCGCCTTGATAAACAGGGTCACCGGGGTTCTCCACTATCTCCTTTCCGTCTTTTTCTTTGCCAAAATGCTTACTAGGCCCTTCCAGTACTTGGTGCTTGTCAAACAGTAGTTCTTTGTGTTCTTTAACATGCTCCTTTACATCTTTTATATCCTTAAACCAAGTTTTTGGCGCTGGGTTTTTGTAAAATGCCAGTGCATAAACAGTAACGCCCTCGCCAACAAAAAGATTATGCCCAGCAGGCAGCGCAAGAGGGCTGCCCAGGTTTACCCATTTTGTAAAATTGGCATTGGTGGGCATAATATGGCCTAATGCCGTAATGGTTTCGGCGTTATACGTAGTATCCACAAAACCATCCACGTTGCCACTGGCAGTTTGTGCTGCGTCTGGCGAGCCGTTGGTGCTTACGGTAACAAAAGTGTCGTTCACCAAGCTGCCGGTAGTGTCGTCAAAGGCGTCAATCACCGCGCCTGAGCCACCATTTCCTCCAAGGCCGCCTTCGGGCACGTACACCACCAATACTTTTACAGGGCTGGTACCCACCGTACCTGCCGGTGGTGCCACATTATGGTCGAACGAATTAAGGCCGCCTTGTGTTAGGCCAGACACATTTACAAAAGAAAAATGATAGGTAACACCCGCAATTAATTCAGTAGCAGGCAGTGCTGCCGGCGAAATTTGGAAAAACGTACCTGTTTGCAAAGTGGCAGAACCCGCCGAATTAAGGCCGGGGATGGGTGTAAAACCGCCATAAGCATTAATTACCCTTGGCTGGCGGGTATGGCTTCCGCCTGCGGCGAAATACACATACTCATACGTTAACGTTGGCATACATCATTAGATTTAACTGGTTCAATGTGCCTACTCTATGCGCTTTTCGGCATCCGCGTGCTTACTCTGTTACGGATTTTCAGCGTTTCTCCTGTAAAGGCGTTGATGGAAAGTTTACAACGGTGCGGACATGGTTTGTACCCCAGCTAGTGTGCATAACACACCATACACAGGCTTGTGGCAAACCGGCAAAAAGAAGGTAGGATTTGGTTTTTCAGTAAAAGGTTAGTGCTGTAAAATATACTTGAGAATGTAAAACTACCACGCAGCTTAGAATGCCGCAATGTGAGAAACCACCGGGTAGGAATGTTTTTTTAACGAATGGAATAAAGTGTAATTTGGCCGTAGCCTGTTTTGGAGGTATGTAACAAAAAGCCCCAACATATAAAAAACATGCTTAAAACAGCAACTAAATATATGTAGGGGCGCGAATATTACCAATATTGATAAAATTACCAGTATTGATAGGCCAAAAGCTCACATTATCATTACAGTGTTTACTTTATCGTAAAACAAAGCGAAGTCCTAAAATTGCTTACATCAGGTATCACGATATGGAGGCCTTCTTCAGTTTGCCTCCAAACAACAGTTGCATCACTGCCTAACAGCTTAACCGATTTTATTTTCCAAGCGTCTTGCTGTTGGGTACCTAGAGAATGTACTACTATTTCCGACCCTGGCGCGGGAATCATCATAGTAAATACATTAAAGCCGCCATCTTTTCCCACGGTGAAACGTAAGTCTTCGGGGGAGAATGTAAAATTTGCCTGTTCCTTACCAATATTGCCACCGGGTATTGAACGCAACTTGCCACCATGCCCTTCACCCGCTATTTTCCACCCTTTGCTGCCATAAATAGCGTTACCATTAATTTTCATCCAATCCCCTATTTGGTATAACATTTTAAGGCAAGCCGTATCTAATGACCCGTCGGGCATAATGGGTATGCTAACGGCATAGGCACCATCTTTGGATACATACTCTAATAAAAAGTGGATAACTGAAGAAGCATCATACACATAATTAGGCCCGTAAAACCAGTCGCCCACTGCGTTTTCCCCTAGCCAGGGCTGGTCGGTCTTCACATTGTCAGGGTACCAGCCTTCGAACGTTGTGACAACACCGTTCTGGCCCGCCGGATGAAATTTGGTGATGCTGAACACATCCACTTTTCCGTGTTTAGCCAAAGCATGGTTGAAATACGACGCCAAAACCCGCTGGTCGGCATCACATTTGTAACCTGTTCCACTATTCCATCCGCTGAAGGGCTGGGTACTATTTCCATCCGTATAAATAAAATCCGGGTCATATTTACTAACCACATCCAGCATCCGCAAGGCCCACCTGTCAACATACCATTTTGCATAGTCTAAGTGGCGCGAAAAAATACCACTGGGCAAATTCCACTCAAATTGGTCGATGCCTTTATATTCCCTCAGATTAATGCCGTATAATAATTTGGGGTCTAGGCCTTGCCACCATTTTCCTTTACCGTCTGCCAACGTTAACCTGCCATCGTACATTTTACCTGCATTAGGGCCTTTTGTGTCGTTCCTGAAAGCAGTTTGCCACCACCACCACGTATACTCATGGTGAAAGGCCACCCCAAAATGCATTCCGCTGGCTTTTATGGCACTGGCCCATTCGCCCAATAGATCACGGTGGGGGCCTATGTTTACTGAATTCCACGGTTGGTATTTGGAGTTCCATAAATCAAAGTTATCATGGTGAACACCCTGTATCAATAAAAAGCGGGCGCCTATCTGTTTGTAGAGATTGACGTACCAGGCCGGGTTAAGTTTTTCCGGGTTCCAATCGCGCAAAACCTCCTTATAGCCGGAATCTACCGGGGAACCGTACTTTTCAAGGTGGTTTTTGTACGCCAAACGATCCTCCTGTACATTTTTCTGGCAAACCAATCGCCGCTTTCACCCCCAGCTTGGGGGCCGAAATGTACCCAAATACCAAATTTTGCCTCACGGAGCCAATTGGTGGCATCCTCCGGATAATTGGAATGTATAGATGGCCAGTTTGGCTCAAAAGGCCCATTTGACATGGGAAAGCTTGTTTTTACCTCTTCTAGGTTAGTTGTATCACCGAAAGGTACCGACCCTACTGGCAGTGTTGGCGGAGCAGGAGGCATTGGCGCGGGATCGGGTAAAGACGGATTATTGTCACCTGCCCAAACAGTGCCTACTTTGGAAGCCGAGGTCGCGATTTTGGCAGTATGGCAGCTGAAGAGCATCAAGGCTGCAATTATAAAAGCTAGCCCTCGATATATTTTCTTTAAAGAATACTTTTCCACTGTAAAGCTTGTTTTTTCGAGCGGCTTAATCATTACATTATTTGTGTTATAGAGGATAATGTTATTAAGGTTTGTTATCACCTAACCAAATAGGTTTTGTTGCATTAATTACACAGTTTTTTATATAACAGGTTAACTAATATTTGTCGAAATAACAATTTTATTTTCAAAATGTAAAATGTTTAAATTAGGCACAAAGGCCGTTCTTTTTGATAAAAAATGGCATAACTAAACTGTACTCAACATAGCCAACTTTTTAACTGCCAGGTAATCCCACAAAATACTTTGGCTTTTCCACTCGCCCTAAAAGCCCTACCTTTCCCACTATGGCGTAGTCTTTAACAGCCTGCTGCCGCGTAAAATGAACCTTGATAACATCTTCCCCCTCATCGTACCTACTAGCTTTTATACCGAGCGAACCAAGAAAATGTGCCATTATGTTCTTGCAAATAAAGCATTTGTGTTGACCTGGGTGATCATCGACGGCGAGGAACCGTTAGAATATGTGACCCCCTATTTGTATAAAACAATGGGCCGCAGGATGCCCGGCTGGGAAACCCAAACATTTGAAAACCTGCGCCTTTCCATCAATGAAAACGAGATTTCCTTTACGCAGCATAAAATGAGCAGTGACGGAAAACGGCTTATTTTTATCGTTTTCCTGAATGCGGACGGGCTGGGCAGCAGCAGGGTGTTGCTTTCGCATGAACTGGACATTGCCTTCCCAAACGGTTACTATATCGCGTTGCCTGATAAAACCTGCGGGCTGGCCATCTCTAAAGACATCACAAAAAAGGAATTGGCCGAGACCACAAAAATGGTACAAAACGCTTATAAAAATGCGACAACGGCCATATCTGGCGTACTGCACAACATAGATGAGTTTGCGTTGCCCTTGGAATGGTTAACGCCGGAGGACGATGAGTTTTCGTTGGAGATGACAGAGGAAATAATAGGCCTACGGAGGGGGTAAAAATTGATAGCAGTTACCTTCGGGCATATAGCTGTCAATTTGAAAAATTTGCAGAAAAAATAAGCACTAGGGCATATTACCTGTTATTTATCAATTAGTTGCAATAATTTATTCACTGTTTTCAAGTTCCTCGTGGTGGCGGTTACATTTAATTTGTTCTCAAAAAAAGTGTTGGATAGTTTGGTGTTGCCGTAGCCTCCGGGGCAATACAAGTATACCTCTTTTTGTAAGATGACGAATTTATCGGGCGGGTAATCGTATTGGCTTATTTTTTCGAGACTTGCTGTATCCGGCGCGGATGCAAGAAATGTAATATGAAATTTTTCGATATCAATACCATCTTGGCCAATAAATGGGTTGTTTGCTATGGCGGTTTCCATTTCCTGCAGGCTTCTTATTATAACGGGTACAGTATAATTGAAGGTATGTTTAATGGCTGCTTCAACTTTGCTGGCAATAACCGTATCGTCCTTTGGCTTCGCCGTCTTAAAAATAACGTTACCGCTTTGAATGTAGGTTACAATATTTTTATAACCTAAGCCTTCAAACATAGCTTTCAGTTCCAACATTGGTATTTTGTTGTGGCCGCTTACGTTTATGCCGCGCAGTATGGCTATGTATGGTTGCATGGGTGAAATGGTTTGGTGAAGGAGATAACTTATCTTAGGATACTCAATTAATTTTCCCTTCATACAAATCTATTACCGGAAAAATCATATCCCAGTCTTTACCCCAAACAATATTGCCATTTTCAATTTTAAATTTTTTAAAGTGATGAGGCTTTTTGTATTTATTGTATTGGGGATGGCTGTGGCTGCTTAAAAATGGCCCAAAATTAACCACACGTTTTCTACTGTCAGTAAATACAACATCCAGCTTATAATCTTCCTTATAAAAAGCCTCTGAAACAGCTATTATCATTATTTATTTTATTTTCTTCCTAACAACCTCGCACTTTACTTTTTTGTTTTTAACAAAAAAATCTGTCCATTTTCCCACAATTCCTTCATGGTATTTCTCCACAAACCTTACGGCTTCGTTCTATTCGGCTGCCGGTAATGGTTGCCGCCCCTTCATGTCTAAAATGTTCGTGCCTTTTAAAGCCCCGTTTTCATGTTCCAATTCGATTTTGCTTTCATACTGCGCAAAGGACACATGCACATGTATTGGCAAATATCCGTTTGAATAGAAGAAAAAATCAAACCAAAATCCTCATACACCTTCGGCATAAGCAAAAATATAAATTTTCTGTTACAACAATTCCCAAGGGGAAGGCACTTCGTTTTATTGCGAATTTCCCACTCCGGGTATTTTTGAAAACCTTTTACCCCCATCCCCCATTTTACCGAATTATTGTATTTCTTACACTTTTTAGTCAGCACGCATATCCCCCGTTCAAATGCATGCCGTATATTGCCGTTCCAAAACGAGGGCAATACATTATGAAAAAGCTATTACTTACAGCCGGTATCCTGATTGCTGGAATCCTTTCCATTCACGCACAGCAGCAAATCGTCATCCAAACCCCAAAAACAGCGTTGGTGTACACTGTTACCAAGGAGAAAAAGTTGGAGCAGGTGTATTTTGGCGAAGCACTGCTGCACACAGACGAATACAATAAAATTAAACCCACACCCATTGATGCTTTTGTACAGGGCGATATGAGCGTGGTACGCGAACCCGCCATACAGGTAACCCATGCCGATGGCAACCCATCCGTGCAATTACTTTTTGACAACGTTAGCAGCGAGCAGCCCGATAATAACACCACCATTACACATATAACCCTAAAAGACCCTGTGTACCCTTTTGAGGAAACACTGCATTATAAAGCTTACCAGGCCGAAAACGTGATTGAACAATGGACAACCATTAAACACACAGAAAAAGCTGCCGTAACCTTAAACCGATATGCATCCGCGGAACTACAGTTGAAAGAACAAAAATACTTCCTCACCCATTTTTATGGCGATTGGGGCAATGAAATGCGCATGGAAGAAACACCCCTGCCCGAAGGCATACACAGCATTGAAAGCAAGCTTGGCAGCAGGGCAACAAACTTTGACCTCCCCTCCTTCCTGCTATCCATCAACAAACCCGCCGAGGAAGAAACCGGTGAAGTTATAGCGGGCACACTGGCCTGGAGCGGCAACTTCCGCCTGTTGTTTGAAAATGTGCGCTACAGCGAGGATTTTCAAGACCTGCTTCAAATACAGCCGGGTATAAACCCATACGCCAGCGCCTATCAGTTAAACCCCAATGAAACTTTTACCACCCCTTCTTTCATATACACGTATACTAAAAACGGGAAAGGACAGGCGAGCCGCAACTTGCATGCCTGGGCATTAAACTACGGTATATATCATGCTAAGCAACACCGCCAAACACTGTTAAACAACTGGGAAACCACATTTTTCAATTTTGATGAGCAAAAACTAAATGCACTTTTTGATGATGCCAAAAAATTGGGTGTTGACCTATTTTTATTGGACGACGGCTGGTTTGGCAACAAATACCCCCGCAACAACGATAATGCTGGCTTGGGTGATTGGGATGCCAATGCCAAAAAACTGCCCAACGGCATTAGCAGCTTGGTTAATCAAGCGGAAGCCAAGGGTGTAAAGTTTGGTATTTGGCTGGAGCCTGAAATGGTAAACCCCAAAAGCGAGTTATACGAAAAGCACCCCGACTGGATAATTAAGCTGCCGAACCGCCCCGAAAACCTGCGCCGTAACCAGTTGGTACTTGACCTGACCAACCCTGCAGTACAGGAACACGTGTTTGGCGTTGTGGACAAGGTTATGCAATTAAACAAAAACATTGCCTACATAAAATGGGATTGTAATAGGTATATGAGCAATACTTACTCCACCTACTTGGGCGACAAGCAGGGCCAGTTGTATGTGGACTACGTGAGAGGTTTATACAACGTGCTGCAAAAAGTACGTGCCCAATACCCTGATTTGGAAATGATGTTATGCTCCGGTGGCGGCGGACGTGCAGAGTACGGTGGCTTAAAATATTTCCAGGAGTTTTGGCCAAGTGACAATACGGATGCCATCAGCCGCATTTACATACAATGGGGTTACTCATACTTTTTTCCAGCAGCCACTATTTGTGCGCACGTAACATCGTGGGGCAAGCAATCCATCAAATTCCGTACGGATGTTGCCAGCATGGGTAAGCTGGGCTTCGACATTCAGGTAGCCAGCTTAAAACCAGAGGAACTGGCCTACTGCCAAAAAGCCGTGGCTAACTTTGGCCGCCTGCAAAACCTAATTGGGTTTGGCAGTTTGTACAGGCTTATATCGCCTTGGCAAAACAATTGTTCCTCGTTGATGTACACCGATGAACAAAAAAACAAGGCCGTGTTGTTTGCCTTTAACATTCAGTCCCGGTTTGCCGACGTATACCCCAAAATATTGTTAAATGGCCTAGATGCTAACAAGAAATATAAAGTGCAGGAAATAAACCTAACGAATGACAACCGACCGGCCTACCGCCAAAGCGGCCATGTTTTCAGTGGCGATTACCTGATGAAACAGGGCATTGAATGGTATTTGAATGAGGCTCTTTCCAGCTCGGTATTGGAGTTGACTGCGGTGCAGTAACTTTGGAGTTTTATCAAAAAATTGCTAATTTTATGATGTAAAAGTTAGGAAATGACGGAACTTACACTACCACTTACCAATATACAAATAGAATTGATGAGGCTTTACAGTACGGGCTTGACCGAGATTGAAATGGATGAACTGAAAAGCCTGCTTTCCAGGTTTTATGCAGAAAAAGCGATTGCCAAAGCGAATGAGGTTTGGGATAGCCGTGGCTTTACGGATGCCGACATGGATAAATGGCTTGATGAAAAATCTTAGTTATATTGCTTGTAGTTATTGATACAAATGTTTTATTGGTATCTGTTTCAGACAGGTCAAAATATCATTGGCTATACAAAGCAATTATTGAAAAGAGAATTAATATTGCCTTTACTGGTGAAGTTTTACATGAATACGAAGAGCAAATTGCCATACATTGGCATCCCGAAGTTGCCGTAAACGTTGTAAGATCACTTTTAGAGCTTTCCACGGCACGGTTCGTAGTAGTTTATTTTAACATGAGAATTTTAACCAACGATGAAGATGATAATAAATTTGTTGACTGTGCATTTGCAGCAAATGCAGATTATATCGTAAGCAACGACAGCCATTTTAATATACTCAAGCAAACGCCTTTCCCACAAATCAAAGTAGTCCGTTTGGATGAGTTCAGGGAAATATTGATAGATCAAAACATTATTTAATTTTGAACGTAAGTCGTGTTGTGGGAATAATCCTTATAAATCTAACGTCCTCGCCTACCGCCGAAGCGGCCAGGTTTTCAGTGGCGATTACCTGATGAAACAAGGCATTGAATGGTATTTGAATGAGGCTCTTTCCAGCTCGGTATTGGAGTTGACTGCGGTGGAGTAACGGGTGATGATCAATCTTTTCATCATTGGACAGGCATTGATGGTTGCAGAAAATGTATCGGTAAAGCAATGTGTTCGCTGCTTCCTTTAAACGAACTGTGTATTTTTGGCTAAACATTTAACCTATGGGCCTTGTGTATGCAGATGTTGAGTTGATAAACGGATACGATTTAGAAAATGCAAGAAGGTACATTATTGGCGAAGATGAAGTAAGAAAAATGCATGTTAACATGTTGGTTGACACGGGAAGCATCATGCTTTGTATAAACGAATCCATCCAAGAACAACTGCAATATCCAGTCACAGAAAAACGAAAGGCAGAAACAGCCGATGGCAGGATAATAGAATGTGATGTGGTTAGCGGTGTGGAACTGCGTTTTAAGAACCGTCAGACCACCTGCCGCGCGATGGTATTGCCCGGAAGCAGCGAACCACTATTGGGTGCGATACCCTTGGAAGACATGGACGTATTGATACACCAACAACGGCAGGAGTTAATCGTAAACCCAGACCACCCATATTTTGCCCAGATGAAGTTGAAGTAGGTAAGCTAATAATAAGATAAAGGTTGCCGCTAAAGTTTAGCCAGGTTACCGGTAATACCAGCGCATCAATAATGGTGATTCTAACGCTGTAAAGGGTTAACGCGTCAGCAACACTATTGGTAACCACAACAAAATATTTACTGCCTGTTAGAGGGGCAAAGATGGAGTCACCAGTGGTGGTGGCTACAACGGCACCATCCTTGTACCATTTGTAGGTATTGTTTGCCAACGTACCGCCAGCGGTTGGCAAGATCGCCTATTTGCGCTGGTTTGGTGTCGGTAAATTGGTTTCCATTAAGGTCTAAAGCCTGCAAATTAGCCAAGCCTTCTAGCAACGAGGATAGTATTTATTATAACAATACCCGTAACTAATTGACATTTAACTATATACCGTTAAAAAAATAGGTAAAAGAATAAGGAGATAGTATCAATAGGCAAGAAATATGGCTACCGTTTTTTCATATAGGCTGTATACCAATTGTAGATAGTAGTTTTTGGTCCGAAA
This sequence comes from uncultured Parafilimonas sp., assembly GCA_903882935.1. Lineage (GTDB taxonomy): Bacteria > Bacteroidota > Bacteroidia > Chitinophagales > Chitinophagaceae > JABDFW01. Next base: position 28,552 of record CAIRZB010000104.1, on the reverse strand, counting down.
TACAGCGTGCATTAAACTCCTGAAAGTATTATCCATACTATTAAACCCGCCAAAATACATTACCCGCATACCACCAGGTGGGTTAAAACTTAAACACTAAACTGTTAGCAAAGCTGTAGTAAAACTTAAATATCGGCACAACCGGTTTGGCATCGTATAGGCCGTTGTACAATATGCCCAAAGCAAAATGCTTGGTAACTTCCACATCAAAATGTACGTTCATAGAAATGCGGGGGCTAAAAAACTCACCAAACGGGGCTTGGTAAAATATAACAACTGCTATCGAGCTGCTTTTGGAGATACTCCCCTCCCATTTCATATAGGAGTTGCTGTTAATTTGCTTTGATGCCTTGTTTACGGTATTTTTCGGCACTAGGGCCGAATCAACGGCACTATAATCCCAAAGCTCGTCCTCATAAAAAACACCCGTGGCAAAGGTCATTTCCCATTCACGCCGGTGCCAAAAATTATACCGCAGGTTTGCACCGGCCACATACCGGTGTCGCATACCCCTGTTCGCATCCCATTGAAATTGCACAAAGGTTTCTGGGTGCAGCTGTGCTTTAAAATCGTGCCGCCACCGCAAATACACATACCCGGTGTTTAAAAAACTGGTGCTGCCGTCATATGTAAACCTATCCGACGAAGAAAATACAAACAACTCCTTGTTTTTTTGCAATGAGGCATCTACAAAATTGCTACCGTCAAAAAGTGTTTTTTTCTCCTTGTCTACCTCTAGGCCCAAGGCAACATTACCGTTCCAAATAGCCTTTTTCTGGTAGGCCGCAGTATCTGTTTTGTCAATATTGATGATCTGGCCAAGGGCAAAATGTGTAAGCAGTACCATCGCCACCGCAAGCGTACATGTTTTAATCAATCGCATATTATTTTGGTACAAAAAATAAAGTTAACAGAATTATGCATTGGCAGGTTTATTTTTGCGCGAATATGCCAAAGCCAACCAACCGCATAATTACGTTGATTAAAAAGGACTTTCTGCTGGAGGTGCGCCAGCAGTACACCTTTTATGGTATATTGTTGTATTTAGCCAGCACCATTTTTATCGTATACCTGTCTATGGGCAAGCCAGAGGCTACTGTATGGAACAGCCTTTTTTGGATTGTACAATTGTTTGTTTGTGTTAACGCCGTGGCCAAAAGTTTTTTGCAGGAAAGCCGGGGGCGCATGCTCTATTTTTATTCCGTCGCTGGCGCGGGCGACTTTATACTTTCGAAGCTTATTTTTAATGTGGCCCTGATGCTGATTATGAGTTTAATGAGCCTGTTGGTGTTCGTCGTGCTTTTAGATAACCCCATCACCCATTTTTGGGCATTTGCCGGCACCAGTATTTTAGGCGGCATGGGGCTGAGCCTTGTTTTTACCTTTCTTTCGGCGATAGCCGCCAAGGCGCAGCAACAGGCTGCCTTAATGGCCATTATGGGTTTCCCCATCATCATCCCGCAGCTGTTGCTGTTGGGTAAAATATCCAATACGGCGTTTTCGCCGGTTATACAAGGTGGCATTTGGCAAATGGTGGCATTGCTGGTAGGGCTTGATGTGATGATAGTGGTGCTATCATTGATATTATTCCCTTTTTTGTGGAAAGATTGAAACCGGTACCCGCATCCCCTAAACAGGGGCTTGGAACGGGTAAACCAATATTCCGCATATTTTTTCCTAGGGAACATGGACAATTGCCTATGGCCCGTGGACTAAAAACTAAGTTTTGGAAGAACACGCCCTTTACCCCTAATTTTGCCCCGCTGAACAAAGCAACATTGCACAGGTATCTGTATTACAATTGCTGTTAAACAAACATACATGATTGCCAAAAATTGGTGGAAAATATTAGCCTACTTAGCGTTGCTCTGCATTTGCACAGTGGGTTTTTTGGTTAAGGTGCCGGTGCTGCAAGGCAGATTGCAGGAATCTGTGCGCAACACCTTCTTCCATGTGCCTATGTGGTTTGGCATGATGATATTTTACGTTGTTTCGGTGGTATACTCCATCAAATACCTCAGGAGTCCGAAAACAAGTCATGATTACAATGCCTTGGAATTTGCAAGGGTTGGCACGGTGTACTGCATATTGGGTTTGATAACGGGCGCGGTGTGGGCAACCTACCAGTGGGGTGATGCTTCCATTTGGAAGAGCGATCCTAAATTAATAGGTGCCGCAATATCCCTCCTGATATATTTGGCCTATTTTGTATTGCGCGGTTCCATTGTGGATGCGGACAATAGGGCTAAAATTGGCGCTGTGTACAATATTTTTGCTTTTGCTATGCTTTTCCCTACCATTTGGATACTACCCCGGATGTCGGAATCACTACACCCGGGCGGCCAAGGTGCAAACGGAAACCCTGGCTTAAACCCCAACGATTCTGCGGCAGTAATTACCCTGTTTTTATGGCTGGGTGTACTTGGTTGGACATTGACCGGTGTTTGGATAACAAATTTGCGTGTAAGGCTACATTTAATAATAGAAAAGAGAACAAATAATGGATAAGCTTATTAAAAGATCGGGAATGTTTTTAGCGTTTTGCTTAGTAAACTTGGTGGCCATGGCCCAAGATTCCAGTAATAACGATTCTGCTGATTTTATGCGCAGCAATGGCAAAATTTATGTGGTTATTACGGTCGCAGCCATCATTATAACCGGGTTATTTTTATACATGCTTAGTTTGGAGCGGAAAATTAAAAAGCTAGAGCGGGAATAATACGCCGCCAAGTTTTTACTTTTTTATTTACCATTATCATTTATACGAGCCGAAAATACTTTTTCGGAGGAACAAATATGGAAAATTTACATATTTTAAAATAACAAACGTTCATTAGTTTTTTCTAACGATTGCAATATAAAAAACATCTTATGACAGAACAAACGTATAGTTTTTTCGAAAGCGTTACCAAAAGTTTTGACAAAGCCGCGAAGTTTACCAAATGGGAAGCGGGCTTACTTGAACAGATTAAAGTATGTAACGCGGTGTTCCAAATGAAATTCCCCATTAAAAGGGACGACGGCACCATTGAGGTAATTGAGGCTTACCGTGTGCAGCACAGCCACCACAAAGCACCCTGCAAAGGCGGTATACGTTTTAGTGAGGCCGTTAACCAAGACGAGGTGATGGCATTGGCCGCGCTAATGACTTACAAATGCGCCATCGTAAATGTGCCATTCGGCGGCGGCAAGGGCGGCATTAAAATCAACCCGAGAAAGTATAGTGAGTTTGAGCTGCAAAAAATTACCCGCAGGTACACATCTGAGTTAGTAAAGAAAAACTTTATTGGCCCAGGCACCGATGTACCCGCCCCAGACTATGGCACCGGCGAACGTGAAATGGCTTGGATACTGGACACTTATTCAACCATGCGGCCGGGTGAAATAGACGCGGCAGGCTGCGTTACCGGCAAACCTATAACCCAAGGCGGCGTTAAGGGCAGGAAAGAGGCTACGGGCATGGGCGTATTTTTTGGCGTGCGCGAAGTGTGTATGATGGAGGATGTAATGCGTGACTTAGGCCTTACTGTTGGCGTGGAAGACAAAAAGGTTGTGGTTCAAGGTTTGGGCAATGTGGGCTATTATTCGGCGAAATTTTTTAGGGAACACGGCGCAAAAGTGGTAGCGATAGCCGAATATGAAGGGGCTATTTACAATGCGGATGGGCTGAATGAAGAGGAAGTATTTCAGCACCGTAAAAAAACAGGCTCCATCCTCCATTTCCCGGGGGCAGAGAACATATTGGTAAGCAGTGAGGCATTGGAGCTGGCCTGCGACATATTGATACCCGCCGCCTTAGAAAACGTAATAAATGGCGAAAACGCAAGTAGGGTAAAGGCAAAAATTATTGGTGAGGCAGCCAACGGGCCATTAACACCAGAAGCAGATGAAATATTGGTGGCAAAGGGTACATTGATAATACCCGACATGTACTTGAATGCAGGCGGTGTAACCGTATCGTATTTTGAATGGCTGAAGAACCTTAGCCACGTGCGGTATGGGCGTATGGAAAAACGCTTTACCGAGAATATGAACAAGCATATCATTGGCCAGATTGAGGAACTGACTGGCAAAACCGTGAACGAACAAGAACGGAAGGTTATTGAACATGGTGCTAGCGAAGCAGATTTGGTACACAGCGGGTTGGAAGAAACCATGGTGGAAGCAACCAGGGAAATAATGTCAATATGGAAAGCCAATCCATCGATACCTGACATGCGCACGGCAGCTTATGTGGTAGCCATCAATAAGGTTGGTACGGCTTATGCAGAACTGGGCATATTCCCATAACTGCTGCTGTTGTAGGATATAAAGAGAATTGCCGCCAACGTTGGCTGCAATTCTCTTTACATGAATATTTAAAGCCACGCCCACGAGCAACCGCTGGTTTGGACAAATTAATTTAAAGGTAGCCGAGTATTTTTAGCATGCTTTGCGCCGTTTGCTCCTTGGCGTACACCCAGTCCACCAGCTTGCCCGATTTTTCGTACCCAATAATAATGTGTTTGGGCGATGGTATTAGGCAATGCTTAATGCCGCCGTACCCGCTTATCTGATCCTGATAAGCACCCGTATGGAAGAAGCCAACGTACAGGGGTTCGATATTCGGGGAATCTCCCGTATTTTTTTCATGTGTCAATTTTGGCAGGAACACTTCATTAATATGCTCCTCACTATCGTAATAGTCGTGGCTGTCGCAGGTAATACCGCCCAGTACTACGCGCTGGTAATCGTTATCCCATTTATTAACCGGCAGCATCAAAAACTTTTCACCTATACCCCAAGTGTCTGGCAGGGTGGTGATAAAGCTGGAATCAATCATGTACCAGGTTTCGCGGTCGTTTTGGTTTTTCTCGGCAATAACACTGTAAATGTGTGCCATGCTCTCCCCTACCGTGTAGCTGCCGAACTCAGTATAAATATTGGGCATCGGCACTTTAGACTTTTTGCAGGCCTTTTTAATGTTGCCAACAATTTCGTTAATCATAAACTGGTAGTCATACTCAAAACCCAACGAATGCTTAATAGGGAAGCCGCCGCCTATATTGATTGAATCCAGTTCAGGGCAAATCTTTTTAAGCTGGCAGTACAGGTTGATGATTTTATTCAATTCGCTCCAGTAGTATATATCGTCCTTAATGCCTTTGTTAAGAAAGATATGCAACATTTTCAGCTGAAACTTATCCTCGTTGCCTTCAATTTCATCCACATAAAACTCCAAAATATCCTTGGGCCTGATGCCTAAACGCGATGTATAAAATGGAAAAGTAGGCTCTTCCTCAGCAGCAACACGTATGCCCACTTTAAAAGGCTGGCGAACACTGCGCCTGTAGGCCGTAAGCTCTTCTTTATTGTCTAAAATGGGTACCACATTTTTAAACCCAGTGTTTATTAGCCGTGCAATGCGGGAGGTATAAGATTTTTGTTTGAAGCCATTGCAGATGATGAATGTATCCTTTGTAATCTTCCTGCGCTCGTACAAACGGTTTATTATTTCAATATCGTAGGCGTAGGAAGTTTCCAGGTGTATCTCGTGCTTTAGTGCTTCTTCCACTATAAAAGAAAAGTGCGAGCTTTTGGTGCAATAGCAGTAAAAGTATTTGCCTTCATATTTGTGCTTCTTGAAAGCTTTGTCAAACATTTCCTTGGCTTTGTTTATTTGGCTGCCAATCTTTGGCAGGTAGCTAAGTTTTAAGGGTGTGCCGTATTTCTCAATTAGTGCCCTAAGGTCAACACCGTTAAACTGTAAGTAGCCATTGTCGTCAACATCAAAATCATCTTGTGGAAAGTGGAAGGTTTGCTTCACCAGGTCGGTGTAGGTATTATTCATCCCCTTGGGTGCATTAAATTATATGAAGAAAAATTTTTCCGGTACAAATGTATAAGATTACACAAATAATTAAATAAAAAAAACCGCCCCGTTTTACGGGACGGTTAATATAGTTTCAAGTAGCTTGATACTAAGTATAATTTATTTAACTGAAGCAACAAGTGCCTTAAAGCTCGCTGGCTCATTCATCGCCAAGTCAGCAAGAACCTTGCGGTTAATGTCGATACCCTTAACGCTAAGTTTGTTAATAAATTCACTGTAAGTAATACCTTCTTCCCTTGCGGCGGCGTTAATACGTGCAATCCACAATTGGCGGTATTCACGCTTCTTCAACTTACGGCCTACATAGCTGTATGTTAAACCTTTTTCAACAATATTTTTGGCAACGGTATAAACGTTTTTACGTTTACCGTAAAAACCTTTGGCTTGGTCAAGTATTCTTTTTCTTCTTGCCCTAGATGCTACTGCATTTTTTGAACGTGGCATACTATAATTTTTAAGTCAGCGGCTCACTAACTGGCGGCACAACTAACAAATTTTATAAATTGGTTTATTCCCTCAGCATTTCTATCACCCCCCTTAAGGTTTGGGGGCATGGCTATTTATTTTAACCTCAATAAACGCATTACAAAATCCCTGTTTGGGCCGCCCACTACACCTTTTTGGCGCAATGCACGCTTACGTTTTTTTGATTTCTTGGTCAAAATGTGCCTCTTGAAAGCTTTTTGAAAGGTTATTTCACCTGTGCCGGTAACTTTGAAGCGTTTTTTTGCGCTCGAGTTTGTTTTAACTTTTGGCATAATTTAATAATCGGTAAAGATTACTCCCTGCTGGCGGCCACGCTCAGGCGCGGCACTTGTTAGACCTTGTGGGAAAATTTGGGCTGCAAAGGTAGGGGTAAATATGGTTACCGCGATATTTTTTTTAAACCGAATTTTGCCATCAGCGGCTTTCTGAAAAAACGAAGTTTTTCGCGTTGGTTTACTTGCTGATGCTATTCACCGCCTTATAAATTTCCCTCACATTGTTCTCCCAGCTATGGCTGACCGCAAATTCTTTGCGCTGTTGTTGCAGTTGCGGGCTATCTTCTAATAATGCTTTTTCAATGGCCGACACGTAACCATCCGCAGAAGTACACAAATACGTATGCCCGCTGAAAACTGTTTTCATAAAACCGGTTTCCGTGGCCACAATTGGTTTGCCCATGGCTAGGTATTCGTCAATTTTCCGTGGGTAGTTGCCCCTGGTAACCTCGTTAATCACCTGCGGGTTAAGGCACACATCAAAGGCATTTATGTAGGCAGGCAGGCTGTCGGGCACTTTGCTGCCCAAAAAATGCACATTGGGCAATCGGTGCAGGCTGCTCGATCGGAATGCTTCATCCTCTGGGCCAACCAGCACTATTTGCCACTGCGGCTTTGCCGTTGCAATATGTACCAACAAATCAATGTCAAGCCGCAACGCCTGTAAGGCACCAACATACCCTATCACAGGCTTAGCAATGGCCGCAACATCCTGTGGGGTGGCATAACTGCTTTGGGAAAATATCCCCAGCTCGCAGCCCTGCCCTACATAATAGGATGCCGGGTTATACTGGCGGCAATAATCTGCCAAGTAGGTGGAGTTGGCCACGCAAACGTCGCTTTTGGCTATCAGCTTTGGCTCAAGCCGGGTGCCGTGCAGCTTCCAATAATCAACCGTTAACAAGTAATCGCGCGAGTAGTAAATACTTACTTTGGGTTTCAAAAAATCCTTTAAATAAAAGCACCTAAAAATGTCATTGTCATTAAACAATATTGCGTTGTTGAAACCCAGTTGCGCCATATCGTTTTGTATGCAACGGGCAAATATTTTATTGTTACGTTTGTTAAGCAGGTTAAACAAACCGGGCGATTTTATCCAATTGATGGACTCAATCATTTTTTCCGGGTAATAGGTCCAAAGGTTATCGGCTATCTTTTCCAAACCGTTTTGCTTGCCTTGCACTATCTCTATTCGTTTTTTTACCGCTGGCTCATGTTTACGCCGGTACATGGTTATCCTGTCAAGGGGCGAGTTTACATACAGCACCCTATTGTGCCGACTTAATTCAACGGCGATATTTTTGCAATTACTGCCAATTTCCACATCCCATGGCTGTTGGCCAACAATTACAAAGTCCCTATCTTGTATCATGTCAATGGGTTGCATGCAAATGTTTGTTTTTTTGTTTATCAAGCCTAAGGGTAATGGTTATTAGTGCTGTAACAAGGTAAAAATAGATGTTAGACGGAAATTGCACCAACGCTTCTTGGGGATAGTTGCCAATATTATAGGCAAAAACTATCAATACCATGGCAAAGCAATAGGTTTTAAGTTCCGGGTCGTGTATTAGATAATAATTGGTAATACCCAGTTTTAAAATAGTGAACACCAGCAGGCAAAACAAGAATAGGCCTAACCAGCCAAGCTCAACCGCAACACGCACATAGCCACTGTCTGGGGGAAAATGGGCTAAAAAAGAGTTTGGTGCAAACCGTTGCCCCCACGCGCCAGTTGCCCCCAACCCACCGCCAATTGGGTGCGCCCAAATATACGGTTGTATCCTTTTTTGGTTGGCTTTACGCACGTTGAACGAGGGGTCGTCGGAAGGCTTAAAGGCTGATTGAAAACGGTATAATGTGGGGTTTGATGTGGGTACGAATATTAAGCCAAGAATCACCACCGCGCCAACTATGGCACCGCGAAGCACCATTTTATTAAACTTTAGTATTGCAAACATGAGTAATGAAACAGGCACTAAAACATAGGCCCCCCTTGTACCCGAGGTAAGCATGGCCCAAAGCATTATAAATATGCAAAAAACCAGCACCCCTTTTTTCCAAAATTTTATGGGGCCGGTTAACAACGCCATACACAAAAGGCTGCCAACCACCATATTATATGAAAAGGCAACCGGATCGGAAAGGAAGGACATCTTGCGCCAGTGGCCGTCAATAAACAATAAACCCGCTATATCGGGGCTGGAATGCAAGTAGGCCTCTTCCGATGCTGAAAAGCCAATATATTCCTGCTTCAACCCATGAAATGCGGCCCACATGGCAAGGAATATCCAAGTTTTTAAAATAATCCGTATAAACTCTACCGTGCGGATGTTGAAAAGGAAAACAAAATAAGTGAGTGTAACAATGGCTACCGACCTAATGGTATAAACCCATGCAATGCGGGCTTCAGCAGCCGGGTTGGCAACTTCGATAACATTGAAAACAATCCAAAAAAATATTAATACCGATACCGGCCCTTTAAGCCCCTCCCAGTTGGGCCTTTTCTTCTGGTGTATAAAAAACCCAAGGAATAGTAATACTTGGAGGGCATCCATTAGTGTACCAAACGGAAAATTGATGCCTGAACTCATGATTAAAAACAACGTGTAGGCCATTATCATCAATACCCAGATGCCAAAATTTGGGTAGGCTACCACGGCATACACAATAGGTATGGCAATAAACAACACCATCACAAGTGCCCCGCCAACAATACCCATTTTAAATACAATGAATGCAAATAAAATAGACGCCGCAAAGAAAACGATATACCCGAACGGATTGTCGAGCTTTTGCTCACTAATCCACCGTTTAAGCAAAACAGGTATTGGCGTTTTTTTTGCTTTATCACCTGTTGAGATGGGCAAATACAAATTTTCCATTACAAGAATATTATCTTAACAAACCAAACGAACACACTTACCAATGCCACTAAAATGGCCACTTTTCTGGCAATTTTCTCAACCCTTGCCTTGGCCACTATTTTTTCATCCTCGGTTTCTACGTGCGGCGGGTTATATCTCATGGTTACCCTTATTTATATCATCAATTTTGGCAGCATGAAAATGGCTTGTGGCTACTGACCGTTGGTTGGCTTTACGGGCCTTTAGCAACGACTGTAATTGTATACCAACAAATTTGGGTATGTCTTTTAGCGAAGCAAATATCCTTTTATCGGTTTGGGAGGTAACCAAGGCAATCATAAAACCGGCAACAAAAAATACAAACGAGGCTGCCCACCAAAGTGCCAACGGGTTTAGTAATAAGGCGTTAATAAACAAACAGCCCATTGACATGATGAGGAAAATGAACAACGGAGGGCGTAAAAGCATTACGCCAAAAAGAATTTGATTTGTACTAAGCCTTACCAGCCCTTTGCCTAAAATGGAAAAGCCAAACCACGAATATTTAAACCATGTATTTATCCACCGGGCCCGTTGGTTTACCAACTGGTCGGTTTTGGAGGTCTTTTCATCAAAAACAACAGCATCGGGTGCGCACGCTATCCGGTAATTTCTTTTTACTATTTCGTATTGCAGCACTTTGTCAAAGCCTGCGCCCGACATATCGCTTTTGCCGAGGCACGCCTTGTACAACTCAGTTGTAAATGCCATGCCAGACCCTGCAAGTGCGGCCGATGAGCCAAGGTTAAAAAGCACTTCGCCATCGTAAAAATGGTAATAGATGTCCCTGGCGGCATCCAGGCAAGCAATTGTGGTATCCAAATTTTTGGGCTTCCTTACCCCCTGCACGGCGGAAAAACCCAAATCAAAAAACTTATCCAGTTCTTTCAAATAGGCAGCATCCACCAAATTGTCGCTATCGATAATCGTTAGATGGGTATGGGGCCGCCTAAACCTGTTAATGGCATAAAAATGAGACTTAACGTTGCTTTTTAACACTTCCTCCGGCCTCAGAACAATTACCCGCGCATCGGCAAATACCAGTTGCGAAACATCACAATTATCGGCTACAATGTAAACAAGGTAATTGCTGTAGTTCACCGCCAATATTGAGTCTATTACCACTGGCAAAGTGTGGGTTTGCTCATAAGCGGTAACAATTATGGCATAGTCGCGGTTAGCCCCTGCCACTGGAGTGCCAATTTCCCGGCCTTTTAACAGATAAAAAAGGTAGAGCACAAATGGCAAAACAAGGTTGTAGCCAATTATTACCTGAATAACAATCCATATTTCGGAAAAAAATGGTGCCATGGCTGTTTTTTTACTGTTTAAATACGCAATCTATCTTACAAACTTGTTCAATATCCACCCGGTAAATGTTGTTCCTAAGCCCGCAAGGTATTCCACACTTAATGCCTTTTCTTCTGTTACAACCTTACCGGCCTCAAATACACCCAATGCTTTGTCTGTCAATTGCAGCCATTCTTTCGATCGGTCTTGGCCGCTCAGTGCGGCGGTTTCAATGATAATAATGTCAAAACTGCGTTTAAGTTCCGCCAGCTTTTGCTGAATGGTGCCTTTCCCGGCTATTTCAACCAATGCTGTGCCACCACCACGGTTGCCCAACAAGCCAATAACATGCTGGGTAGCTATGGGTGCTGTTCCTTTGCCTGTTAAATAATCCTCCAGATAGTGCACTGGGTTAACAATGGCTGTAATGGATGGGTTGGCAAAGTTGCCATCTATCAACAAAACCTTTTTTTCCGTCATGGCATAGGCGTAAGCCAAGCTTATGGAAAGAAAAGTTTTTCCTTCGCCTTCCTTAAGGCTGGTTAATGTAAGTATTTTGCCGTTGCCAAGTTCTTGGTCAACTTCAAACCGGATTGACCTAAGTTCGTTTCTAAAATTAAGTACTCCTTTTGTATCATTTTCCTCGGCAGTTTGCCACATCTGTTTCAAATCAACGCCTGCCCCTTTCACTTTGCCCAAAACGCCCAATACAGGCAGGTTCGTTTTCATAACCAGTTCTTTAGGTTCTGTCAACGATTTGTCGAGGTAAAACAATATAAATAGTATCAACACACAAAATACAAAGCTCAATATGCCGGAGAGTATGATGAGTATCATTTTTTTGGATGGCGCTGGGCCACCCGGCATAGCCTCCTGTATCTGCCTTAGCTGCACAGAAAAGCTTGATGTCATACTCGTTTCATTAAACTTATCCAGTATTTCGAGGTATTCCCTGCTGGCAACATCTATGGCGTTTTCAAAAGACTGTATTACAGCCTCATGCGGTACCAAACCGTTAAATTTACTGTTGAGCCTTTCCAATTCTTTGGTAATGGCCCCCAAACTGTTCTTGGCCAATGTTAGCGAAATTTCCATCATTAGTTTCTGGGTTACCAATTCCTGTTTGGTAGACATGGGGTTGGTAATGTACTTATCCGATGATGCGGCAACCTTTCCATTCACGATGGCTCTTACCGAGTCAATCTTATGCTTATATTTCTCGTCAAAATTGCTTGATACGTATTGGTCATTTAAAATAGACAACTGCTGCTTTTCTTCAATAATATCTTGGTTAATTTTCACCATCGAACTTTCCAAGTATCTCCGGTCATTGGGGTCAAACCTGTCATCAATATCTTTTAAAGCTGCACTATAGCTAAGCACATCCTTCTCTGTTACGGAACGACGGGTTTCAAAATCGGCCATTTGCCCGTAAAGGCTTTTTGCCATCTCACTCAGGTTTAGCACATGGTTTTGTATCTTATAGTTTTTTAAATCATTAATTTTAACGTTCATTGCGGCATACTTTTCCTTCAGCAACCTGTCGAGAAAGTTAACGGCCTTCATTTGGTTTTCCTTTACGATAGATGTGTAGTAGGTGATAAATTCCCGGCAATGGGTATTTACAACAAAAGCTGCCAGTTCAGCATTGTCGGTGGTAAATTCATCATCAATAAAATCACTGTTGTTTACCCGGTAAACGGTTAGTTTGGCCGTTATGGCTTCCCGGTCGTACTTCATGGATTGGATTACACTATACAGCCCTTTTTCATCGGGAATCCAAAGTGACAATTCAGTCCTGTCTTTGTAGTGCTTCTTATAAACCTCTATAGCATGTTTTTTGGCCTCGGGTGAAAGGGTTCTTAATAGCTTACTCGGTGGCCGGAAAGGTTTTTTATCCGTAAGGTCATGCAGAATTAATTGATATGATACCTGGTCAAGAATTTTGTTAAGCAACATCATTTGTGTGAGGTTGCTAAATTCTTGGCTTATTTTAGACTCTTGGGCATCATTTTTATTAAGCACTTGCTGCGATTGGTCAACAATACCGGTAGCAATCCTTGATTTTGACGAATATTCATCCGGCATTGACCGAACTAAAAAATAGGTGATAATGATAGTAACCGCCGGTATGCCCATTAGCAAAAGCCTACGCCTATACAGTGCCTTGAAAAACTTTGCTACATTCATCAGAAAAATTCCTTTTGGTTTAAGCGTTACTTATTTAAGTACGTCTTCTATTTTGTTGCCTACCAATTCCTCTAAACTACTTTTGGCCACTAACAATGCCCCTTCCCCTTCAATTTTTGACTGCGTATGGTCCGACATGGTGCCGAGTGCCTTATTGTAATCGTCCAAAGACATCTCGCCCCGCTCAAACTTGTGTTTGGTCAATTCAAGATTAGACTCAGCGTCAAGTTCTGACTGTTCGCGCAACTTAAGTATCGTAAGTTGCTGAATGTAAAGAAAATAGCGTTGCCGAACCATTGTTGCCAAGTTAAGAAAATATTCATCACGCTCAAACTGTGTAATATTTAATTCCTCTTTTGCTTGTCTTATCAGGTAGGGTTTTTGCAATAAGCTGCCGAAGTTGAAGAACATGCCCACTTGGTAGCCATTAAGGATGCTCGGATTAACCAAAGTGGTTGAGTTGTTGGGGCTATATAGAAAAGAGAAGGTAAATAGGTCAAACCAACCCAGCCTTGTTTTTTTCACATTGCCTTTGGCGGCCAGTACCCGGTGTTCAAAGGCTTTTACCTTGGGGTAATTTTGCTTGGCAGCTTGTATCAACTTATCCAAGTCAGTATACGAAACGCTGGGCAACATTGACGAGGTGGACGGTGTTTGACCACTGCTTGCCATGGTAAGCAGCGCAAAAGCGAGCAACAAAAAATACCGAGGAGCCATAGCGGTTAATTTTTTAAATGTGGCAATTGCATCGGCATTTCCGCGATTACATTTAAATTGAATGCTTTTTGCCAGAATCATTGATATTGGAATTTTTTAAGCTCTAAGTAACAAAAATATCCATAATTGGGTTAATAGTAGTTGGAAAACTACTATATTTTGTGCATAATTTAATGATAACATTGTAAAGAAGTAGCAATATTTGCTGCAAATGTTCCGCCTTCAATACAAAACAATACAATCTTACCAATATGCCTATTGCAGATAAAATAAAAAACAATCCCCGCCTGAAAAAATTGGTGCATTGGATGTTGATACCTACAGGTGATTACCGCCCTCGTTTTTGGGTACGCAATTTTGCAAATATGTTTTTCCACAAAAAAGGTAAAGGCGCCCGCATACGCGCGAGGGTGAGGCTAGATGTGCTGCCATTTAATAAATTTGAACTAGGCGACCGATCGGTAATTGAAGATTTTAGTACCATTAACAACGGTGTGGGGGATGTGTTTATTGGCAGCGATACTTTTGTGGGCATGAGCAATGTTATAATAGGCCCGGTACGGCTGGGTAACAATATAATACTGGCACAAAATATTGTTGTTAGCGGACTGAACCATGTTTATGAAGATATTACCCTACCCATAGTTAAGCAAAACGTTACCACCGCGCAAATAACCATTGGTGATGACTGCTGGATTGCAGCAAACGTGGTTATTACTGCGGGGGTTACCATTGGTAAGCATTGTGTTATAGCTGGAGGTGCGGTGGTTACCAAAAGCATACCAGACTACAGCGTTGCCGCAGGCAACCCGGCAAAAGTTATTAAGCAGTACAACCAGCAAACTGGCACCTGGGTGCGGGTATAAAATGTTAGGTTTTTGCAGCGTAGGTTGGCGTTAGCGATTGGTTATTGCTTAAAAAAAAGTGTTGTCAAGGTAAAAAAAACCGACGCTTACTTTTTATGGCATACCTGTTTTAAGCAATAGGTAGCGGTAAGCTTGCAATATTAAATGGTTATGAAAATTAAAATACTGGCATTTGGCATTGCAAAAGAAATACTGGGCGGCTCATCGCTGAAAATGGACATAGCCGGTGATGCCATTACTGCCGCCGGTTTAAAATCCCTATTGGAAGAAAATTATCCCCGCCTAAAGCAACTGTCATCTTTTATGCTGGCGGTAAACAACGGCTATGCCGAAGGGAACGAAACAATTACCCAAACTGATGAAATAGCCGTGATACCGCCGGTAAGCGGGGGGTAGCAAACCCTAGTCTTTCAGCCAAGCATCCAAGCCGTTTTGCAGCGAAAAGAAGGAAACACCGGGTAGTAATTTTTTTGCAATTTGCACTGCCACTGCACTACGTTTGCCTGAGGCACAGTAGAACACCACTGGCTTGCCGGTATTTAACAGTGTAGGTTGCATTTCAACCTCATTTAGTGGTATATGAAGGCCGCCAATGTTAAAAGCCTCGTGTTCTTCCAAATTCCTAACGTCTACCAATAGATATTTATCGCTGCCTATTTCCTGTGTTAATTCCCTTGCCGTAATGAACGGTGTTTCAAACGGTTGGGCACCTGCTGTGATGTTTGTTTTTGTTACCGTTCCAATCCTTATTATCCTGCTTTGCATAGTTTGGGCATCAAACATTAATATCCTCCCCGCCAGTAAATCCCCTGCATTGGCAAAGTATTTTATTACCTCATTGGCCTGCATGCAGCCAATAATACCGGCAATGGTTGGTATAACACCGCCTTCGGCGCAGCTGGGTATTTGCGATGCGTTCACTGCTGGGTAAACATCCCGGTAATTGGGGCTACGGGTTCCGTCGCTGTTTGCCACGTTCCAAACGGCCACTTGCCCTTCAAACTGGTAAATGGCGCCGTACACCAGCGGCTTTTTCAGTAATACGCAAGTGTCATTCAACAAATAACGGGTATCAAAATTATCTGTACAGTCTAGCACTAGGTCGTAGGTACCCAAAATATCGGCGGCGTTTTGCCAGGTAATCTGCAGGTCGTGCGCAACAATGGTTATTTGTGGGTTCTGCTGCGTTAATCTACCGCAGGCCACTTCCACTTTTTTTAATCCAACCTCGTTAGGGCTAAACAATATTTGCCTGTGTAGGTTGCGGGCTGAAACAGTGTCAAAATCTGCAATGCCCAAGGTTCCTATGCCGGCGGCGGCCAGGTATTGCGCCGCTGGGCAGCCTAAGCCACCGGCACCCACCACCAACACCTTGGCCTGTTGTAGCATTAATTGGCTCCTATGGCCAAAACTTGGCAAAATTACTTGGCAGTTGTATCGTAAAAAATCATCCATCATCCCACTATTTTTTTAAACGGCCAAACCCGGAAAACCTCTCCTTTTTCAAAAAAATCCCTACCGGCAGGCAATTCTAAAAACGCGTTGGCCGCGGTTAAATTGGCAAAATCGCCCGAGCCGTTGCCCGCCAGCGGCATTGCCAGCAAATTACCGCTTGGGCTTACACGTAGGTTAACCTGCAAAAAATATTGCAACTCGGGCGTAAAACGCACGTCATCTGCTAACACTGCAAAAATATGTTGTGCTGTTATGCCTTGGCTGGCTGCAAACCACGGCATAAAATAACGGTGAAGGCACATAAACGTAGCCACTGGGTTGCCAGGGAAAGCAAACACAAGCGCACCGCCGGCGTGGGTTCCAAACCAAAAGGGCTTGCCGGGCCGCTGTTTAACTTTATGAAAAAGCTTCACCACCTGCAAGTCATACAGCACACGCGGCACATAGTCAAACTTACCCATAGACACGCCGCCACTTAACAATAATACGTCGTACGTTTCAAGGCAGGCCTGCAATTGCTGCTTCAATAAAGTGGGTTCGTCTGGCAAATGCAACAATACCGGCTGTACGCCATGTTGCGCAAGTACCGCCTGAATACCGTAGTTGTTGCTGCGCCTCACTTGGAAAGGCAGGGGTTTTTCGTCTACGGCAACCAACTCATCGCCGGTGGAGATAATTACAACGCGGGGCAGTTTTTTTACCAACAATGTTGTTTTGCCCACGGCAGCGGCAATGTTTAGGGTGGTTGCATCTATGGCCGTACCGGCTGTAACCAATACATCGTGCTGTTTTTTGTCTAAGCCTTTTGGGTGGGTATTTTGGTTTGGGTAAACATCTACCCCATTCTTTATGCTGGCAATGCCATCGGCTATGTCAATTTGCTCGTAAGGTACCACAGCATTTGCCGTGGCAGCCAGCGACGCACCGGTCATTATTTCTACACAGTTATTTTCCTCATAAATATCAACAGGTGCATCACCCGCCGCCTGCGTAGCCTGTATAACAAAACGGCGTACACCGTTTTTAAAATCCTTTAAACGTATGGCAACCCCGTCCATGGTTACCCGGTTGTAGGGTGGCAAATCTCGGTCTGCGCTTATCGGCTCCGCCAACACCTTCCCCCATGCCTCTTCAAATGGCAGCAGTTCGGTTCCGTAGGCCCTCGTTTCGCTTAAAATAATCTTCTCTGCTTCCTCAACAGTTGTCATTTTCGTGCTTTCGTTGGTTATTTTCTTTTACCTGCTGATACCTGCGGCCGACTACCCCCCTATCATCGCCATCGATTCGTGTATTGACGACGGCCCGCTGTTACGGTTGGCCTCAGCCTCCCAGCCGTCTTTGGGCTTTTTTTGTATGGCATCTGTAAACGCTTGTACCAATGCTGCGTCGCTCGCACCGTTGCGCAAGAGGGCCCTTACATCCAATGCGCCGTTGCCATACAAGCAGGTTTTTAGCATACCCTGTGGGGTTATCCTTATCCTGTTACAGGTTCCGCAAAATGAACGGGTATAAGCGGCAATAATGCCCAAATTACCTTTATGCCCTGGCACATGGTAATTATACGCGGTTGAGTTTGCGGGGTCTGGCACTTTTTGGATGTGCGGGTATTTTTGCTGCAGGGTTTCTAAAATGCGCAGGTGGTCCCAGCTAAGGCCTTTATAATCATCGGTTCGACCGTTAAAGGGCATTTCCTCAATAAAACGCACGTCAACGGGCATGTCTTTTGTAAGCTCGGCCAACGGCAAAATGTCCTGGGTGTTTTTACCATCCATCACCACCGCATTAATTTTTACACTTATGCCATGTTTTATCAGTTGCCCAAGGGTATTGGTAACATTTACAAATTCATCGCGGTGGGTAATTGCAAAAAAACGGTTTCTGTCCAACGTGTCAAGACTGAGGTTTACCGAATGGATGCCCAGTTTCTTTAATTCGGGTACCAGGGGAGCCGTCAAAACACCGTTTGTGGTGATGGATATTTGCCGTAGGCCACTCAATTCGGACAACGAAGCCAGAAAGCCCATCATGCCCTTACGTACAAAAGGCTCGCCCCCGGTAATGCGCATTTTTTCAATACCCTGGCCAATTAGTATACTACTTAAGCGCAACATTTCTTCGTAGGTTAGCAGTTCCGTCCTTTCAAGCCACTGCAAGCCTTCTTCTGGCATACAGTAAAAACACCGCAGGTTGCACCTGTCGGTAACTGCAAGCCGTACATAATTTATTTTTCTGCAAAAACTGTCTGTAAGCACTTGCTTCAATTTATTGTTGTGTCTGGCTGTTGCACAACTATGTTAAAAGTTAAAAAATATACAATGTAATTCCACTTAAGCACTTGTGTACCAACGTAGTTGCAAAGGTACAACATTAGGCAGGCAATGCTGTTTAAGGCAAGAAACTCATTTTTCGCAAAGCAAAAACGTTGTACGTCTCTATTTTGCCTTTGTTCACCGATTTTACAAAATGCCCACAAACTTTCCCGCCTAATTTAGCAGCCTATTCTAAGGGTTTAGGGTTGAAAGAATAACCCCCCGGTTCTCCGGGGGGTTAATTTTTTACAGCTTCCATACACAATCGTATAGTTGTGTCATTTGCGGCTACATTTCGCTTGCACTATGTTGCTTTAACCCACAGTTAAAAACAAAACGCTTAACATCCTAACCCTGTGGCCTGTTTTCATTATTAATCGTCAGGTGCAAAACACTTCTTATCCTACAACTGCCTTAGTTTAATGTTTTTAAACCATACCTGTCCGTTGCCGTGGTAGTCCTGCAGGGCTATATGGCCAGCCTTGGCCATGCCGTACCCCGGTGCGTCTTTCCATTTGCCGTGTTCCTTTTCTGCTTTCCATTTGTCAGTCCACAAATCGTACTCCACCACTTTTTTTCCATTCAGCCAATGTTCAACATGGCCTTTGTTAACCTTAATTACGGTGGTATTCCACTCACCTATCGGGTTGGCCGCATCAGTCATTGGAGGTTCCATAGCATAGTTTGCCCCAGTTTTTTGGTATTCCTGAATTTGCCCCTTATACCCTTCATTATCCAATAATTGGTATTCGGGGCCGCTCAAATAACTATGTTCGTATTGCTCGGTCACCATGTAAAGTATGCCGCTGTTGGCATTGGGTTCCATTTTCCAGTCTATATGCAACTCGAAATTTTCGTAATCCGCAACTGTCAACAGGTCTGAGTAATGGTCGCCGCTGTCTTTATGGCAGTAAACAGTTCCATTTGCCACCGACCACGAACCGGGCTCATTTTGGTAGGTTTTCCAGCCGTTTACTGAAGCACCGTCAAACAATAGCTTGAAGCCTAATTTTTTTTCGGCAACGCTTAAAACATTGTCGCAGGCCTTTGTAAATGCTTTGCCCGGTACCCGAGCCTGCGCTTGTGGGGTGGCTATGCCGAAAAACGTAACGAATACCGCTGCTGTAATAAAAACAATTTTCTTCATGGTAAATTTTTTGCCAAGTAAAGATACGGTAAGCAGCGTACCGCATAGTACGAGGCCCCAAAACAATCATTTAATAGATGCCAATTTAAACATTGTTAAACTCTTATTACATTTGCGGGTATGAAAAAGATTACTGCCATATTGCTGCTTGCAGCCGTGTTTTTTTCCTGTAAGAACCAAGCAGCCATGACGCCCGCCGAAGTGCAAGAAAAGCTAAAACAAACAATGACGGCTTTTTTATATAACCGCGTTAACAACGACTCCTCGATTGTGCATTACCATATACTTAGCGTGGCCTACTTTGCTAACCACACGGAATACCTTTGCGAATTTAAAGTGCGCATGCAAGAGCGCAACTTAGACACAGTGGGTGTGATGAGCGCAAATATTACAAAGGACTTTGCAAAGGTTTACAGAAAACAATAGGCATGGCAACAACCTTTTGCATGCTGTTTTTACTTATCTGGTTTTAAAACCCAACGCAGTAATATAGCCGTTATTTGGGGTGCAATGCTTAAACTGGCAATTAAACAAGAAGCCGTCCAGTGCTTGTTTTATTTCACCAATGTTTTTGGGTTTAACACGGCGTACGTCCGCAAAGCTTACCCTGGCCGAATCGGCATAGGCTATTGCATTTGAATAAAATTGTGGCACGCCAAAAGTTACAAAGCCCCGGGCATTGTCTATTTTTTTATAAGGCCAAAAATGCCAGCCCACATTGTTGCTGTCGAGCATTTTACGAAAATCCATCACCCAATCGTCTGTATTTTCCCCGGTCTCTCCGCAATAAATGGGTACTTTGTATTTATCCCTAAAATCAAGGTAATCCTGTATAACCGCTTTTGTAGGCGGGGTCCAGTATTTATGAAAGGTGTAAACGGCTTTCTTGTCAGTTGGTGGGCCAAAAATGCTAAAATTTGAGTCCCACTGGGCACCGCCCAAAATAACAATATGGTTTGTGTCAACTGTGCGGATTGCCTTGATGATTCTATTAAACATAGGCTCCAACAACGGGTTTAGTTTTTCTTTGTCAAAATAATGCGCAATGGGTTCATTCAATATGTCGTACCCCAATACGGTTGTTTCGTTTTTGTATTTGGCTGCAATTTTTTTCCAAATGGCACCCGTAAGCTGTTGGTCTTCTTGGCTTTCAAATAAAAATGGGTAGCCGTAGCCATCATCAATGTTATCGCCCGTTTGGCCGCCGGGTGCGCAATGCATGTCTAAAATAACATACAACCCCTCCTTTTTGCACCAGCCAATCACGCGGTCAAGCAACATAAAGCCGCGCGCTTCGCCCCTGCCGCCCATATAATCCTCGTTGGTAAACAACCGGTAGTTGAAAGGTACCCTGATAGAGTTTACCCCGATAGACTTCAAATAATGTATGTCCTCTGCCGTAATGTATGCATCCAAATATTTCTTCCAAAATGTACTGGCCTCGGCTGGGCCCACCAATTCGGTGATGGCCTCGTTTATAAGCCTTGGGGAGCTTATTTCCCCAAATTTAAACATGTATCCTTCCGGCACTAGCCAGTTACCCAAGTTGGTGCCTTTCATTAAAAAGGGCTTTCCGTCCATACTGATAATTTCCGGTCCGTTTACACTAATAAATTTGCTTTTTTGGGCAGTGCCTGCAAAAACCACCAATAAGCCAACAAACAAGGCAATAAGGTTCTTCATAATGGCATTTAATCAGTTATGTAAAACCAAATGTATCGGTTTGTGTTTAAAGTAGCAAGAACTTAGCTATTTTTGATGTGAGGGGCTATGTACTTTACGCCCTACAAATAAAACCAACTGGTATGTCGCTACAACTTAACAGGGCTGTTTTTGGAGACGAGGCCGACAAGGGTAATGTGTTAACCCGTGCCGAAGCCGAAACACTGTTTAATACTTGGGTGCTTAACACCCGTTTGCAACTGCATATGCGGCAGGTGGGCAACCTGATGAAATGTTGGGCTGCTGAAAAAGAAGGGCTTGACGAGGCTGGGCAGTGGCGGTGGGAAATGGCCGGGTTGCTGCATGATGCAGATTGGGACCAATGGCCAAACCAGCACTGCAGAAAAATTATTGAGGAATTGGAGGCCCGCCATGTAGACCCAGAAATTATCAGGGCGATTGCATCGCACGGGCCCGTGCATTTTGGCGTGGAACCTGTTACCAATATGGATAAGATGCTTTTTGCGTTTGACGAGTTGAGCGGGTTGGTGCATGCATACGCACTAATGCGCCCGGGCGGCTACGAAGGCATGGATGTTAAAGGAGTAAAGAAAAGACTAAAAGAAAAAAGTTTTGCCGCCAATGTTTCCCGCGACGATATTAATGATGCCTGTACTCGTGCGGCAATTGCTCTTGACGACTTAATTGCATTTATCATCCCCCGACAGGCACTGGTTGTTTAACCAGCCGCTATACCGAGCGAAATGCATTTTTACCCTAGCATCAGGTAACTAAAATACAACAGCGATATGGTGCATTTGGCCATAAAACAGCAAATGTGCTTTATTAACGTAAACCACCATATATTGGGTTTCTTGCAATTCTTGCCTTTATGGTGGATGGGTTCATATAACGTTCGTGCATCATGGGCCTGTCTATATTGTCGGCGCCGTCATAATTATCCGTGTGCAGCATGCTTCGCACAAAGGTACTCCAGGCCAATAATTGGTAACCCAAGCCATGGGCAATGCATATACTGTCAGTGCTGTATTCAAAACGGTCTATATACCTTGAGGATAGGTGGCCGATGCCCGATGCTATAAGGCTACCCAAACTGCGCCTAGAAAAATCGGCCACGTGGCTTAGCTCATGTCCCAACACGCCCACTTGGGCATTAAAATTCATCGGGTCAAGCCTTATTGGTTCCAGTTTCCAATAACTGCTGTCGCTTATGGTAATTGTGTAATGCCTGGTCCGGCGGCTAAATATACCATGCGCAACCGGTCTGGTTTGCAATAAACTATAAGTTGGTTTTACCCTAAACTCAATGCGCGTATTTTTTAGTTCAGGAAAATAAGACAAGGCAATAAGCGTTTGCAACTCAAACCCTTGCGGCAATGTTTTGTTTGTGCCAAATTGGTGCAAAAGGCGCAGGCTGTCGGGTGTTGTAAAGGATGCCCTGCTAAATACCATCACTGGTTGCTGCGCATCTGCTGCAACATTTGCTATGGCCAGCAGTAAACTAACGCCCATGATCAACAACAACTTCATGGTACAAAGTTAATTAAAACGCAGCGGCCAATACCGCATTTGGCAAGGTTAGCCACGTTTTTTTGCGTGTATGCCCACTGTTAAACCATAGCCACCACCAACTATTTGCCAAAATAATACTAAAACCGGTTAAAAGCCCATATACGGCAATAATGGCAAAATAGCTACCTTGCACCTGTAATTTTATGTTACAAAATAATCTTTGTCATAGTGAATAATACCGCGTCAATTGGCCATGATGTTGAACAAGCAATCTCGGCAAACATTCAAATTTTAGTCACCAATGCACATAGCGCTTTTGAGGAATATAAAAAAACAAGCCCTGCAAAAAAGGCATTGTTTTTGCAAACAATCGCAGCCGAGATAATCTCGGCTGCGCCTATACTTATTCCAGTTACCCAACAGGAAACCGCCTTGCCCGTAGCCAGGCTTGAAGGTGAATTGCAAAGAACAGTTAAACAGTTAAACTTATTTGCTGATTTATTGCTGGAAGGCTTTTGGGTTAGGGCCGTTATTGATGTGAAAGAAAACCCTGCCATGGATATTAGGCAGGTGCAGGTGCCATTGGGCGTTGTTGCTGTATTCGGTGCAAGCAATTTCCCTTTCGCTTTTTCTGTGGCTGGCGGCGACACCGTTTCGGCTTTGGCTGCAGGGTGTCCCGTTGTGTACAAAGCGCACCCTGGCCACCCAGAAACATCCAACATAGTGGCAGGCTGTATTGCTGAGGCAGCAGCCAAAGCGGGCATAAACCCATCAGTGTTTAGCATGGTAACAAGCACTGGCGTTGAGGCCGGGCAGGCGTTGGTAAAACACCCCCAGATAAGTGCTGTGGCTTTTACAGGCTCGTTCAAGGGCGGCAAAGCCTTGTATGACACAGCCGCAAAACGGCCGCAGCCAATACCCGTATATGCCGAAATGGGCAGCGTTAACCCAGTTTTTATATTACCCCGTATGTTGCACGAAAGCGGTAACGACATCGCGGCAAAAATAATAGGCTCAAACCATCAAGGCGTGGGCCAGTTTTGTACCAACCCCGGTATTGTTGTAATGCCGCCTTTGCACGGCGTCCAAAATTTTGTTGATAAATCTGCCGAATTGGTAAGTATAGCCAAAAGCGGTGTTATGTTAACCGCAGGCATACAAGCCGCCTATCAACACGGCGTTTTAAAATTTACACAAAAAACACAGGTAAAGCTGGTTGCCGCAGGCCAACCGGGCGGTGAAGGCAACACAGGCACACCTCATTTGTTTGTTACGGACGCCGACAATTTTTTAAATGACCAGGAGCTGCATGAAGAGCTGTTCGGTCCTTCGTCTTTGTTTGTTGAAACCAGCCACAAGGCCGATTTATATAACATTGCCCGCCAATTGCAAGGGCAACTTACAGCCACGGTTTGGGGTACAGATGACGACCTGCGGGAGTTTGCCGACCTAATACCAATATTGGAGGAAAAGGCAGGCAGGCTACTGATAAACGGTGTGCCAACCGGCGTGGAAGTTACGGCGGCTATGGTACACGGCGGCCCCTACCCCGCAACAACGGACGCGAAAACTACCTCCGTGGGTACAGATGCCATTTACCGTTTCACCAGGCCCGTTTGCTACCAAAATTTCCCCCAATTTTTGTTACCCGACGCACTTAAGGACGAAAACCCACTTAACATAACCAGAATTAAAAATGGCAAGCTTGCTTAACAACCCTTGCCGCCGTATGGCGAAACTTATAAAAAAACATGCATGACAAAAACCGTAAGGATACACCCAAACGACAATATTGAGGTTGCCCTTACCAATTTGCAAAAAGGCGAATTGGTAAACAGTAACGGAGATACGTACCCCCTATTGGAAAATATTGCTGCCAAACACAAATACGCCGCAACCCGCTTTAACGAAGGCGACGACATTATTATGTATGGTGTGCTGGTGGGCCGGGCCATGCAAAACATTGACAAAGGCGCACTTATTTCCACCAAAAACATAAAACATGCCGCAGACAGCTTTACGCTGAAAGAAAGAAAAACTGATTGGCATAAGCCCGATGTTACCAAATGGCAGGACAGGACGTTTATGGGCTACCACCGCGCAGACGGATCGGTGGGTACAGCCAACCATTGGTTGGTGATTCCGCTAGTTTTTTGCGAAAATAAAAACGTGGAAGTGCTACAGGAGGCATTTATGAAAGCATTGGGCTTTCAGCAGCGCCAGTCGCCCTACCAAGCAATGGTACAAAAATTTGTGCAGTTATACGAGGAGGGTAAAACGGCGCAGGATATCATTTCCACAGAAATACGTGTGGCTGATGTGGAAGAGAAACAAGCTAAAGTTTTCCCTAATATTGACGGCATTAAATTTCTCACGCATACACTCGGCTGCGGCGGTACCCGCCAAGATGCCACTGCACTTTGTGGCCTATTGGCCGGGTATATTACCCATGCCAACGTTGCCGGAGCAACCGTTTTAAGCCTAGGCTGCCAAAATGCGCAAATGAGCATTTTGCTGGAAGAAATACAAAAACGGGATGCTAATTTTTCAAAGCCGTTGATATTGCTGGAGCAGCAACAGATAGGCAGCGAACAAAAACTATTGGAGGAAGCGATTAAGCAAACGTTTGCGGGACTATTACAGGCCAATAATCAACAACGCAAACCGGCCCCCATCAACAAAATAATTATAGGGTTGGAATGTGGCGGGTCCGATGGCTTTTCAGGAATTTCCGCCAACCCAGCCATTGGTTTCACCTCCGATATATTGGTGGCTTTGGGGGGTGCGGTAATATTGTCAGAATTTCCCGAGCTGTGTGGGGTTGAGCAAGAGTTAAGCGACCGTTGTGCAGACGAAGAGACAGCTGAGCGTTTTATGTATTTAATGAAAACGTACAATGAGCGGGCCATGGCGGTAGGTTCTGGCTTTTACGCTAACCCCTCCCCCGGCAACATCAAGGACGGTTTAATTACGGATGCCATAAAGAGTGCCGGTGCAGCTAAAAAAGGCGGTACTTCGCCCGTGACAGACGTGTTGGACTATCCGGAAAAAATCGCCAAACCCGGCCTCACACTCCTGTGCACACCTGGCAGCGATGTTGAGTCAACCACAGCCGAGGTTGGCGCAGGTGCCAACGTTGTGTTGTTTACCACCGGCTTAGGCACCCCCACAGGCAACCCAATTGCGCCAGTCATTAAACTATCCACCAACACAGTACTGTATAATAAAATGACAGATATTATAGATATTGACACGGGCCCGATTATTGACGGTACCGAGTCAATTGAACAAGCGGGTGAACGTATTTTGGAGTATGTTATACAGGTGGCGAGCGGTGAAATAAAAGCCAAGGCTGATGCCAATGGGCATGACGATTTTATACCTTGGAAAAGAGGGATCTCGTTGTAGTAGCAGAAATTTTATTCAGAGCAGCTTAAGCATTTGTTTAAGCTGCTCTTTTATTTAGCGTAATGCGAGAGGAGGCAGCTTGGCAATAATGCGCGACTAAAAAAATGCTTGTTCTATTGCGAAGGCTTTCCATTTTACCAAATCAGGACTGAAATATTCCCGAATTGGGAAAAAATGGCCATTTTAGACCATATTTTGGCTTTAAAATGGATTGGTACGGCTTTTGTATTGATTAGAATGGTTTTTCATAGGATATTGGATTAACGGGGTGGGATTTTAATTCGGGCCCCTTTTTTTATGCCTATACACGAGGCGAACAGCAGCAGCTAGGCTTTATATTTTTCACCCCGATACAAAAATGCTTTTTTTGCGACTAGGACATAAAGCCCCCCGCTAAGATTAGTACCAATTAACTACATAAGCAAGCGGCACCAGACAGGGCGACTATTTCAAGTGTACAATAGCAGGGCAATACAAATTATGGGGATAAGAACGCAGTAACGCGAAGTGTTTACTTTCTTTAAAAAAGTTCTTTATGGCAAGCCCCATTGTAAGGGCCTTCATGTAAATCGCATAAGTTTTTTAAACTAATCCACCGCTACAAACCTGTATCCAATGCCCGATTCCGTTACAATAAACTCAGGCTTATCGGGGTTTCGTTCAATCTTTTTTCTTAACTGGGCTATAAAAACACGCAGGTATTGCAACTGGCTGGTATAATCGGGGCCCCAAACCTCCTTTAAAATATGTTGGTGGGTAAGTACCTTGCCCTCGTTTTTTGCGAACAAAGCCAGCAGAGAGTATTGGGTGGCTGTAAGCTTAAGGATTTCGTTGTTTATTTTAACACTGCGGGCGGCAAGGTCAATGCCAAACGTTTTGTATTGTATAACGGGTGCATTGTCGGCCATGGCGGCACTGCGCAAGGCGGTGCGTATCCTAGCAAGTAATTCCCCTGTACGAAAAGGCTTTGCCAAATAATCGTTTGCCCCATTGTCTAAACATTTTACAATATCCTCCTCACTGTTTTGTACAGACAGTATCATAATGGGTTTTATATACCACTCCCGCAGTTTTACCAAAACGGCATGGCCGCTTTCATCGGGCATGCCCAAATCAAGCACTATCATATCGGGCTGTAGGTTGGCTGCCATAACCAAACCTTCCTTTGCGGTGCTGGCGGTAAGCACTTTATACCCGTTGCTCTGCAAGGTTATTCCTAGTAGCTTTCTAATCTGTAGTTCGTCGTCTATTACTAAAATATTGCCTTTAATCATTTTTGTATATTAAGTTTAGTGCCATTTTTCGGCTGGTATTTTTAGGGTAAATACAGCCCCCCCATCCTTACCCCTACCTAAGGCAACAGTGCCATTGTGGGCTTCGGTAAAGCCCTTAACAATCGACAGCCCCAAGCCGGTTCCCCCCGTGGCCGCATTTTGAAGGCGGTAAAATTTTTCAAAAACCTTTCCCGTTTCATGGGCAGGAAAGCCTTCACCATTGTCTTCCACAACCAAAACAAAGTCATTGTCAACCACCCTGGCCCCTACTGTAATGCTGCAACCCTTTTGGGTATGTACGGCAGCATTTTGTATCAAGTTGTACACAATTTGCTCCATCAAGCCGTAATCAAGCTTAAGCAAGGGTAAGTCTTCTGGTATCTCAATGCGTAGCGGGTGGTTTTGCAATTGCTCGGTTAGTGTGGCTGCCACCCCATTTACAAGCTCCCGTATGTCACACCAGTCCTTTTTTGGGTGTATAAAGCCAGACTCCAGCCTCGACATGTTTAACAAATTTTCCACCTGCCTGTTCAACCGTAAGGAGGCGGTGGATATTTCCCCAAGCAGGCTCTGCCTGTCGCCCTCTCCCAAGCCGGGGTTGTTTGAAAGTAAGTTGTCAGTAGCACCCATAATTGTGGCGATGGGCGTTCTAAGTTCATGTGAAAGGCTGTTTAAAAGGGTGTTGTACAATTTAAACGTCTGTGACTTTTCCTGCTTTTGCCGAAGCACCTTTTCAATTTTCCTAATTCTGTAGGTAAGTACCCCGCTAACCAATGCCACCATAAAATACATCGAGAGCATTACTTTATCCTCCTGATTGCCAACACGCAGGTTAAAACGGGGCAGGATGAAAAAATAATCCCAAACCAAGGCACTCAGCACAGCCGAAAACAATACGGGCAAAATATCGAAAAACATGGCAATGAACGAGAGTGTGACAAGTAATATGAATGCCACCCCCTCCTTAGTTAGATAATTACCCAGCAGCATGCACAACACAGACATAAAACAAACAAATAGCGCAGCCCAAAAAAATTGCATTTTATTGCTAACCTTATTAAAAACCAACATGCTTAGTTGTAACGCTGGGCCCAATTGTAACAATATTTATTAAATAAATTAAAATTTAATATATTAAAAATTTCTTTTACTGAAATAATTTATT
>CAIRZB010000103.1 GCA_903882935.1 uncultured Parafilimonas sp. | reverse complement strand
GACAAAAAATATCTGTAATTTTATCAAAGTCAATCATATAGAAACGTATTTAAATATTTGAATGTCAGATACTTAAATATAAGTACTTTTCTTATGATTGACAAATTTTTTTACAAATTATTAATCGAACTCAGGTTAAAAAGGCCGATAATGGTAACAAATGGTGCATCCAAGGCAAAATAAACGCCGGGCTGCATCATTGCCGTGCGTCTAAGCCCGCCTGCCTCTGGTGTTATAACCAGTTGGTTGTTTACAAAATTTCTTAAGAATGCGTCCAGCGGTGCTTCAGTGTCGTTTTGGTACACCATGCCGTCGTGGTTGCCCGGTACGGCAAAAATGGGGGCCGCGTAATTTCTAAAGGGCTCATAAAACTGGTCGTAATAGTACCGAGCTTCTCCAAAGCTGTACACCACATCGCCTAAATGGAAGAAAAATGACGGTGCATCCTTTTTGTCTTCCTCGTCAAAATCGGCCGACATTTTGTCAACTACTTGCTCTAAGCTAGCGGGTCCTTTAACCGGTCCGGTATCTCCCCCTGCATGAAACACTATTTTACCTGCCGCTTCAATGTCCGATATCTTAGCATTGCCATTAATACCGTAGGCATCAGCCAGCTGCATGGTTACTTTGCCCGGTACCCGGAGAGCAGGTATTGCCACCAATCGTTTTTTGTCTAGGGTGCTGTATAATGCGAAGTCAGATGGGTGGGTTACCTTAAAGGTGGTTGGGTCGCCTGTAATGGCTACTTCGCCAAATTGTGGGGCATGCACCTCAATACCACCCTTGTTGGTACTTTTTTTTGCATTGTCGGCGGCCGTTTGTTTGTCAGTTTGTGTTAAAGATGTTTTTTTAGCCATGTTGTATTTTTTGTTTGAAAAATAATGGGTAGCCCATCCGCACTAGTTCCCGTGTCATATGGGTACAAACGAATATTGATTGCTTCGGTTGTTACATAAAAAACACCATCCTTTACACTGATAAATTTTGGCAAGCTTTAATAGGTGATGATGGAAGAAAAATACAGGCCATCATCGCAAAGCCAACTGCTAACAAATAGCCCGCAAATGCCTGTCTCTATCAAAATAGGCATTATATTTCAATTTACATAGGGAAAGCAGAAGTTTTTTTAAAATAAAACCACCTGTTTTTTCCTGCAGCCAAACCATGGCAGGGGGTAAAAAAATTATGGGTCAGTTGGGCTGCGAAAAAATGAATCAGCCAGCTGTGTTGCATGTTAAGCCCACTTTCATCCGCAGAAAAATTGATTCAAAATATGTATACGACAAGTGTGCCACAAACACCGTAATAGCCAACAAGCCGGCATAGTAGGCGACAGGCACTGCCGTAAACAAGCTTTTTACAACAGGTATTTTTACCATCGCCACGCGGAATAGGTAGGATAGATACGGGTGGAACATGTATATGCCATATGATATGCTGCCCAGCCAAGTAAGTGCAAAATTGTTAAAGCCAACTAACTGCCGCGTTGCCGAGAACGTATTGATGATAAAACATGCATACAGCGCAGCGGTGGCTGGGCCGTAAATAGCCTCCGGTAGGGGAATGTTGGTAAAAACAACCAATGCCAATAATGCCAACAAAATAATTTGGGTAAGTTTTTTATCAGGTAACAGCCTTTGTACCAACCCCTGGTGTTTTTTGTACAGCACCGCAAAAAAGCAGCCTGTAAACATAAAATGGAACTTGAGGGTGTTTATAAAATTGGTGCCTGTAAAACCGGTGTTAAAAACGCCATTAAAATTTAGGTAATAAAAAGTTGCATACAGTGCAGTTATTACGCCCAGCAACAGCAAGGGCCGCTTGGTTTTTGCCAACGCCCATACCAATAAAGGAAAGAACAGATAAAACTGTTCCTCCACGCCTATTGACCATAAGGCATACAAGGCTCCTACGTGGCTAAACGGGTACGCCGCAACAATATAGTTGGGCAAAAAAAACAGGTACCAGGGCAAGCCTTCGTTTATGGTAAATGCCAAAAAATGGGTATGTAGGTATGCCGGCAACAGCCAGCCCAGCGTAATAAAGCCCACCAACACACACAAGTAATACAGGGGCCAAATGCGCAGTACCCGGTTAAGGTAAAACTGTTTTATGTTGAACGCACCTTGTTTTTCCACCTGGTGCAGCGAAAGGTACGTGAGCAGAAAGCCCGACAATGTAAAGAAAAACTGCACCGCATCCACCCCACGGTGTAAACAAAACCAATTGGTGTTACTTACGCCAAGGCTGGCCAAGTCGTTACGGGCATGGCCTACCAGCACAAGCAGTGCTGCAAAAAAACGCAGGGCATTTAAGCCTTTTAAATATGGCATACCGGCAAAAAATTAGTTTGGCCTACAATACTAAAAATGCCCAAATATATGGGTTAAGGTGCTGCTGGCGTTTGCTTTGCGTACAACAGGCTTTAACATGGCCAACACCAGCGCATTCTTCACCAAAATAGGGCAATTTTTATCCCCCTGATAAATATCAGCCCGTTTTCAACGCCCAGTTGTTGGCAAACTTTCTATATTGTGGCCCCATTGCCTAGGATGGATTAATTTGATTTGCAGAGCCTAAAAATACAATAGAGCCATTATGAAACCGATAGTACAAATCTCACTCGACCTTACGAATATAGATGAAGCCTTAGAAACCGCAGCCCTTGCCATGCGAGCAGGCGTTGACTGGCTGGAGGCTGGCACCCCGCTCATACTGGCCGAAGGCCTACATGGTGTTAGGAAATTGCGCGAAGCATTCCCCGGCGTGCCCATTGTAGCCGACCTTAAAACCATGGATGGCGGTTATTTGGAGGCTGAAATGATGGCCAAGGCCGGTGCCACGCATGTGGTGGTGATGGCAAGGGCGCATGAGGAGACTATTAAATGCGTAGTAAAAGCGGGCCTAGATTATGGCGTTAAGGTAATGGGCGACAACTTGGGATGCCCCGACATGGTAGAAGCTGCCAGATGGCTGGAAGACCTTGGCTGCGATTTTGTGATACACCATATTGGCTACGACGAGCGTAGGGGCATTGCCGCCCAGGGTAGGCGCATGCCCAGCCCGCTGGACCAACTAAGGGAGGTGGTAAACGCCGTAAAAATACCTGTGCAGGCTGTTGGCGGGCTAACCCTTGAGCAGGCGATACAATGCCCTGCTTACGGTGCGCCATTGGTAGTACTAGGTGCGCCGCTTACCATAGATGCCGACGCATTTAAAACAGCCGACGGCAACCTGGAGGCATCGCTGCGGATGATTTGCGAAAAGATTCACAGCCAAACGGTCAATAGTAAGTAGGTTATTAAGTCATTGGTCAATAGGTCAATTGTTATGGGGATTAAAAGACTTGTGAGGGTGCCATAAGTCAGTCATGCCTAAGCGTGATGAAGCCCATCGAAAAATAAGTCCAGTTTCAAGTAAGCCCTCAAGGGGCGCAATACACGCATTGGTGGGGGAAGCCTAATGTATTAACACTAATGTTGGCCCCCAAAAATGAATTTTTAGCTATAAGCCCTGTTTAATTAAAATTGAATAAACTAGCGCATATGTCAAACAGTATTACTTCGGCGGCGGTAGTCAATTACGCCCCTGAAAAAGGTTCCGTAGAAATTAGAGAAATTGCTAGGCCCACTATTGGTGAGGAAGACGTGTTGCTGGAAGTGGCCAACGTGGGCGTGTGTGGCAGCGACCTGCACCAATGGACGGCCGACCATAGTTGGCCCGTAAATTACCCCGTTGTGCTGGGGCACGAATTTGGCGGCCACATTGTTGAACTGGGAAGCCGCGTAACCAATTGGAAAGAAGGCGACAGGGTGGTGAGCGAAACTGCGGCTATTGTTAACCCCAACAGCCCGATGACCCGCACGGGCTTGTACAACCTAGACCCTGATAGGAAGGGCTTTGGTTACGGGGTAAACGGTGCCATGACGAAATATGTTCGGGTACCCGCCCGTTGCCTGCACCGTGTGCCAGACAACCTGCCGTTTGAGCAGGCCTGCTTAACGGAGCCTTGCTGCGTGGCGTATAACGCCGTGGCTGTAAACACCAGTATAAAGCCAGGGGACCGCGTGATTGTGATAGGGCCTGGCACCATTGGCATTTTGTGTGCCGCCGTTGCTAAGTTGTGTGGGGCACAAGTGGCAGTGGTAGGGTTGGAGGCCGACAGGCACCGCCTTAATATTGCCCAGCAATATGGGTGCGACACCATTGCCGGGGATGCGACTGAATGGGCGAAACAGGCAGACGGCCTTGGCGCAGACTGCGTGATTGATGCGGCAGGTGCCAGCATAACACTTAAAACAGCTTTGCGGTTGGTAAGGCCCAACGGCCATATTACCAAGGTAGGGTGGGGGCCGCAGCCGTTAAACTTTTCATTAGACCCCTTGGTGCAAAAAAATGTTACCCTAAAAGGCAGCTTTAGCCATAACTGGCCGATATGGGAAAGGGTGATAGCCTTGCTGGCAAACGGCATGCTGGATGTAAAACCCATTATAGGCGGCGTTTGGCCCTTAACCGAATGGCAGGAGGCGTTTGAAAAAATGCACAAGGGCCAAGTTGTAAAAAGCGTACTTAAACCAGTATAATTATGCGGCTTGAAAACAAGGTGATTATAGTAACCGGCAGCACCACCGGCATAGGCAAGGCCATTGCCAAACGCTGTGTGGCCGAAGGGGCCAAGGTGGTGGTGCATGGCCTTGAACAAGGTTGGGGCGATGAAGTGTTGGCCGAGTTGGGCACTGGCAAAGCCGTGCTGCACATTGAAGATGTTGGCAACGAGGGTGCCGCCGAAAGGTTGGTGGCGCTGGCCATCAATGCATTCGGCAGGCTTGATGCGGTGGTGAACAATGCCGCTATCGTTGCTTCCTCCAGCATACACACGACTGATAGGGCATTTTTGCAAAAAATATTGGGTGTTAATGCCATTGCCCCTTTTGAACTGATAAAAGCTGCCCTGCCCTATTTAACCGCGCAACGTGGTTGTGTGTTAAACATCGGCTCGGTGAATGCCTACAGCGGCGAGCCAAACTTGTTTGCCTACAGCGTGTCAAAAGGTGCCATCATGACCATGACGCGCAACCTAGGCGATACCTTGTTTAGAGAAAACGGTGTGCGGGTAAACCAAATAAACCCCGGCTGGGTATTAACAGAAACAGAAAGGCAGCGCAAGAAAGACCACGGCCTTGCCGAAGACTGGTACAAGGACCTGCCGGCGGTGTATGCCCCTGCAGGGCGCATTTTAAAACCGGAGGAAATTGCCGCAGCGGCTGTTTACTGGCTGGCCGACGAAAGTGGCCCCATAAGCGGACAGGTGGTTGATTTGGAGCAGTACCCATTTATAGGGCGTAACCCGCCAAAAGACACTACCACAATTACACCTACTACAAAAGGGTAACATAAACCGGTGTGGTAACAACCAATTTTAACGGTGTGCTTTACCACCAAAAAACATACTTATGCCAAAATTAGCTGCCTTCCCGAAGGCGTTTATGCAGGCGTTGTGCAAAGATGGCACAATGACCGTAAGTGAATGGATAGAACTGGCCGTGAAATTGGACATCGACGGCTTGGAATGGTATGCCGGCTTTTTGGAGATGGCCGATGAAAAAAACTGGGCTAAATTCCGCCGCCAAGTGGAAGGGCATGGCAAAGTGATACCCATGATGTGCTGCTCACCCGATTTTACCCACCCCGACGCGGCCTTCCGGCAAAAGGAAATTGAGAAGCAGAAACGATGGATTGATATGACCTACGCGCTCGGCGGCCAATACTGCCGGGTACTGTCTGGCCAAAAAAGGCCGGAACTTACCTTAGACGAAGGCATACAATTGGCGGCAGACAGTATTTATGCCTGCCTGCCGTACGCTGCTGAAAGGGGCATAACGTTGATTATTGAAAACCATTACAAGGATGATTTTTGGGAGTACCCCGAGTTTGCCCAGAAAATGGACGTGTTCTGCAAGTTGGTCGACATGATAGAACACCCGTTTTTTGGCGTTAATTACGATCCTAGCAATACCTATATTGCCGGCGAGGACCCCTTGCAATTACTGCAAAAAGTGTTGCACCGCGTGGTTACCATGCACGCCAGTGACCGTTATTTAAAATATGGCACGATTGAAGACCTACGCAAGGAAGAAGGCGGCGCCACCGGTTATGTTAAACGGCTGGGCCATGGTGAAATAGGTAAGGGCCTGAATGATTATGATGCCATTTTCTCCGCCCTTAAAAGTGTTGGCTTCAATGGCTGGATAAGCATAGAAGACGGCGTAGACGGTATGGACCAATTGGAAAGAAGCGTGGCATTTGTAAGAAGGAAAATGGTGGAGTACTGGGGAGATTAGTTATCTTTAAAAGGCGTGAAAGTTAATCCCTATCCCAAAGAAAAGATAATGTCTCGTCCTGAAATAGGTTTACAGGTTTGTTAGATAATCCTGTTTTTGGTTTACATGACAAAATGTTAGTCCTGTAAAAGGTTTACAGCGTCCAAAGTTAAGCATGTTTGTAAATTCAAGTGTTTTAGCATAAAGAGG
>CAIRZB010000102.1 GCA_903882935.1 uncultured Parafilimonas sp. | reverse complement strand
TTGTTCTACATCATTTGCAATTGCTAATGCGTTGTTGTTATTGCCGGCTTCCATCTCATCCCTCATTTCAGCAATAAGTTCCCTGCTTACCTCACTAAAGTTATTAACAAAGTTTAGCGGGTTTTGTATTTCATGGGCAATGCCCGCAGTAAGCTCGCCAAGGCTGGCCATTTTTTCCTTTTGTATGAGCTGTGTTTGGGTAGATTTCAACTCTGTTAGCGTTTTTTCCACTTGTTGTTTCGCCAATTCTAATTTATTAAAATCTTCGTAGCGGGCATATGCAGTGGAAAATGCATCGGCAAGTGATTGTACCAAACCGTTCTGATCGCCGGTGAGGGGCGCGGAATTACCCACATATAGCATGCCTTGTAAAAACGGGCAGAAATGAAGGTTCAGGTTTGTTGAAGGAAGTTCGTTAAAATACTGTTGCCCGTGCTCAACCGCACCTTGTTGAACCAAGGCATCAGTCGACATTTTTAAATCTTCCTTGGTCATGTAAATAGCCGCCTGTTGTTTGTGGCGCCAGTTTTGCAAAACGGTTTCGCCAATTCCGCCTGTGTTGAAAGACAATTGAAATGCGGCATTCGCTTTGCCGTCCGGCGTGGATAGGTAAGCATGTATTTGTTCGTTTTGTTCGTCAACAATAAAAACCCCGCAGCGTATAAAAGGCACGCCCAAATTGGTTAATTCCTCCCAAATAAGGGGCGTTATCCTCTGTAAGTGGCCGGCGGTGCGCATGCTGGCTATTTCGGCACGCACCCGGTCAACTGAAGCACGCTTAACTGCCTCTCTCGCTTGGTGTTCTGCTTTCTGCAGGTCAAGAAAGCGGGTATATGTTTGCTGAAAAACTTTGCCGACACGCTTAAAAATTTCATGAGCCTCCGGCACAGGCCCGTAGGTGATAAACATAAGGCTTATATTAGCACCAAACACAAAGTGGTTATATTGTTGCAAAGGAAATTCAAAACCATCCTGTAGCATGACATCATATTGTTTTTCATCCCCAAATTTTGCGAGTGCCAGGTAAGTTTGCTTAAGTTCTTCACCTTCACTAAATTGAACAAAAAAATCATCGCCCCTTTTTCTTGCAGCGGCTAGTTCTTGCAATATGCTAGTGCTGTTTGTGTGTACCATGTAAGGTTTAATAAAGCCGCCCTGCGGGCTTGTAATGTAATCTGTAAAAGTATTACCGTCTTCACTCCATACATTAAACCCTGTCGTCCATGTAACTATGCCCAAATCGGCTACTTGCTTAAACAGCAAGCCTGCCACTTCGGCCAGTTCATCACTTTTTTGCATAGCCATCGTTCTTGCCCGCACCCTTTCCAACGCCAGTTGGATTTGTGATTCCCTAGCCTGCGCTTCTACTTTTTGCAAATCGAGAAAGCGCACAAATGCCTGGTCAAAAACTTTTGCAGTGCGCTTTAGCACATCAATCTGGTGTTCTGTGTAAAATTGATTATAAAAATTATCAGTAACCAAAGCCGAATTCTTTTCAATAATCAAACAATAAAGAGAGTGGTCGGCCTTCAATATAAATTCCCTAACGGGAATTGGTATAGTATTAATATCGTTGTGTGCGAATACATACTGATAGTGGTTATATTTTTGTTCAATAGAATATACCTTATTAAAAAAGCTTTCACCACTGTTTCTTGCCTGCCAGTAATCCCGCATATAATTGTCCTCGCTCAGCATGCTTTCATCATAAGGAAGTTTTACCATAACCGGGTGCTGTCTATCGGTGCCTACCCAAAAAGTACAGTCTTTGGTAACTGGGTCAAAAAGCTGGATGCCAACCGTACCCATCAATACATCCAGTTCAGTTAGGCGCTGAAACATTACCGCCATAACGTCTTTCAATTCGTCTGACCGGTGCATGGCCAGTGACCTGGAGCGTATTTTTTCCAGTGCATTTTCAATGTTTGCTTCTCTTGCAGCCAACTCTGCCTTTTTTAAATCAATAAATCTTGTATATGTTTGTTCAAATACTTTGGCAAAACGAA
Organism: uncultured Parafilimonas sp.; assembly: GCA_903882935.1. GTDB lineage: Bacteria > Bacteroidota > Bacteroidia > Chitinophagales > Chitinophagaceae > JABDFW01. The sequence goes on along the minus strand of CAIRZB010000102.1, from coordinate 4,970 downwards.
CACACAACTGCTTTTCGTTAAAAGGTTTTGTTGTTATTATTAACAGGTAACCATATTTAAATATGGCGGCATAGTTTGCCTGCCAATTGGGCATTGGGTATCCATCATCCAGCACCTTTTGAAACCCCTGGGCAAACTCAGGAAACGTAAAAAAAAGTTCATAATATTTTTTAATGCGTTCCCCGTCATAAATTTCTTCGCAAAATTCTTCCTGTTTTTTCCAGGCTTCGTACATACGCTGTTCACCTGCTTCGGCATTATACGGTATGGAAAGTATACCTATGTTGGTCCATTTTGTTACCAGCACATCGTCATGCGCGCATATTGCAAATGCAACTCCCAATGAGTCTGCCCCAAAAAACTTTAACTGGTCAAATAATAAAACGGCAACATCCATTAGCTCCGCACTGTTATGCATAGCCATTGTTCTTGCCCGCACCCTTTCCAGCGCAAGTTGAATTTGTGATTCCCTGGCCTGCGCTTCTGCGTTCTGCAGGTCTAAAAAACGGGTGTAGGTTTGTTCAAAAACTTTAGCGAAACGTTGCAGAATCGTCGCCTGTTCATCGCTGACAGCAGATTGAACCCAAGACAAACCCCCATACAACATATAGGCTACCGAAAGAAACACGGTATCCCTTTGCCTCATAAATTGCTTAGTGTCGTCCGGTGTGCGAATAAAATCTGTTTTTGTGAAGTAATAATCATCATAACTTTTTTTCAATTCACCATAAATTTTAGTGATGGCAAAAGGAACACCATTTTTAAAATTTGTCAGCAGCTCAATATGTGCGGGGTGGTCAAAATTGGGCACACGATAACTCTCCAGAAAATTATAGCCATCACGTGAGCCTTCCACCCAGCATTCCATATCTCCACTTGCGCTATCTATAATAATAATGGAGGCTGCTCCATTAGTAAAGCCCAAATGCTTTAATTGTTCGTAAAGTGTAATCGCCACGTCGCGCAGTTCTGTGCTTTTTTGCATACCCATTGTTTTTGCCCTTACCCTTTCCAGTGCGGCTTCTATTTGGGCTTCTTTTGCTTGGGTTTCTGCTTTCTGCAAATCGAGAAAGCGCACAAATGCCTGGTCAAAAACTTTTGCTGAACGCTTTAATACATCAATCTGGTACTCTGTGTAATATTTATTGTCATAATTATCGGCTACCAAAGCCGAATTCTTTTCAATAATCAAACAATAAAGATGGCTGGGGGCCTTCAATATAAATTCCCGAACTGCTGGTGGTACGGTATCGGTATCGTTGTGCGCAAAAACATATTGAAAGTAACTATAGTTTTGTTCAAAAGAGTATACCTTATTAAAAAAGCTTTCGCCACTGTTTCTTGCTTGCCAACAATCCTTCATATAATTGTCTTCAAGCATCATGTTCTCATCGTAGGGAAGTTTTACCATTGCTGGTTGCTGTTTATCGTTGCCTACCCAAAAAGTACATTCTTTGGTAACTGGGTCAAAGAGTTGGATGGCAACCGTGCCCATCAATACATCCAATTCCGTTAGGCGCTGAAACATTACCGCCATCACGTCTTTCAATTCGTCAGACCGGTGCATGGCCAGTGAGCGGGAGCGTATTTTTTCAAGCGCATTTTCAATATTAGCCTCCCTTGCGGCCAACTCAGCCTTTTTTAAATCAATAAATCTGGTGTAGGTTTGTTCAAATACTTTTGCAAAACGTTGCAGAATTTTCGGCTGATCATCACTGACGTCTGTTTCGGTCCAAGCCAATCCTCCATAAAGCATATAAGCTACCGAAAAATTTACAGTATCCTTTTGCCGCATAAATTGCTTAGTATCCTCAGGGGTCCGGGCAAAATCTGTGTAGTTGAAATAGTACTCATCAAATTTTTTCTTACACTCTCCTGAGATTTTAGTGATGGCGAATGGTACACCGTTTTTCCAATTTGTCAGCAGCTCAATATGGGCGGGGTGTTCAAAATTGGGCACATGATAGCTCTCCAGAAAATTATAGCCATCATGTGACCCTTCCATCCACCATACCATATCACCTTTTTCGCTGTCCATAATAATGATGGAGGCTGCTCCATTAGTAAAACCCAACTGTTTTAATTGTTCATAAAGTACAACCGTCACATCCCGTAGTTCCGGGCTTTTTTGCATACCCATCGTTTTTGCCCTTACCCTTTCCAGTGACGCTTCTACCTGGGCTTCCCTTGCCTGGGCTTCTGCTTTTTGCAGGTCGAGAAAGCGGGTATAGCATTGTTCAAATACTTTGGCAAAACGCTTTAACAACGTATGTTCGGTAAACGGTTTTGTAGTAATTACCAGCAGGTAACCGCTATTGAAATACGCGGCATGCCATTTTTGCCAAACAGGTGGCGGCGCACCATGTGTTTCAATACTGTTCATCACCGGCTGCATATTTGGCAGAGATCTCAGGTAGTTATGGTGCGCACGCAACGCTTCCCCGTCCATTTCCTCAGTATAGTACTCATCGCCGTTCATCCAGCCCTGGTACATTCTTTTTTGGGTGGGGTCATCGGTGTTGGGTATAAAAAAATGCGGTTGAATGCCAGGGGCGGTGCTTAACCAAAACTCATCAACCGGGTTATTTTTTTGGCACAACGCAACCCCACATACATAAGGGCTGCCGCCAAATTGCCTAAGTTTATCAAAAAGAACACCGGCAACGTCACCCAGCTCCCCGCTTTTTTGCATAGCCATTGCACTGGTGCGAATATTTTCAAGTGCAGCTTCTATTTGCAACTCTTGGTGTTTATTTTCAAGATCGTTTTTGGCGGCCGTTAAGTTCGCCAAAGTGTGTGCTAAAACTACGTTTGCTTTCTTTTTTTGCAGGTTATTGCGGTAAACGATAACGGTAATTACCAGCAGTACGCCTGCCACAGTAAAAAATGCATACAGCTTTAGCCGGGTTTGGTAAGTAGCCTTTGCCTCTTCCACTTCTCTTTTAGATTCTTCATATTGCTTTGCAACTGTTTGGATGGCCTGTACGTTGGCTGAACCATACAAGCTGTCATTTATTGCCGAGGCAATTTTATGGTATCTGAGCGCTTCTTTTGCGTTGGTGGGTTCATATAATTGCGACAGTAAGGTTGCTGCCTCCAGCAACATTTGTTTTTGCGATAGCTGCTCAGCTACTACAAGACCTTTTTGGGCGTAAAAAATGCCCGAATCAACCTTATTTATATTCTGGTATAATCTTGCGATAGAAATACAAGCCTTCGATGTTGCCCTCGGTTCAATATTTTTCAAAGATGCTAAAAGGCCATCATGATAATTGGCAAGTGCTTTTTGGCCGTTACCCAGTTTCAATTCAATATCGCCCAGCAACAAAAAATCAAGAGGTTCAATCCTAAAACCAATGGCGTTAAAAGTCTCCATCGATTTTTTTGTGTAGTATCTCGCCGAATCCATTTGGCCTAAATTAAAAAATGTTAGTGCCATATCTAACCCTGCATACCCTAAGCCAATGCCACCTTCGGGCAAGGCAATTGAATACATTTGCCTAGCGTAATTTAGGGCGGTGTTATAATCATTAAGGGTGTTGTAAATTTGGTCTAATGCGCTCAAAACCAACGATTTTTCTGCAATCAGATGATTATAATCCGCAATACTCAAAGCCTTTAAGCCCTGCCGCAATGCCGCCGGAAGATTTCCCAAATGCGCCAATGCCATACTTTGGTTACCAAGGGCCATTGCTTCACCCGATAAATAATGCACACTATTTGCCAGAGCATAGGCTTTTTGCGCATACAGCAGGGATGAATCAGGATTAAACAGCCGGTACACGCCCGAAAGGTTTGCCAATAAAAGCACACGCCCTGTATCGGTACTGGTTTTCTCCAATTTATTCTTTAAACTGTCGGCAATTTGCCTGGTTTGCGCAAAAATATTGGCATGTGCAAACTGCAACAATGCAACAATAAGAATCAGCTTTTTCATCTATCGTTGTTGTATGGGATGTTTTATGAAGATTGCCTGGTTAAGACACAATATACATAAATGGCGGTATATAACAAACCGCGCAACTTCATTCTCTTGAGTTCTTTGGATAATTTACCCATCATTGGATTGTCTGAACCACGATTTGGGTTGATTTTTGGGCATGGCAGATTTTTTAAGAGGCAGGCAATGTGATGACAAAATTCTTTTGGAGCGTGTGCTTTTTGGAATAACCAAATTTTTGCATAACACGCAGTGTGATGATTAATACTGCCCCCAGCCAGGCCCTCAATTTCGTCTCAACACAAGTTGACTGTCCTAACCACCATTTTAGTGGATTTTGGGGATTGGAATTTTTTACACAGCAGGCAATGTGATGATAAACTTCGTACCCTCGCCCTCCTTTGTTTCTACCTTAATCTCCCCACCATGCGCCTTTACAATATCGTAGCTTAGGCTGAGGCCCAGACCGGTGCCAGACCCTGTGGGCTTGGTGGTAAAAAATGGCTGAAAAATTTTATCCTTAATGGCATCTGGTATACCAGTGCCGTTGTCTTTCACCTCAATTACCACATGCCCGTTTTTCGCATACGTGGTAACGGCCACTTCGGGCTGGTTGTCAGCATTAGCTGTTTTTTGTTTTTGTTGTACGGCATAAAAGGCATTGTTGAATAAATTTAAGCATACCCGCCCAATATCTTGGGGAATTACATTGATTAGTGGCAGATTAACACCAAAGTGTGTTACCAATTCTGCGCTGAAGCTTTTTTCCTTGGCTCTGAATCCTTGGTACGCCAACCTTAAATACTCATCGGTCAGATTATTTAAATTTGTCTGGTCTTTCTGCCCCGCACTTTTGCGGCTATGCTGTAGCATGCCTTTTACAATGGCATCGGCACGCTTGCCATGGTGGTTTATTTTTTCTAGGTTTTGTTCTACATCATTTGCAATTGCTAATGCGTTGTTGTTATTGCCGGCTTCCATCTCATCCCTCATTTCAGCAATAAGTTCCCTGCTTACCTCACTAAAGTTA
>CAIRZB010000101.1 GCA_903882935.1 uncultured Parafilimonas sp. | reverse complement strand
CAAATTACTTCGCTTTTTGACATCACCGCAGGGCGTTTTGAAGGCTTTCCTAGCAGGAAGGGTTCGGTCGTCCTCTCAAAATCATTACAAAATTCATCCACTAGACAAAAAATATCTGTAATTTTATCAAAGTCAATCATACAGAAACGTATTTAAATATTTGAATGTCAGATACTTAAATATAAGTACTTTTCTTATGATTGACAAATTTTTTTACAAATTATTAATCGAACTCAGGTTATTAGCAAAAACATATATAATAAACACCATATTTTTGCCTATTGCATTGCACCAATTTGCAACTGGTGTACTGGCAACCGTTTATTTAAAAAACAAAAATAACAACACATATGCAAACCTTTAAAAAAGCAGGGGTTGCTATTTTGGCTACCCTGCTGTGTTTAATGTTTAGCCAACACACTGTTTCTGCACAACGGGGCAGGGGTGGCGGCCGTTCTTCGTCGTTTAGCAGATCGGCCCCAGCAAGGCAGTCTGCGCCGGTGCGGCGTTCTGCACCAGTAAGGTATTCGGCCCCGGTTACCCATACGCCGCCTGCCAGCAGGCCAGCCTATAACCGTGCTGCTACCGTTAACCGCCAACCTGCCAGCCGCACAGTGGTTAACAACCGCACGGTAATTAACCGCACTACGGTGGTAAACCGCAGGCCAACCTTCCGTGGCTCGTACGGGTACCACCCCAGCTACAGGCCGGCCTACCATTATGCGGTGTATAGCCGCCCGCCCTACCTGTATGGCGGCCACCGGTACTACACCTACCACAGTTATTATTACCACCCATACATTGGCTACCATTACGGGCCGTATTGGCACCCGTTTGGGTATTTTATGGCATCACTTGCGGCTGATGCGGTGTTACTGTCCATTGAAAATGCGCAGTACCGCTACTACCAAGGCGTGTATTACCAGCCGTACAATGGCGGTTACCGTGCCGTGGCACCACCTATTGGTGCCACCATTGCCGTTTTGCCTGAGGGCTACCAAGTGGTAAATGCCGGCGGCATTGACACCTATTATTACGGCGGCACCTTTTATGCCCAAACAGATGCGGGCTACCAAGTGGTGCAGGCACCCAACGGCGCGGTGGTGTACAACCTGCCTGACGGTGCTGTGGCCACCAACCTGGGCGGCGTTAGCTACCTGCGCTACAATGGCGTGTACTACCTGCCTACACAGGTTGATGGGCAAGATGCGTACGAGGTTGTGCAGGTGCAATAGTTGCATCCAAGGCTTATTTATACTAAGATTGAGTGATTTTTTTCAGCTTGCAGCGTCTTTTCCTCTGGCTGTTGTTTGCGCCTTGGCCTCTTTGCGTGAACCCTAAGGCGCCGCCATCGGCGGAGGCAATTTTAGTCGCGCAAAGCCGCCAAAAAACATGCCACATCAATATACGTCAAAGAGGTTTGTTGCAATAACCATCAAACCCCTTTTCTATTTTTTGTGTTGGCACACTGCGTTATGCTCTTCGGGCCAACAACCACCTACTTTGTGCCTTGGCGTCTTTGCGCGAAAAATAGTAGCCCCGCCTGTGGCGGATGCAATTTAACTCGCGCAAAGGCGCCAAGCCGCGAACGCGAATATGAGAAAGCAATTCCCCTACTGTATCGCCTTCGGGTCAACGACCACATATTTTATGGCCTCGCCCTGCTTCTCCAAGGAGTAGGAATAGCTGATGTGCAGCAGCCCGTCTGCGGTTTGTATGAGACAGGGGTAGGAGAAACTGCCTGTGTCTTTCGGTACGTTTTCCAAGGTTCGTTTCCATTGCCATGTTTTGCCCTCGTCGTTGCTAAGCCACAGGCTTAGGCGGTAGCGCCCGTCGTCCTCGTCGTCGCCCACAAAAGCCCAGCGGCCGTCTTGCAAGGCCAACAGTTCCACACTGGCGGTATTGGGTATGTTTGTTTTTTGCGCGGCGCTCCAGATGTAGCCGCTGTCGGCAGATTCGCTTACCTGCACCCGGCTGGGTTCATCGCCATTATCCCGCATGTAGGCCACAATATGGCCGTTTTTACTTTGCACTAAGGCCGGCTGTACGTTGCCCCTGCCAACAATGGGCAGGCTGGTCCGCCATGTGTCGCCGTCGTTGTCGGAGATGGCCACCAGCGACATATTAAACCCGTCAGAATACAACGGCAGCAATATGCGGCCGCCCGCCAGGCGCAGCGGTTTAATACGTGTCATCCAGCCGGTGCTGCGTTTGGCAAAATCGCGGCTGGCTTCTATAACCATATCGTCGTAGCGTGGTGCGTAGCTGCCGGAGCCGCTGGTATTCGGCACCAGTTGTTTAAACTTGGCCGCGGTTTCCACGGCAAAACTGTCGTTGGGGCTTAGCAAAATATTGTCCTGCCAGTTCCAAACAGATGCGGCGGTATCGGTATACTGTACCGATGTGCGGTACCGCAGCACGCTACACTCCCACCGGTGGGCCTGCACAGCTATCCATACCAGAAACAGTTTATTGCGGCTGTTTAAAAAAAGCACCGGGTTGCAGTCGGGCAGGCCGTAAGTGTCGGCCATTACAAAGGGCGTACCCCAGGCCTTGGCCCCTTTGCGCAGCCTTGCCCCCATAATTTTAACATCGTCGGCGGTGCGCTCGCCACTGCCCTGAAACCATGCCGCCAGCACATCCCCATTGGGCAGGGCCACAATACTGCTGCCATGGGTATGCTGCGGCTGCATGGGGAACACCAGCGTTTCGGATACTTTTTGCAATACCGGCCCGCCCGTTTGCGCGAACACTGTACATGCCATACATAAACCTATTACATATAAACACAGTTTTTTCATATACGCTGCCTTTTTGTGCGGCGGCAACTTACGGAGGAAATGGGAATTGGGGGAGGGGAAAGGCAAAAGAAGTTAAGAAGAGCGTAACAAAAGCGAAGTGCTTAATTAAATTGCTAAAATTTTTATCCACAAGTGGAAAACGTGACTAATAGTACAATGTACTATTAGTCACGTTTTCCACTTTTACTAAATGGATATTAAAGTTCGAATTGGGTTGCGCATAAAGGAATTGCGCACAGAAAAAAACCTCACACAGGAAGCGGTTGCTTTTAAAGCTGACATTGACCGCACTTTCATGAATCATATTGAAAATGCTAGACGAAGCATATCCATTACGACCCTTGAGAAAGTTGTTTGCCATGGCCTAGAGATGGATTTAAGCGATTTTTTTAATACACCTTCTTTCATCATAAAAAACAAAGGAGGTAAGTTGTGAAAGGTGCAAAAGTTAATTTGAAAACGTATGGAGAAATTGGCAATAGCAAAAAGAATGCTGATTTTACACTTGAAGAGACTTTACTAACACATTACGATGCTCTTGCAAATAAATCGCAAGCTGTCGCCCGAAAATATTTTGAAGAAAACCTTCATGGTTTAAATGGATTTAAACATTTAATGGTTGAAGAGGCTATTCAGGAATACCTAATTGAAATTAGAGCTAATGTTCCCTTTCCCGGGCCGTCTTGGGGTGAAGAAAAATTTACGTTTATTGATTTATTTGCAGGTATTGGCGGTTTTAGAATGGCATTACAAAACCTGGGCGGAAAATGTGTATTTAGTTCAGAATGGGACAAAGCCGCGAAACAAACCTATAGGCTTAATTACGGGGATATTCCTTTTGGTGACATTACAAAACAAGAAATTCAAAAATTAATTCCGCAAAAGTTTGATATTTTATGCGCAGGGTTCCCCTGTCAGCCCTTTAGCCGCGCTGGAGTATCGGCAAGAAACTTCCTAGGCTTGCAACACGGGTTCGACCATCCGACTCAAGGGAATCTATTCTTTGAAATAATTAAGATAGCTGCTAAACATCAGCCGCAAGTACTATTTCTTGAAAATGTAAAAAACCTAAAATCTCATGACGGTGGAAATACGTTCGCAACCATAGAACGGATGATTAAGGAAATTGGATACTCCTTTTTTTCAAAAATAATAAACGCAGAGACGGAAGTACCTCAAAGACGGGAAAGGACTTACATGATATGTTTTAAAAATCCACAAATAAATTTCGAATTTCCAGACTTTAAAGGCATATCAAAAAAGCTAAAAGATTATTTGGAGGAAAGCGTGCCAAATAATTATACAATATCGGATGCAATGTGGACTGGTCACATAAAAAGGAGTAAAAGAAATAAAGACCGAGGAACTGGTTTTACAGTTTCGTTAGCGGATTTAAACAGGCCGTCAAATACTATCGTCGCCAGATATTACAAAGATGGAAAAGAGTGTCTCGTTCCACAGCTTGACCAAAATCCAAGAATGCTAACTCCGAGAGAATGCGCTCGCTTACAGGGCTTCCCAGAGACATTTAAATTCCATCCTAGCAAAAAATCGGCATATCAACAATTTGGGAATTCAGTGGCTGTTCCTGTCATTAGTAAGATTGGGAAGCAAATAATAGAAAGCCTTCATCTTTAAATGTATAAAAATGGACTTCAAACCACTTCACAAACTCTATTTTAATGCCAAAATAGGCGCCTTTTCAAGAGTAACTGCTCGAGAAGATTATGACTCACAAATAACACTAACTGATATTGAAGCGGATATTGTAATTGATCATTTTGGGATTGAGAATATTCATGTAGGTGGCGTAAAAGAAGATAAGGCAAAGTCCCAAAAAATGTTTCTATTGTATCCATCATTGAAACCAATTTATCTAAACCTAAATTTCCCAAAGCCGGATAAGCCAGAGTTACGCCTTTATTTAGCGGCTACTAGAGGCTTTCGACCCGTTGCAGGTCAAATTTGGTTTATATACCGAAATAATGAAAATAATTTAGTGATAGGCGCTCTTAACGAGAACATATGGAATAATATCGACCAGCAAGATAACGACGATAATTATTACCAAAATACCATCGAGAAAACAATAATTGCCAAGGAAAAATTACAAGTCTCTGCTGAAGGGAAAATTGCAACTGCAACCCTAGGGAGCCGGTTAATTTACGTAAGAAACCCGCTATTAGCAGTTATGCGATTTCAACTTTCTGACTATAAGTGTGAAATTAATCCTAATCATAAAACGTTTACAGCTGAAACAACGAAAATGCCCTATGTCGAAGCGCACCATTTTATTCCAATAAAATTTCAGGGAATCATAAAAGAACCACTTGATAATTTGCATAACATTGTATCACTATGTCCAAACTGTCACAGAGGTATACACCATGCAGTAATTGATCATAAACTTGATTTAATTGAGAAGATTTATAAAAAAAGGCAAGAAATACACAGTTATCATTTTGATTACATTGCCGAACTTTATAACTGTATAAAAATCCCAAATTTGTGACCCTTTATGGGTGGCTTTTAGATTAAAACACTCTCTAAATAGCGAAGCGATATTAGATACCACCAATACTCTATTCTAAATACACAAAGAAGCCAATAACCTCATTCCGGCCCAAGTGAGGATCTAGGAAAGGTGTTGACTAACTTCCTTGATGAGTTTATTTACCTTGCACCAAATCCCCACCAACCATGCACATCCCACAAAAACTATTCGCCGCACTGCTTGTTTTGCTTACCATCGCATCAACCACCCATGCCCAAACAAAAGCCCTCTATTTTGGCAAACTGGTGGATGGCAGCGGCAATGTGGTTACGGGTGCTGTGGTGGTAACCAAGGGCGGGCGTATTGTGGCGGCCGGCGCGGAAAAAGATATTACTATTCCACAGGGGGCAGAGGTGGTTAATTTAAAAGCCTATACGGCTATCCCGGGCCTGATTGATGCCCATACGCATATTACCTATATATGGGATAAGGCACCTGGCAGCAACCCTTGGGCGCAATATGGCACGCTGGGGCCTGCGGTAACCGTTTTTCTGGCGCAGGAAAATGCACGCAAGGCACTGGAAACGGGGGTTACCACCGTGCGAGACCTGGGTGCCAACGAATATATGGATATTGCCATGCGCGACCTGATTAACCGGGGTGCCATGGTGGGGCCGAGGTTGTTTGTGGCGGGCATTGGGCTACACGTTAGCACCGTACCCTACAGCTTTACCGTACACGGCGACCCGGGTACCGCCGACGGCGTTGCTGAGGTACAAAAACTTGCCCGGCAGGATATTGCAGCCGGGGCAGACTGGATAAAAATGTACGCTTCCACCGGCAGCGACAAGGATGTTACGGGGTTTCAAACCTATACCTACGAGGAAATGAAGGCCGCAGCAGATGTAGCCCACATGGCGGGCAAACGCATTGCCATACACACCTACGGCAACGGCGCGGTTAACGATGCCATCCGCGCTGGGGTTAACACCATTGAACATGCCACGGATGTGGATGACAGCCTACTGGTTAAAATGGCCGCAAACGGCATTATTTACGTACCCACGGTTGACCATAACCGGTATTATATTGCCCACCGCGCCGAATACGGTTACGACAGCACCGTGGTGATTAACCTGAACAACTATATTGACCGCAATTTTGAAACGCTTAAAAAGGCAATAAAGGCAAAGGTTACCATCGCCATGGGTTCCGACGCGGTGTTTAGCGGCTTTGGCGAAAACACCTACGAGCTGGGCTGGTTTGTAAAAGCGGGCATGACACCCGCAGAGGCCTTACAAACAGCCACCGTTAACGGTGCCAAAATGCTGGGCATGGAGAAAGACTTAGGCGCAATAGCCCCCGGCTATTTTGCCGACCTGGTGGCCGTGGACGGCGACCCGCTGAATAACATTGACGTGGTGATTAAACATGTGGTATGGGTGATGAAAGACGGCAAGGTGGTGGTGGATAAAACCAAGGCGGGGAAGTAGGGGGGGGTACTTTTAGCTGTCAAATACGGTGTGTTGAACCTAAGCTAAAACAACGTAACCAATTGGTTTGGTAATGATTTTAAAAGCCATATTTCGCTTTTATTTTTTCACGCACTTCATCCCATTCCATTCCCTCCGTGGGGTTTGCTTTGTGCAATTTCAACCGTTCTTCCGCAAAGGCTATATCATCGGCGGTTATCGGCAGCAGCTTTTCTTCATCGGGCAGTGCCAATATCTCAGTTTTATTATACGCCATTTATTTTTTCCTTAAAGGTAAGGAGATAATTGTTTGGTAAGAATTTTTGCCCGGCTATTTGCGAACCTCTCCCCCTCGTTGGAATATGTCAGCAGCGGGTAATAGTAAATAAAAATGCATCAGTCGAGGTTTTAATGAAAGGGGTATAAAAGGATTGTATGGGTTATAAAAAAATTTCGTAATTTTCCTATATGAAACAGGCTTTGACAATCGGCAAAAGTGTGAATGGTATAAAAAGATATGACCCTGAAAAAAGAATTGGCATGCTGGTAAAAAGCGGTGCCATTGCCTCGGCTGGCAAAAATGCCATTGCTGCTTCCTTTAAAAAAGGGCTTTCGGTAACGGTTTTAGAGAACGGGGTTATATACCGCCTGCACCCAGATGGCAGTAAAACTATCATTAAACACCAGCATCTCCATACAAAACATTATACTACCGGTAAAATGTTTATAAAATAATGTTTCGCCTGCGCATAATAGCCGGGCCCAATGGCTCTGGCAAAACAACCCTAACCAAAGACCTTGCAAATAATTACCACCTTAATTTTGGTTACTACATTAATGCTGATGAAATAGAAATGATTTTACAAGCCAATGGCATGCTTGGCTTTAGGCGGTACCGGCTAAAAGTAAACCCTGAAATATTTGAACAGTTTTATTTGTTACACCCGTTATACCAAGCTTGCAAGGAGGTGCAATTTTCTATTAGGCGTAATACACTGTATCTTGAAAAAGCACTGGGAAATTTTTCATACTTCACCGCATTGCTTGCTGATTTTTTACGACACAAAATAATGGAGAGTGAGCAAACTTTTACTTTTGAAACAGTAATGAGCGGGAAAGATAAGATGGGGTTTATACAACATGCAAAAGCAAATAATTACCGCATCTATCTTTATTATATTGCCACAGACGATGTACTGATTAATAAGGACAGGGTTGCCGACAGAGTATACAAGGGTGGCCATGCGGTTCCGGCGGACAAAATAGAAAAAAGATACTATGGGTCTTTAGAAAATTTGCTCAATATGATAAAGCTTTCTAATAGGGCTTATCTTTTCGATAATTCAGGAGAGACACATAGGTTAGTGGCCGAGATAACCGAAGGCAAGGAAATAAATTTCGACCCCGCTTTCGTACCTCATTGGTTTGAAGAGTATGTTTTGAATGCATTGTAGGTTACCAACATAGGAAGGCGGCGGGATGTTATAAACTGCATTCATACACATCTCACCAACCTATTGACAATCGCCGCTCCTAAAATTCCTAATTCTCGGCAGTCAAATGCCCAACAAAAAAAGCCCCTGCAGTTTCCACAACCACAGGGGCCTATACAATAAAGAATATATTTTCTACGCTGAATTTCTACCAGCATTGATGATGCCGAACGAGCAGCGCATGGCTAGTTTCTCGTATTGGGCTTTAACGGGGGGCTGCACCAGTTGCTCCTCAATGGTACGCACTTTGGCAAGGGCATACTGCTGTATGGTTAACAGGGGCAGCACTATCCTTTCGCGCATGCTTATGGAGAGCTGGTCAACCGGGTAGTCTTCCATCAACTCGGTATTGCCGGATAGCTTTAGTACGTATAGCACAGTAAGGTTAAACTCCTCGTACATTTTATGCCACAGCTCACCATAAATGGGGTGGCTGGCAAGGTAGGCCGTAAGCGGGAAGAAGCTTTTCTTCATCGCCATCTCACAGTTATCCATCAAGGTTTTAAAAAACAGCGAGTTCTGGTACAGGGCTTTAACATCCTGCCAGCGGCCCATATCTTCCATTTTTTTCAACGCCGTACCTACGCCGTAGTAACCGGTAAGGTTTTGCTTTAACTGGCTCCAAGCACCCACAAAAGGTATGGCGCGTAGGTCTTTCAGGGATAGTTTGGCACCCGTGCCGCGTTTGGCAGGGCGGCTGCCTATATTGGTTTCGCTGTAAAAACGCAGTGGGCTGGCATGGGCCAGGTATTCCGCAAAATAAGGGTGGTTCTTCAACTCCACATAGCTTTTGTAACCCTCATCGGCCAGCAGCTGCATCACGTCCTCCTCCGTTTGGGTAAAGGTGGGGTGCCCGCCGTCGAACAGTTCGTTGCTTATGCCCGCATGTATCAACTGCTCAATGTTGTACTGGGCGGCATCAATAATGCCAAAGTTTGAGCTGATGGTTTGGCCCTGTATGGTAAGCTGAATTTCCTTATTGGCAATATCCTGCCCCATGGAGGCATAAAATTTTTGCGTTTTGCCGCCGCCCCGGGCAGGCGGGCCGCCGCGCCCATCAAAAAACACCACACTGATGTTGTATTTTTTGGAGATGGCGGTAAGCTCTTGCTTGGCCTTGTAAATACCCCAGTTGGCGGTAAGGTAACCGCCGTCCTTAGTGCCATCGCTAAAGCCGAGCATAATGGTTTGGGTGTTGCCACGTTGTTGCAGGTGTTGCTTGTATATTTCGTTGGTGTACAGGGTCTCCATAATGGCGGCCGAGGCATGCAGGTCGTCGATGGTTTCAAACAACGGCACTATGTCCACGCTCAGGTCTTCTTTCTTCCACCCGCCTAGTAAAAACAGGCCGAACACTTCCACCACATTCAGCGCGCTGTTACACTGGCTAATGATGTAGCGGTTGCAACCCATGCGGCCGTTGTATTGCTGTATGTGTTGTATGGCATGCACGCTTTGCAGGGTATCCCGCTGCAGGCTGCTGTCCAGCAACTCGGGGCCTACGGTATGTTGTATTGCCAGCAGTGCGGCAATTTTTTCGGGGTCGGTTAGGGCGGCATAGTTATCTGGCAGGGCTGTGCTTTTTTCGGCAATGGCTTCCAGCGTTTTGCCGTGCACGGTACTCTCCTGCCGTATGTCTAGGTTGGCAAAATGCAAGCCGAACACCTCCACCTTACTAATCATGTTCTCCACCAGCGGCTGAAAGAGGCCGTTGTGCTGCACAATAATGGTTTCGCGCACCTCAGTAAGGGTATCCAATATTTCCTGCTTGGTAATATTACCCTCATTGCCGGGTACAAACAGGTTGGCATACAGTTTATCTTCCAGGGCAATTATCTTATCCTCTACGTTTTTAAAGGTGAGGCGGCGTTTTAGCGCGCGCACATCCTTGTAGTAACAGCGTAAAATGGCGCGGCGCAGCTCGTCGGCCACTTTAAGGGTAATGTCGCTTGTTACAAAGGGGTTGCCATCCCTATCGCCGCCGGGCCAAAAGCCCATGGCAATAATGGGGTTTTTGTGTGTATCTAGCTCAGGAAACTCAGCTTTAAGCCCGGTAACTATCCTGCCGGCCGTGTGGTAAAACACATATTCTAAAAACCACACCAAGCTAACAGCTTCGTCGTAGGGCGTGGGTTTTTGCTTTTTCAAAAAGGGGGTGCGCCCCAACTGCTGCAGGTAGCTGTTTATGATGGCGGCGTTTTCGTGCTCCAATGCCTTTGACAGGTCGTTGATAATACCCAGCACCTCCCCGGTATAAAACTGCGTGGGGTGGGCCGTTAGCACCAGGCGCACGGAAAAATCTTTCAGTTTTTCCACCAAATGCCCCTGTTTGCGGGTTTGCGCCACCTCGCTTTGCAAGTGCTTAAGGGTACCTGTGCCGTTAACATCGTGCACCTTGGTAAAGGCAGCATCTTCCAAGGCATCAAACAACACTACCTGCCGCTCGGTAAACTGCACAAACCGGAACAGGAGGTCAATAAACTCCTGTTCTTTGTTATAGGATGTGTATTGCTTAAGGAACGATTCCACTATTTCCACAGGGCTGTCGCCTTTGCGGTAGCCTTCCTCGCAATGCAGCAGGAACATAGATAACATGGCCCCCGTTTTTTCAATACGGTGGAAAGGCAGGGAGGTGAATAAGCTGTTGTATAACTGGAAGCGTATGCCCACCAGGTTTCTAAATTGCTGCAAAGCACTGTTTGAGTAAGTGTCCATAAACCAAAAAATAATAGGTTTTGTATAATATATAGCAGGCAATCGTGTGGCAGCGTGAAGATAAAGGAAAAATGGGTATGCCGGAAAATATTCGCCCGTTGCTCTAAAATTTAAAGAAAACGCATATTATTGGCGAAACTTATAGGCAAACCGCGTTGCGTTAACCATTTTACAGGCTGGAGGGGCATTTGTTTGAAAATTGTTTAAACAGAATACAGGCTGCTTCTACGTACTAACAAACATTACCTGGGCTTTATGTAGCATTATTGCCAATTATACCCATCTTCAAAAATCTCCACTTTTGCGGTTTGCATAATTGCAAGTATTTTCGCATCCGCATAACAAATAAACCATTTGGCCCACAGGTGCGTTAGCCACTAAAACAACAACAGCTGCCGCCTATTGGCTTAATGAGGTTTGATAAAAAACAACAACTATGGCATACGACGTACTAGTATTAGGCAGTGGCCCGGGTGGTTACCCCGCCGCTATCCGTGCCTCACAGCTTGGTTTTAAAGTAGCTATTATAGAAAAAGAAAGCCTTGGCGGCGTGTGCCTTAACTGGGGTTGCATACCCACCAAGGCACTGTTAAAAAGTGCACAGGTAAACGAATTTCTTAAGCACAGCACCAGCTATGGCATAAACGCCACCGGCGAGGCCGATTTTGGCGCAGTTATAAAACGCAGCCGCGGCGTGGCCGATAAAATGAGCAAGGGCGTGCAGTTTTTGATGCGCAAAAACAAGATTGACGTTATTATGGGCTATGGTAAAATTAAAGCCAAAGGCCAAATTGAAGTTACCGGTGCAGACGGCAAAACACAGCTTGTTGAAGGCAAATACATAGTGATAGCCACCGGGGGCCGCAGCCGCGAGCTGCCCAACCTTAAACAGGATGGCAAGAAAGTAATTGGCTACCGAGAAGCCATGGTACTGCCTACCCAGCCCAAAAGTATGATTATTGTGGGCAGCGGTGCTATAGGCGTGGAATTTGGCTATTTTTATAACAGCCTTGGCACCAAGGTTACCATAGTGGAGTTTTTACCGCGCATTGTACCCGTTGAAGACGAAGACATTAGCAAGGAATTGGAAAAGCAATTTAAAAAACAAGGCATTGACGTATTGACCAACGCCAGTGTTGAAAGCGTTGACACCACCGGTGCCGGTGTTAAAGCCTTGGTTAAAAAGCAAGACGGCAGCACCGTTACCATAGAGGCCGACATTGTGCTTAGCGCAGTGGGCGTAGTAGCCAATATTGAAAACATTGGCTTGGAACAAACAGGCATTAAAACAGACAGGGGCAGAATTGTTACCGACAAATACCTGCAAACCAGTGTACCCGGTATTTACGCAATTGGCGACTGTACCCCCAACGCAGCCCTGGCGCATAAAGCCACCAAAGAAGGCATAGTGGCCGCCGAAGCAATCGGTTATTTGGAAAAGAAATACGCACACCAGCCAGAGCCGTTGGACTATGGCAACATACCAGGCTGTACCTATTGCACCCCCGAAATATCAAGCGTGGGTTATACTGAAAAAGCTGCCAAAGAAGCGGGCTTTGATATTAAAGTGGGCAAGTTTCCGTTTATTGCCAGCGGCAAAGCCAGCGCGGTTGGTGCCACCGATGGTTTTGTAAAAATTATTTACGATGCCAAATACGGTGAATTATTAGGCGCACACATGATAGGCTACAATGTAACCGAGCTGATTGCCGAAGTAGTGGTAGCCCGCAAGTTGGAAACTACCGGCCATGAAATATTAAATGCCGTTCACCCGCACCCAACCATGAGCGAAGCCGTTAAAGAGGCAACCGCAGTGGCATATGGCGAGGCGATTGATATTTAGGTTAAGTCGGAAAGTCATTTGTCAGTGGTCATTGGTCAATAAGGCAGGGGCTTACAAGAGAAGAACGAAGATTACATTAAGATAAAAATCCGGAAGCTGTTTACTGCTTCCGGATTTTTTTTGCTGGTTTAGGGGCAATAAAAAAGTCCTGCTAAATAACAGGACTTATAATTAGATGCGTTTGTTATTGATATTAATAACGGTTGTAACCACCGCCGGTTCCGCCGCCTTCGCTACGGTTACGGTTGTAGCCGCCACCGCCGCCAGTTCCACCACCGCTGCCGCCACGGCTGTAGCCACCGCCACCACCGCTGCCGCCACGGCTAAAACCGCCGCCGCCACCGCCGCCAAAGCTCTTTTTCTTGTAACCGCCGGCACCGCCTGCGCCACCTTCGCCTTCTTGGCGGGGTGCAGATTCATTTACCACAATTTTACGGCCGGTAATTTCAGTTTCGTGTAATTCGCTGATGGCTTGTTTTGCAGCAGCCTCATCGCTCATTTCAACAAAACCAAAGCCTTTGCTGCGGTTGTTGTTAAACTTGTCGGTGATGATTTTTGCGGAAACAACTTCTCCGTAGGGTGAAAAAAGATTGTACAGGTCGTCACTGGTCATGCTCCAGTTCAAATTTCCAACGTAAATGTTCATTTTTTTAAAATTATGTGAGTTAAAAACCCATATCGTACAGTAACCAACACCCAAAAACATTTAGCTGGAAACGTTCAGGAAATATGGAACCACTGCTCAATGGACAAAACGAAGATATAATTATTTATTTATTCACACATTAAAATTTAGCTGTTTTTTAAGGTAAAATAGGGGTCTTTTATATGGTTTATCCGCTTTTTTTTACTATAAACGGGTTTATTGCCACCGTTTTTACGGTAAAATTTGGGGAGCGCGTAAATTTCGGTAGTAATCCCTACTTTTGCCGCTCAAAAATTTAAACAGCTATATGGCAAATACATCAGATATAAGCCGCGGTATGATATTGAAGCTTGACGGTAGCCTTTACTCAGTAGTGGAGTTTGGGGAAAACAAAACCGCCAGGGCCGCAGCCAAGGTATGGGCAAAACTTAAAGGCGTTGACAATGCAAGAACCATTGAAAAAACGTGGAACAGCGGTGAAACCATTTTTCCTGTACGGGTTGAGAAAAAGGCCTACCAATATTTGTACAAAGACGAAAGCGGGTACAACTTTATGGACAACGAAACATTTGAGCAAATAGCGTTGCCCGAGGAAATGATTGATTCGCCACGGTTTTTAAAGGAAGGCGGTGAAGTTTTTGTGTTTATTAATACAGAAACCGAGCTACCCATCGGTGCTGAATTGCCAGAAAAAATTACCGTATTAATTACTTATTGCGAACCAGGCGTAAGGGGCGACACCGCTACCCGTGCCACCAAGCAAGCCACCATTGAAACCGGTGCCATTGTAAATGTACCGCTGTTTGTAAACGAAGGTGAATTGATTAAAATAAACACCAAAACCGGCGACTACGTTGAAAGGGTGAAGGAATAATAATTATTGCCAATATTGTAAGAGCTTCCCGATATATCGGGAGGCTTTTTTTGTAGCGGCAACTGCCTTTTACTTTAGGCACCTAAAAGTTTTGCCAACAAACGCATTTTTACCCCTTTTACAAACAATATACAAACACACCTGTTGAAGGTTTTCGAAAAAAATCAAAAAAAGCCATTTTTTGCAAAAAAATAGCTACTTTGCCTCCCTTTTACGGCCAAAATCAGGTAAAAATCATTAAAAACTCCAAAATCTGAAATATGGACTTCAAGCAAATACAAGAGTTAATTAAGATTGTTAACAAAAGTAATATAGGGGAGTTGAGTATAGAAGAAGGTGAGTTTAAAATAACCATCAAGCAAAAGGAAGACCGTGTGCAAACCATTATGGTACCACAAGGTACAATGCAGGCACCGGTGTATGCCCCCCAGCCTAACACTGCATTGCAAACCGCTGCACCCGTTGCCACACCGTTAGAAACAGCTGCCGCAGCCAAGCCAGACAACTATATTACCATTAAAAGCCCCATGATTGGCACGTTTTACAGGCGCTCTTCGCCAGACAAGCCAGTGTTTGCCGAAATTGGTGATGAAATTGCACCAGGCAAGGTATTGTGCATTATTGAAGCCATGAAACTGTTTAACGAAATTGAAAGCGAAATAAGTGGTAAAATAGTGAAAGTACTGGTAGACGATGCAAGCCCAGTTGAGTTTGACCAACCCCTGTTTTTGGTGGAACCAGCTTAATACAATGTCCATGGTCCATGGTTAATAGCCCATGGTTAATTCTATGGACTATGGGCCATGGACTATCGACTTTTCCACAAATTTTCAAATTAGAGAGAATGTTCAAAAAACTTTTGATAGCCAATCGTGGCGAAATTGCCCTGCGTGTGATAAGAACTTGTCGTGAAATGGGCATTAAAACCGTTGCTGTATATTCCACTGCTGACAAAGACAGCCTGCATGTGCGTTTTGCAGACGAGGCTGTTTGTATAGGCCGCCCAGCCAGTGCCGACTCTTACCTTAACATCCCCCATATAATGGCTGCCGCCGAAATTACCAATGCCGATGCAGTACACCCAGGCTATGGTTTTTTGGCTGAAAATGCAAAATTCTCCAAAATTTGTGCAGGCCATGGCATTAAGTTTATTGGACCCACGCCAGAAATGATCAATTCCATGGGCGATAAAATTACCGCCAAGGAAACCATGATAAAAGCAGGCGTACCGGTAATACCGGGCAGCGACGGCTTGTTGAATAGCCTAGACGAGGCCAAAGACTTGGCAAAAAACCAAGTTGGCTACCCCGTAATATTAAAGGCCACTGCGGGCGGCGGTGGAAAAGGCATGCGCGTGGTATGGGAAGAAAGTGAGATGGAAAGGGCCTATAACACTGCCAAAGCCGAAGCAGGCGCGTCGTTTAAAAACGATGGCATTTACATGGAGAAATTTGTAGAGGAACCCCGCCACATTGAAATACAGGTAGCAGGCGACCAATACGGCACCGTTTGCCATATGAGCGAAAGGGATTGCTCCATACAAAGACGGCACCAAAAGTTGGTAGAGGAATCACCCTCCCCATTTATGACGCCTGAACTACGTAAAGCCATGGGCGAGGCTGCCATTAAAGCTGCCAGTGCCATCAATTATGAAAGCGTAGGCACCATAGAGTTTTTGGTGGACAAGCACCGTAACTTTTACTTTATGGAGATGAACACGCGTATACAGGTGGAACACTGCGTAACAGAAGAAGTGATAAACTTTGACCTTATTAAGGAACAGATTAAGATAGCCATGGGTGAAAAAATCTCTGGCAAAAGCTACGAGCCACAAAACCATGCCATTGAATGCCGTATTAATGCGGAAGACCCTTATAACGACTTCCGCCCATCGCCAGGCAAAATCGTATCGCTAAACACGCCAGGCGGCCATGGCGTACGGGTTGACAGCCATGTGTACGCAGGCTACGTTATACCGCCTTATTACGACTCCATGATCGGCAAGCTTATTACCGTTGCCCGCACACGCGAGGAGGCCATCAGCACTATGTACCGCGCTTTGAGCGAGTACGTGATTGAAGGCGTAAAAACCACCATCCCCTTCCACCTGCAGCTTATGCAAAACGAAGATTTTAGGAAAGGTAATTTTACCACTAAGTTTTTGGAAGGGTTTAAAATGCAATAGATACTTCCTTGCTATATATTTATTTTCCCCGGCTGTTTGCAAACTGCCGGGTTTTTTTTTGGATTTCTCAAAAGCAATGAAGAGTTCCGTATTCGCCGTCTGCCAAGCAGAATTCGTAAGAATTAAACCCATTTAACAAAACCCCTGAAAGGAGGGCGACGCCCAACATCGTACGCAAAAAACTACAAACTATAAACTTCAAACTGTAAACTCTACACCCCCGCATATACCATAAACTCCCAAGCCTGCAGTTCAAAGGTCTCCTGTTGCTTAAAACTAAACTCCAAGCCGGAAATGATGTTTTTATACCCCCCCGCAAGCAACGGATGTTGTAGGTTGATATGCAGTTTATCCGCCAGGGAAAAATTCAGCATTACTATTACTTTGCTGCTGCCATCGGTTAAAAAATAGGTAAGTATTTTATCGTCCTGTTGTGTAGGTAATATGTGCACAAATGCATTTGCCCCGCCCTGCAAACAGGTATGCGTTTTGCGCAGGTTGAGCAATGTTTTATAAAAACTGTGCAGCACAACATCCGGCTTCCAGTCAATCAGGTCTTTATCAAAAAACTTTAGGCGTTTTACGTTGGGCAGTTCCTGACCGCTGTACACCATTGGCATACCCGGCCAAGTACAGGTAAAAACGGCAAATGCCCTTGCCGCACCATGGTATTTTTCATATTCAGTGCCATTCCAGGTGTTCTCGTCGTGGTTGCTGGTAAAATAAAGCTTTAATGCGCCTTCAGGGTATTTTGCATATTTAAACAGCACATCCTTCAGCTGACCGATAGAAGCTGCCCCCTTCGCCAAATTTTCTGATGCGTGCATCCATTCCCAGGCATAGCTAACGTCAAACGCCGCATGGTAGGCCATTTCATCACATTCGGCCAGCCAAAAAAGCGGCCTAATGGCATCGCACTGCCCTCTTGCCTCCACCCAAAAATCAAGCGGAACCAAGTGCGCCATATCGCACCTAAAACCGTCTATGCCGCCTTCTTTTACCCAAAATCGCATGCTGCTAATCATTTCGGCGCGCATCTCAGCTTTGGTGTAATCCAAGTGTATAACATCCTTCCAACCATGTAACTCAGCAAAATGGCCACCCTTATCCTTCACGTACCAGTCGGGGTGTTCTATGCTCCAGCGGTGGTCGGCACCGGTGTGGTTGGCCACCCAGTCAATAATAATCTTCATGCCCAAGCTATGCACCGCCTGCACTAAAGCCAAAAATTCGTCCATCGTGCCAAACTCGGGGTTAATGGCCGTGTAACTGCTGCACGCATAATAACTGCCAAGCGTGCCCAGCCTTTTTAGCTTACTGATGGGTGTTACCGGCATAAGCCACACAATTTCCACCCCCATATCCTTCAAGCGCGGCAAGTGTTGTGCAAAGGCGTTAAAAGTGCCTTCAGCCGTATATTGGCGTATGTTTACCTCGTATATATTGGCCCCTTTTGCCCAAGAAACCATTTGTTTGCTGTTATTCATAATACTATAAGACAAAGAAATGCTATTATTGCGTAATTACCCATGAGCGAAAATACTTTAAGCCGGAAAATTAGCCTGTTGCAAGCAACTGCCATTAACATGACCGACATGGTGGGCATTGGCCCGTTTGTGGTACTGAGTGCCGTGGCCGAAACCATGTTAGGCCCATCGTTTATATACGCCTGGCTTGCCGGGGCCATTTTATCGTTTATTGATGCCACGGTATGGAGCGAACTGGGGGCGTCTTTTCCCTTGGCCGGCGGCAGTTATAATTTTTTAAAGGAAGGGTACGGCCCAAAATGGGGCAAGCTCGCCAGTTTTTTGTACGTGTGGCAAACTATGATACAGGCACCACTGGTAATTACTTCTGCGGCCATTGGCTTTGCGCAATACTTTGGGTATTTGGTACCACTAAACGAACTGCAAAGCAAACTGGTAAGCGGCACGGTGGTTATACTTATTGTTGTTTTACTGTACCGTAAAATTGAAGCCATCGGCAAAATAAGTGTGTTGCTTTGGGTGGGCGTGCTGGCAACCATGGCATGGGTTATTGGCAGCGGTATGGTACACGGCAATTTTATTGCCCCCATAAAAAATGCCAACCAGGGGTTTGGTTTTACATGGGCATTTGCGGCACTGCTTGGCCATGCATGCACCAAAACCGTGTACAGCTACTTAGGCTATTACAACGTGTGCCACCTGGGTGTCGAAATTGTAAACCCGCAAAAAAATATACCCAAAAGCATGTTCATCTCCATCATAGGCATTGCTATATTATACCTGCTGATGAATATTAGCGTTGCCTCGGTGCTGCCTTACCAGGCCATTGTTAAAAGCAAGTTTGTAGTAAGCGAGTTTGTGCAAACATTGCAAGGCGCGAGAGCGGGCGTTATTGTTACGGTGCTTATTTTGTTTGTGGCCTTTGCCTCCGTATTTTCGGCAACCTTGGGTTACAGCCGTGTGCCTTACGCAGCCGCAAAAGACGGTGCTTTTTTTAAGATATTTGCCAGGCTGCACCCCACCAAAAACTTTCCTTATGTGTCGTTGCTTTTTTTGGGTGGCATTGCTTTTATATTCAGTATTACGTTTAAAAACATAAGCGATGTGGTGCATGCCATATTGGCCATGCGCATATTAACCCAGTTTATTGCGCAGGCAGCGGGGCTATTATTGCTTAACAAACGCCGGGGCAGGGGTGTTTTGCCGTGGAAAATGTTTTTGTACCCCATACCTGTTATAGCGGCCATTATAATTTGGTTTGCCCTGTTTTGCTTTACCGGCCGGCAACTGGTGATAGACGCACTGTTATTTATTGCCACGGGGGTGGTAGTTTATTATGTAAAAGAGGCCCTCGCCCCCGGCCCCTCGCCACAGATGGAAAGGGGGGATTCGAAGAAGGGGCAGTAATACATTATTTGTTGTTATATGTCCTTTTTCGCCGAATTAGGCTGGTTTAACCAACACCTGTTTTGTTAGTTGCGCAACAACGGAGAAACATTGTTGGAGCACACACCAATGGTGAGGCACCTAAGCTATATTCTGTCGGGTTGTTTTAAACATTTATTGGCACCCATACGTTGAGGTAATAATAGAAAGCTTGCTTAACAATTTAATGTAGCGCTATGAAGCCTTTTCTTACAGGTAAATGGAAAAACTTGGTGATGCTGAATTATGCCGCAGAGCCTAAGGCTTTGCAAAAGCATTTACCAAAGGGTACGGAGATTGATTATTGGAACGGCACCTGTTATATAAGCATTGTTGGGTTTATGTTTCTTGACACCAGTGTTAAAGGGCTGTCGGTACCTTTTTACAGGAATTTTGAAGAATTGAACCTGCGCTTTTACGTTCGGTTTAAGGACAGCGGCATTTGGAAGAGGGGGGTTGTTTTTGTGAAAGAAATTGTACCCAAGCGGCTGATAACCACCATCGCGAATACCATTTACGGGGAACATTACTATTGTTACCCCATGAAAAACTCGCTGACCGAAAGCGGCACCACATTAGATATTGAATATGCCTGGCGCGTTAACAATAACTGGAACCACTTGCGTGTAAACGCTGAAAAAAGCACTACCCCTTTACAAGAAGGCAGTGAGGCTGAATTTATTACCGAACATTTTTGGGGATATACACAATTGGCAACGGGCAACACATCAGAATACCAAGTGCAGCACCCCCGATGGAATATACACAAGGTTAACAGCTACGATTTTTACTGCGATACCCAGACATTGTACGGGCAAGATTTTCACCCCTATTTACAAGAAAAACCCCTGTCGGCGTTTTTGGCCGAGGGCTCAGCTGTTAAAGTGTACCCGCGTAAGCTTTGGAAATTTTAACTTTGCACCATGGAAAGCATACAAAAGAAAACAGTTGTGCTGGGCGCATCCGATAACCCCAGCCGTTACAGTTATCTTGCCGTAGAAAGGCTGCAAAAACATAACCACCCAGTTGTGGCAATTGGCAAACAGGCAGGTAAAGTTGGAACAATTGATATTAATGAGGAGCAGCTGCCTTTAATCGGAGTTGACACGGTTACGCTATACCTAAATCCCAAAAACCAACAACAGTATTACGATTATATATTTTCCCTCCAGCCCAAACGAATCATTTTTAACCCCGGAGCCGAAAATGAAGAACTGGCAGCATTGGCGAAATCCAAAGGCATAGAGCCCATTGAAGCCTGCACATTGGTAATGTTAAGCACGGGGCAATATTAAAAGATGGTTAGTTTGTCAATGGTAAATTGATCAAAAACCTGTAAATCCCCATGGCAAAAAATTTGAAAAAGCTAACCACTAACAATTAGGCGATTTTGGTAAATGCGGATGCTGTGTAAACAATTTTCTAAGCAGGTTTACTGCACCAATCACTACTAAGGCGGCAACCATTAGGTATCCGTATATGTCAATTGAAAAGGGCATGTAATGAAGGTACCATCCTTTTTAAACCAACAGCTTTTCTATTTTGTTAAAGGCTTCTACAGCCGGTATTTGCTGCCATAAAATGGTATAAATGGCTTCTGCAATAGGCAGTGGGGTGCCTAGTTCAAGGCTTTTTACGTGTATACATTTACTGGCATTATACCCTTCGGCCACCATGTTTAACTCAAGCTGGGCGGCTTTTACTGAGTACCCTTTACCAATCATATTACCAAACGTGCGGTTACGGCTGTACAGGCTGTAGCAGGTAACCAGCAGGTCTCCCAGGTAGGCCGATGCAGAGTAGTTTATTTTCTCCCTGTTGCCATCCAGCCGGGCTTTCTTCAAAAAGCATTGCATCTCGGCCGCACTGTTGGCAATGTATACGCTTAAAAAATTGTCGCCGTAATCCAGCCCGTGGGCAATACCTGCCCCCAACGCGTAAATGTTTTTCAACACCGCCGCATACTGAACCCCCATAATATCGTGGTTAACCACTGTATTTAGGTATTCTGTGTTAAAATGGCTGGCTATTATGCCGGCCGTAGCCTCATCCACGCCCGAAAAAGTGAGATAAGAAAGTTTTTCCGCCGCCACTTCCTCCGCATGGCAGGGACCCACTACGGCAAAATAATCGTTGATGGGCAGGCTAAAATGCTCCGCCAAATATTCATTCAGCATCTGGTTGCTGCCAGGCAATATACCCTTAATGGCCGATACTATTTTTTTACCCATAAACGCATCCGTATTAAGGCCGCTTAATACACTGTGCACATAGGCACTTGGCACCGCCATCACCAATATGTCGCAAGCTTCCACCACATACTCCAAACTGCTGCTCATGGTAAGCAGGCGGTTGTCAAAATAGGCACCGGGCAAATAATGCGGGTTATGCCTGCGTTGGGTTAGGTGGCGTATGGTTTCATCGTTACGTATCCACCAGAATATATTATTGTTATTGTCTGTAAGTATTTTTGCCAATGCGGTTGCCCAACTGCCGCTCCCAATTATTCCAAATTTCATGTAATGCAGTATTAAAAGGGCAAAAATAAGCAGTTTAACTGTGTTGTGGTAGGTAACATGAAAAACAAAGGTTTCGCCAATTGCCAATAGTATCAAAAAAAAGGCGGGTCAACACTTAAAAGTGGATCAAAAAAAATGCATGGGTATTATCTATCCCGTTTGATGTTCCGTTTCGTGATGCCAATTTTAGAAACGGGTATAACAGATGATTTAAAAACACAATTGTGCTGTGTAAATCATTTTGCCTAAAACCTAACCGATGGGCATTTTAGTGCTTTACCGTTGGTATTGAAAATACCTGTTTTAACAATGGAAAGCTCATAGGCACCCACCGTTTTACCTGCCGCGCTCAACGAGGAAGACGAAACATCGTAATTTACGGTGATGCTAATGTCGTTTACTTGGTAACCTGCCATTGGTATTATGGCATCGCCCATGCGGTAATAAACACCGCCAATTATTTGGCTGGTACCATCACCGCTTAAGTTGTAATGCGCATTTAAGCCCAGTACCGTTTCATTGGCGCCGGCCATTTGGCTTACATAAATATTGGGGTTTAATATCCATTGGTCGTTTAGCTTAAAGCTACCGTTGGCGAAAAAAGTATACCTTGGGGAAAGCCTGGCATCAGACTGCGATTTTGAAAAAAAAGATTCCGACGGCCTGTTAATGTGCATCACACTAACGCCCGCATTGAGATAGGCATTGTCAGATGGGTAGTAGGCATAATTTACGCCGGCTTGTAAATCAAAATAGCCAACGGAGTTGTACATAAATGGCTCACCTGCCGGTATGGAAACATCAAAAAACTTCCCGTTCCACTGGTTATCAAAAGTAAGTTTGGTTAAATCAACCCGTTGGTTAACCCAGCCGCCCGTAAACCCGGTGCTTAACAAGCTATTTAAGCCCAGCATTTGGTGGTATGCAATTGAACCGTACGCTCTGGTAGAAGTTAGCCCGCCGCTGCCTGCCACATCCCGCAGGATGGAGCAGCCAACGCCTACCCAGCCATTGTCCAACAAGTTGTTAAATAACTGCACATCGCCCCAAGCATTAAAAGTTTTATAAGGGTTACTGGTAATATTGGCCCACTGGTTGCGGTAGTTTACGCCAACCCGCCAATCAACATCAGGCGAAAAGCCGGTATTGGCAGGGTTAACCAATAGTGGGGCATTAAAATACTGCGAAAAATGCAAGTCCTGGCATTTTGCACCCAACACCGCACAGGCCAATAGCCAGAGCAATAGCACAGGTTTCAAAATATTACTCGTTCTCATTGTTATGTCCTCCTCTAGTATCTATCTCAATAAAGTTATATCGCCTTTTTTCTGGTATTTCTTGCCGTCTGAAAATTGCACGTTTAAAACATACACGTACACGTCCTGCGGCTGCGGTACCCCTTTGTATTGGCCATCCCAGCCATCGCGCTGGTTAGTTGACCAAAACACTAATGTACCCCATCTGTTATAAATTTTCCAATCCATTTTTTCTATACCAAACGCTTGCACGTGAATAGATTTGTTTACGCCGTTGGGTGCCAATGCGGTTGGCACGTCAACCAGGGGCACAATAATGGCTTGCACCGGCTGGCAGGCGGTGTCGGTACAGCCATAATCATTGCTTACTGCCAAACAGACATTAAATAATTTGGAGGCATTATACAAGTGGCTGATGGTGGTATCTTTTTTGGATGTTTTTACTACATCACCGTCGCCAAAATCCCAACTATAGTTGGCACTGTTAACGGAATTATTAACAAAAGTGATTGGCATGTTTTCTTGTGGTGGCAGGGGCGTATAGGTAAAAATAGCGGTCGCCTTTAGGCCTATTACCAGTGTTTGCCGGGTAGTGTCGGTTTTATTGCAAGTGTTGGGGTCAAACACACCTAACGTTACGGTATATGTTCCCGGGCTGGCATACAAATGTTGGGGGTACGCTGCGGTGGATGTGGCTCCGTCGCCAAAATCCCATGCAAATTGCTGCCCGCCTTGGGATGTGTTGTTGAAACTGGCATTATATGGCGCACAACCATGTGCAACGTTAAAAGCAGCTTTAACATTCACCGCAATTCGTAACTGAAGGGAGTCGGCATCGGGGTAATTACAGTAACTGGTATCCACCAAGCGCAAATACACCATATACGTGCCTGCGGAGGCATATGTGTGGGTGAGCGTGGCAGCATTGCTTACAAGTGTTGATCCGTCGCCAAAATCCCAAACGAAAGACTGCGGCCCGAACGGCTTACCGGCGGGTGCCACGGAGGTATTGGTAAATTGGTACTGTAACAGGCCGCAGGGCGGTATTTTTGCAGCGGCAAAACCAACTTGGGCATAATCGTCCCTGGCACGTATGTTAATATACACGGTGTCAAACATATTGCACGACTGCGAGTCGATGGCTATAAGCCTAACCCTATAGTTACCCACGGTTGTATAACTGTAGGTGATAGTGCGAGATAATGTTAAAACCGGTGCGGAATTATCGCCAAAATCCCACAAATACTGTTTTGCAACACCAATGGTGTCAAAAAAAGTCACGGCCATGGGTATGCAACCTGAGGTATCCCTTGGCATACCCCTAATAGAAGTTCGAATACCTGCCGAAACCCCCGACAACTGAAAGGCAATTTTAACAGCAGCCTCATTACAATTAGGGGGCGTCTGCGAAATATTTCTTGATGCCCATGCATTGTTCGTGGTGGGGAAACCGGCGCCGCCGCCTGTTTTGCCGCAATTAGCGCAAATGGCTTGGTAAATTACGCCCTGTTTATCAAACCGACTGGTACCGCCGTCCACATGGTCACCAAGGCTACCGCTGGGGTTGTCATGGGTGGGCGGGGTTAGTTCACCAAAAAAACTGCCATATAATTGGCTTTCCCCATTTTTTTTAAGCACAAAAAAGTAAAAATTCTTGCCGTTGGTTTGCGGCTGAATGGCGTTGGGCGTAACACTTAACCCAAGGGTGCTTGCATTGGGGTAGGCCTCGTCAATATTTATTCCCCCGCCCCAGCCAGATACGTAAACATTTTCACAACGGTCAACCAAAAAAGCCACCGGCGACAAATCTGGCAGGCCCAAACCTTTACCAAAATTGGTGGAATATTCAACGCCGCTTAAGTCTGGCTTTAGTTTTGAAATAAATTGCTTGCCCTGCGCCTGCACAATAAAGGCTGCATTAACGATTGGGAAGCTTTGCGTTGTGGTACCCATGATGTACGGGTATCCAAATTTGTCAACCTGCAACCCATACAGCATGTCGTTGCCAGTGCCACCCACATACACTGTTCTTTTAAGCGTGCTGCCGTCATTGCTAACCATGGCAACATAACCGTCGCAGATACCACCTTGGAAGGTGCTTGATATGATTGGGCCAACATGGCCATTTGCGCCAGGCAGGTTACTGCTGGTTGTTGCCCCACCCACATATATGTCATTGGTGGTTGGGCTTATGGTAAGCACAAATGCGGCATCGTCGCCACTGCCACCTAAATAAGAACTGAATAATATGTTTAACCCTGGGTCCGTTTTAACCAGTAACCCATCTTGCAGGCCACCCGAAAACCTGGTTTGAAATGCACCCGGCGTTGACAGTAGGTTTGCGGAAGTAGTGTCGTTGGATTGCGTACAAGACCCAAGGTATATGTTGTTGGCGGCATCCACTATTACTTCGGTTCTTGCATCGTCTCCATAATTTCTTCGGATGGGCGTTGACCCCACCCCGCTAACAGACTCTTTGTCACGCTCATTTACCCCGTCGTCGTTTGCCCCGCCAATTTTCATAGAGGCCACCAAGCCCCCGCCGTCGGGGGTAAATTTGGTAAGAAATATGTCCCATTGCCCGCCTGGGCCCAAACCCGCCTTGGTTACAGGAAAATCTTTTGAATTTGTTCTGCCAGCAACTATAAGGCTGCCGTCTTTATCAACCACCATGCTGTGCGGCTGCTCATTACCATTACCACCCAGGTAGGTTGCAAACACCCTGCTTGAGCCATCGGCGGTTAGTTTTATAATGGCTACGTCAAAGCCAACCAAGGCACCACCGCTGCCTCCGCCACCAAAATTTTGCTGAAAAGCGCCTGTGTTTGTCGGGAAGCCTTGGCCAAATGAAATGCCGCCTGCGTAAAAATTGCCTCCGGCATCGTAAGTGGCGGTATAGCCCCAGTTGTCCGTTATACTGCCAGTAAACGAAGAAAAAACCAACGCAGGGTCAATCACCAGCGGAGTCTCCTTGGAATAGTTGCCCGTTCTAAAGAAAACGGTATTCCCAGAAACAACAAATTTTACGTCAACATCGGCCCTTGCATTGTTGTTAACCTGGTAGGCCACTGGCGAAACTTCGGTAACCGTGGCCACCGAAGTTTTAACCAGCAAGTTGCCATTTTTTAAGCTAAGCCCATCTACACCGGTAAACTGCAGGGCTATCTTGCTTATGTCGGCCCCTGGGTTTACAATGATATCATATTTTAATTGCCCATTGTTTGTGTAATAACGGGCATCCACACCGGGGTAAATGTTTTTATATAGTAATGCTTGGTAAACTTTGCAATTTGAGGCCCATTTTGATGGGTCACTGCCCACAAAGTAGTTGGTGTAGGTGGGTACCAATTTGTCTGGCAAAACCTGGGGGTTTTCTGAGGAGCCTACGAAAGTAACCTCATACGCATGGGAATGTAGTACCAAGTCCTCCTTGCTAACCTTAGTGGCCATCGGCTCGGCTTTAGTGGCTTTGCCCAATACTTCGGCATGATTGCTTTTTGTAGCCGGGTGCCCGCCAAAATAGGCCTGTATTTTGCTTACATCGTTGCTGTCGTTTAACAAAACCCTGTAGCCCTGCCGTTGCAGAAAAAAACCGGCAGACCCTGCATTGCCCGCAAACAGTACCCTGCTATCCCATTGGCCCTTGTTTTGGGTAAATTGCATATACTGGGCACTACCCTCAATTGCAACAAGCAACATGGCACAGTAAGTAACAAGGCGGCAAAGGAGTTTCAAGTTCAACTATTTAAAACGTTACCACTAAAACGGATAATCCACACAATTTGTTGTTACGATATACGGCTCCAGGCGGTTTTTCCTTTTTGCAAAAGCAGGTAAGCTTTTAAGGGCTGGTTTTCTGCCAGGGCCAATGCTTCATCGTTCGTAACAATTTTTTCGGCACAAAATTTTGCAGCTTCCAGCACAGGCTTATCGTTTACCAAGCTGGCCAGTTTAAAGTTTAACACCCCGCTTTGTTTGGTGCCTTCAATTTGGCCTGGGCCGCGCAACTCAAGGTCTTTCTCTGCAATTTTAAAGCCATCATTTGTAGCGCATAATATATGTAGACGCGCTTTTGCATCGTTGCTTAATTTGTGGGCTGTTAAAAGTATGCAAAAGCTTTTTTCGCTGCCACGCCCTACCCTGCCACGCAACTGGTGCAACTGCGATAGGCCAAATTTTTCAGCACTCTCAATTACCATTACTGAGGCATTGGGTACGTTTACACCCACCTCAATTACGGTTGTGCTTACCATAATATGCGTATCCCCTTCCACAAAACGTTTCATGTTTATCTCTTTCTGCTCGGGGTTCATACGGCCATGCACCATACTGATGCGGTATTTGGGTTCAGGAAAATAGCTTTTCACCTGTTCATAGCCCTGCATTAGGTCCTCATAACTCATCGACTCGCTTTCTTCTATCAAAGGGTAAATAATGTACACCTGGCGGCCTTTTTCAATTTCGGTGCGCACAAAATCCATCACTTTGGCCCTGTAAGTTTCAAAACGGTGCACAGTAGCAATAGGTTGCCTACCAGGTGGCAATTCGTTCATAATACTGTAATCAAGGTCACCATAGGCCGTCATAGCCAGTGTGCGCGGTATTGGGGTGGCTGTCATAACCAATACGTGCGGCGGTATTTCGGCCTTCTTCCAAAGCGCGGCGCGCTGTGCCACACCAAAACGGTGCTGCTCATCCACAATGGCCAATCCAAGGTTTTTAAAGCTAACCTTATCCTCAATAACGGCGTGGGTACCCACCAACATTTGTATGGTGCCATCCAACAATGCCGGTAATATTTTTTTGCGCTCGGCAGCCTTTGTGCTGCCGGTAATAATTTTAACATTCACGGGCATGTCTTTCAGCAGGCCGGTAAGGCTCACAAAATGTTGCTGTGCCAAAATTTCAGTGGGGGCCATTAAGCAGCTTTGGAAACCATTGTCAGCCGCCAACAACATAGCCAGCAGAGCCACTATGGTTTTGCCACTGCCCACGTCGCCCTGCAGCAATCGGTTCATCTGCCTGGGCCTGGATGTATCGGCCCTAATTTCCTTCAGCACCCTTTTTTGCGCACCCGTTAACTCAAAAGGCAAATATTTGTGGTAAAAGGTATTAAACAATTCGCCTACGGCCAAAAAAGGCACACCCCGGCTGTGCCTGTGCCGGTTTATCCTAATCATGTTAAGGCGTACCTGTGCAATAAAAAATTCCTCAAACTTAAGCCGCCTTAATGCGAGTACATACTCCTCCTGCGACCTGGGGAAATGTATATTACGGAAGGCATTAAACCTTGTTGTTAGGTTGAGTGACTGTATTATTTCCGCGGGTATGTTCTCCGGTATGTCTCTTTCTGAAACCTGCGCCAGCAGCGCACTGGTTAACCTGCCAATTTGCCTGGCGCCAACGCCCCGGGCTTTCAGCTTTTCGGTGGTTGGGTATATCGGTTCTAAAAAAGGTTTGCCATCGGTTTTTGCTTCGCCCAGGGGCTCTAGCTCAGGGTGCGTTATTTGCGGTCTGCCATTAAAAAATGCCGCTTTGCCGTATACCAAATAACGCAGGCCCACCTGTGTGCTTTTTTGCACCCAATGGATGCCTTGAAACCAAGTTAGCTCCAGCGCGCCCGTATCGTCCTGCAAGCGGGCCACTAACCGTTTTGCACTCTTTTCGCCCAGCACGTCCAAACTCGTAATGGTGCCTGCCACCTGTATGTATTCCGTTTCTGGGCTTATGCTGTGTATGGCCTCCACTTTTGTTTTGTCAATATGCCGCAGCGGAAAATGCTCCAGCAAGTCGCGGAAGGTAAAAATAGCCAGTTCCTTGCGCAGCATATCGCCTTTTAACGGGCCAACACCCTTCAAGTATTCTATGGGGGAATCTAATATGGTAGACGTGTAACTCAATAAATTGCAAATAATTAGTATACAAAAGTAAGAGATGGGCAGCAAGCGAGGATTACATAAAATTTAGGTGATCATTTGCAAACTAAATCATCAATGCACATTAACCTTTGCACGCAGGGGTTTGGCCCATTATGCAATGGAATGTAAAACATTTTATAGTGCTGGCCATAATCCTACAGGTTAGGAACTGCCTGTAATGCGCAGGTGTAATTGTGTGCAACCTATGTAGTTTACGTTATACGTTGGCTAAGTGCACAACACACAGGACACAACCGCATTTCACTTTATCTACTCCATACAACTACCCCCTGCTTGTTGCATATTCCATCTCCGGGTGCCGTAAAAACGGATGCTTATCGTCAAAAATATACCGGTAGGTAACCATGCGGCGGCTTTGGGTAGCACCCAAGCTTTTGTAAATATTCAGCATCTTGGGGTTCCAATCACCGGCCCAACCCATTTCGTAGGTGTGGTACCAGCCCTTGTGTTGCAGCAGCAACCCACCCTCATATATCATAAAGCTGTCTATTCCCAAGGCCTGGTATTTTGGCACAATCCCAAATGCCACCCCGGTAAATTTTTTACAGGCACCGGTTTTCTTCATCCAAAGCAAGCGCAGTTTCTGCAACAGCCCAAGCCTTCCGTTAAAGTGTTTAAAGTATTCGTTTAGGTCCGGTATGTTAATCCACATCGCAATCGGCTCGTCTTTGTAATAGGCAAACCAAAGTAACCGCTCATCCATAATAAGCTTCATGGTATTAAAAAGCTTTACCACCTGCTCTTTCGTTATTTCTTTCGCCTCCCCATGCTGGGCCCATGCTGCATTGTATACGGTGGCAAATTCCTCTGCGTGCTTTTCCAAATTTTTAATACTTATATGGCTTGCCCGGTACCCCGCTTTGTTGGCAAACTTTGCATGGCGTTCGGCAAAACGAGGTGGCAGTGGGTCATCCACACCCATGGCATAATAATACTGGTTGTAATAATTTTTAAAACCATAGCCGTCAAACAACTTTTCGTAATAAGGCGGGTTGTACGCCATGCCGTAAATGGGTGGTTTGTCAAAACCTTCCACCATCAAGCCCCACCATTTGTCGCGGTCGCCAAAGTTTATAGGCCCGTCCATGGCTTCCATACCTTTGCTTTGCAACCAAGCTTTGGCTGCGTCAAACAACAAGTTGGCGGCCTGCTGGTTGTTTATACACTCAAAAAAGGCAGCACCGCCCACAGGGTAGTCTGTGCCTTTGTTGATGTATTTAGTATTGGTATACGCGGCAATACGGCCGATGAGGTTGTTGCTACCATCCTTCAGCACCCAACGCTTGGTTTCGCCGTATTTATAGTTTTTATTTTTGGCAGGGTCGAACACCGCATTTATTTCATTATCCAACGGGCGTATATAGTTAGGGTTGTCTTTGTTTACCAGTACCGCCACATTGATGAAATCTTTGGACGTGGCTTCGAGCAAATGCATATCCCCTGCCCCCCCGCCCCTAAAGGGGGGCTTAGAAGCTTCGTAACTTTTAGTCAATTCTTCACTCATTGTTAAAAGTAAAATTTTTTTATAAGTGCGGTTTACTTCTGTAACTATTCGATAGTATTATATGTCTACAATAATCCAAAGATGCAAAAAAAACATACGCTGCCCAAGGTTCCCCCTTTAGGGTGCGGAGGGGGATGCTGGCCTTACCAACCTCTTCAGCAACGGCATCCGTTCAACCTCTTTCCGCTCCACCTGCAACACAAACCAAAAATAAGCTGCAGTTAGCATTACGGCAATGGCAAGGCCGAATACTGTGTTACCCCATAAAGCCGTTAAGCCTTTGTGTATGAAAAACAAAACCAACACAATTACCAAGTAAGCCACTAGTTTCTTCCACGCATAAGGCACGTAGTATACTTTTTGCCCCCATACAAAGCTAATAACCATCATACTGAAATAGCAGAAAAAAGTAGCCCAAGCAGAGGCATAAAAGCCAAATGCTGGTATAAACAGATAGTTTACCAACAAGGTTATACCAGCGCCGATAACCGTTATGGTGGCCCCGGCCATGGTGCGGTTGGCAAGCTTATACCAAATGGTAAGGTTGTAGTATATGCCAAGGCAAATATTGGCCATCAACAAAATGGGCACTATGCCCAAACCGCCGCGAAACCTTGCGCCGATAATAAACTGCCAAATGGGTATATACATGCTCACAAACAGAAACATTACCGATACCACGATCACAAAAAACTTCATTACCCTTGCATACACCCTTTGCGGGTTTGCACCTTCGGCCTGTTTAAAAAAGAATGGCTCGGCACCCATGCGAAAGGCCTGCACCGATAGCGAAATAAGAATAGAGAGTTTGTAACACGCGTTGTATATACCAATTTGATAGTCTATTTCTTCTTTGCTGCCGGGCAGCCACCAACCCAACATTATACGGTCAAACGTTTCGTTAATCATGCCACCCAACCCGGCAATAATTAAGGGCGATCCGTAAACAAGCATCTCCTTCCACAGCCTAATATCAAACTTTAGGCGCACTGCTTTTATCTCGGAAGTAAGCAGTATCAAAGTAAATGCAGACTGTATAAGGTTGGCAATCATCACATACACAACGGCGTTAATATCGCTACTATAAATCAGGTTAACCAGGCTTTGGGGATGTGCCTTGGTGTAATCAGGGCAAAAACCCACAAAAAACCAAGTAAAAAAAATATTTACCAATATACCCCCCACATTAACAAAAGCATATTTAACAGGCCGTGATTCCTGCCTAAGCTTAGCGAATGGGATGGTGTTTAGGGTATCGAGTGCAATAATAAGTATACCGTATTTAACAATGTCGGGGTAGTCGGCTAGGCCAATAACATTGCCAAATACCGTTTTATTGGCCCATAAAATAACCGTAAAAAAAACAGTGGAAACGAACAGCGATAAGAAGGCGGTGCTGTAGATGCTTTTTTTATATTCGTCCTTACTCGAAAACCGGAAATAGGCTGTTTCAAAACCGTACGTAAAAAGCACTTTAAGTATTGTTAGGGCCGCATAAATTTTGCCAATTCTTCCATAATCAGCAGGTGTTATGCTTTTAACATTTGTTAAATAGGGTGTTAGCAGCAAATTGATAAATCTTGCGGCAATACTGCTTACACCATACCACAATGTTTGCCCTGCTAATTTTTTAATATTGCTCAACTACTGCTTAATTTAAAACAAAAATAATGGTAAACCGCAAGTATGGCATCAGCAATAATGGTATTTGCTGTTAAAAGCGTTGCTAAAACTCACCGGGGCGCAAGCGGCGGCGGTTTTCCTTGATGAATGACTTTTGTTTCTTGTTTTCGAGTATTCGTTCTTTTATCGCTTTGGGTGTTTTTGTGGCTATGCGTACTTTCTTTTTTACCAATGCAAGGTTTACCAGTTCATTCATTTTACGAACCACGTCTTCTTTATTACCCAACTGGCTCCTTTCTGCCTGGCTTTTTACCAGCAGGTAACCTTCGGCGGTAATCCTGTTGGCGAGCCTTTGCAGCACCAGTTCCTTTTGTGCATCGGTTATTAATTGCGATGCTGCCACGGCCCACCTGCCCTCCACCATTGTTTCTACCTTGTTCACATTTTGCCCCCCCTTGCCGCCGCTGCGCGCTGTTTGAAAAATAATTTCGGGGGTAATATCTATCTTCATCCGCCAAAAATAATTAAACAAAATGAGAGCAGTTATACAAAGGGTATCGGAGGCATCGGTAACAGTTGATAACAATATAGCAGGCGCCATACAAAAAGGCCTACTGGTATTGGTAGGTATTGAAGATGCCGATACTTTGGAAGACATACAATGGCTTAGTACCAAAATAGTTAACCTGCGCATTTTTAACGATGCAGACGGCGTAATGAATGTTAGCGTAAAAGACAGTGGCGGCGATATTTTGCTGGTTAGCCAGTTTACGCTGCATGCCAGCACTAAAAAAGGCAACCGGCCATCGTACATAAAAGCCAGCAAACCCGATGTGTCCATACCGATGTATGAAAAAATGATTGCCCAGCTGCAAGCAGATTTAGGCAAAACAATTTCCACTGGCATTTTTGGGGCGGACATGCAGGTGAGGCTGTTGAATGACGGGCCGGTAACAATCACAATAGACACAAAGAACAAGGAGTAAATATGACATCGTTTACTACATTAGCAACAGCGGCATTTTGAAAAATCTATTTTAAACATCTCTTAAAAGTAAAATATTATGACACTTGATGAGGCACAAGTGCAGATTGACACTTGGATAAAAACCGTTGGCGTACGCTATTTTAACGAGCTAACAAACCTTGGTATATTGATGGAGGAGGTGGGCGAACTTTCCCGCCTGATGGTGCGTACCTACGGCGAGCAATCGTTCAAAGAATCCGACAAGGGCAAAGAGATTTCCGATGAGATGGCAGATGTGCTGTGGGTGCTTATTTGCCTGGCCAACCAAACCGGTGTTAACCTTACCGAGGCGCTGCAAAAAAACTTTGACAAGAAAAACATCCGAGATGCCAACCGGCACAAGGAAAATGAAAAGTTGAAATGAGTGTCCCTTATTAAACGAATTGCGGCGAATTACACGAATTGGGGCAAACAGGTAAATAGGTCAACCCGTACCGACAAACGGCATTTCCCTTCACCATAAAATGCAATAAACCCAATACCAAGCCTATTGTTTTTGTATTAATTCGTGCAATTCGTTTCAATTCGCGCCATTAGTAATTGAGTTATTGCAATTCGGTTATACCTTCGCACTGTAATGTTTCCAAAGCTCACCATAACCTTTCTAGGCACCGGCACCAGCACAGGCGTGCCAATGATTGCCTGCGGATGTTATGTTTGCACCAGCCCCAATGAAAAAGACAAGCGCCTGCGCAGCAGCATTTTGGTACAAAGCGACAAAACCACCTTTGTGGTAGACACTACGCCCGATTTCCGTTTACAGATGTTACGCATCAATAACAAAAAGCTTGATGCCGTTTTGTTTACGCATCCGCATAAGGACCATACGGCGGGTCTGGACGATGTGCGCCCGTACAATTATTTCAACAAGCAAACCATTGACGTATACGCCAATAGCCTTACCGAAGAGGCGTTGAAAAGAGAGTTCGCCTATGTGTTCTCTGACTTCCGCTACCCTGGCATACCCGATATTAACCTTGTTACCATTGACGATTCGCCTTTTATGATTGGCGACATACCCGTTACGCCCATTACCGTTTGGCACCATAAGATGCCGGTTTATGCCTACCGCTTTGGAGACTTTACCTATATTACGGATGCCAACCGGATTGACGACCAAGAAAAAGAAAAAATAAAGGGCAGTAAAATAATGGTGGTAAACGCCTTGCGGAGAGAAGACCATATCTCTCATTTTACCCTACAACAGGCCATTGCGCTGGCCCTGGAGCTGGAAATACCAGAAACATACCTAACCCACATTAGCCACCAGCTGGGCCGCCATGCCGAGGAAGATGCTGCCCTGCCCCGGGGCATACATATGGGGTACGACGGCCTACTGCTGCATATTTAAATTTTCACTAATATTGGGCAAAAATAACCGCCATGCCCAAAGGCGCCTGGAAAGAATATTTTGTGTTCTCCAAACGCGAGAGGGTGGCAGTATTTGTATTGCTAACCTTGATGGCTGTATTTATCTCGCTTTCATTTTTTTACACACCGGTTTTTGAGGCCCCGGTGATTGACCAAGCCGTGCAGCAAAAGCTTACCCAACTGGCGCAAAATAACACCAAGGATTCCCCCACCGCGGGCACTGACAACGACTCGTCCGGCAACACCCATATCCCTGAGCGCCCCAAACACAGTGCTGCCAAAAAAGAACAGTTTTACTTTGATCCCAACACCATTTCGATAGACGGGTGGAAACGCCTGGGCTTTAGGGACAAGACCATCGCCAACATACTCCATTATCGCAACCAAGTGGGCAAATTTAACAAGCCTGAAGACCTATATAATGTACCCCGCATTCGCAAAAAAGCCGTGGCCGCCATACTGCCCTTTGTACGCTTTGGCGCAGTATATGCCCAAAAGAACGATTTAGTGCCGCAACACCCAGCAGTTGCGCCACTTACCGTAAAAGCACATTACAAAACCATTGATGTTAATGCCGCGACACCCGACGATTTTAAGGCATTCCCCGGCATGACCGATGCGGTGGCCAACCGAATTGTAAAGTTCAGGGCCAGCATCAATGGCTTTTCCTCGGTGGATGATGTTGCCAAGACGTATGGCCTGCACGATTCAACTTTTAAAATAATGCGGCCCTACCTTAGTATATCGCCTAAATAAAACCTTATATCAACGCAAAAAACACCGTGCCCCGCAAATGCTTTTTTGGCATTTATAGATGCACGCCTGATAACCCTATCAATAATCTTTATGGCTAATGTCTGAAATAAAAAAGGCTTAGTGCAAAAAAAACCGGGTTCAAAAAAATTGATTTAAATCCCAATAATGAAACCGTAGTATATTCGGCAAAACAAAACGGGTTACTGATATGAGTTTACTTTTCATCATCATATATACAGTTTGGCTTGCTAGCGAAGTGTTGTTAAACCGTTTGGTGCGCGCCAAAAAAACCGACAAACAAGGTGCAGACAAAGGTTCACTTACTTTTATTTGGCTAACCATTGCGGTAAGTATTACCGCGGCAGTGTTTGTTGCAGATTGGCATCAAATACCCATTTCAACCCACGGAAGTATTGCCTATGCAGGCCTTGCTATTGTTGTCACGGGCATTATTTTAAGGCTAGCCGTTATTGCCACATTAGGCCGCTTTTTTACGGTTGATGTTACTATTAAGCAAGGCCACCAATTAAAGAAAAACGGGTTTTACAAATACCTGAGGCACCCATCGTATTTTGCCTCGTTGGTGTCGTTTGTTGGATTTGGCATATCTCTAAACAATTGGGCTTCGCTGGCTATTGTTACCGTGTCAATCTTGGTTGCTTTTGTTAAACGTATTCAGGTTGAGGAAAAAGCTTTGGTTGAGCAGTTTGGGGAGGAATACTTACAATATAAAAAAACCACCAGTGGCCTGATACCTTTTATCTACTAAACAAAAAATCCCCGCCACACTGGCAGGGATCTTCTGTAAATATAAGTTTCGTAAACTTTATGCTACTTTAAGCATGCTAAGCTTGCTCTTTTTAAGTTTGTTCTCTGCATAGTCCAAATCAATATGCAATTCCTTTACACCGCTACCGGGCAGTTCAAACATGGCATCGGTAAGTATGTGTTCGCAAATGCTGCGCAAGCCCCTTGCGCCTAGTTTAAATTCCAAGGCCTTTTGCACCATAAACGCGTACACCGGCTCATCTATCACTAGTTGTATGCCCTCCAATTCAAACAAACGGTTGTATTGCTTTATCAGGCTGTTTTTGGGCTGTGTTAATATGCTACGCAGGGTATCGGCGTCTAAGGGGTCCAAATGGGTAACCACCGGCAAACGGCCCAGTAATTCAGGTATCAAACCAAAACTCTTTAAGTCCTGCGCGTTAATAAACTGCAGCATATTTTTCCGTTGGAACTCCTGTTCTGATTTGTTTACGTTAAACCCGATTGCATTCGTGTTTACACGCCTTGCAATTACCTTGTCAATGCCGTCGAACGCACCGCCGCATATAAACAATATGTTGCTGGTGTTAACCTTTATCATCTTTTGCTCAGGGTGTTTGCGGCCGCCCTGGGGTGGCACCAACACCTCCGTACCTTCCAACATCTTCAATAAGCCCTGTTGCACACCCTCGCCGCTTACATCACGCGTTATAGAAGGGTTGTCACCTTTACGGGCAATTTTATCAATCTCATCCACATAAACAATACCTTTCTCAGCGGCTGCCACATCGTAGTTACAAACCTGCAACAGGCGGGTAAGCATACTTTCCACATCCTCACCTACATAACCGGCCTCTGTAAACACGGTTGCATCCACAATGGCAAAAGGCACGTTCAGCAATTTGGCAATTGTTTTTGCAAGCAATGTTTTGCCAGTGCCCGTTTCACCCACCATAACAATGTTGCTTTTTTCAATTTCAACATCATCATTCTGCACTTTTTGGGTAATGCGTTTATAGTGGTTGTATACCGCTACTGAGAGTATCTTTTTCGCATCGTCCTGCCCAATAATGTACTGGTCAAGAAACTCCTTTACTTCCAATGGCTTTCGTATGTTAAACCGGTATTGGGAGGCTTGGCTTTCTTGCCGCTGCTGCAACTCTTGCACAATAATTTCCTGCGCGTGCTCCACGCAATTTTCACAAATATGCCCTTCCTGCCCGGCGATGAGTATTTTAACCTCGTCGCGGCTGCGGCCACAAAACGAGCAATGAAGGTTTGACTGTTTAGCCATAATACAAAAAAATTTAAAAATACCCTAAGGCTTTGGAACAACAATAATAACCGAATGATGTACAAAGGTACAAAAAGCCTTTAACGGCGGGGCTTTTTATTGCTAAAATATAATCGGCCGCACTTGCCTGCCAATTTAATAAGCATGGCTTAGGCCAATGTGTACACCAACGGTTATAAAAATGCGCTGTGGTTTGTTTGCACAATACCACAGCGCACCTACATATTGCAGCCGCTTATAACGAGGTTAATATATGGTCTACAATGCCGTATTTTACCGCTTCTTCGGCATCCATCCAATAGTCGCGGTCAAAGTCTTTCATTACCTGCTCAACAGTTTTGCCGCAATTTTCAGCCAATATTTTTGCACCAATCAACTTGGTTTTCTCCATTTGTATTGCCTGAATCTCAATATCGGCAGAAGTAGCTTGGTAATAACCGCCAATGCTTGGCTGGTGTATCATTATTTCGCCGTGCGGAAAAACAAAACGTTTGCCTTTTGTGCCCGCGCTTAACAAAATACTGCCCATGCTGGCTGCCAAACCCATGCAAATGGTGCTTACAGGCGAGGTGATCATTTTAATGGTATCGTACATAACCATGCCGCTGGTTACCATACCGCCCGGGCTGTTTATGTAAAACTTAATTTCCTTGCCTGGGTTGTCGGCTTCAAGCAACAGCAACTTGCTAACCACTTCCCTTGCCGACTTGTCATCAACCTGGCCCCACAGGTAAACCGCTCTTTTTTCCAAAAACAGCTGTTCCATCTTTTTTGTCAGCAATAGGCCTTGCGCCTCGGGCTTTTCATTTTCTTTTTCCTTGCCGTTGTCGTCATCGTCGTCCATCCTAAAAGGATTGATATATTTTAATTCGATCATACAAATTATTTGTGTTTTTGGTTCGTCTTTTTACGTTTTGCGTTTGCGTTTCTCTGGGGTACCGGCTTTACGCTGTTAAACTCCTACGCATACCCGTTTTGGCCTTTCAAATGCGTTATTTCTTCTCTTTGCGTGGGTTGGTATGCAACACCTCGTCAATTAGGCCATAAGCCTTGCTTTCATCGGCGGTCATCCAAAAATCCCTGTCGCAGTCAGCTTCTACTTTTGCAATCTCCTGCCCGCTATGCTGTGCAATAATGTGGTACAGTTCATGCTTAATTTTCTTAATTTCCTTTGCGGTAATACCAATGTCGGTCGCTTGGCCGCCAATCGCGCCACTGGGCTGGTGCAGCATAATGCGGCAATGTTTTAATGCACTGCGCTTGCCGGGTACGCCTGCACACATTAATATGGCACCCATGCTGGCCGCCATACCTGTGCAAATGGTGGCCACGTCTGGGCTAACAAACTGCATGGTATCATAAATACCTAAGCCTGCATATACGCTGCCGCCGGGGCTGTTTATGTACATTTGTATGTCTCTCGTGCGGTCGGTGCTATCCAAAAACAACAACTGCGCAGTAACAATATTGGCCACATAATCATTAATACCCTCCCCTAAAAATATAATGCGGTCCATCATCAACCTACTAAACACGTCCATGCTGGCAACATTTAACGGCCTTTCTTCAATAATATACGGGGTAAGGTTGGTTATGTTGTGTTGCCGGTAGTTGTGCAAGGTGGCACTGCTTATGCCTTGGTGCTTAACCGCAAATTGCTCGAATTCCTTTCCAAGATTCATATTAAATAATTGTTTGTTCGATGAAGATATGTTTTTTCGCCCCTCAGTTAAAAAGCTATCCCAAATACCATGCAAATAACAAAACGCGACAAAAGGGCAGAAAGAAGGTTTGTAGTTTATCGTTTTCAGTTTTTAGTTGGCACCATTCGTTTTAACGGTATCAATTAAATAAAAGTAATTTTTGGCCCCAAACTGCAAACCAAAAACTAAAAACTATAAACTGGCATTTTATCCTAATGCAAAAAGTCATCCTCATCCTTTGGGGCGTATTTGTCAAAAACCTTGTTGATGGCCCCGGCAAAAAGCGGAAACTTCTCCGCTGCAAACGTTTTTATAATTTCAACGGCTTTATAGGCCTGTTGTTCGGTTAGCCCTTCGGCCATCAGCCGGGATATTAATTCCTGCATATATT
Source organism: uncultured Parafilimonas sp. (assembly GCA_903882935.1). Taxonomy (GTDB): domain Bacteria; phylum Bacteroidota; class Bacteroidia; order Chitinophagales; family Chitinophagaceae; genus JABDFW01. Next base: position 14,820 of record CAIRZB010000101.1, on the reverse strand, counting down.
TAAAATTTTAGTACGGGCAGCTATTATTACCTAAATAACCGCACCAAAACAAAAATCCCGCTTTTCAGCGGGATTTTTACTATAAACTTTTAGCCAAAAGCTATTAATGGTGGTGATGGTGCAATTTGGCGGCAAATTCCTCAACACTTATGCTTTGCTCGGTCGCTTGCACCTTGGCTTCCAACGCTGTAAACAGCTTGGTTGTTTGTATTTGTGCATATGCCTGGTCTACAAACTTCTTGTCGTTCAGCATGCGTTTAGCATAATCGTCCAACCAGCTAAGGTCACCCAGTGCCTGGCCGCCCATGTAGCTAACCATTTGCTGCCTTGCCTGGTCTAATATTTCTTCCTGGGCCACAGTAACATTGTTATCCTGTATAAGCTTTGTGCTTATTAACGACCATTTTAACTGGCTGATAAAATTTGGCAATTCGGCTTGGGCCTCTTCTTCAGTTTTTGGCTGTTCACTGCCGGTTTGTAACCATTTTTTCAAAAAATTTTCAGGAAACTCCAAGTTAGTATGGTCAACCAAGTGGTGGTATATCTGGTCGTGTACCTGGTTGCTGCTTTGTGCCTTGAAGTTGCCTTCAATCTCTTCTTTGATGGCTGCGCGGAAAGCCTCCTCAGTGGTGATGCCTTTGCCTGGGTAAGCTGCTTCAAAAAACTCTTCGCCCATCTCAGGCCTTTCAACTAAGCCAACTTTGGTAATTGTAAGCTTAAAAAACTTTTCCGTATCAGCCACGCTGTCTTTATCCAACCCTAAATCACCCATAACCCATTCCCGCTCTTTCTCTTCAAAAGCCTTGCTTAATTGAATAGTGATGGCGTCATCCTTTTGCTTGCCTAACAATTCGCCACGTACCGGCTCGGCAAAATATTTTAATAAAAGCGAGTTGGCTTTGCTTGCTCCGCCTTCAATTTCATTGCCTTCTGCATCTGTTTCAGTTAATTGTACATTTAATACATTATCATCAACGGTAACTGTTTCAGGGTCTGTCATTTTGCCGTGGCGCAACTGCAGGCGGTTAATGTCCTCATCAATCATCTGTTCAGTTACATCAATGTTGTAACGGGTAACATGTATATGGTCTACATCAATGTCAATGGCTGGTTTAAGGCCAATTTCAAAGGCAAAGGAGTAGTCAACTGGATTGTTTGCATCAAAGTTGGGAACTATATTATCAGCTTGCAGGGGCTGGGCAAAAATATCCAGCTGCTCATGGTGTATGTATTCGTTAAGCTGTTTGTCAACTATACGCAGCACCTCCTCGGTAAGTACAGCCTTCCCATGCATTTTCTTAATCAAACCAGCAGGCACATTACCTGGGCGAAAACCCGGGATGCTGGCTGTTTTGGCATATTTTTTCAGGCTTTGTTCAAAAGCGGGCAGGTAGTCGTTTTTTTCCACTTTTACCGTTAGCTTATCATTGAGTGGGGCGATATTTTCCCTTGTAACTGTTGCCATAATTGTAAGCGCTGCAAAGTGCAGTATTTATAAGTAAAAAATCCCCCTCAAAGAGGGGGGTTTTGTGCGGATGGAGGGGGTCGAACCCACATGCCTCGCGGCGCTAGATCCTAAGTCTAGTGCGTCTGCCAATTTCGCCACATCCGCAATTAAGGGCGGCGAAGGTAGGGGTTTTTATTTTTTAAACGAAATAAAAATTTAGAAAAGAGTTTTTTTAATTGGCTGTAATTGTTGGCAGCATACAAAAAATGGTAAAATATCCAATTTACGGAATCTTACAAACGGTTTAATAACAGCAAATTGCACAACACCATATTTCCCTTTACTTTTACCCCCAAAGTATAATCGGCTATGCAAGATGTTGTTGAGGATATTAAAACACTGTTCGCTTCGTTTTCGCAAACACCACCGCAACGTGTGGAAAAATTACAGCAAAGTGGCAGCGACAGAACTTATTACAGAATTTATTCCGGTACCCAAACCTATATAGCCACCCATAACCCCAATATAAAGGAGAGTGATACATTTATTTATTTCAGCCGCCATTTTGCTGGTGTGGGGTTGCCTGTACCTGCAATTTTGGCGGTAAATAACAACCATACCATTTACTTACAGGAAGACCTGGGCAACCAATCGTTGCTGAATATGCTGGAGCAGCATGGGCATAATGCCTTTACCTACGGCTTGTTTGAAAAAAGCCTTCAACAATTGGCGTTGATGCAAATTAATGGCCACAATGGGCTTGATTATAGCCAATGCCTTACCGCTAGGGAATTTGGTAAGCAAGCCATTATGAGCGACTTATTGTACTTTAAATATTATTTTTTAGATACACTTAAGCTGCCTTACGACAAACAGGCCATGCTGGATGACTTTGAGGCACTGGCCACCTACCTTACCCGCACAGAGCATAAATATTTTATGTTCCGCGATTTTCAAAGCAGGAACATTGTGGTGCGCGAAGGCGATGTGTTTTTTATTGATTACCAAGGCGGAATGCAAGGTGCCCTGCAATACGATGTTGCCAGCCTGTTATGGCAGGCCAAGGCAGAGCTGAGCGATGATTGGAAAAGCAGCCTGTTGTTATTTTATATGAATGAGATTGACAAGTTGCTGGAGAAACCGGTTGACAGAAATATATTTACAGGCCAATACAACGGTTACGTGTTAATACGCCTGCTGCAAGTAATGGGTGCCTATGGTTTTAGGGGGTTGTTTGAGCGGAAAGCGCATTTCCTTTCCAGCATACCGCTGGCGTTAAAAAACCTACAGTGGTTTGTAAATAATAAAAGGGTGGGCATTGTAACCACAGAATTTGACCGCGTGTTGCGCATTGTTACGGGCGAAGAAATTATACAGCGCTTTCAGCCAACCCTGGCCAATGCAGAAACCCCGCTGGTAGTGCGGGTAAACAGCTTCTCGTACAAGGAGGGCCTGCCGACTGACGACAGCGGAAATGGCGGAGGGTTTGTTTTTGACTGCAGGGGCATACTGAACCCCGGCAGGTATGATGCTTATAAAAAGCACTCAGGCTTGGAAAAGCACGTGCAGGATTTTTTAGAGCAGCAAACCCGTATGAATGATTTTTTGAACAGTGTGTTTGACATAACAGATATTACCGTGGAAGATTACCTGCGGCGCGGCTTTGACAACCTGATGATAAACTTTGGGTGCACCGGCGGCCAACACCGCAGCGTATTTGCAGCTGAACAAACGGCGCGGCATTTGCGCAACAAGTACAAAGTAAAAACCGTTGTTACACATACCAACCAGCACAATTGGGTGCGGTAGCAATTTTACGCAGCTATGAAAATGTTAATCTGTATCCCCATTTTTTTATGCAACGCGGTTGCCGGGCACGGCCAGCCAAAAATACCGGGCAGCTACAAATCTAATTTTGCCATAAAAGGCAGTTTTGTTGAACGCCTACAGCTTACTTGTGACTCAACATTTGAGTTTACGCGGTATGGCGATGCCAAGCACCCTGTTATAAAAGGCAAGTGGGGTTTTTTGGACGAGCATGTTTTTTTGATTGCCGATACTGCCAACGGCAAGAAAAACGGGTACTTTTGGCAAACTTTTTTTTACCAAAAAGGCAAGCTGTTGGCTTTTTCGCCCACCGATTACAGGATGTATGTAAAAAACAAACTGGGCTCTGCTGACACATCAGCCCGGATGATAGACATACCGGAACCTAATAAAGCTTTGTATAAGCATACAGGTAGATTTAGGGTTTATTATTTGGCTAAAGTGGGCAACGCAAATTGCAACACAAAACAAAACTAACAGGTTTAACACCCCCAACATGAAAGCGATGATACTGGCAGCGGGCCTTGGCACAAGGTTAAAACCTTGGACGGATTACCACCCCAAAGCACTGGCTGTAGTTAACAATAAAAGCCTGTTGCAGCGCAATATTGAGTATTTACAGCAGGCTGGCATTACTGACGTGGTAGTGAACGTTCACCATTTTGCGGGGCAAATAACCGAAACCATACAACGGCACAATGGCTGGGGCAGCAGCATAACAATTTCTGATGAAACTGATACCGTGCTTGAAACTGGCGGCGGGTTAAAAAAAGCGGGCTGGTATTTTGCCGGCGAAACCGATTTTGTGTTAATGAATGTGGATGTGCTTACTAACTTGCCGCTGCAGCAAATGCTGGCGGCACATAGCCAGCAGGCACCGTTGGCAACACTGGCCGTAACAGACAGAAAAACATCCCGCTATTTTTTGTTTGATGAACAAGGCACCCTTTGCGGTTGGAGGAATACCCAAACCGGCGAACAAAAAATAGCCAGGGAAAGTGCCGTGTTGGTTGAAAAAGCGTTTAGCGGTATTCACGTAATCCATCATTCGCTGTTGGGCCTAATGCAGCAGCAGGGCAAGTTCTCTATGGTAGATGTTTACCTTTCGCAGGCAACAAACCATGTTATTAAGGCCTACGACCATTCTGGCACCAAATTTATTGACGTAGGCAAGCCAGAAAGTATCCTAAAAGCAGAGGCTCTTTTTGATAAATAGCCGACAGACTATTTAACCTAGCGGTGGGCGACAAAATTACCAATCCTTCTCTGGCTGGCCCTCGAGCGACTTTTTTTGCAATTGCTTTTGCAGTTGTTTTTCTTGGTTTTGCAGCTCCCTAAACTTCTTCTCCATCATTTGCTTGTCGGCCGTTTTTTGGGGACGCGGCTGGTTGTTCTTTTTTGGGTCGCTCTTGCTTTGCGGTTGCTTTTGCTGCTGTTGTTTTTGCTTTTGCTCATTTAACGCCTTCTGCAAGTTCTCCCGCATTTCATTATCATCGGGTGCCAGGCTTAGGGCCTGCTTAAAAGCATCAATGGCACCATCGTTGTCATTCTGCTTGGTTAGGGCCACACCTTTGTTATAATATGTTTTTGCACGCAGGGCAGCGTCTTTTTCTATGGCCAAAATATCTTCATACTGCTTTACAGCACTCGCAACATCTTGCTGTTTTTGCAGGGCGTTACCCAAATTAAACTTCGCCACGCTGTTACCAGGTTCTTTTGCCAAAGCTTTTTGGTACTGCTCCGCTGCCAGTTTGTAATCGCCTTTCCGGTATGCCTCGTTGCCCTTTTGAACGTTGTTATTGGCTACCTGTGCCATCGCCAAAAAGCTTGTGAAACTGCAGAATATGGTGAGTAATACTTTCATGCAGGCAGTGGTTTTCTTTCTGGTATAAATATCTCGCCAATCAACAGCAACAGTGCCGGCAATAAAAAATAGATGTAATAGCTGGTGAACTGCCGCTCACCCTGCCCCGCGTCAATCGCTTTTTTCTCCATGCCGTCAAGGTTTTGCATAACAGCGTCAACCGTTGCGGGCACATCGTCTAAATGGTGGTACTCCCCTCCCGTTTTTTTGGCAATGGAGACCAGCTCGGGTTCATTGAGTTTCGACAAAACGGTTTGGCCGTTGACGTCTCTTTTATACGAATTTGTGCTGGGCTCAATAATCGCCGACCCGTCTGGGGAACCTACGCCGATGGTATGCACAACCACTCCGTCGTCGTAAAGCTGCTGCAATACTTTTTCCGACTTTGGGTCATGGTCTTCCCCGTCAGAAATCAGCACCACCGCTTTGTATTTTTTTTCCTTTGTGTTTAGCGAATTACTGCACAATTGCAACGCCTCCCCTATTTCAGTACCCTGCACAGGCACTGCATCGGGCGTGGCATTGGCTATAAATATGCTTGCGGCCGCAGCATCGGTTGTTAAGGGCATTTGCAGGTAGGCACGGCCCGCAAAAATCACCAGCCCAACACGATTATCGCCCAAGCGGGCAACCAGTGCGTTAATAAAGCTTTTGGCTTTGTCAAGCCTAGTGGGTTTGGCATCTTGCGCCCACATACTTTTACTAACGTCAAGCGCAACCATTACGTCAATGCCTGCCTTGCGTTCCTTGCCATTTTTAGTGGGGGTGCGTGGGTTGGTGGCAGCAATTACCGCCAAGGCAAGTGCAACCATAACCGCTATAAATTTTATGGCATACCGCCGTGCAGAATATCGCTTTGTTAAACTGTCAACCAAGTTTGCATCGCCCAAAGCAGCCCTAACCTTCTTTTTCCAGCGCAGCACGGTATTAAAAATAAACACCAACGGCAATAGCAGCAGTAGCCCCAAAAAATATTCTGTGTGTTGAAAAGATAACATATTGTAATAGCCTGTAATATACAAGTACTGCACCAAACAGCACTTGGGTAGCACAATTTTTAAGAAATACTTTTGGTTACTGCCGAATATTCGGGCCAGGCGTAAGTAAGTCCCCTACGGTTACATTTTACCGTCAAAAAAACCAATATTTTTTAAAATGCCGTTTAATACGCCAAGCCCTGCTTTTTCCATATTTGTGCCAATCGGGCCCTCCAAGTTCAATGCAAAAAAATACGCGTGGTTGTTTTCTTCCAGCCACCCAACAACCCAGCCCAAGGCATTGCCGTTGTCGGCGGTTCCCCAGCCAGTGGCATAACTTATCTTAAATTTATCATTCCCCGTTTGGGCCATTGCCTTTTTAACAACGTCCTGTGTTCTTTTTTGGAAAGGCAGCTGGGAGAAATACAGCTTTTTAACCAAGCCCAATTGCTCGTCGGTGGTAACTTTAATGGAGTTATCTAACCAAAACGTATCTACCCTGGTTTTAATGGCTGCTTTGCCAAACCGCGCACCGTAGCCCAAGCTGTCTAACCAACGCTGCATAGTGTCTTTGCCAATGCGCCTTGCCACCTCTTGGTAATAAGGCACTGCATAGGCTGCGAGTGCCTGGTGCATAGTAAGTTCTTTGTTCCAAGCAAAGGCGGTGTCGCCATTGGGAAGCAAACGGGCCCGGCCGTCCCACTGCACGGGCATGTTTTCATTGGTTATACGCCCTGTTTCTATACCAACCAATGAACTAACGATGTTGAATGACGAGGCTGGCGAAAATGCGGAATCTTTAAAACGCGAAAGATTATACACCGTAAATTCACCGAGGCCGTTATTGAGCATCCCAAAGCTGCCCGTAACATGGTTGCTGTCAAAATACACTTTTAAGTCCCTGTCAACCTTAACATTGTTGGGCGAGCAGCCCACAATAAAAACAAAAAATGCCAAACCCGCCGTGCTTACTAAAATTTTCATCTACAAAATTTTGGCAAAGCTATTGAAACCGCCACTAATCCCGCTGCTAAAAAAAGTACAATCGGGCGGAACATTTTATACATAGCCAAACCCAAAAATTCGGAAAATTCTTTTTTCTTTTAAACTGTTTGGCCTTTTGGCTGCCGAAGTATATAGCATGCCTTAATTAGTTTGGCAATAGTTTTGCATATTACACGGCATGAAGCTATTTACATGCACCAACTGCGGCCAAATACTATATTTTGAAAACACTTGGTGCCAGCACTGCCAACAATCAACCGGCCTGGCGGAGCAAAACAGCCAGCTGTTTGCCATTTCGGCCAATAATGGCGATGCATTTGTGTTAACCAACAAAGGCCAATACACAGGCTACCGGTACTGCGCCAACCATGCGTATGATGTTTGTAACTGGCTGGTGCCCGAGGAAAGCGCCACGCCTTTTTGCAGTGCCTGCGGGCTAAACCATACTATACCCAACCTACAGCAACCGGCCTTTCGCGAACGCTGGGCCTTGATTGAGGCGGCCAAACACAGGCTGGTATACACATTGCTGCGGCTTAAACTGCCTTTTACCAATAAAATTGTAGCCCCAGAAACTGGGCTGGGTTTTGATTTTGTAGCCGATGAAAGGGGCGACAAAAAAATTACCGGCCACGACAATGGGCTGATAACCATTAATATTAAAGAAGCCGATAACATTGAGCGAGAGAAGGCCCGTAAAAACATGCAAGAGCCTTACCGTACGCTGTTGGGCCATTTTAGGCACGAGATAGGGCATTATTACTGGGATACGCTGATAAAAGACAACTACAGCAACCTAACCTCATGTAGGCAGCTTTTTGGGGATGACCGTTACGACTACGATGAAGCCCTTGCGCAACATTACCAAAATGGCGCACCAGTTAACTGGGCAGACCATTACATAAGTGCTTATGCGAGCAGCCACCCCTGGGAGGATTGGGCCGAAACTTGGGCCCATTACATGCATATTATGGACACCCTAGAGACTGCTTGGGCCTACACTGTTCGCATTAAGCCCAAACTTGCCAAAAGCGCCGACATGCAAGCCGAGATAGACACTGACCCTTATACGGAAACCAATTTTGAAAAAATTATACGGCAGTGGCTGCCCCTAACCTATGCTATGAACAGCCTAAACCGCAGCATGGGCATTGGGGATGTGTACCCTTTTGTAATTGCCCCGGCGGTGGTGCAAAAGCTGGCTTACATCCATAATATTTGTTGTGGGCAAAGCAGAAACAACAACAGCCAATGGTCCTATTTCTCGTAATCGTGCCATAAGCAAATGTTACACAGTAACTCGCTTTACCCCTTTTGCACAACACTGGCAACTATTCAACCAAGGCAGCAATAGTTTCGTTTTCTTTGTGGCAAATTCACATACCGTGTACAAACCCGGGGCCGCACACAAGCTAAGCATAGTGCATGTTATTGACCGCCTGCACACAGGCGGTGCAGAACGCGTGTTGGTAACACTGGCCAATATTTTTTGCGCCAAGGGCCACACCGTTAAAGTTGTGACCATTACAGAAAAAGGGCCACTGGCGGCTCAATTATTACCCGGCGTTAAACTGGTAAATTTGGGCAGAACATTTAAATACAGCCTAGTTACCATGCAAAAGCTAATGGCAGCAGTAAAAGGCTTTGATGTAGTGCATGTACACTCCTTTTACAACTTGCGCTACCTATGGCTAGCGAAAATGGTTTTTGGGCTACAGCAGCCGGTTTTTTACCACGAGCATTTAGGCTTTAGGGCCAACATGCAAGCCTCGGCCTGGCAAAAATATATATTGCCAAAAACAATTTTTATAGCCACCACTGCACAAATTAACCAATGGGCTGTTGCCGAAGTGGGGATGAAACCAGAAAGGGTTTTCACGCTGCCCAATATTGTGTTGAAGGAGGAAGCAGGTACACAAAACAGGCACGAGGTAACCAAAAACAACCACCGGTTAGTGTTGGTATCAAACATAAGGGTGGAGAAGAATTTAGAATTCGGAATAAAGTTGCTGCAATATCTTAACCGGGGTGAACACAAAAACCATCTAACCATCATCGGCAAGCTTTCTGACATACCCTACTACGAGCGGCTGCAAAAATTGGCGGAGGAGTCGGGCATGGACAAAAACATCACGTGGGTGCATAATGCTGACAGTGTGCAGCAACTGCTGCCGACATTTGATATTGGGCTGCATACGTCCCCATCTGAATCTGGCCCGCTGGCCGTGATAGAATACCTTGCCCAAGGGCTGCCCTTTGTGACATACAATACGGGGGAGGTGATAACCACCATTAGGGCCGAACTGGCAGGCTGTATAGCAGATACCTTCAACCCCAATGAATGGGAACTGAAAATAGAGCAATTGCAAGCTGAAAGCCAGCCATTGCTAAAACTACAATTGCAAACTGCATTTGAAAAACATTTCTCTGCCAAAGCTTATTATGAGCAATGCATGGTTATTTATAATGCGCGATAGCTCCCCCTCCGCCCCCTAAAGGGGCACTTAAAAGCCGGTCGGGTAACTATAGGCATTGTTATGATTGTTTCCTCGATTACGGTAAGAATGATTTATCATTTAACCTGTTGGCAAAAAACATACGCTGCCCCCAGTTCCCCCTTTAGGGAGCGGAGGGGTTAGCCGTAGGCGTATCGTGCATCATTAACCTTAGTTTTTTAGAGAATACAAACAAAACGATTGCGGCTATCACCCCCATAAAAACAAACAGCATAAAAAAGTCGTACAGGTTATTTATATGGTAGCCTAAAAATGTTTTGTACTCGTATGGTATCTCCAGCTTTTTTAGTTGTTCCGCAACTTCTGGCGCAGGGGCCACTTTACTGGCTAAAATGGCGGCCAGGTCAATGCCGTGCTTACTGGCTTCACTAACCTCTGCCGCACCCGGTGGGTACACGGCACTCAATACACCCGCCAATTTATTGCCAAAGGCATTGGCGGTGAACCAAATGGCCATCAACAGGGATGAATATTTTAGCGGCGACAATTTATTTACCAGCGACATGCCGATGGGCGACAGGCAAAGCTCTCCGATGGTATGCAAGGCATACATGCCCGTTAGCCATATCATGCTAACCTTAACCCCAGGCAGCACATTGTCAACGCCCTTACCTATCCACAAAAAACCCATGCCCAGCATAAACAAACCAATGGCGGTTTTTGTGATAGACGAGGGTTCCCGCTTGCCCAGCTTCTGCCAAAACCACGCAAAAAATGCGGCAAACAAAACCACAAAAGCGGAATTTAACGATTGAAACCAGCTTGCCGGTATTTCATCTTTGCCAATTACTTTTTGGCCCGTTGCAAAAACGTATACATTTAAGGCGATGATGGCCGCGGCAAATACGCCCAATAACCCAAAAACGGTTAAGCGCAATTCTTTGTCAAATGCCGAGGCTAAATTTTTTGCCGCTTTTTTATACAAGTTGGTTATGTACCACAATGCCAAGGCAGACATGGTGGCCACCGCCCAAACCGGCACTTTAAGCCAAGGCGTTAACCTGTTGGTTTGCTCGGCTGCAAAAAACGTCAGAGATGCGCCGGCCTGCTCAAAGGCCCCCCAAAAGAATATCACAAAAAAACAAATCACAAAAATTACAATCACTTTGTCTTTCTCAATTTTGGTCAGCGTTTTATCCAAAAAAATCACGGCCGGCACCAGTACAATACACGCCGTAAGCAAATAGAAAAGAAAATTAATTTTGGTATCCCCATATAACAACCCTATAAAAACCGAGGCCAGCACGGCAAAACCAAAAACAGCCAAAATAGGTGACAGCAAAGTCTTGGGTGTATTTGCGGGTATGGTACCCAGTTGCTTGTTATTGGGGTCAACCACATATTTATGTTGAAATACCAATTGCACAATAACGCTGATGATCATGCCGATGCCCCCTACCAAAAATGCCCACTTAAAGTCCTCCGGGTGGCCGTCCCTTTCACCCACCAAGCCGCAAATCAACGGCCCCAGCATACCGCCGGTATTGATGCCCATATAAAAAATGGTATAGGCCGCATCTTTCCGGGTATCTGCCTTGGGGTACAATTGCCCCACCAAAGAGGATATGTTGGGTTTAAAAAATCCGTTGCCGGTAATCATTAACCCCAGGCCCGAGAAGAACAGGAGTTTGGCAAAGTCGGGGTTGGAACTATAAATGCTTCCGCAGCCAAACAAAACAGCCTCGCCAATGGCCATTACAAGCCCCCCCGCAATAATGGAGCGGCGGTTGCCCCAGTAACGGTCGGCAATAAAACCACCCAACAACGGGGTAAGGTAAATAAGGCTTATGTAACTGCCATACATGTTACTGGCAAAAACCTTGTCAAAAAGCAGCGCCCGCGTCATAAACAATATCAGTATGGAGCGCATACCGTAGTAGTTAAAGCGCTCCCACATTTCGGTGGCAAACAAAATGTACAATCCCTTGGGGTGGCTTGTTTGGCTAAATGATTCCTGCGGCTTGGTAATTTCGGGCATATGCTTTTTTAACCGTTGGTTTGAGTAAATAAAGGAGGACCTTAAAAATACACGGCTTGCCGCAAGCAGGCCAAATCAGTTGATTTTTAGCCTTCTCACTCCCCATGTTTGCCGAAAATACACAGAAATTTAATATACAAAATTTTTATTGGCAAACCACGCTTATTTTCGTTCAACTTTATACAGTTTCTATGGATATTCTCATATTAGGTTCGGGTGGCCGCGAGCATGCGCTGGCTTGGAAAATGAAACAAAGCCCTTTGTGTGGTAAATTGTACATAGCCCCCGGCAATGCCGGCACCGCATTGGTTGGCACCAATGTGCCTATTGGGGTAAATGAATTTGAGGCCCAAAAGCAGTTTTGCCTGCAACACAATATTAACATGGTGGTAGTAGGCCCTGAGGAACCGCTGGTAAAAGGTGTGTACGATTTTTATACCGGCGATAACGCCCTACAACACATTGTTGTAATAGGGCCTTCCGGTTACGGCGCACAATTAGAAGGCAGCAAGGCATTTAGCAAAAAGTTTATGCAGCGGCATAACATACCCACGGCAGCGTATGCCGAATTTGACGCTACAAATTTTGAGGAGGGCAAGCACTACATTGCCAACCATACATTACCGGTTGTTTTAAAAGCCGATGGCCTGGCGGCAGGCAAAGGGGTGGTGATTGCCACCACGCACCAACAAGCCCTGCAAGTATTTGAGGAAATGATTGTTAACCGGCAGTTTGGGGACGCATCTTCCCGCGTAGTGGTTGAACAATTTTTAGATGGCATAGAAGTGAGCGTTTTTGTGCTCACCAATACAAAGGAATACAAAATCATCGGCCATGCCAAGGATTACAAACGCATTGGCGTGGGCGACACCGGGCTTAACACGGGCGGTATGGGCTGTGTTAGCCCCGTACCATTTGCCCAAGGCGCCTTTATGGAAAAGGTGGAACGTACCATCATACAACCTACCATTAACGGCCTGCTGGCGGAAAACATTGTTTATAATGGTTTTGTGTTTTTTGGGCTTATTAATGTACAAGGCGAACCAATGGTGATTGAATACAACTGCCGTATGGGCGACCCCGAAACCGAAGTGGTGCTGCCTTTGCTAAAGAACGATATTGTTGATTTATTTTTGGCCGTACATGAGGGCCGCCTTAACAAAACCGACATACTCTTCGACAGCAGGACCTGTGCCACCGTGGTGGCGGTTAGTGGCGGTTACCCCGGGCTTTATGAAAAAGGATATGTTATTGAGGGGTTAAATGGCAACGGGGATGGCGAGAATTCTATTACCTTTCACGCAGGTACACAATTGGTAAATGGGAATGTTGTTACCAATGGGGGCCGGGTGCTGGCGGTATCGTCTTTCGGCAATACGATAACCGAAGCTGCGGCAAGCTCAAAAGCGGTGTTGGAAGGCATTTCGTTCAACGGAATGTACTTTAGGCACGATATAGGTTATGAGTTTGTACCCCCCAGCGTTTAATAGGTTGCTATCGGCACGGCAATGCCTTGGCATAATTTGCTAATTTTAACCCGGCCTAACCAGTGATAAAATTTGTAATGGACTATGTTACGCATTGTTAAATTATGCTGCTTTGTATTAATACCTTCCTGCATTTTTGCGCAGGCAGACCCAGCGCGGTTGCTCGAGCGGGCCAAGGAGGAAATGAAAAAATCGGCCATTGGCGAACAGCCCGATTATGTGGCCGCCGGCAAATGGCTGGAGGATGTGGTTAAGGCCTTACCCAATAACGCCGAGGCTTGGTATTACTATGGCTGCGCCCTTGACCGCTATAACCACCCCGACGGCGAAAACATTGTAACGTTTACTACCGAGGCCATGACAGAAAACACAAGCCTTGCCTTTGAAAACGCTTTACAAACTAGCAACGACAAATATACCGGTGATATTCTTTTGCTAGACCCGCATACCAAATTACTGGCTGCATGGGGCGCACAGGCTTTGTACTACTTATACCGCAATAATAAAGACTCCTCAGCCTGGTGCTTAAACCAAGCCTTAGTGCGCGGTGGAATTAACCGCACCGTGGCCAGCTATTTTAAACAAGTGCTGGATGAATGCGCGAGGGGTGCCTACCTTTTTACCACCGGCGATATGTATACTTATTACTTGTTGTACCTGCAAGAAGTAGAACATTACCGGCAAGACGTAACCTGCGTGGATCTGAACCTGCTCGGCACGAAGTGGTACCCTATTTGGCTACGGCAAAAAGAAATGCTACTGTTTAGCTACACCCCTGAGGAACTTGACAATATTGGCCACGACCATTGGGACACGAAAGAAACTGCCATACCCAACACCAACCAAACGTACCACGACAGTGCCATTACCTGGCAACTGAAACCAACAAAAGGTAATTGGTTGTTGCGCTCAGACAGGTTATTGTTGAACCTTTTGCAGCAAAATGCTTTTACAAAACCAGTTTATTTTGCAGGGGATGTGCCCAGTAATATGCGGCTTTTTCTGGATGATTATTTGGAAACCAAAGGCCTTACTGACCGGCTGTTGCCCTATAAAACCCCCGAAAACCAAGCAGAACTTTCTTCCCGCCTAAAGAGGTTGCCAGTATTACCGGCGGGTGGCAGTTATACGAACAACAAAGACAATATTCAGGTGCTGAATAATTACCGTTTTGCATATACCACGGCAGCCATCATAGCCTCCCAAGAGGGGCAAACAGCAGAGGCCAAAGAATTGATTGAAACAGCGGAACGAAAATACCCCGAAAACCTGCTGCCTTTTTTTGCAAATGCTACCAAAGAATGGTTTGAGCAACTGAAGAAAAAAGCAGCCAGCGGAGAGAAATTGTGATGGAGGGGTAGGCGAACCATTTAGCCCAGCACGAAGCATTTTACGCCGGTGGAAGCCTTTCAGTTTACCCCCAGTTAAAATAATGGTTAATAGTCGGCCAGCAAATCAACATTGATGTTTTTTTTCTTTGAGAAAATCTCCATATATGTTCAACTTGTTTAATAAAAAGCCAAAAGCGAGGTATGCTTTCAAAGAGCCTGAGAATACCGCATGTTTTGTATGTGACCATGTCATTAGCGTTGCGTCATAAGTCGAACATATTCAATTGGTTATGATTCTGTTCTTTGAAATATTGTAATTGAGTGAGCTGAAACAGTTGATTTATGGGCATTTTTTCGAAAATAGAGATGCTCAAAATCTGTAATATTT
>CAIRZB010000100.1 GCA_903882935.1 uncultured Parafilimonas sp. | reverse complement strand
TATAATTATATTCAAAAATATTTTGTTTTTTTGGGCGATGAAGGGCTAAAAAGCTATCTTTTTTTAGGAAATTACCAAATAAATATAAAATTTATAAAAATTTTATTTGAATTTTGCTACATTTGACACCAAATTATTAATTTTCGGCTGGTAAATAAAACATGTATATATTTTTTAATATAATAAACCAAAAAAAAGATGGCTTTATCAAAACTTGAGTACATTTGGCTTGATGGTTATAAGCCCACCCAAAGCCTACGCAGCAAAACTAAAATAGAAAAAGATTTCAGCGGCAAACTGGAAGACTTACCAAATTGGTCGTTCGATGGTTCATCCACCGAGCAAGCGCCGGGCGGCTCTTCTGACTGCGTGCTTAAGCCCGTATATGTGGTAAAAGACCCACAACGCAGGGATGCTTTTTTGGTAATGTGCGAAGTGTTGAGTTCAGACGGTACGCCGCACCCATCAAATGGGCGTTCATTGATACAAGATGATGACAATGATTTTTGGTTTGGTTTTGAACAAGAATATTTTCTTTGGGATACCGATACCAACAAACCCTTGGGCTTCCCTGCGGGCGGTTACCCCGGCCCACAAGGCCCTTACTACTGCTCAGTAGGTGCTAAAAATGCGTTTGGCAGGCATATTGTTGAGGAGCACCTTGATGCTTGTTTAGATGCTGGCCTTAACGTAGAAGGTATTAACGCAGAAGTTGCCGCAGGCCAATGGGAATTCCAGATATTTTCAAAAGGTGCCAAAGAAGCTGGTGACCAAATTTGGATCGCTCGCTACCTGTTGGAAAGAATAGGTGAAAAATACGGAGTTGCCGTTAACTGGCATTGCAAACCATTGGGTGAGCTTGACTGGAACGGTAGCGGCATGCACGCTAACTTTAGCAACAATACATTAAGAACTGCCAACAGCAAGGAAATATTCGAGAAGATTTGCGAAGCGTTCCGCCCTGTTGTTAAGGAACATATTGAAGTGTACGGTGCTGACAACCATTTGCGCCTTACAGGCAAGCACGAAACGGCTTCTATACACGACTTCTCTTATGGCGTGTCTGACCGTGGTGCTTCTATCCGCATCCCCTTGTATGCTGTACAGCACAACTGGAGCGGTTATTTGGAAGACCGTCGTCCAAACTCTGCCGCCGATCCTTATAAGGTTGCTGCGCGCATCATCAAAACGGTTAAATCTGCCGTTCTTTAGTAATACAACCAACGTTTTAAGTTTAGTCCCCTTTGGCGCAGGCCTTAGGGGATTTTTTTTGTGCCGGTAATGCAGTGCTAGCTGTACAACCAGCCCTGATATAGTTTTATTTTATCGTATAATAACCCCTGTTGAGACGCAATAAAAAATTATGCCCATAAATACAGTTTAAATTAAAAGTAGCCACTATTTTTAGCCCACTATTTCAAGATATTTCGGTATTTTACCAGATATTTACGGTATAATAAAAATTGTTAATATAATTTATTTGCATTTGTTTTGCTCCATCCAAAAAAAGGAACGCCATGTCATTACGTTTTGATGCTATTAAGGAAGTTTCAACTGGGCATAAGGTGCCGGTTGCATCCTCCCCAAAAATTACCGCCATTTTTGGCGAAAATGTTTTTACGTTAAAAACAGCCCGCCAGTTTTTAAGCGATGAGGCTTACAAAAGCCTTACTGGCAGCATAAAAGGCGGCAAAAAAATTGACCGTGCGGCCGCAAATTCCATTGCCAACGGCATAAGGGCCTGGGCTGAAAGCAAAGGCGTAACGCATTTTACCCACTGGTTTCAGCCTTTGACCGGCACCACGGCGGAAAAACATGACTCTTTTTTTACTATAAAAGGCGACGGTACTGCCATTGAGGAATTTGATGGTGGGGCGTTGATACAACAGGAGCCAGATGCCTCTTCTTTCCCCAGCGGCGGCCTGCGCGCCACTTTTGAAGCCCGCGGTTACACTGCCTGGGACCCCTCATCGCCTGCTTTCATTATGGAGATTGACGAAGGGCGTACACTTTGCATACCTACCATATTTGTGGCGTATACCGGCGAATCGCTCGACTATAAGGCCCCACTTTTGAAAGCACTGGAGTCGCTTAACAGGGCTGCGGTTGACGTGGCAAATTATTTTGACAAAAACATAGCCAAGGTTACCGCCACATTGGGCTGGGAGCAAGAATATTTTGTAATTGATGAAGGCTTGGCTAACGCGCGGCCCGACCTGATACAGTGCGGAAGGACTGTGTACGGTGCCTCGCCCGCCAAAGGCCAGCAGTTGGACGACCATTATTTTGGCAGCATACCCGAGCGTGTGTATGCCTTTATGCGCGATTTTGAAAAAGAAGCCTATAAATTGGGCATACCCTTGCGTACCCGCCACAACGAGGTGGCGCCAGCGCAGTTTGAGGTAGCGCCCATTTTTGAGGAAGTTAACCTAGCTGTAGACCACAACATTTTGTTGATGGATATTATGAGCCGTGTGGCCAAACGCCATAAGTTAAAGGTGCTGTTGCACGAAAAACCGTTTGCGGGCATTAACGGCAACGGCAAGCACAACAACTGGAGCATGGCCACAGACACGGGTGTAAACCTGCTTGCACCAGGAAAAACGCCCAAAACCAACCTGATGTTCCTTACATTTTTTGTGAACACTATAAAGGCAGTGCACGATTATGCTGATATTCTGCGCGCATCGGTGGCATCGGCTGGCAATGATTATCGCCTGGGTGCAAACGAGGCCCCGCCGGCAATTATCTCAGTTTTTATTGGCGAATACCTTAGCCGGGTATTATACGACATCGAAACAAGGGTAGGGGATAAGTTTGATGAGCAAGATGAGGCTATTTTGAAACTTGACCTGCACCGCAGCATACCGGAACTGCTGTTAGATAATACTGACCGCAACCGAACATCGCCTTTTGCGTTTACCGGAAATAAGTTTGAGTTTAGGGCAGTAGGCAGCTACGCCAACTGTGCCAACGCTATGATAGCCCTTAACACCATACTGGCAGAAACGTTACGCGGCTTTAAGAAAGACGTTGACTCGCTGATGGAGAAAGGCGACAAAAAAGAAATAGCCATTATGCACGTGATACAACGCTACATAGTGGAGAGCAAGAAAGTGCTTTTTGAAGGCGACGGTTATAGCGACGAATGGCACCACGAGGCCGAACGCCGTGGGTTGGGCAACGTGCCTACTACGCCACTGGCACTGGATGCACTACAGACAGACAAAGCCAGGGCATTGTTTGAAAACAACAATGTTTATAACCAGGCAGAGCTGGAAGCCCGCCATGAGATTGAGCTGGAAAACTATATTAAAAAAGTACAGATTGAAGCCCGTATAATGGGCGATTTAGCCATAAACCATATTATACCCGCAGCCGTTAAATACCAAAACAGGCTTTTGGATAACATTAATGGGTTAAAAGGTGTTGGATTGCCAGAAACAGCCTACGAAAGCCAGTTGGAAATTGTAAAAGCTATTTCAAACCACTTACAGGTGGTATACAAACAGGTACACGAGCTGGTTGAGGCGCGCAAAATAGTAAATAATATTACCGATAGCCGCACCAAAGCTATTGCCTACGAAAGCCAGGTTAAGGCTAAGTTTTTTGAGGAGATACGCTATCATGTTGATAAATTGGAACAACTGGTGAGTGACGAAGAATGGACATTGCCCAAATACAGGGAGATGTTGTTTTTAAGGTAGCACCAGCTAATAATAGTGCTAAAAAGCTATTCGGCCCCCTGCTTAAAACAGGGGGCCGAATTTGTTGTAGGTCGAAATCTTTTTGCGTGTCCTTAACCAGTCTGCCAAACAATTGGCTGTGTTGAGCGGGGCATTTGCACCAGTAATGCCGCTTAGTGTAGGCTTTGGCAGCCCTTTATACCGGTAGGCAGTGCATTATGTTTCGGCTAAACTAATTGCACGCCAAACACGTTTTCAAAATTGGTTTTAAGGTGCTGTTTTACTTCGTCCATGGGTACTGGGCGGCCCAGCTCTTTTTCAAGCGATGTTACTTGTTTGCCCAGTATGCCGCATGGTATGATGAAGTTAAAGTAGTTTAGGTTGGTGTTTACATTCAGCGCAAAGCCGTGCATGGTAACCCAGCGGCTGCACCGTATGCCCATGGCGCATATTTTACGCTCCCTGCCTTTAACGGATGCATCTAGCCATACCCCTGTTTCACCAGGGCTTCTTTCGGCTTGCAGGCCGTACTCGGCAAGGGTTAGTATTATTACTTCTTCCAAGCTGCG
Source organism: uncultured Parafilimonas sp. (assembly GCA_903882935.1). Taxonomy (GTDB): domain Bacteria; phylum Bacteroidota; class Bacteroidia; order Chitinophagales; family Chitinophagaceae; genus JABDFW01. The sequence goes on along the minus strand of CAIRZB010000100.1, from coordinate 186,616 downwards.
CAGGTACCAGCCCAAGTCGGTTTTAAAATGCTCCAGATCTAGTATGGGGTAGCCCACAATTTGCCCAGGCCCGTGAAAGGTAATATCGCCCCCGCGGTTTATATGAAAGTAGCTGATGCCTTTTTGCGCCAGTTGCTGCCCATCCAACAGCACGTGGGCTTCTTTGCCGCTTTTGCCCAAGGTGTACACCGGCTCATGCTCCGTAAACAGCAGCCGGTCAATGGTCGGCAGGGTTCGCACATCGTACTCCCCAACCGCTCTGGCCGCCCCTTTTAGGGCAACATTTTCTTGTAGTAACATCTCTTGGTACTCCCACGCGTCTTTATATGGTTTCAGCCCAAGGTCGCTGAACTGCACTTGTTTCATACGGTAAAGGTAGGGATTGGGGAAGAAGAATTACCCGAACTATTGGGTAAGACAGGGGTGTAAGACAGGCCTTTGTTAAAGTGGGAATAAAATGGACATTTCGCACTAAGGGCTTTGCTCTAAGCTGGCTCAGCAAGTTTCGTTGGCAAGCTCAATACATGACATTTAAAAGCATTTGGGTATTGAATCTTAGGTTGCTAAAGGTTGTGTGTGGGCGATGTAAGATATGTTTTTGCGCGCAGCAAACCACCAACTAGCCACGGTGCCCGCTATTTGGTATTGTCGGCACCTCTTCTCTTGTTGTAGCTGAATCCAACTGCACTGCCCATTACTTTGTTGCGGTTTCGTTTACAACATCTACTACAATTTGCAAACAGTTGCTCCAATAAAAAAGGAAAGCGGGTAAAAGAGCTAATTTTTAAATGTTATTGTTACATGGGTTTACCCCTACAAAAAAAGCGGCCATTACAATGCGGCCGCTTTCGTTGTTATAAAGTATAAACAGTGTTAAATCCTTCTTATCAGTGGTTTTAAATATTTGGCATCGGCCTCAGCGCTCGCCAGCGGGGTGCTGTTGTCAAAGCGCTCCTGCTCAACAATAAAATACCTTACGCCCCTGTTTTTGCCATGGCGTAATAGCGACTCCCAGCCTATTTGGCCTTCACCCAAAATACAGCTTGCGTCGCCGTCGCCTTGGGCTGCGTCTTTCTTCCTGTCCTTCACGTGAACCAGCCTGAATCGTTTGGGGTATTTGTCAAAATAATGTATCGGGTCAATGCCTGCGGTTATGGCCCAGTAAAGGTCTAGTTCAAATACAACCAAGTCGGGGTCCGTATTGTCCAACAGCACATCCATGGGTATTTGGCCGTCTACAGGTTTAAAGGTATAGTCGTGGTTGTGGTAGCCAAACGTTACACCGTTTCTTTTGCATATTTTACCGCACCCGTTGAATTCATCGGCAATGCGTTTAAAATCGTCAATTGATTTTTGGGGGCCTTTGTAAGGGCACAACAGGTATCTCATACCGATGGATATAGCCTGTACAGCCTTGCCTTCCAAGCCGTCTTTACCGCCTAGTTGATTAGTATTGTTGCAATGGCTCGATACCATTTTAATACCTAAACTTTTTGTATACGCCTCAAATTCGGCTGGTGTCATGCCCCAAAACATGCCTTTACTGCCTTCAAAGCCTTCAATTTCGGTATAGCCATAAGACGCTATTTGGCTAAGGGTACCCTTAGGGTCCTTGTCCATATCTTCTTTAACCGTCCAAAGCTGTAGGGCGATGTTCTTTATCTCGCCTGTTTTGTATGCCGCCGCCGCATTTTTTACCAATAGCGAGCCTGCCGCTGCAATACCCGTGGTTTGCAAAAATTTACGCCTGTTGTACATCATAGTCACAAATTAAAATGTGTAAATAAGGTGTGTTTAATGTTTGGCAAATTAATATCAATCTGCCAATAAACAATTAAACAAACCACATTTACACATTTTGTAAAAAATAGTAGCCAACAAAGTGCTTGGTTCTTCATCAATGCACAATGCACTTTATTTGTAAAGTACCTAAAACCCAATGGCACAGGTACGTTTAATAACTACGTTTTTTTGTTTATACTCTATAAAGCCCAAGCCTTGTCACCTTTTTTGTAAGGGTAATTTCCATCGTAATGGCCCGGTATGGGTACGTAGCGCAAGGCTTTGGTAGCACCTGGCTCGCTTGTAAAATAGCCCCAAACAGTCAACTGCTTAACCATCGCAAAATAATGGTTGGGGGCACCCTCTTTTTTGGTTTTGTTGTAATCTTTGGCTTCTTTGTCTAGCTCAACCAGCAGGTCATGCTTTTCAGCAGCGGAAAGTTCCATAAAATCTTTGCTGTACTTCTTTTTGCTGGCCTCTTTCAATTTGCCAATACCTTCGGCAAATATTTTTTGGTCTTTTTCTTCGTAGCAATCGGTCACAATGGTTTTCATAAACTGCCCAATCTTTGCTTCTTTGGCACCTGGGGTGGTGGTGGCAGGCAAAATGGTTTCGCCTACTTCATCTAAAAAAGCAATATCATCGGCAGAAAATGTTCCCGCTGCTGATGGGGAAGGGTTTTTACAGCCCGATAGGAATGCTTCGGCCCCGATGATTGTACCGCCCAGTATTAGGGCAACTCTGGATAAGGCATCTCTTCTGTTCATGATTCGTGATATTTGAAAAATTAAAGTTATTGTTTTTTATAAGTCGTAATACTATTTTGTTTTACACCAAACGCTGTCCTTTTTTTTATGGTTGCTAATGATGGCCATTTTTGGTTAACCCAGCCGCACCAGCATTACAGGTTGCCTTTTTTCAATTCCTCTACTGCATAATTGGCCGCCCTGGCGGTTAACGCCATGTATGTAAGCGATGGGTTTACACAGGATGAAGACACCATACAGGCCCCGTCGGTCACAAAAACATTTTGCGCGTCCCAAACTTGGTTATGCTCGTTTAACACAGATGTTTTGGGGTCTTTGCCCATGCGGGCCGTACCCATTTCGTGTATGCCGTCGCCAATTTGGTGGCCATTGTCGTGGGTTACTATGTTTTTTACCCCACCTGCGGCAAGCATGGCCTGTGCTTCGGCCACAATATCCTTGCGCATTTTTAGCTCGTTTTCTTTTAACGCTGCATCCATTGCCAGCACAGGCAGGCCCCATTTATCTTTTTTCGTTTTATCCAGTGTTATTTTGTTGTCGTGGTAAGGCAATAGTTCGCCAAAGCCTGTAATGCCCATGCTCCAATGGCCAGGTTCGGTAAGTGCTTCCTTAAAAGTGGCACCAACGTTTAATTCGGCAACCTCGCGGCTCCAGCTTCCCCGGCTGCCCGCACCTTGGTAACCAAAGCCACGCAGGTAGTCCCGCTTGTCGCCGAGTAGGTTGGCAAATCGTACTATATAAATGCCGTTAGCCCGGCGGCCGTAATAATATTTGTCTTCAAACCCTTCTATCTCACCTGCCGCACCCACATTGTAATGGTGGTCCATAATGTTATGGCCTAGCTCGCCGCTGCTGCTGCCCAAGCCGTCTGGCCAAACATCTGTGGCAGAGTTCATGAGTACCCAGGCAGAATTTAATGCCGATGCATTTAAGAATACAATTTTTGAGTAGTATTCGTAGGTTTTGTTGTTTTCTGCATCCAGTATTTCAACACCCTTGGCTTTTTTGGTGTTTTTGTCATAAATAACCTTTGTTACAATGCTCCAAGGCCTCACAGTAAGGTTGCCTGTTTTTAATGCCGCCGGCAGTGTTGACGATTGTGTACTGAAATAGCCACCAAACGGGCAGCCCTCCCAACAGCGGTTCCTAAACTGGCATTTTGTTCTGCCCGGTATGGCCTCGGTTAGGTTGGCAACCCGGCCTATTATCATATGCCGTTGCCCTTTATACTGTTGTTTAATACGGGCAGCTACGTCTTTTTCTACACTGTTCATATCCATGGGGGGCAAAAAATGCCCGTCTGGCAAATGGGCAAGCCCTTCTTTTGACCCGCTTACGCCTATGAACTCTTCTACGTGGTTGTACCAAGGCTCAATATCCTTGTACCGTATTGGCCAGTCTATGGCCCAGCCGTCCTTGGCGTTAGCGTCAAAATCTATATCGCTCCAACGGTAGCTTTGCCGCCCCCACAAAATGCTTCGGCCACCCAATTGGTAGGCGCGCCACCATTTAAAGGGCTTCACCTCCGTATAGGGCGCATCAACATCGTTGGCCCAATAATCCATTATCGGTTCAACTTTGCCCCATGTACGGGCTATAATAGGGTGTTGCTTTAACTGCGCCTGCGTGGGCTTGCCATGGTGGTCAAAATCCCAAGGGTTTTTGTTGGCTGACTGATAGTCTTTCACATGTTCAAAGTTGCGCCCACGTTCCAGCATAAGCACCTTTAGGCCTTTTTCGGTAAGTTCCTTGGCTGCCCAGCCGCCGCTTATTCCCGAGCCTACTACGATTGCGTCAAAAGTATTGTCTGCCATACCCTTATTTTATCTTGGTTTCAAATGCTAACTATCAAGTCTGAAATTCGCCGCCCTATGATCTCCAATCCCGATTCCAGCTCCGCCACACCCCATTCACCATTGCCGTTTCCCGTTTCCCGATTCACGATTCCCGATTCCCGATTCCCCTTTCACGATTCACGTTTGACGATTCCCGATTGACGATTCACGTTTCACGATTCACGTTTTAAATATTGCCTTTCTTCAACTCCGCAACTGCGTAATTGGCTGCCCTTGCAGTTAATGCCATATATGTTAGCGACGGGTTTTGCGTACTCGTGCTGTGCATGCTGGCCCCGTCGGTAACAAAAACGTTTTTGCAGGCATGCAATTGGTTAAAGCCATTTAGCATGGAAGTTTTGGGGTCTTTACCCATACGTATACCGCCCATTTCGTGAATATCCAGGCCGGGTGCTTGTTTGCTGTCGCTTTGCGATATATTTTTGCAGCCTGCCGCTTCAAGCATTTCAGACCCCCTGGCCAAAAAATCCTTCATCGATTTTTCATCATTGTCGTCGTACCCAATGGAAGTAACCAATTGTGGAATGCCCCAAGTATCTTTTTTGTCGGGGCTTAGCCGCACATGGTTGCTGGCCTTGGGTATGGTTTCGCCTTGCATCATCATACTTATATACCAATCGCCGGCCTCGCTGATGGTATCTTTAAAAGAACCCCCTAGTTGTGCCTCGCCATCTTTTGGGTATGCATTACCGCGCCCAACGCCATAAAACGTCATGTACCCGCGTAAAAAATCAGTTTCCTGTTTGTAAACATTTCTAAAGTTGGGCATCATGGGCTGTGTAGGCCGCCTGCCATAGTAATATTTGTCAGCAGGGCCGTCATAAGGCGCACTAAGCGTACCCCGGTAATTATGGAAGGCCATGTACCTGCCCAACACATCGTAATCATTACCCAACCCTTTCGGAAAACGGTTGGAGGTGGAATTTAACAGTATTAAGTTTGAATTTAAACAGGCGGCATTTACAAAAATAACCTTGGCAAAATATTCTGTTACCTGTTTGGTATCGGTGTCAATAATGCGAACGCCTGTGGCAATGTTTTTTTTGTCGTCGTACAAAATGGAGTGTACCACAGAGTTGGGCCGAATGGTTAAATTACCCGTTTTGGCCGCCCATGGTAGGGTAGAGGCGTTGGAACTAAAATAACCGCCAAAAGGGCAACCACGCTCGCAAAGGCTTCTCGCCTGGCATTGGTTGCGGCCTTGCTGTATGTGTATGGGTTTGGGCTGGGTAAGGTGTGCACAACGCCCTTGCACCACATGCCTGTCTTTAAACTTGGCCATTATTTTTTGCTGCGCGGCTATCTCGGGGCCGTTCATATCCCAGGCTGGCAAAAATTCACCGTCGGGCAAGGTTTCCACCCCGTCTCGGTTGCCGCTGATGCCCGCGAATAATTCCACATGGCTGTACCAAGGGGCAAGGTCTTCATACCGTATCGGCCAGTCGCCAAAGCCGTCTCTTGCCGGCCCTTCAAAATCAAACCGGCTCCAGCGTTGGGTTTGGCGGGCCCAAAGCAGCGATTTACCGCCAACTTGGTAACCACGTATCCAGTCGTATGGTTTTTCCTGTATGTAGGGGTGCTCATTGTCTTTTACAAAAAAATGTTGCGTTGATTCGCCAAAGGCATAACAACGGCTTACCACTGGGTTGTTTTTAGTAACCTCCAAAGGCATTTGGCCGCGGTGGGCAAACTCCCAGGGTGCTTTGGTGGCCGTGGGGTAATCCTTCAAATGCACCACGTTCTTACCCCTTTCCAACACCAGCGTTTTTAACCCCTGCTCGCACAGTTCCTTGGCAGCCCAGCCACCGCTGATGCCAGAGCCGATAACAATGGCATCGTAGGTGTTTTTTACCACCCCACCCGAATTGATATTGATATGCGTAGTATCTGCCATAAAACCCCTTCCGCCCCCTAATGGGGAGACTTTTAAACCGCCTATTTTTTATTTATACACCCTAATATTCAAATCAATATTCTAACCAACACCTATTCAAGTAAACCGTACGCTTTTTAGGCGTTCCCCCCTTTAGGGGGCGCAGGGGGTTTTAAAGGTTTCCCCTCTTCAGCTCCTCCACGGCATAGTTGGCGGCCCTGGCGGTTAACGCCATATACAAAATGCTGGGGCTTTGGTTGGCGGTGCTCGTCATACAAGCACCATCGGTAACAAACACATTTTTACAGTGGTGCAACTGGTTATGTGCGTTCAGTAAAGATGTGTTTGGGTCTTTGCCCATCCTACAGCCACCCATTTCGTGTATATCGCGGCCGGGTGCCCAATGGTTATCGTACGTAACTATGTCTTTTACGCCAACGGCATCAAACATTTCCTGGCCTTGGGTAATAAAGTCCTTCAAAAGCTTTTCGTCGTTGTTGTCGTAGCCCACGTTCATAACCAGCTGGGGTATTCCCCATTGGTCTTTTTTATCCTTGCTTAAGTACACCTGGTTGGTTTCCTTGGGTATTGTTTCGCCCTGCATGTACATGTATATGTTCCAGCCGCCGGCCTCGCCCATGGCCTCTTTAAAGCCTGCACCAATTTGTTCCGCACTGTTTCTAATACCCCTGTCCCGGTTAATATCCACAAAAGCCATGTAGCCCCCTACAAAATCCATGTCGTTCTTCTTAATGTTCCTAAAGTTGGCCATCATGCTTTCGGCCGGCCTACGGCCATAATAGTAGGTATCCAAAAAGCCATCGATATTTCCGCCCAGCGCGCCTCGGTAGTTTTGGAAACACACGTATTTGCCTAACAGCCCACTGTCGTTGCCCAACCCGTTGGGAAAACGCTTGGAGGTTGAATTGAGTAATACCAGGTTGCTGTTGAGTGCCGAAGCATTGGTGAATATGATGCGTGCAAAATAGTCGGTGGTTTGTTTGGTATTGGTATCCACCACGCGTACACCTACTGCTTTACCTTTTTGCTCATCGTAAATAATGCTGTGTACCACAGAAAACGGCCTAATGGTTAGGTTGCCCGTTTTTGCCGCCCAAGGCAGGGTAGATGAATTTGAACTAAAATATCCCCCAAACGGGCAGCCGCGCATACACATGTCTCTTACTTGGCACCGCCCCCTGCCTTGCTGCAGGTGTATATCCCTCGCTTCGGATAGGTGGGCCCAGCGCCCTTGTATCAAATGCCTGTCAGTGTATTTGGCACTCAGCCTGCTTTTTATTTCTTTTTCTACATTGTTAAACGCAAACGCGGGCAAGTAGTTGCCGTCTGGCATGGCCTCCAACCCGTCGGCGTTGCCGCATATACCGGCAAAGCCTTCCACATGGCTGTACCAAGGCGCAATATCGTTGTACCCTATCGGCCATTCAATACCGTACCCAAAGCGGGCGGGGTTTATAAATTCATATTCGCTCCACCGTGGGCAAGCGCGGCCCCATATGAGCGATTTGCCGCCTACTTGGTATCCGCGTATCCATTCAAACGGCTTCTCCTGCACATAAGGATGGTCGCTGTCTTTTATAAAAAAATGCTCGGTGTCTTCTCCAAAGCCAGCAGCTTTTGTAATTAATGGATTTTCCTGTACAAATTTAGCCGGCATTTGGCCCCTGTGGTTAAACTGCCAAGGTGCCATGGTGGCGGTAGGGTAGTCTTTTAAATGCTCCACATTGCGGCCCCGCTCCAACACCAATGTTTTAAGGCCATGCTCACACAACTCCTTGGCCGCCCAACCGCCGCTTATGCCAGAGCCTATCACAATGGCATCAAACGTGTTTTTGGCAACGCCCCCTGAGTTAATATTTACATACGATGTGTCGGGCATAAACGTGAATCGTTAAACGTCAATCGTGAATTAGTCCATCGTCCATGGTTGATAGTCCATGGTTGATAGTCCATGGAAAAAAGCAATCGCTTGCACAAACGTTAGAATGGGTATTGTCTATTAAAATCCTGCTTTGTTGGCCCAACTGTATAGCTTCTATTAAGCCCAATTGCGTCGCACCCTTGTGCGTCCAATACGTTAGTGGGCTTTGTCCGCCTTTACTGCCTACGTTTTTGTTGAGGCCAAATGGTAATAAAAAACGCATCTACTGCCTTGCTTTATCCATCCGTATTAGTCAAAAGAGCAGTAATAGCGCAAAAAAACGGAACCCACTCCGTCCCCAAAAGGGATACTTATAAACTCCGCAATTTTAAAAGTCTTTGCGAAAGCTTTTAAAATTGCGAAGCCCGAAAGTGTATTGGTTTTATATACTAAAAATGGTAACCTGTATCAGAAAACGTTAAGCTCCCCAGTTCCCCGTAAAGGGCGCGGAGGGGGGATGCTATATGTTGCCCTTCTTCAACTCGCTAACGGCATGGTCTACAGCGCGGGCAGTAAACGCCATGTAAGTTAACGATGGGTTTTGGCAGGCAGCCGATGTCATAAACGAGCCGTCTGTAACAAACACGTTAGGGGCATCCCAAACTTGGTTCCATTTGTTTAAAACACTGGTTTTGGGGTCTGCACCCATGCGCGCAGTACCCATTTCGTGTATGCCACGACCCAAATAAGGGTTTGTGTCGCCGCCTTGTACATTTTTAACGCCAATTGCTTCCAGCATTTCTTTGGCGTCTTCCAGCATGTCCTTACGCATTTTCAACTCGTTGTCTTTCAACTCCGCGTCAAAAGCCAAAACGTTCAAGCCCCATTTATCTTTTACTGTTTTGTCAAGTGTTATCTTGTTTTCATGGTAAGGCAGTGTTTCGCCAAAACCGCCCATGCCAAAATGCCAACCACCCGGTTCACTGGCGGCTTCCTTAAAGCCAGCACCTATGGTGTACTCCTCACCGGCTGCGCTGCCATAGCCGCCCCTGCTGGCACCACCTTGGTAGCCAAAGCCGCGGCGGTAATCGCGTTTGTCGCCAAAAAAGTTACGGTAGCGTGGTATATAAATGCCGTTTGCGCGGCGCCCGTACACGTATTTGTCCTCGTAGCCGTCAATGGTACCGCCTGCGTATACGTTCAGGTGGTGGTCCATTACGTTATGGCCCAATTCGCCGCTGCTGCTGCCTAGTCCGTCTGGCCAAATATCGGTGGCAGAGTTCATCAATATCCAAGTACTGTTGAACGTTGACGCGTTAAGGAAAATAACTTTTGCGTAATAGGTGTATGTTTTGTTTGTTTCGCCATCCAGCACCTCAACACCTATCGCTTTTTTCTTGTCTTTATCATACAATACTTTGGTAACAATGCTCCACGGGCGTAAGGTTAAGTTGCCTGTTTTCATGGCAGCGGGTAATGTTACCGATTGGGTGCTGAAATAGCCACCAAATGGGCAGCCGTACCAGCATTTGTCTCTGTACTGGCATTGCCTGCCTTGCAGGGGAACGGTGGCGTGGCCGCAACGGCCGATGATCATTTTACGGTTACCGTTATACAGTTTTTTTAGGCGTGGGGCCAAGTCTTTTTCAACCACGTTCATATCCATCGGGGGTAAAAACTGGCTGTCGGGCAATTCGGGCAAGCCCTCTTTGCTGCCGCTTACGCCCGCAATTTTTTCAACATAATCATACCAAGGCTCAATGTCTTTATAACGTACCGGCCAGTCAATGGCCCAGCCTTCTTTTGCATTTTCTTCAAAGTACATATCGCTCAGGCGGTATGTTTGGCGGCCCCATAACAGGGAGCGGCCGCCCACATGGTAACCACGGAACCAGTCGAACCTTTTTATTTCGGTATATGGGGAGTCTTTATCGTTTGCCCACCAGGAAAGGTTTCTTTCGTTCAGCGGGTAATCGCGTTTTAAATGGGGGAAGTCTTTAATCATTTCCTGCGTGCGCTGCCCGCGGTGGGGGTAATCCCAAGGTTCTTTTGTAGCCTCGGTATAGTCTTTAATATGCTCAATGTTCATCCCACGTTCAAGCATAATGGTCTTCAACCCTTTTTCGGTTAGTTCCTTTGCCGCCCAGCCTCCGCTGATGCCTGAACCAACCACGATAGCGTCATAAATATTGTCAGCCATAGTAACCTCCCCGTCCCGACGATGCCGGAATTGATTTTATTAATGTAATAATAATTGGCAGTTAAAGTAAGTATTTTTCAAACAGCCCTGATACTTTGTTTAATTTTTTACGCGAAATTTGCATCAGGCTCGGTCGACCAAAACAACCCCAATTGTTTAGCCGACTACCAAACCGTTGTCAATCGTTATTTTGTCAGTCAGCAATCATCTTTGGCAAACCGCAACCCTAAAACAGCTTCCGCTTTTTTCACCAAGCTTAAAAAACTTTTTTGTGAAATAGCCGTTACAATTTCCAGCCAAAACCAGTGCGTTTAAGACAATTTGCTACGCTATTTCAGCCTTAAATATTCCCCTTTTTCAACTCGCTTACTGCATAATCCGCCGCCCTTGCGGTGAATGCCATGTAGGTTAGCGAAGGGTTAACGCAAGCCGCAGATGTCATAAAACTGCCGTCAGTAACAAACACGTTTGGCGCATCCCACACTTGGTTAAACTTGTTCAATACCGAAGTTTTTGGGTCTTTGCCCATCCTAGCCGAACCCATTTCGTGTATGCCTCTTCCAAGCGTTCCGTCGCCGTCGCGGCTCTTAATGTTTTTCACGCCTGCGGCTTCTAGCATCTCCACAGCATCGGCTAGCATATCCTTGCGCATTTTCTTCTCATTGTCTTTATACTCAATGTCCATCGCAAGCACGTTCAGGCCCCATTTGTCTTGTTTGGTTTTGTCCAAGGTTACCTTGTTTTCGTGGTAGGGCAGTGTTTCGCCAAAACCGCCTATGTTCATAGTCCAATGGCCGGGTTCTGAAAGGTTATCCTTCAAATCTGCGCCAATAGAAATTTCCTCGGCTGAATGGTTGTACCCCTGCCTCGTTCCGCCGCCTTGGTAACCAAAGCCACGTTGGTACGCACGTTTATCGCTGCCAATGTTTTGGTAGCGGGGTATATAAATGCCGTTTGCCCTGCGGCCAAAGGTGTATTTGTCCTCGTAACCTTCCACTGTGCCCGATGCACCAACGCCCAAGTGGTGGTCCATTATGTTATGGCCCAGTTCACCACTGCTGCTGCCGAGGCCGTCTGGCCAAATTTCGGTGGCAGAGTTCATCAGTATCCAGGCACTGTTAAGGGTAGATGCATTGAGGAAAATAATTTTGGCATTGTAGGTGTAGGTTTTGTTGGTTTCTGCATCCAGTACCTCAACGCCGGTGGCTTTCTTCTTGTTTTTGTCGTACAGTATTTTGGTAACTATGCTAAATGGGCGCACGGTAAGGTTGCCCGTTTTCATGGCTGCCGGCAGGGTTGATGACTGCGTGCTAAAATAGCCGCCGAAAGGGCAGCCCAAAGCGCATTTGTTGCGGTATTGGCAGTTGGTGCGGCCTTCGTGTGGCACTGTAAGGTTGGCAGTGCGGCCTATAATTACGCTGCGGGCGCCTTTATAGTGTTGCTTTATGCGTGCCGCCACGTCTTTTTCTACCACTGTCATTTCCATCGGGGGTAAAAATTGCCCGTCTGGCAATTGGGGCAAATGTTCAATGCTGCCGCTGATGCCTGCCCATTTCTCCACATGGTCATACCAAGGTGCAATCTCCGCGTACCGCACAGGCCAGTCAACAACCCAGTTTTCTTTAGCGTTGGCTTCAAAATCAAGGTCGCTCCAACGGTAACTTTGCCTTCCCCACATCAGCGATCTTCCGCCTACATGGTAACCGCGAAACCAATCAAAACGCTTTATTTCTGTATAGGGGCTTTCTTTTTCGTTAACCCAATAATCCAGGTTAGATTCATTTAGAGGATAATCCCTTTTTAATACGGGATAGTCTTTTATCATTTGTTGGGTGCGTGTAGCCCGGTGTGCAAATTCCCAGGGTGCTTTATTGGCATTTACATAGTCTTTAATATGCACAATATCGCGGCCCCTTTCAAGCATAATAGTCTTCAGGCCTTTTTCGGTTAGCTCTTTTGCGGCCCAGCCACCACTAATGCCGGAACCGATTACAATAGCATCGTATGTCATAGCAACCATACCCCCTCCGCCCCCTAAAGGGGGAACTTCAAACAACGCAACAATCTCATTAGCCTTATAAATTTAAAACCGATGCGATGTTATCAGGAAAAGGATTTTTTTAACAAGTTAAAAAATGAACGTTGTTATAAAAAATAGTAAACGCAAAAGCCCCCCTTCAGGGGGTTGGGGGTATTACACATCGCAAGTTTCCACCGCTTTTCTCAACGATGCTATTTTAGCCTCATTGCCTACTGCGGCCGGTATAAATTCTTGTGCAACATAGCCCTTAAAGCCGGTGGCCACAATGGCTTTCATAATGGCTGGGTAATATAACTCCTGTGTTTCGTCAATTTCATGCCTCCCAGGCACACCGCCGGTATGGTAGTGGCCAAAATATTGTACGTTTTCCCTAATGGTATGTATCACATCGCCCTCGTCAATCTGCATGTGATAAATGTCGTACAGCAGCTTAAAGTTGGGTGACCCCAGCCTTTTGCACAGCTCAACGCCCCATTTGCTGTTGTCGCACATATAATCGTGGTGGTCAACCTTGCTGTTCAGCAGCTCCATGTGTATGGTTATGCCGTTCTTTTCGGCCAGAGGCATAATTCTTTTCAAACCTGTTACACAATTTTTCAGCCCCGTTTCATCGTCCATACCACGGCGGCTGCCGCTAAAGCAAATCACATCTTTGTAACCAGCGGCTACCATTTGGGGTATCACTTCCTCGTATTGTTTCACGAGTTTGTCGTGGTTGGCAATGGTATTAAAACCGTCGGTAAGGCTAACGTCGCCAGCCACATAGCACATACTGCTGTACAGGCCGTATTTCTGTAGGGTTGGCCAGTCTTTTGGTCCAACAAGGTCAATGGCGCCAAAGCCAATTTCCTTTACCACTTTGCAAAGTTCCTCGATGGATAAAAAACTGTATGTCCAAGCACATACAGAGTGGTTGATGTTGCCTTTTAGTTTCAAGGTGTCAGCTTTTTTTTCTTTAAATGAAGTTAGGGCAGGCGCAACGGCTAATGCCGCCGAACCTGCTAATATGTTTTTAAGTGCTGTTCTTCTACTACTGTTTGTGGGCATTGTTATGTTTTAAGCTTAACTGAAATGTTGGTTTATAATAACTCCAAATGATTAATGATCTGGCCTAATGTGCCGCCACACCTTTTGGTGCTTTGCCACGGCGGGTAAAATACAATATGGCAAAGGCCACTGTTAATACTGCCGGTATTACCGACGTAACATTAATGATTGATTGCCCGGCCTCGGCTGGAGATTTACCGGTCAACAATTGGTCGTAGTAACCACCCATAAAAATTAGGTACAGCGACACGGCAAACATGCCTGCGCCACCCATAAAATTAAGACCTACAGCACCCGTTTCAGGAAGGTTTTCAGAAACAAAGCCCAACATGGTTGGCCAAAAGTAACATACACCCATGCCAAAAACGATTGCACCCACAAAAAGCGTGTTGCCTGTGTAGTGGCCCAAGATATATAGTCCAATAAATGCAAGTACTGCCGATGTTAACAACATGCCCCCGGGCGAAAGCCTGTGTACAATGGGGCCTGCAAACGCACGGCCTAATACCATTATGCCCGTTTCTATAGTTAATAACAACAGCGCATTGTCAGAAACATTTTTTAGCAACACGTCAATCCACTGACCGGTAAACAGTTCTGTGATGGCAGTACCCAGCATCAATACGAGCATCAACAAGAAAAGCGGTTTAAGAAGGGATTTGTACATGGTAGCTGTTGAAATGCCGCTTGAAACCCTTTCCGTAACGGGGAAAGCGAGGCGTAAAAACAAATAACCATACACAGCGGTAGGTATAAGCATAAGCCCCACCAAAAACTGCCAGTTGGTAAAAAAGCCACCTGCATCCACATGGCCTAAAAAACGCACAATCAATGTGCCTATTACAATACCGCCTGGAAACCAAAGGTGGAAGTGGTTAAGTTTGGTTGTTTTATTATCAGTATAAAGGCTTGCCACCAATGGGTTACACGCTGCCTCAACGGTGCCGTTACCCATGCCAATTAATAATGTGGAAATAAACAACGGCCAAAAACCTGTTGCGGTAATGGTTAAAATGATGCCCAATAGGTGAAAAATAAACGCACCAACAAGCAATTTTTTCATACCAATGATGTCAACAATCAGGCCCCCTATAACAATGGCCAAAGGAAAACCCCAAAATGCAGTGCTGGTGATTACACCGATTTCTTGCTGGGTTAAATGGAATTGGTTCGTCCAAGTGGTTAATAAACCTGCCCTAATACCAAACGAAAGTGAGGTTACAAGCAAGGAGGTACAACTGGCTACAAAGAGTTTGCTGCGGTCAATAGCTGCTGGCATAATCGTTAGAAATTTTTGGTTAAAGTATTAAATGTATAAATGACAACAAAAAAATTTTTCATATCCGTACCGCAATTGCGTAAAATTAACAGAATAATGCAATCCACCCCCAACTAAATAATTTCTCAGTGAATGTCTTTTGGTTTTTTCCATAGATGACCATTACCCGCCAATTATATTGAAGTAAGGCCAACTACCGTCCTAACTAAAAATAAAGCGGCTTGGCTAATTCGGCAATACAACCCTTGAATAATATTTTTGTTAGCAGGTGGTAAATGTAAAAGATTTTACTTTTAGTTTCGCTTACCGAATAAAAAAATAAAAAAATGCTAAACAGAAAATTAAGAATGGGTATGATTGGCGGTGGAAAAGACGCCTTCATCGGTGCCATTCACCGCTTTGCTGCCAATATGGACGGACTTATTGAGTTATCCTGTGGTGCTTTGAGCATCAACCCACAGATTGCTGTTGAATCGGGCAAGATGTTGTTTTTGCCAGAAGACAGGACTTATTTGAATTACGAGGAGATGATAACCAAGGAAGCAGCCTTGCCTGCGGACAAGCGCATTGACTTTGTTACCATCGTTACCCCCAACTTTGCGCACTTTGCCCCGGCCATGATGGCCCTTGACCATGGCTTTAACGTGGTAATTGAAAAACCAATCACCTTTACGTTGGACGAGGCAAAACAACTGCAACAAAAACTGGCTGAGACTGGTTTGTTGTTGTGCCTTACCCACACTTACAGTGGTTACCCCATGGTAAAACAGGCCAAGCAAATGGTGAAGGAAGGCGTGTTGGGCAAAATTAGAAAAGTATGGGTTGAATACCCACAAGGCTGGTTGAGCAAACTGAGTGAACGCGAAGGCAATGCACAGGCAGCTTGGCGTACTGACCCTAAACGCAGCGGTAAAAGCGGTTGCATGGGCGATATAGGCACCCACGCTGCACACCTTGCCGAATACATAACCGGCTTGAAAATTACGCAGCTGTGCGCAGACCTTAATGTGATGGTAGAAGGCAGGATGTTGGACGACGACGGCAACGTACTGCTTAAGTTTGAAAACGGTGCCGCAGGTGTTTTGATGGCCAGCCAAGTGGCGGCAGGGGAAGAAAATGCCTTAAAAATAAGGGTGTATGGTGAAAAAGGCGGCCTTGAGTGGGCACAGCATGAGCCAAACACTTTATTGGCAAAATGGCTTGACCAGCCCACGCAGATATTGCGTGCCGGTGGCAATTACGGGGACAGGTTATCTTCCTTTGCCACGAAGAATTGCCGCACTCCGGGCGGCCACCCAGAAGGATACTTGGAAGCATTTGCTAATATTTACCAAAATTTTGCTGCGACTCTGTCGGCTAAAATAGGTGGCGGAGAGCCAACAGCAGAAAACTTAGATTTCCCGGGCGTGGAAGATGGCATACGTGGCATGGCATTTATTGACAATGTGGTTGCTTCTGCACAAAGCGATGTTAAATGGACGGCGCACGTTGTGTAGACAACTTCTTTGGCAGTCCTCTGGAATAAGAGAGAAAGCAAAATACTTTGTACAAAAAGCAAATGTTCAACTTCATTTATTCAAGCCCTTAACTTGAAAGTAGTTGAAAAATTCATAAACACGCTAAAAGCCCCCATTTAGGGGATGGGGGCAATTTTTTTATGACAACAGTAAAAGGCCCGGGTATATTCCTGGCGCAATTTTTAGGCGACCAACCACCATTTAATTCCTTGCAATCCATTTGCGAGTGGGCCAAGGGCTTGGGTTATGTTGGGGTGCAAATACCCACTTGGGACCCACGTTGCATTGACTTGCAAAAGGCGGCCGAAAGCAAAACATATGCCGATGAGGTAAAAGGCATTGTGGAAGGTGCCGGCTTGCAAATAACCGAATTGTCAACCCATTTGCAAGGCCAATTGGTGGCAGTACACCCGGCCTACGATGTGTTGTTTGACGGTTTTGCCCCCAAGGAAGTACACGGCAACAGCAAAGCCAGAACTGAGTGGGCGGTGCAGCAGCTTAAATACGCGGCAAAAGCTTCACAAAACCTGGGGCTTAACGCACATGCCACCTTTAGTGGCTCGCTGCTTTGGCATACCGTTTACCCTTGGCCACAAAGGCCGGCTGGGCTGGTGGAGACTGGTTTTACCGAACTTGCCAACCGCTGGCTGCCTATATTAAACGTGTTTGACGAAAATGGTGTTGACCTTTGTTATGAGATACACCCTGGTGAAGACCTGCACGATGGCATAACTTACGAAATGTTTTTGGAGAAAGTGGGCAACCATACAAGGGCCAACCTGCTGTTTGACCCATCGCATTTTGTGTTACAATGCTTGGACTACTTAACTTATATTGACCATTACCACGAACGCATAAAAATGTTCCACGTAAAGGATGCAGAATTTAACCCCACGGGCAAGCAAGGCGTGTATGGCGGCTACCAAAACTGGATTGACCGGGCCGGCAGGTTCCGCTCATTGGGCGACGGGCAGGTTGATTTTAAGGCTATTTTTAGCAAGCTGGCTGCCTATGATTACAAGGGCTGGGCCGTACTGGAGTGGGAGTGTTGCATAAAACACCCTGAAGACGGCGCAAAGGAAGGGGCTGTGTTTATAAAAGACCACATTATCCGCGTTACCGAGAGGGCTTTTGACGATTTTGCTAATACCGGTTCTGATGAAAATTTTAACCGGAGTGTTTTAGGTATTCAGTAATAGCAATAACTTTACGGCATATTATTAACTTATAAATTTATAACACTTTGAAAAAGTACTTAGTATTAGTTGCGTTAACGGGTGTGTTGGCGGCTTGCGGCGGTGGCGGCGGCGAGAAAAAAGAAGGCGATTCAACAACAACAACAACTGCGTCCACAGGCGGTGCGGATTTATCTTCAAACCCCGACTATGTGAAAGGTGTGGATATGATTCAACGCTACGACTGCCTTACCTGCCATGAGGTGGCCACGAAAAAGATAGGGCCTGCTTACCAGGAAGTGGCCAACAAATATGCCGGTGTTGACACTGCGGTTGATTACCTTGCCAAAAAGGTAATTGCAGGCGGCAGCGGTGTTTGGGGCGCAATCCCAATGGGGGCACACCCCAACCTGTCATTGGATTCAGCCAAAGCTTTGGTTAAATATGTGCTGTTGCTGAAGACAAAATAAGTAGCTTTACTATCACAATACACCGTTTTGCAACGGGTAAAACAAGCGGAATGAAATATATTTTAACGGCAGCGGCGTTGGTGGCAATGCTTGCTTTTATACCTGCCGCCCATAAGGCAAAGGGCAGTGGTTGGATTAGTTTGTTTGATGGTAAAACCACGCAAGGGTGGCATAGCTGGAAACAGGATAAACCCGGCGACGGCTGGAAGGTTGAAGATGGTGCTTTGCACCTTGACCCTTCCGTTAAAAACGGTGGTGGAGACCTTGTAACCAATGATGAATTCGAGAACTTTGATTTAAAGTTGGAATGGAAAATTTCAGAAGGCGGTAACAGCGGCATTATCTTTTATGTGAACGAAGACCCTAAATATGATGATTCGTATAACACCGGCCTTGAAATGCAAGTGTTAGACAATGACAAACATTCCGATGGAAAGATTCCAAAACACCGCGCGGGGAATCTGTACGACCTGGTGCAAGGCCCTGATGTTGTAAAGCCCGTTGGCGAATGGAACAAGGCAGAGATTGTAAGCAACCATGGCAGCCTTAAGTTATACCTAAACGGGGTTAACGTGGTAACCACTACCCTTTGGGATGACAATTGGAAAAAAATGGTGGCGGCCAGCAAATTTAAGCAATGGCCCGACTTTGGTACTTTTACAAAAGGCCATGTTGCCCTGCAGAACCATGGTAACAATGTTTGGTACAGGAACATTGAGATTAAAAAGTTGTAGAGCCTAGCTTACATATATTGCCTATTGAATTTGCTAATGTTACTATACCCACATTGGCAGATTAGTTAAGAACAAAAAGATAAAAAAGGATGCAAGCCCGTTAGAGCTTGCATCCTTTTTTTAGTGTGTCAGGCACTTAATTATTATGCTAAAATGTTTTCAATCAAATTCAATTGAACCTGGCGGCGGGCCGTAGTTGTTGGCAAGGTCAAAATGGGTAACGTCCTGGTAAAAGGCTAGGTGAATAATTTTCCTACTATATTCAAGTTCAACAACATGGCCAAAATTATGCCACAGGCCCAGCGATACTTACGGGAGATTTACCCCGCTTTTGCCGCAGTGCCTTTACTGCATTTGGGTATAACGCGACGTATTAGGCAAATATGCCATACAATAATAGGGCTTTGCTAAAAAAATAGATGAAAAACCGATGGTAAAAATGAATTTGCCGTTGGCGAATAACCTGTTCGTTAAGCACTTTTCCGGCCTATTCAATAGGTTTAGGTTGCTGCCAGCCTTTTATTGCATCGTACAATAAAATATACAGCAGCAGCAGGTCAATGCAAAAAAAAGCGATAAAGTTGTACCGTATAAAAATTATGCCGCCGGCCAAACCGCCAAAAACGTAGTTGGCGAGTATAGTTATGCGCAAGCGCAGCTTGTTTTTAAGCGCATATGTTTTAGGCGTGTTGGGGTGTAGCCATTCTGCCAGTTCGGCACCAAGGTCGGTAAAAAGGCCCGTCATGTGCGATGTTTTTATGCTTCCGCCTGTTATAACGGTAA
Organism: uncultured Parafilimonas sp.; assembly: GCA_903882935.1. Classification (GTDB taxonomy): domain Bacteria; phylum Bacteroidota; class Bacteroidia; order Chitinophagales; family Chitinophagaceae; genus JABDFW01. The sequence continues at coordinate 167,210 of CAIRZB010000100.1, read as the reverse complement.
CTATGCTATTTTGAAGGCCCATTGAAAAAAGCAGGCCTGCCGCAAGCAATTCAGTATAGTACTCGGCTTGGTTATTATTGGCCATACCATACAGCCCTATTAAAACCAACATGATGATTTCGATTATAAATGGCAATGCAAAAGCCTTATATGCACCTTTGTGCTCAAAAGACCGGGCTAAAAAGCTTGCCACAAATGCCCCCAAGAAGAACATTGACAGTGCCGCAAGTGCCGTTAACATCTCAAACCATTTATCGCGCAACAAATGTTGGGCAAAATTGGCCACATGGCCGGTTACGTTTGCTGTAAACAAATAACAAGCCATGGCACCCGCCACGTTGGTCATACCAGCGGTTACGGCTGTAATGGAGGCTAGCTGAAAATTGTTTTTATAACTCCGTTTTTTTGCAAGAAGCACTTGGTCGTTTTTTTGTTGTACAAATTAAGGCAATTTTGGTTGAGGTCACAATCATTCAGCGGCGTTGTTTTTGTTAAATAGCACCACCTTACTGTTTGTCTGTACCAATCAGCATCAGGTTTTTGGGCTGCGTGTTACTGGGTAACTGTCGTTAATGCGCCACTTAAACTATACTAACAATATTTTAAACAATTGTATAATTGTTAAACTGTATAATAAAGTAGGTTTGTATAAATATTTGCAACGAATGAAAAAGATAATGTTGTTAGGCTTGGTAGTGATGTGTGTGTCGTCAGTTTTTGCGCAAATGAAACCGCCAACATACCAAGGCACGGCTGAAGATGAGCCAGCAGGCGGCGGGTTTAAAAAAGAAAATATTTTCGCAGGCGGAAGTATAGCACTCGGCTATTCTGGTTATACATTCAGTGTTGGCGGCAACCCCGAGATCGGCTATTCGCTTAACCCTTGGCTTGATGCAGGTGTGGTGGTAAACCTAAACTATTACTCAGAGCGTGCCGATCCCTATTATAACCAAAATGTGAGGCTTCGGCAATTTAACTACGGCGCGGGTGTTTTTGCCAGGGTATATCCTGTAAACTTTTTGTTCATCCAAATTCAGCCTGAGCAAAACTGGATACATTACAACCAAAAGGACTTTAACTACGGCAATTCAATAAGCGGCACATTAAATTCTTTCAGCTTAATCGGTGCCATCGGTTACGGGCAGCATTTGGTTGGGCAGGCAAACTCGTTCATCATGGTAGGGGTTGATTTGGCCAATAACGCACACTCCCCTTACAGGAACAACAATGGGTCGGTTGTGCCTATTGTTCGTGCCGGTTTTGATTTTTACTTTAACAAACCCTCCCGAAAAAAATAAGCGCGTACCGGTTAAATAAGGCATCTCCGTCCGCTTTTCACTTTTACGAAATTATAACAGATATTTGTTTATCCATTGCTGTTAACTGCATGCAATGGGCTAATTGCCAACGGGTTTGTTGTTTTGGCTATTAGCCTATTGTTGGTGCGCAACACAGCATTAAAACAAATGTCTTTTTATGCCGGCATCTTTACTCTTCACGTTTGTAATTGCATATTTCTTGTTATTGTTGGGTGTGGCTTGGTATACTAGCCGCAACAGCAATAACGATTCCTTTTTTATAGGCAACCGAAACAGCAATTGGATGCTTGTATCTTTTGGCATGATAGGCACTTCGTTAAGCGGGGTAACATTTGTTAGTGTGCCCGGCACCGTGGGGGGCAATGGTTTTGGGTATTTTCAGGTTGTTATTGGCTATTTTATGGGATATTTTGCCGTGGCCTATATACTGCTGCCCCTGTATTACAGGCTTAACCTTACCTCCATTTATAATTATTTGCAGCAACGCTTTGGCCATACCGCTTACAAAACGGGGGCGTTGTTTTTTATAATATCGCGCGTATTGGGTGCCACCGCCAGGCTTTATTTGGTAATTAATGTGTTACAACTGTTTATTTTAAACAACATGCACATACCTTTTTGGGTTACGGCTTTTGTAATACTGTTGATGATATTGCTGTACACGTTTGAGGGCGGCGTAAAAACAATTGTTTTTACCGATACCCTGCAAACCACCTTTATGTTAACTGGCCTAATGGTTTGCATTGCATACATCATGAACAGCCTACACCTAAACCTGCCAAGCACCCTTGCCGCATTAAACGCCAAAGGGTTTACCCATGTAATTAACACAGATGTAAACAGCGGCGGTTTTTTTGTAAAACAGATTATTGGCGGCATGTTTATAACCATCGGCATGACGGGGCTTGACCAAGAGATGATGCAAAAGAACATCAGTGTTAAAAACCTGAAGGATTCGCAAAAAAACATGGTTACGTTTAGCGTAGTGTTGCTTATTGTTAACCTGCTGTTTTTAACCTTGGGTGGGCTCATGTACCTTTTTGCAGATGCCAACCACATTGCCATTAAAGGGGATGACCTTTTTCCTACTATCGCACTCAACTACCTAACCTCTATAGCAGCGGTAATTTTTATCATCGGGCTAATTTCCGCATTGTTCCCCAGTGCCGATGGTGCCTTAACGGCGCTTACATCGTCGTTTTGTATTGACATTTTAGGCATAAAGCGAAATGCAGCCCTTGGTGAGCAAAAGCAAAAAAAAATTAGGCTTACCGTACATTTTACATTTGCGGCGGTATTTTTATTGTGTGTGATGGTATTTAAATGGATCGACAATAAATCCATCATCAATATAATCCTTAAAGTTGCCGCGTATACGTACGGGCCATTATTGGCACTTTTTTCTTTTGGTATTTTTACCAAGCGTAGGTTAAGAGAGGGGCTTGCTACAGTAATAGTTTGTTTACTGGCCCCAGTTGTTTGCTATTTTTTGGATTTATATTCTGCCGACTTGTTTGGTGGTTATAAAATTGGCATCGAACTTTTGCTTATCAACGGCCTGCTTACCTTTTTAGGGCTGTGGCTTATTTCAAAGCCGGGGGTGAAAGAAGGCATTGTGGGCTGACAAATAGCTTGAACCACAAGTATTTTGTAGTAAGTTTTTCTAACGGAATGCCTTTGGGTTCTTTTTTTCTGTTACTCTTGGTAAATCTTTAATTCTACACAAAATGCAATTAGTCAATCCCCTTGCAGAACAATACGCAGAAAAATATACCAGCAATGATGATGTATTGCTAAAAAGGGTATATGATGAAACGTTAAAGCAACATCCGCATGCACACATGATAAGCGGCTTGGTACAGGGCCAGTTTCTAAGTATGCTTAGCGCGCTTGTACAGCCCATGTTTATTTTGGAAATCGGCAGTTTTACTGGCTTTAGCGCATTGTGCCTGGCAAAAGGCTTACAACCCGGCGGGCAATTGCACACGATTGAACTGCGGGAAGTGGATGCAGAAACCAGCCGTAAAAATTTTGTGTTGTCGCCCAAGAATAACCAAATACATTTGCATACCGGCAAGGCCCGGGATATTATACCAAGCCTGCCCCATATTTGGGATATTGTTTTTATTGATGCTGATAAAACTAGTTACATTGACTACTACGAACTGGTTGTGCCGCGATTAGCCAAAACAGGTATGATTATTGCTGATAACGTGCTGTTTCACGGACAGGTGTTAGAGGAAAGCGTTAAGGGGAAAAATGCAACGGCGGTGGAGGCTTTTAACAAGCATGTTGCCGCTGACCACCGCACAGAACAGGTGCTTTTAACGGTACGCGACGGGCTTTTGCTGATAAAAAAAGGAACTGAATGAAGAAGGTTGTAATGTGTGTTTTATATGTTGCCATAGTTAGCGCGGCGGTTGCCCAAACCGGTGCCATAAGGCAGTATGTTGACACCTACGGTGAAATTGCTATGCGCGAAATGATGCGCACCGGTGTGCCAGCCTCCATAACGTTGGCCCAAGGCATTGTTGAATCGCAGGCTGGGCAGAGCGACTTGGTTAAATCATCCAACAACCATTTTGGTATTAAATGTAAAGAAGAATGGACTGGCGACTGTGTTTACCATGATGATGATTTAAAAAACGAATGCTTTAGGGTGTACAACAATGCTGAGGAATCGTTCCGGGACCATTCGGATTTTTTGAAAAACCGCCCATACTACACCAGTCTTTTTGATATAAACCCTGCTGATTACAAAGCTTGGGCAAAAGGCCTAAAAAGAGCAGGTTATGCCACTGAGCGCGACTACCCGCAAATGCTGATAAAAATAATTGAGGCAAACGGCCTGCAACAATACACATTAACTGCGTTGGCGCGTATGAAGGGGGGTGGGGCTAATACAGCTTCTTTAGTGGGTGATAATGAAGAGGGGAAAGCAACACCAATTCCGGTAGATAATATGGGGGACAGTACAACACCACCCGTTGAAAGCCACCTGCAAAATGCAATTGACAAGCAGCAAAGCGAACAGCCTGCCATTGTAACTGCGGTTGCCAAAAAAGAGCAGGATAGGGATACCTACCCAAGCGGGGTGTTTACCATCAACCACCGCAGAGTAATTTATGTAAATGCCGGAACCTCTTTACGTTTGATGGCTAAAAAACACGGCATTAAAATAGCCTCTTTGTTACAATACAATGAGTTAGGCAAACAGCGGGTATTAAAAGACGACAGGTTGGTATTTTTAGAAGCTAAGCCGTACACGGGGGAGCATGAATACCATGTAGCTACCCATAATGAAACCTTGGATGACATAGCCCAAACAGAAGGCGTTCGTTTGGCGAGCCTGTTGGAATATAACCACCTGAAGGCCGGCGCCAAGCTGGAATCAGGTAAAAAAGTATACTTGAAGCCGGTTAAAAGCAAATCGGCAAAGGCTGCTAAAACATCGCGAACAGTAAAGTCATCAAAATCCAGCGCCCAGCACACGGTTCCCAAAAAGAAAATACATAAGGCTCATAATGCATAACACAGTTTGTAAACATACTAAGCTGTATTTTTATGTAAACTAACGTTTAATGACTGCCGTAAAAGTACATGACAAATATTTCGTTCCATTTCTTTCAGAAGAAACAATCCAGCAAAAAATATCAGCTGTTGCTGCCACCATCAGCCTTGATTACCAAGGTAAAAAGCCGTTATTCATAGCCATACTAAACGGATCATTCATGTTTGCGGCAGATCTCTTCAAGCACATCAGTGGGGATGCTGAAATCTGTTTTATCAAGCTTGCCTCATACAAAGGCACAAGGTCAACCGGCCATGTGGTAACAGCTATTGGCCTAGATACAGACGTTACTGGCCGCGAAGTGGTTATTGTTGAGGATATTATTGATACCGGAAAAACCCTGCATAATTTTTTACCGCAGTTATATAACCAGCAGCCCGCATCCGTAAAAATTGCGGTGTTGCTGCACAAGCCTGAAGCCACAGTGTACCCCATTAACATTAATTACTGCTGCTTTGCCATCCCCAATAAATTTGTGGTAGGGTACGGGTTAGATTATGATGGCTTAGGGCGCAATTTGAAAGAAATTTTCCAGTTGCAGGGGGAAGAATAGATTTTTATCACTCGTTTTTTGTTAAACAAACGGCACTGTGTTACATTTAACAACGTAAACTGTAGCCCTTGGTGAAACATCAGCTTTCAATAGTCATTTTGTGTGCTTGCATTTCCAACGCTTCATCGCAATATTACCTACGCGGGGTGGTACATGATGAAAACGGTAGAGGTTTGTACAACGTTCACCTTCGCCTGCGGTCCAAGGGAAACTATCCTTATTACACTGGCAATACCGGTGGTTTCGGTATACCTGTATCCGCCGCCACCGATACTCTCTTTTTGGATTTTGAAGGTTTTGAAAGCCTTAAATGCCCCGTGGAAACTGGCAAGTTTCAGTCAGTTACGTTAAAAATGCTTTCTGTTACCCAAAAGCTTTATAAGCACAGGTTAATTTCTATTACCCGAGACAAACAGGATGCCCAGCATGCAGGCATATTTTATAACGGCGGCGAAAGTTATTCAACGTTTGCCGAAAACGGTTTTGTTGCGGCGAAGGAGTTTCCACGAACTGGTTTTTCAGTTAACGTTGACAGGGCTTCGTACAGCAACGTACGGCGGTTTTTAAATATTGACGCAAGAGTGCCCACCGATGCCGTTAGGATTGAGGAGATGCTTAACTATTTTAGCTTTCCCAATTTAAACAGTCATAAAAAAGAGCAGGCATTCACTTGCCAAACACAGTTAACATCCTGCCCTTGGAACAGCAACACCCAATTACTTTTTATAAATTTACAGGCACCTTACATTAGTTTTAATGACGTGCCGCCCACCAACCTTATTTTTTTGATTGACGTATCTGGTTCCATGGACCAGGCCAACAGGCTGCCACTGCTAAAAACTGCGTTTAAACAGCTGGTTGATAACCTTAGAATGCAGGACACTGTGGCCATAGTAGTGTATGGCGGCGGCGTAAGTATTGCCCTGCAACCCACATCGGGGGCCGAAAAGATTATAATAAAAGAGGCCATAGAGAAATTGGAAGCAGACGGTGAAACGCCCGGTGAGCAGGCGATTAACACGGCCTATGCATTGGCAGAGCGTTCGTTTAACCGTAATGCCAATAACCGCGTAATATTGGCCACCGACGGAGACTTTAATATAGGGCAAACATCAGAAAAGCAGCTGGAGGAAATTGTAGGCCGGCATAGGCAATCTGGTATTTTTTTAACCTGTATTGGGGTGGGCATGGGCAACTACAAAGACAGTAAGTTGGAAGCATTGGCTAAATGGGGTAACGGCAATTTTGCTTATTTAGACAATGCGCATGAAGCTGAGAAGGTACTTATTACTGAGTTTTCAAAAACTATGTATGCAGTGGCAACAGACTGTTATGCCAGTGTGGCCTTTAATGCCAGCCAAGTTAAGCGGTACCGCCTTATTGGTTTTGATAATAAAACTGATGCCATTAAAGATACCGCCAGCCAATTGGAGGGCGGTGAGGTGGGCACTGGCCATAGCCTGATGGCTGTTTTTGAAATAGAAACCACACAAAAAGATAGTTTGGGGGGTACCGATTGGCGGGACATAATAGCAGATATTACATTACGATATGCGCAGCCCGGCCAAACACCACCCCACAGCCAAAATTTTTTAGTAGCCAATAATTATGTTCCCATGGGGCAAGCCAATGCAAATGTAAAGTTTGCTACCAGTGTAGTAATGTTTGGCGAGTTTTTGCGAAAGTCGGATTATGCGGCCAGTTACACCCTAAATGATATAAGCATTTTAGCAAACAGTGCATTGGATAGGCATGAGTACTCCCAAATAGAGTTTATTGATATGGTTGAGCGTGCCAAGAAAATATATGCCGGGGGCAAAAAGAAAAAAGAGGATGAATAAAAAGTATTATTAATGTCCTTTAGTTGGCGGAGGGTCAAACACCAATGCGCCTCCTTTGCCAAACATGCGCAGGGTGATTTCGCCACCAACACCTTCTTTCTGCTTAAAAATAATGCGCTGGTTGCCCACAATGGTTTTACCCTGTGGGGACGTAACTGTTATTACAGCTTCATATGCTGTACCTTTTTTGTTAAACGTAATATTGGCTGTTGGTGAGGGGGCAGTGGCTTCGGTGCCAAGCCAATTAATATTGCATTTTTTTACATCATCAATTACCGCCTTGGTTAGGGGGTCATCAGCGCCGAAAGTAGCAAGCCTCATATCCATCTTAAGCCCCGAAAACGGAACCAACTGTGGGTATTCTTCAAACAAGCTGTTGCTGAATTGCCTAAGGTTATTTTTATCACCGTTGGCATCATAAATTTTTGCCAATGATTCATACAGCCGGGCAACAAAAAGCTTTTCGTGCGATGTGTCCAACAGTACTGATTGGTTTATGGCCTCCAAATCGGCTTGAGCTTCTTTTGTTTTGTTGGCTTGCAGTTTAAATTGGGCTGCAAATAGTTTAAAGTAGCGTTGTATATTGGCGCGTTTATCGGTCTTTTGGTAATTCTCGTATTTTTTTGTAAAATATTCGGGGCTGAAATCTCTTAGCAAATACCCCGCTTCATCGTAGGTTGTGGTTGCCTCCCCGCAAAAAAGGTCATATACCGTACGGTCGCGTTCGGGGTTAAAAATTAGCTGGTTTACCACAACATACTCGGCCATCATTTTTTCTGTTTTTAACTGTGCTAGTTTGTACAGGTCTAAGGAATGCCACCAGCCCCTGTTTAAAAATTTAACCTGGTCAATTTTTTTATCGGCCAGCTGCACTCTGAAAAGGTTAATGGTAAACAGGTACTGGTTTTGGGTAAGGGTGGTGCCTATGTGCAGCTCCTTAAAATTGGCCGCTTTGTTTAAGGCAATTTCGCAACTGTCAAGCTGCCCGTCGTATAGGTAGCCACGGGCTAGTGCAATATTGTACCAGCCAAAACCTGGAGTTGAGCTACTTTGGGTAATGGCATTTTGGGCCATGGTTATGGCTGCCTTGGTGCGGCCGGCATATACATATAGTTCCGGCATGTAATAGTATGGCTCGCGCAGCATGCCGGCTATAAACGATTTGTTTTGGTCTTTCTGGTAGTACTGTGTGGCATTGGCAAAATTGCCTATCTCGCTTTGCATACCGCCATAATTGTTCCACGACACGCGGCCACCCTCTACTAATTTTTGGTAGTAATATTCGCTGCTGTCGTAGTTTTTTACATAGCAGTGCAGCAGTGCAAGGTAGTGGTAGGTTGACATGCGGAGCACATTGCTAACGTTTGGGCCAAACAACAATTGCGCAGCGCTGGCATTATTGCGTATGCGCGAAAAATCTTTATAGCAATAGGCAAAGGCCATTTTTTCGTTATCGGCAACATTGTCTTTTAAAAACGAAAATTTTGCTGACGTTAAAAACCGGTTACGGTGGTATGTCCAAGCCTTTATCGTGTTAACGCCGAGGAAATCAACCGGAAATTTAAACTTGTCATATGCGTTCACCACCCATAACACAGAGTCGGGTTCTTCAATATTGTCGTAACACTCCTTTAAAGTAGAGGCGATCTGGTTTAAATCTTGAAAGCGTGCATAATTTTGCGGGCTTAAGTTTGCTGGCGTAAAAAGATCCGAAAAAAGTGTTCCAAAATCTTTTTGTAGCAACACATAGGCCCTCCTTAAAGGCGGTATGGCGTTTTTGTAACCGATATAGTCAGCACTGCGGTCACTTTTAAACATGCCCTCATACATCCAGCCAACGTAATAGGTACTGTCTAAGCGAATAAACTCACGCCCACGGGGCAAGGCATCCTTGTCGGTTGGGTTAACGCCCGCACGCTTGGCATCAATTTCGTACCGTTGTGCAGCTTTATCCTGGGCAGTTGAGCAGTTAATAATTAACAATGAATAATAAATAATAAAGAATAACCGCAAAGCTGTTCTTTTGAGGTTTATGTGTTCGCCAATATCTGTCATCACGCCTTTTAATTATTAATTACTAATTTTTAATTATTAATTTTTTCTTATCCGTTAATCTTCAACTTGCTTAACCTACTCAGCTCTTTATCCAAAATACCTGACAGTGCTTTTTGTTTTGCTTCTTTATTGCGGTACACCAAGCGGTGGTCAATTACGGCAGGCGTTAATTGTTGTATGTCGTCTTCTGTTACAAAAGTGCGGCCATTTACAAGTGCAAATGCTTTTAGACATTTTAAAAAGGTAATGCCGCTGCGGGTTGATGCACCTAAAATAATATCCGCATGTTTGCGGGTATCGCGCACAATGTTTTTTACGGCATTCACTATCTCATCGTGTATAAACACTTTTTCTGCCTCATCCTGCAAAAACAAAATTTCGTCCATGCTCAATACCTGTTGTATATGTTGCAAGTTGTTCTGTATGCCCAAATAGTTGCGGTAAATATCCAGCTCTGTTTGCTCGTCCACATATCCGAAATATATTTTTATAAAAAAACGGTCAAGCTGTGCCGCCGGTAGGGGGTATGTGCCTTCCATTTCTACTGGGTTTTGCGTAGCAATGGTAAAAAACAGCCTTTCCAAGGGGTAGGTTATTTCGCCCATGGTAATTTGGTTTTCGGCCATACACTCCAGCAAGGCACTCTGTACCTTGGGGGAGGCGCGGTTAATTTCATCTGCCAGCAATATGTTGCAAAACAACGGGCCTTTTTTAAAGATGAATTCCTTTTTTACATCGTCAAAAATATGCGAACCAATCAAGTCCATCGGCAACAAGTCGGGCGTAAACTGTATACGCTTAAAATTGGCACTGCCGTCATGGTGGGTGCCGGCTACGCTTTGCGCCAAGGTTTTGGCCATTACCGTTTTGCCGGTGCCGGGGTTGTCTTCCATTAATATATGCCCCTTAGCCAATAGGGCGGTTAGTATAAACTGTATTTGCGTACGCTTGCCGCGGATAATGGTTTCAATATTGTTGGTTAGTTTTTGAATGCTGCCCAATGCCTGGTCTATTTGAATCTGCTGCTCCATGCTTATTGTATTTTAGGTTGCTTAAAAAAATGGATGGTATTATAAATGTTATAAAATCTAACAATTCTTGTATGCCAAGGTAATTTACTGCGTATTTTTCGCCTGAATGGTTTAAAAAATGATACCACCATACTCGTTTCCGCAGAGGTTAGTGGCTGCGTGCTGTACTTAAGTTTTTGGTAAATGTTGCTGAACTGTTCAAAATTGGTGGCAAATTCAGCATCGATGCTGCGTGCATATTGCTGTGGCCCTTGGTTAGTTCTAAAATACCCCAACTGGTTAAGATAGTACATGGTTACCCTGTAGGTTTTAAACGCCTTTTTGCGGGGGTCATTCTCCCACTTTGCGGCTGAATAAAAAAACCGGTAAATTCTTCCAGGCAAACTAAACAAGAAGAATACTGCGAGCAATAGGCCGTATATTGTATAGGCCAGTATTTTTACCCAATCAACGGGTTTGCTTTCTGCATTGGCATCTTTTTTCTTTTGCTGCTCTTTGCTTTCTGGCTCTATTATCTTTATCTCGTCAATGGGTATAACCTTCGGTATTCTTTTAAGGATGGATGCCACACTGTCCGTACTGGTAGTGTCTATATTTTTTAACGCTTCGGCATACGATGCTGCGGTTACGTGCATGCCTGCCTTTACGTAGCCCAAGCCCACGGCACCAGTGTCAACCGACACAGTGGCCAGCGACACGTCGGTTTCAATATGCTGCGTTACGTTTGTTTCAAAATTTTTGTCGTGAAAAATAATCTTTTTCACGTCCATTTTCATGCGCTTGGCCACCGTGTCAATGTCGGTAACCGTTCCATCGGCAACAAAATAGGCTTGCTGCATGTTTAAAGGCGGCGTTTGGTCGGGCTGGGGTGCCTCCCGTGTATTAAGGTCGGGTATAGTGGTGTCAAAATCAATCCAGCCATAGCCCGGAAAATACACCTGTACCCAGGCATGTGCCTGGTCTTCATAAAACCAATACCAGCCAGGGTTTTTGCTGCTGCGGTCTTCCGTTAAAAAGCCTACCGCCACCCGAGAAGGTATGCCCATGGCTCTTAACAAAAACAACGTTGCGCCGGCAAAATACGCGCAGTACCCCTTTCGGTTGTCGAATAAAAAATAGTTGAGCTTGTTGGCACTGGGCAGGCCCGGAATACCGGGGTTGTCGGAGTATTTGTACATGGGCTGGCCAAACTCATCCTTACTTAAAAAATACTCGCGTATGGCCAGCATTTTATCTGCCGGCGTTTTGGCCGTAAGGGATAATTTGGCGGCAAGGTCCCTAATTTTATTATAGTCTTCATTGCGGGGCATGAAGGTGTAATAGTTGTAAAATTTTTTATCCAGGGTTGAGAAGTCTTTGGTTTGGCGCAGCAGGTCAAACCGCTCTTTTTGAAAAGCCTCCAACATTTTATTACCGCCGGGGTTGTATATAAAGTAGGCACTGTTCAACTCGCTCACATACATTTTGGCACGGTACGCGCTGCGGTACTGGTTTTTATATTCGTTGGGTACCGGTATGGGTTGGCAAAAGAAGGATGTGGAGGGTGCTAAAAAATCGCTGCCCGACAGCAGTACGCTGTACACATCTGCATTAACAATTTTGCGGGCAAGCGGGGCATGGGTGTTTTTTATAACGTTGGTATCTATCTTGGTAAAGTACAGGGGTATTTTTGACGGGTCGGGGGAGAACAAGTCATTATCAGGCATGTAAGGGTCCCGCTCAAAAGTTTGGGTAAGGGTATCAAACTTTGTAAAGTAATACATGGTGTAATACAGCGGGTTAGGCGTTTTGCCATCCTTAAAAAAGTTGTCAAGTTTGCTTACAAACACCAACCGCTTGTCTTTGCTAAGGCTGCCTGTAAGTTTTGTTTGGTCTTTGTTGCTCAAGCTGCCGTCTTTGTTTTGCTTGGTCATGCTTTCGCCGTTGCCCTTGCCACCTTCGTTTTGGGTTGTGGCCATTTCTTTTTCAATGGCTTTTATATCCTTGTTAAAAAGCAGGGATAAGGCAAACATTAGTACCAACATAATTAACGCAAAACCACCAATGCGTTTAAAAACAAACCAGCTAAAGTATTTCTGGTCGTTGTTAATGTTTCTGATAAGCTCCGACGTATAAATGATATACGCGGCATATACCAAAATGAGTGCAAACCAAGTGATGATTTCCCCTACTGCCAAGTTGCTTTGGTGGCTAAAAACGGCTATCGCTTCTGCCAATATGAGTAGTGGCCAGAAAATGCTAAAATACCTTGACCTTGAAAAGCCATAACCTGACAGCCAGCCCACGCAAAACAAGGTTGCAAACACCAAAAAGTTTACCGAAGTAAAAAAAGCATCAAATTCACCCAAAGACACCGACGCGGTGGATTTATACACCAAATAAAAAACAACAAACAATACTGCCGTGGTGGTGATAAACCTAAACCTAAAGCTATAAAATACCAAGGCCAGCAGTATGCCTGCGTCAAAATACCAGTGCTGTATAGCCGAGTTATCCTGCAATATGCCGTAATAACCGTTGGCTTGCACCAGCAAGTAATATATTAAAACCGAGGTTGGCAGGGCCAGCAATACTACCTGTGCAACCAGTTTTTTCCAACTATGTGTTTTTGCTATACCCATGCCCTAAATAACAATTGTTTTTTCGTGTGTTGAAAACAAAGCGGTTAGCTTTTTTTCGTTTTGTGTAACCCTGGGCCGCAATAACGAGAGTTCCCAGCCGGTTTTATATTTTTCCAAATCGCTTTTTTCTTGCTGTATAAAAAGCCATTGCAACAGCCCCACCAAATAAGTGCGGTTAAGGCTTTTGCTTAAACGCACCAATACAAACCATGTGTTGCCCGTGGCAGCCTGCAGCAGTTCCTGCGCCTGTTCCACATCAGACAGCGAAGACAGTACCACCACTGATGCATCCTTTATATTAACATACGAGCGCAGGTCGTTTTCCGTTTGCCAATTGCTGGTGCTTACGGCGTATTCCACCGCTTTTTCTTCGTTTATAAAGGTTGCGCTGTGGTTACGTTGGTCGGGCATGTACCGAATGTCAAAACCCTGTTCCCCTAGTTTTTGGTAAACAGCCCATAGGATTGTTTTGTAGTAATTTAAAAAATAGATGTCAACAGTGCGGTTACCCCCGGAGTTAAACCCGGTAAAGAACGACGCATACAGGTAGGCTTGCGAAGCGTAGGGGTCTAATATTTCGGGTATGCGCACCACCAACTCCTTGTTACGGGCGTATATTTTCCACACAATGCGCCTAACATCATCGTTATTCTCAAAGTTTTTGTAGTTAATAACCTCACCCTCCACTTTTTTCAGCTCGTCTATGCGGTTATCGGTATCCTCGGTTTTTCTAGGAGATATGCTAAAACCGTCTGCTTTTTTAAATGCGGGGGGCGTGTAAAAATGCTCCTTGATGGGCAGAGTAACTACAAAAGAGAAAAATTGGAAAAAATCTTCAAAATATACCACCACTTTGTCAATATGGTACTCTTTAATTTCAGGCAGCTTCCAAGTATAATCGCCTTCCAGCGTGGTGGAGATGAGTTTGTTCTGGCTTCGGCTGGCCAGCAAGAACTTGTTGGAGTAGGTGCCGTCGTATTTCAACCGCATTTTTATAAAGCCCAAAAAGGGTTTTATGATGGGGTTTATTTTAATGTAAATGCCTTGCTGTTGCAGGCCTGCTTTGTTTTTAAGCACCCCAGCGGTATTGATGACAAAGCCAACCTTGCCGCTTTTTTTAGCTGCAAAAAAATATACCAGCGGAACTGCGGCGGTTAACAGTGCCAGCAATAGCACAATACCCAAAAACCAAGCGGCAACCTGTAACAGCAGCGTTAAAAGGTGGCTGTAGAGTGTATCGGGTATAATATTATTGTCCATTAGCCACAGGTAGGCTAAGCACCCGCCAACCGCAAAAAGCAGGAAATAGAACGTAAACGGTGCATACAAACCTGCTGGCAAGAGCAGGTTGCGGATATTTTTCTTAAAGTTATTCATTATTCAAGCGGAAAAGTAAAGAAAGAACATTGTATTGAAAAAACATATAACGATTTTCACAAGTTTTTTAACTGAAACTTTACTTTCTTTGTCCCCATCCCGCCGCCTGCGGCTGAAAAATTTGATTATTGCATGTTTTACTTAAACAAGCTTACAGCACTAAACTGGTTTGCTGTATTGCCTTTTGGGGGGCTTAGGAGGTTTTTACTATGAATATACTATACCAACAATGCCCGATTTGCAATAGCACCGATATTTCGCCTGTTTTACGGGTGAAGGATTACACGGTGAGTGGCGAAGTGTTTGGCGTATGGCATTGCAGCTATTGCTCCGCAAGGTTTACGCAGGATGTACCGCCCGGCGAGGCCATTGGCCGTTACTATCAGGCGGAAGCCTACGTAAGCCATACTGATACCAAAAAAGGCTTTGTTAACCGTGCTTACCACTTGGTGCGCAACTATACCCTGCAAGCCAAAATGGCGCTGATACAAAAGGCCTCCGGACGTAAACAAGGCGCCTTGCTGGATGTTGGTGCTGGCACCGGTGCGTTTGCCGCCACCATGCAGCAGGCGGGTTGGGCCGTAGCCGGCCTTGAGCCGGACGAAACCGCCCGCACCAATGCCCGCAAGCAGCACGGCATTGAACTGCAAAGCCCCGATTACCTTTTTGCATTGCCTCCAAACAGCTTTGATGCAATTACCCTTTGGCATGTGCTGGAGCATGTGCATGAACTGCACCGGTATTTGGATACCTTTAATACCTTGCTTAAGCCAAACGGTGCATTAGTGATAGCGGTACCCAACTATACCAGTTATGATGCAGCCATATACCAAGAGCATTGGGCTGCTTACGATGTGCCGCGCCACCTTTACCATTTTAGCCCCCAAAGTATGCTGGCCCTAGCACAGCAACACGGCTTTACCATTGCCGCCTACAAACCCATGTGGTTCGACAGTTTTTATGTGGCCATGCTGAGCGAACAATACAAAACGGGAAAAGGAAACCTAATTAATGCGGTTTGGAACGGCTTACTATCTAACCTGAATGCCTTGGCGGATAGGAAGAAATGCAGTTCTGTGATATATGTGATGAGGAAGGGGTGAGGTTATTTTTTGTGTTTTGACTTTTTGTGTTTGGGGAGATTACTGCTGTCTTCTTTAACATCTGCCAATGTTACATCCTGAATTAAAATCGGTTTTCGGTGTAAGGCTTCTGGTTGCAGGAAAAATACATCTACCTGCTTTTCCAGCCCCGCGCATTTAACGATTTCCTTGCAAATACTAAAGAAGCTGTTTTTTGGGTCGCTGTCGCAATTAGCCCTAACAATATTGTATTTTGATTTTGTATTAGCCTCTAGTGAAAATCCATACCCATCCGACGACTCACTAATTTGTGGAAGGCTATAAGGCAGTTTCCAAAATCCTGAATCATTTATAATTGATACAAGGTGCCTAAACTCACCGTAAGGTAAATTAATCTTCTTGGTAGTGTAACTGTGTAGGTGTCTCCCATTAGGCACGGTAGCTTTGTTAAGGAGATATTTATAGTAAGACAAAGAAAGTAGTTTAGGATACACTTTAAGCATTGAATCAACATATTTAGTGTGGTAACGGATGTCATTTTCATTGCTGCTGTAATAAGGATACCGCCTTGAAATATACCGGAAGTGTTTTTTTTCGAGTTCATCAAGCCTGTTTTCGTCAATCATTCCGTCAGTCATATAGTCAATACTACCCGTTTTTATGGTCATTTGGTTTTTAGTAAAAACAATCATTACCGGAAGAAATTTAAACCCCGAAAACGTAAATCTGAAAAAGTCTTCTCCTTTAGCAGCGACACTTAAGTTCGGTTCATCGAAAGTTTGGTAATATAGATAAGAAGCCGACATTTCGAATGAGTCCCTACGGGGGAATATGTTTCTCAACGGATAAAAATAAAAATTGGTATCCGTTACCGAGTCTTTCGCGGGATAATCATATCCACCCGGTGGGTAGTTGATTGGTTGGTCGCAACTTAGTGCAGCAATTAAAGCCATCGACAAAACCAAGGTTGTTAGTATTGGGTTGAATATTGCAGAACAAACAATTATTCCTCTAATGTACAAATAAAAAAGCGATAGACTCATTCAGTCTATCGCTTTAATTTATTGTTACAATAATCACTTCCTTAAAAAATACATCAGTATGCCCGCTATCACGGTTATCTGGCCTAACCAAAAGGCAAACATCCATTTTACAATGGTCATTTTTTGCTTCGGATATTCCTTTTTTTTAAAAAATCCTTTGTAGCAATAATATGCCTCATGCTGTCAATTATATCCAAATAATTATTTTTTCAACGCTGCTGCCATAGTGCTGCCTATTTCGGCAGGGGTGGCTACCACGTGTATGCCGCATTCGGCCATAATTTTCATTTTGGCTTCTGCTGTGTCTTCGGCACCGCCAATGATGGCACCCGCGTGGCCCATCCTTCTGCCTGCGGGGGCTGTTTGGCCTGCTATAAAGCCAACCACAGGTTTGCGGTTGTTTTCCTTAATCCAGCGGGCTGCTTCTGCTTCCATGCCGCCGCCAATTTCACCTATCATTATAATGCCTTCTGTGGCAGGGTCGTTCATCAATAATTCAACCGCTTCTTTGGTGGTGGTGCCGATGATGGGGTCGCCGCCAATACCAATCGCAGTGGTTATACCCAAGCCAGCTTTTACCGTTTGGTCAGCCGCTTCGTAGGTAAGCGTGCCAGATTTTGACACAATGCCTATTGTGCCAGCCTTAAATATAAAGCCGGGCATAATGCCCACTTTGGCTTCGCCTGCGGTAATAACACCGGGGCAGTTGGGCCCTATTAAACGGGTAGTTTTGCCTTGCAAATAGTTTTTAACCTTCACCATGTCTTGCACGGGTATGCCTTCAGTAATACAAACCACCAAGGCAATGCCAGCCTCAGCCGATTCCATAATAGCATCTGCGGCAAATGCAGGCGGTACAAATATGATGCTCACGTTGGCACCGGTTGTTTTTACCGCGTCGGCCACGGTGTTAAAAACGGGCCTGTCCAAATGGGTGCTGCCGCCTTTGCCCGGCGTAACGCCGCCTACCACATTAGTGCCGTACTCAATCATCTGGCTGGCATGAAAAGTGCCTTCTGTACCGGTAAAACCCTGTACGATTATTTTAGAATCTTTGTTAACTAAAACTGACATGGAGCGTTTTTTTAATTGTGGGCAAAAATAGGTGAAAACAGTTAATATCATTAACCACGATTTTGTCCTGACATATCTAATGGTGCTGATTTCAAGTAAAAAGCGTGATTTTTTTTCGTCAAACCCGCACTGGCGAATTTGACTGCATTTTTTCGTTTTCCATTAAACACAACCCAATAAAACCTAATTACCTACCCTTCGTAAATAGCGTAATCAATTAAATCAGGCAAAACCGTGGTGCTACTTCAGCATCTCATCCATATTGCGGTCGTTGGATATTTTGCCTTTCATCTCCAGCATCCGCATGTCTTTGGCATCCTGCAAAAAGTCGGAGGCGAAGATAAAGCCGTTCAAACGCTCGTTTTTATTGAATATTATTTCTTTGTTATTCCCTTCCCACTCCTTTTTGCCTTGGTATAAATACACAATGTTGTCGCCAATTTCCATCACGCTATTCATGTCGTGGGTAACAACAATGGTGGTAATATTATAGTCGGTGGTTATTTCCTTAATTAATTTATCAATCAGTAGCGATGTTTGGGGGTCTAACCCGCTATTCGGCTCATCACAAAAAAGGTATTTGGGGTTAAGCACTATCGCCCGGGCAATGCCTACCCTTTTGCGCATACCGCCACTTATTTCGGCCGGGTATTTTTTATGGGCATCCTTTAAATTTACCCGCTCCAACACTTCGTCTGCCCTTTTTTTGCGTTCCGCCAGGGTCATGGTCGAAAACATGTCTAGCGGAAACATCACATTCTGCTCAACGGTCATTGAGTCAAAAAGCGCCGAGCCCTGGAAAAGCATGCCAATTTGCTGGCGCAACATTTTGCGGTCTTCCTCCTGCATGGCCGTCATATCCTGTCCGTCAAATAAAATATTGCCCGCGTCAGGCTCAAAAAGGCCCACCATGCATTTGGTTAGCACCGTTTTGCCGCTGCCGCTGGTACCAATAATCAGGTTACACTTGCCCGTTGCCATTACGGCGCTTATATCGTCCAAAACAACTTTTTCGCCAAAGTTTTTCTTGATGTTGCGTATTTCTATCATTTCGGATGCAAGATAATTAAGATTGCCGCATGTTGGTTAAGGTTTACCGGCTGGTATTAAAATTGCTTCCGGCACGGCCGTAGCAGGCCGTTGCCGGGGCTTTTACGAAACCGGTTTAGTAAATAATATTGGCTTTGTATTACCAGGTATTAAAAAAAGTATTGATATTTACCCTGCATACGTTATACGCAAAAATGTGTAAGCGATTGCTGCCTAAAACAACGCTGCCAATTTTACAAAACATTTATACAAGTATAAAACGCAAGCCATGAGTACAATATTAAGCCAGGTTGAAGCTGCGCCTTTAGCCAGTTTGGATGAATGGGAAGAGGATTTGCTGAAACGCTACCCCGACCCTGAAAGCATTGCCCAAGGTAAAAAAACGGAAGAATACCGCAACTATGACGCACCTGTGCGCGATACTGTGCGGGAGTTTTACCGCTTAAACCACACATACCAAACCTATGATTATGTGGTGCAGAAAAAAGCTGATTTTTTGAAGTTTGATAAAAAAGAAATGTCCGTTTGGGATGCCTTCCAGTTTTTAAACCAATTGGTAGATGACTCCGACCCCGATACCGACCTTGACCAAATGCAGCACTTACTGCAAACATCTGAGGCCATACGTGCCGACGGCCACCCTGATTGGATGGTTTTGGCAGGTTTGTTTCACGACATGGGCAAGGTGCTTTGCCTATTTGGTGAACCGCAATGGGCTGTGGTGGGCGATACCTTCCCGGTAGGCTGCGCATACAGCGACAAGATTGTTTACCCGGAGTACTTTGTAAATAACCCTGACTATACAAACGAAGTGTACAGTACCAAATACGGCGTGTACGAACCCAACTGCGGGTTGGATAAAGTGCAATTATCTTGGGGCCACGATGAGTACGTGTACCACATGATGAAAGATTACTTGCCAG
Organism: uncultured Parafilimonas sp.; assembly: GCA_903882935.1. Taxonomy (GTDB): domain Bacteria; phylum Bacteroidota; class Bacteroidia; order Chitinophagales; family Chitinophagaceae; genus JABDFW01. The sequence goes on along the minus strand of CAIRZB010000100.1, from coordinate 147,670 downwards.
AACCTGCCTTGTATATGCTGCGTTACCACAGTTTTTACCCACAGCATAAGGAGCATGCATACGGCCACCTGATGAACGCGCATGACCATGAAATGTTTAAATGGGTTGATTTGTTTAACCCCTACGACCTATATTCTAAAAACCCAACACCGCCCAACTGGAAGGAATTAAGGCCCTATTATGAGGACTTGGTGGCGAAATACCTACCTTCTACCATTAAGTTTTAAACAACATTGTAGGTAAATAGTATAAAGCCCCGCTTTTGGTAACACAATGGCGGGGTTTTGTGTGTTTGGTGGGTTGGTGTAAACGGGCTGTGGATAGTTTAGTGGCGGCAAATCCGGTTTTCAACCCTATTTTTGGGCTAATATATTATACTAACATGGCAACCACAAAAATTAAAGTAAACAGCAACGGCTCACTGCGTATTGAGGGCGATTTTGAAATAGTTGACAAAACCGGTGCGCCGTACGACCTAGCAGGCAGAGAAATTATCGGCATTTGCCGCTGCGGCCTGTCAAAAAACAAACCTTTTTGCGATGGCTCCCACAACGGCCATTTTGAGCATGACGCTATAGCGTTCGCCCTGCCGCCAAAAAAGCAGTAGAATCTTCCTTCCATAAAGCAATCATTTTAATAAGGCCGGGGGCGGCAATTTAAAAAAAGCCCCTTGCCTTTAATTCCCCTTCTTTTTTTACTAAAAATAAGCTTTCTGCATAAGTACCCATTAATGCGATGGCCTTATGTTCCTTAATTGTAAAATAGGGCGCCGGATAGACTTGTTTAATTTCTGCACTGTCAAGTCTGCCAACGTTAAATGTAAGAGGCTTTTTAAACTCAATAGCTTCCGGTTGTACATTACCTGTTCTGTATTTGTCATCAAAAAAATAGGGGTCGCCCGGCGCAGCCCATTTTCCGTTTTTGGTTTCATATACATCAAAATATTGAAACCTGATATGGTAAAATTTTCCGTTGTGTTTATAAACAAACAGCAGGACTGTCTTAAATTTTAGGAAATCGGGTTTGCCTACGTGGTCATATGCTTGAAATGTTATTTTGTTGCCTTCATAGTGTCCGTAAATATTTTGTAGCACCTGGTAGCTGACACTATAATAATTGTAGAACCCAATATTATCCTTTTGCAGGTTAATATTTATCTTTTTTACCCTTAATTGCTTACCAACAAAAATAAAAAGACTGTCAGGGTTCGATTGCGAGCGGCATAATAAGGATGTTAAAACGATAGAAATTGAAATGATGAGTCTACACATAACTTACGGATGCTACTAAGTTAAGTTTTGCATAATTAAGCCAAACTTTTTTCTAAACAGTTAAATATGCCACTTGGATGGTGGCATTTTGCCGCTTTATCCACAGACCTGCCAAAAAGCTTTTTTTACTTATACCAACAGTGCCGATATTCGCAGTTGGAAAGTTTTTACTATGGAATTGTCGTTTGATAACACCGAGGTCGCGTTCGCTTATAAGAAAGATTCAGAGCTTAAACATGCCCGCTGGCTGCTAAAAACCATGCATTATAGCTGGTTTGTGGCAGTTGGTACTCGCATAACCCCTTTTTTAATGAAAACGGGGTTGCCTGTACATGGCATGATACGTGCCACCATTTTTAAACAGTTTGTGGGTGGGGAAACCTTGGAGCAAACCGCCGAGGCAGGCAAGCTGCTAAGCGGCTACGGTGTGCAGGTAATATTAGACTATGGGGTGGAAGGCAAAGAGGGAGAGGAAAACTTTGACAAAACTGCCGATGAGTTTATTAAAGTAATAAACTATGCGGCTACCCAAACTAACATACCTTTTATTAGCATAAAAGTTACCGGTATAGCCCGTGTGGGGCTATTGAATACCTTAAATGATGCGCCAAGGCTGCGCAGTGGCATACACGACCATGAGGATGAGCAAGCCGAATGGGAGCGCGTACGGGAAAGGATGTTCCGTATTTGTGCGGCCGCCGCAGAAAAGGGGATAGGGGTGCTGGTGGATGCCGAAGAAAGCTGGATACAGGACCCAGTTGACAGGCTGGCCATTGAAATGATGGAGATTTTTAATAAAGAGACCCCCATTGTTTACAACACGATACAATTGTACCGACACGACCGGCTGCGTTTTTTGAAACTAAGCCACCAAATAGCCCGGAAAGACGATTTTATATTGGCCGTTAAACTGGTGCGTGGTGCCTATATGGAAAAAGAGCGCGACCGTGCCATGCTAATGAACTACGACAGCCCCATACAGCAAAACAAATCGTTTGCCGACGGGGATTATAATGCCGCCATAAACTTTTGTGTTGATAATATAGATACCACCGCTTTTATCGTGGCATCCCACAACGAGTACAGTAATCTTTTTGCCGCCGAACTGTTGGATACGAAAGGGATACCCCATAACCACCCGCACGTGCATTTTTCCCAATTGTACGGCATGAGCGACAATATAACTTTTAACTTGGCAAAAGCAGGTTACTCTGTTAGCAAGTACCTGCCGTTTGGCCCTATAAGGGAGGTTATACCATACCTAATGCGCCGTGCACAGGAAAACAGCAGCGTGAGCGGACAAACCGGCCGCGAATTGACGTTGATTAACAAGGAGTTGAAGAGAAGGAAGGTGGGGTAGGAGCAGGGGTGAATTGGTTGTATTTAGAAAGCCAATTTTGTAAAATTGATGTTTTTATAAATAAAAGTTCTTTGATATTTCTCGACAGAATTTGTTATTCAGTTTTCAAAGTGGAAAACTTGTCCATGAAGAAGTGTATTCTTCGACAATCCATTCTTTAATATTTTTTATTTTATAATCAAAGCTAACGCCAACAAGAAATATTTTTTTGTTTGTTAATAAGTACTTCTCGTAATACTTTTTTTCATGAATCTGCTTAAGTGCTGTTATGGCGTTCGTGACTTTAAACTCAAAAATATAAATATATTTGTCCAGTTCAACACAGGTATCAATTCTACCTAAATTAGTAGGTTCTTCTGATTTTACTGATGACGCAATTAGAATTAATATTACATGAAATATCGAATGGAAATATGATTCTTCAGTAGAGAAAAGAATATAAGGTATGGAAGCGTAGATGATTTTAATAGTCTTAAAGAAACCTTCCAAGTCCTGTTTGAAAAGGAATTGTAACAAATTTGGGAGTTTTTCATTTTCCGTGAGAGATGAAAATACTTTTTCATTTTCATAGATTTCTCTGTCTTTTATCACCTCGGCTAAAACAGACTGTAGGATTTTTCTATAATAAATCAGATGTTCGTTAAGTTCGTTTTTTATATATTCTTCAAGTGCTTGCTCCTTTTGTATTTTTAATGTAGACTTGTTGATAAAATCTATCCTTTTTTCGATTGGCACGTCTTTTAGTCCCTTTATAATAGTTTCAGTGCACCAAATAACAAAAATTTTAGTGAAAACATTGTAATAGGGAGTCCAAATTATTTCATTCTGCGGATGTATGAAACGAAAATAGACATCATCAATAGACTCGAAGTTGCTTAACGTGCCTTTAAAATCATATAACTCAATTCTACCATCGTCTGTTTTGAACATGTTTTCTTTAAGATATTCGCACCACCATTCAAGCTTTATAGCCTCCATTGTTGGACTTAATAATGGAAGCTTTTGTAGGGAAATGATTGCGGATATTACCTCAGAGTACTTTAGTTCCAAGATTAAGTTTCTAAAATAGGATAATAAAGCTGCTTGATCAGGTTCTTCTATCTCCTTGAAAAAAGCTTCTTTCCATTCAGGGAATATTTTTATTTCAAACTCTTTACTATCGTCCATGTAAGAATTTTCTATATAAGTTGATTGTAGGGTATAGCAATTGACTTTACAGCGAATAATTTTACTTTTATGAAAATAATACTTTAATTTAAAATTGCAAAATGGAGCAATATCAAAAATTAGTAAACTATATTTTTAACCACGGCACTCAAAAAAATGACCGCACAGGAACTGGTACGCTAAGCTGTTTTGGTTATCAAATGAGATTTGATTTAAGTGAAGGGTTCCCGTTAACAACAACAAAAAAGCTGCATACTAAATCTATATTTTACGAACTGCTCTGGTTTTTGCGAGGTGAAACCAATATTAAATACCTAAAAGCGCACGGTGTTAGCATTTGGGATGAGTGGGCTGATGAAAACGGCGAGCTTGGCCCGGTGTATGGCAAACAGTGGCGCAGTTGGGAAGGGGCAAACGGCCAAACGATTGACCAGATTAGCGATGCCATACAGCAGATAAAAAACAATCCAGACAGCCGCCGCATAATAGTAAGCGCCTGGAATGTGGCCGAACTGCCAGAAATGGCTTTGATGCCCTGCCATGCCCTCTTTCAGTTTTATGTGGCAAATGGCAAACTTAGCTGCCAGTTGTACCAGCGCAGTGCTGATGTGTTTTTGGGCGTGCCTTTCAACATTGCGTCGTATGCACTGCTAACCATGATGGTAGCCCAAGTTTGCGGCCTACAGCCGGGCGACTTTGTGCACACGTTTGGCGATGTGCACCTCTACAACAACCATGTTGAACAAGCTAAATTGCAATTGAGCCGCACGCCTTACCCCTTGCCCACCATGCGGCTAAACCCAGATGTAAAAGATATTTTCAGCTTTACTTTTGAGGACTTTACGTTGGAAAATTACCAATACCACCCGGCCATAAAGGCACCGGTGGCCGTGTAAGAAAGTTTATAGTTTACCGTTTGTAGTGTACAGTTATTTGGTGCGTTTATACTACAATGCAATGGATAGCCAACTAACGCGATTAAAGAACTGGAAACCATAAACTGATAGGATGGATTGTTTGGACGTAAGGATAGTTTTTTATCTGCGTTAACCTTAAAAATCCATTCAATCAGCGTTCAATGTTCCACAAACCACAAACTTCTGTTATGATCATATCCTTAGTAGTAGCGGCCTCTGAAAATAATGCCATAGGCAAGGATAATAAATTGTTGTGGTCGCTGCCCAACGATTTACGGTTCCTCAAAAATATCACCTGGGCCATGCCCGTGGCCATGGGCAGAAAGTCCTTTGAGTCTATGGACAGCAAGCCATTGAACGGGCGGGTAAATATTGTCATCACCCGGCAAAAAGAATTTAAGGCACCCGGTGCAGTTTTAGTCGGAAGCCTAAAAGACGCCATTTTTGTGGCCCAAGAAAATGATTATAAGGAACTGATGGTACTTGGCGGCGGCGAAATTTACCGGGAGGCCATGCCCATTGCCGATAAGATTTACATAACCAGGGTACATGGTGTATTTGAAGATGCCGACACATTTTTCCCTGACATTGACACTAAAAAATGGGGACTCACTGCCAACCAAGATTTTCCCGTGGATGAAAAGCATGCCTATGCCTACAGTTTTCAAGTGTGGGAGAAAAAATAATTAGGAAGACGGGAAGGAGGGAAGACGGAGAGTTTGGAAGTCGGTCTGATAGGCGGAAATTGAAGGATATTGAATGGGATAATGCCCAGCCGTTTAATTTGCTATTTTGCACCCTTACTTGTAGAGCTGGTTGTTACTAATTATCCAACCTTAATAACAAAGCGTGTATTCAAAACTTCAACTGGGTAAAAAATATATACAGTACTACCTAACCGCAGCCAATGGCAAAGGGCATGGCATACATTCCCCTTTTGTGTTTGATTTGGTAACCAGGGTATTGAACGATCACGGTCATTACTATTGCTATACCGCTATTGAGCAGGTTCGCGCGCATCTGATGGCCGACAATACAGTGCTTACCTTAGAGGACTTTGGTGCAGGCTCCCGTGTTTCGGCGCAAAAGCAGCGTGCCGTTTCGTTCATTGCCAAGTCGTCATTAAAGCCGCGCAAATTCAGCACCTTGTTTTTTAGGCTGGTAAATTATTTCCAACCCAATATTATAATTGAACTCGGTACTTCACTGGGCATAACCACCGCCTATATGGCCAGTGCCAACCCCGATGCTGTCGTAACCAGTTTTGAAGGCGCCAGCGCAGTGGCGGCTTTGGCTAAACAAAACTTTACCTCACTTGGGCTGAACAATATTAAAATGGTGCAGGGTAATTTTGATGACACGTTGCCAGCCTTTTTGCGGCAAACAACAACCGTTGATTTTGCCTTTGTGGATGGCAACCACCGTAAGCAACCCACTTTGGCATATTTTGCCCAACTGTTGGAAAAATCTGTTGAGCGCACCGTTTTGGTATTTGACGACATACATTGGAGCGCGGAAATGGACGAGGCCTGGGCGGAGATAAAAGCCCACCCGCGTGTTACCCTAACAGTTGACCTGTTTTTTATCGGCCTTGTTTTTTTACGTACCGAGCAGAAGGAAAAACAACATTTTGTGATACGTTTTTAGTGCAAGGGTTTTTTAATTATGCAAAATTTGTTGCCGACCGGTACTGTTTGGCTATTTTATTAACGCGGAAGATAACATACCCACCACGCCAAGTACCAAACCAATCATGGCGCCTTTGGTGGGCAGCTCCTTGAACAGCAGATAGGCTATCACTGGCTCAATCACCACAATAGAACCAATAGACAGTGCGATCACCACCCAAACATTGCTGAAGCATTTGTACCCCACCATATACCCGGCAATCAAAGCCCCGCCGGCCAGTGCCATCAACAGAAACATATTGGTAAACAACACTTTGTCAAACACCGAAATATTCTTTTTGGCAGCATACAACTCTGCGTAAATGGCCAGTGCCTCACCAAAAACCAATAAGAGTATGGTAAGAAATTTTTGCATGGTTTTGTTGGGCGGGTTGGTTTACAAACCGCAGATGGGCAAAGTAAAATAAAAATTGGCATTGTTTCTTCACGGCCAAAGGCGAAATCTGCCTAATTAAAAACGTATGTGGTATTTACTATTGGTCATATTCTAAATGGCTTTGCCCAAATTTATCCTTCAACTATTTTTCCTCGATTAGCCATTAGCAGATGTGTAATGTATTTTTTTGTAGCATCCCACGCAAATCCTTCACAACAAATTAATCTTAGCCAAAATTTTTCCAATACCCAAAATCCCTACCTTTGCGCCTCGAAAATCCGGGGTGTGCCGTGTACAACCGGGTTTTAAGGGGTTCCATTTGTCAGTTTAGGGTTTTCAGTAATGTGCATGTTTTATGGAAAGGTAAAGGGTAATACTTGCTGCCAACCGATACGCGCTAAGCCACTGGAGACTGGGAACCGGAAACTGGAAACCAACAATATAAAACCGAAAACAAAATTTTTTTATGGCGGATTTGAAGTTTCAACGCAACATTGGTATAGCCGCGCACATTGATGCCGGTAAAACCACCACCACCGAGCGTATTTTGCGCTATACGGGTATGATTCACAGGATTGGGGAAGTACACGACGGTGCATCTACCACCGACTGGATGGAACAGGAAAAAGAAAGGGGTATTACCATTACCGCTGCGGCCGTTAGCTGCCAATGGAATTTTCCTACCGTTAGGGGTACCGTTACCGCAGACACTAAAAAATATTCTTTTAATATCATTGATACCCCGGGCCACGTTGACTTTACCGTTGAAGTAGAGCGCAGTATGCGCGTATTGGACGGCCTTATTGCCCTGTTTAGCGCCGTTGACGGTGTGGAGCCCCAGAGCGAAACTGTTTGGCGCCAAGCAAACCGTTACAAAGTACCGCGTATTGGTTTTGTGAACAAGATGGACCGTTCAGGTGCCGATTTTTTAATGGTGGTGCAACAGATTAAGGACATGCTGGCCGCCAAAGCCGTACCCCTGCAGTTGCCTATTGGTGCTGAGGATGATTTTAAAGGCGTGGTTGACTTAATACGTATGAAGGGTATTGTTTGGCACATGGAAACAGAAGGGATGACCTTTGACGAAATACCCGTGCCGGAAGACATGCAGGAAGAAGCCGAATTTTGGAGGCAGAACCTAATTGAGGCGGTTGCAGAATATGACGACAAGCTGTTGGAAAAATTCTTTGACGACCCAACCACCATCTCTGAAGACGAGGTACACGAAGCCATCCGCAAGGCATGTATAGACCTTAGCATAGTGCCGATGATGTGCGGCTCGTCTTTTAAAAACAAAGGCGTACAAACAGCATTGGATGCGGTATGCCGTTACCTGCCTTCGCCTTTGGATATTGACGCGATTATGGGTACCGACCCCGACACTGGCGAAACCATCAGCCGCCAGCCAAGTGCAAAAGAGCCGTTCGCAGCACTGGCCTTTAAGATTATGACTGACCCGTTTGTGGGCCGTTTGGCGTTCTTCCGGTGTTATTCAGGCCATTTGGACGCAGGTTCTTACGTGCGTAACGTGCGCAGCGGTAAAAATGAGCGTATCAGCCGTATTATGAAAATGTTTGCCAACAAGCAGAACCCTATCGATTTTATCGAGGCCGGTGATATTGCCGCTGCGGTTGGTTTTAAAGAAATAAAAACCGGGGATACGCTGTGTGATGAAGATCACCTGATTACCTTGGAAAACATGTTCATACCAGAACCGGTTATCTCAGTAGCCGTTGAGCCTAAAACACAGGCCGATGTGGACAGGATGGGTATGGCTATCGCAAAGCTGGTGGAAGAAGACCCCACGTTGCGTGTGAGGACTGATGAAGACACTGGGCAAACAATCCTTTCGGGCATGGGTGAGTTGCACTTGGAAATTATTGTTGACCGTATGCGCCGCGAGTTTAAGGTGGAAGTTAACCAAGGTAACCCGCAGGTAGCTTACAAAGAAGCGTTCCACAATACAATTACCCACAGGGAAATATTGAAGAAGCAAACGGGTGGCCGTGGTAAATTTGCCGACATACAATTCGACTTCGGCCCTGCTGACGCAGAATGGCTGGAAGCAAACCCCAAAGAGCATTTCCAGTTTGTGAACGATTTGTTTGGTGGTTCTATCCCCCGCGAATTTGTGCCGGCTATTGAAAAAGGCTTTAAAACATCCATGGGTACAGGCGTGTTGGCGGGTTACCCTGTTGACAACATGAAAGTACGTGTGTTTGACGGTAGCTTCCACCAGGTTGACTCCGATGCCATGTCTTTTGAACTTTGCGCGAAGGGTGGTTTCCGTGAGGCTGGCCGTAAAGCCAAGCCAGTATTGCTGGAACCAATCATGAAAGTGGAAGTGGTAACACCTGACCAATACATGGGTGATGTTACAGGTGACCTTAACCGCCGCCGTGGTATGATGGAAGGTATGGACAGCCGTGCCAACCTACAGGTTATCAAGGCCAAGGTGCCATTAAGCGAAATGTTTGGTTATGTAACACAGCTGCGCAGTATGAGTAGCGGCCGTGCCACCTCAACCATGGAGTTTAGCCATTACAACCCAGCACCTAACAACATTGCTGAGGAAGTAATAGCCAAGAGCAAAGGCAAGGTGAAGATTGAAGACTAAACAGTTTATAGTTTCCCGTTTATAGTTTCCAGTTGAGGCGGATGTTTATCAATTTTCTTTAAAAACTGGAAACCTCCAACTTAAAACTGGCAACTAACAGAATACAAGCCCCGTTCAGCAATGAGCGGGGCTTTTTCTATTTGGCGGGAATGTGGGGACGGATGCACTGTAATTTGCTGCTTTTATTGCCGCTTAAGGCAGCGTATATAACAGCCTAATTGTCGGGTAATGGTCAAACTTACTATTTGGAAACGCTCCAATATTCAAGAAAAAATAAAGCCCGCCCTTGTAAAAAGGCGGGCATATTTAAACCTCAACCAATAAAAAAATTTTTCTGTGTTTGACGAATACCTTTTTGTCTAAAATCAGTTTTTAGCGATTGTTGACAATGGGAACTTAAGGTTTTGGTATTCTTTTAAGTCAATTTTGATTGAACCAACGGCGATAGGGCTTTCTACGCGAACTGGTATATGGTTAGCGTCGTCTGTTACCCACATGGTCATCTTGTCATCATCCTTAAAAATAGTACCGGTTATCAACTGCGGGCTAAGTTTTATGGCGTTGTAGCGGCCGTACCTTGTTTTAATTACTTCTTTGCCAATATATTTTACATAAAGATTGTACACCTTGTTATCCAGAAACATGCTGAAATTAAACTTGTCGCCGGGCTTAAAGGTGTTGTAGTCAAAGTTTCGCGCATAATAGATGGCATTTATTACATCCTGTATTTTTGAAGGTACCTTGTACACCCCCGCGGAAGTAACGGCGGTGTTGGTTTGTTGGTTAAAAGAAACCTCCTCGTGCATTTTAAAGCTGCCCTCGTTGATGTTGCGTATAAACTTTACTGACTGTAGGTCGGTAGTGTTAAAATAGCTTTCATACCTATCCCTAACCTTAAATATCCAGTCGTATTTTGAATTTGTGGCACCCTCGCCCACCACGTGAAACACGTTATTGTTGTTGTATTGTTCCACCGATGTGGTAAATGTTGCGTTGCCTGCATTTATATAAATGCCAATTACGTTATAAAATACGGTGTAGGTAATTTTTTCCCCATGTTTAAACGGGGGCTCCTGCGCCTTTGCCGTTAGCAATGTGCCGCACAATAGTATAAAACTTATTACCCTGCCCATATCCTTAGTTTTTCTTGTATTATATAGATTGACGATTGGCACCTATTATTATTGTGCCAACTGTAAATTTTTGTTAATGCCTTCCTTTGGCGTTGTTTCGCCCAAGCACCTTGTACCCAGCTGCATCAAATTCCCGTAAATCTTGTCAAATAAAACTATGCCGTCCCGTAAAAGCTGCTCGGGCACATCATCCCCGGCAATCCAATACATTTCATCAATCCAAGGCTGAATGGTAAGTCTCAATGCCTGGCCTTGGTCTGTTAGCATAATCAGGTTGTTGCGCCTGTCACTAGGGTCCTCTGTGCGCTTAACTAAGTTTCGGCGTGTAAGGTTGTCTATCAACAAGGTTAGGCTTGCCTTGTCTTTCATCACATAGTCTGCTACATCTTGTTGTTTTAGGCCTTCTTTTTCCCAAAGGCATTTCAACACTTCCAACATTTCAAAGCTTAAGTCAATACCGTTTTCCTTAAGTTTTTTTCTAATAAAACATTTAAACGCCATCTGCACTTTTTGTACAGTGCTGCTGAACTCAGTAAATGTGTTTTTTTTCTGTTTCATAAATACATTGTAAAGTTAAATATAAAACAGTTAAACATTAAACTAAGTTGGTTATTTAACTTTTCCTATAACTATTTTGCATTGCCAAGGGCGTAATACCACCCATAAGTATTAGACCAATAAACGCTGAAATTTATTGCATGGCACCTATAACTTTCTTTTTTTACCAGCAATTGCGTAAAAATGGGGGGGAAATGTATCGGGTTACATTTTGGGCTGAGCAGGTATAAAACGAAGGCCGCCTTTTTGGGGCAGCCTCCGTTCCGTTGGCAAAAAAAGGGTGTTTATTTTGCTTTTACAAATGACAGGCTAACTCTTTTGCCATTGGCCGTTACAATTATACTGTATGTGCCGTTTGGTAAACTGTTTATATTAAAAGTGCAGCTGCTGCTATTTGATACCTTTTCTTGCAGTGTTATGCTGTTGCTATTAATCAATTGCAGGTAAGCTGCACCCTGCCCTTTAACCGGGGGGAACCCGGAAACGGTAACGTTTTGCGTGGCTGGGTTAGGGTACAATTGCAGCTTTAACGGCTGTTCAAATTGCAGGGCAACAGTTTGGGAATATACCACATGGGCGTGGTTGTCAGTTTTCTTAATCCTGTAGTAGTTTAGCCCTATAGCCGGCTTTAGGTCTGTGTATTGGTACGTGTTAACAGGGCTTCTATATTTGCCAGATGGTATTTTGGCTAGTTCTTTAAAGTTGGCGTTGTTGGTATTCCGCTCAACCGCATAATTTTTTATGCTGGTGTCTGCTGATACCTGCCACTGCAAGCTGGCTGAACTTTCGCCCGCAGTCGCAGTAAATGCAAATAGACTGTCTGGCCTATTTTTTGGGGTTACAAACAAAGGTGTTTCCGTTACAGCAAGCGTTACATAACCGTTAGTGGTGGCAACTTTTTGTAGGGCCATACTGTCTTTTCCTTCTTGCAAGGTATAAACAAGTGCGGTATCGGCAGTGCCGAGGTTTAGGTTGTAGGTGGCAGTGCGGCCTTTTTCATCGGGTATCCAAACGGCGTACATCGTGTTTGTGCCGTTGGTGTATTTGTCAACCACTGGGTCGCTGTAAAGTGTTTGTTGGTAATTGTATGCGCCAAAAAGCTTGTTGGTTTGGTATAAAAAGTCGGCTGCGGGCCTGCGGGTAAGGTTATCGTTTAGTAGTCCGCTGGTGGCATAAGGCCCACCGTTCCATGGGTTATCGTCATACATTTCATAAAAAAAAGTCCGCTGCATGCCAGATTTTGCATATTGGAGGGCTGTCCTCAAAATCCAGTCGCCCTGTGTTTGCATTGCGCTCCGGTTACCCACGGGTATAGCTTTGTCTGGGCTGCCTTGGTTAACGTCGTAACCAGTTTCGGTTATCCAAACCGGCATGTCGCCCACGTATTGATGCGCCATTTGTATAAACGCATTGGCTACAGAATCGTTAGTTGAGAGTTCAGGAGCCACGCCGGTACTCGGCCAGTTGTTGGGTTGGTAGCGGGCATCGTTGGCATATAAATGGTAGTTTATCACATCCCAGCAAAGGTTAACCGATCCGTTTGGCTTATAGCCCCTAAATTCTTTGCACCAGTCAACCATGCCCCGTACATAATCTGTATTGGCCGATGCCAAGCCCCCCATAACCACTAACATATTCGGGTCTGCTGTTTTTACACCAACGGCGGCCCCAAGCTTGCCCATATCACCATCATAAAAAGCAGAAAGGTTAGCAGCATATTCGCGACCGGTTTGGTAAGCCTTGCGGCCTTTCCACCATTTATCGCGTTCGTTGTCGCATTCAATATATTTTACCAAGCCAAGGCCAATTTTTACAACGTTAATTTCATCATTGGTCCAACGCTGGCTGGGGTCAACGGTAACCAACGAAGGTGTTACCTGTGTGTTGCTGCCATACCTTGCGGCATATTGGAAAGCTACAGTGGCTTGTTCAACATATGACGCGGGGTCGGAAAAGTCTTTATTATAACGCACCGGTACATTTTCAGCATCCTGCATGTTGGCTGGGTAAGAAGCTTGCATCCAGTCGGGCAATGTTTTTAGGCATGCCAGTACGGTTATGCCTTGTGTTTTGCAGGCCGCATACAGCGTATCATAATTCCAGCCGCCGCTATGCACGGGGCTATAAGTGTATTTGCCTTCGATGGATTCTGGCTTTTGCCAATCCATGTAGTGCCTTAACCCAGTAAAACTTTCTGCTGCGTGCATCCTGGCTGTGTCAATCACCATGGGGTTCGATGGGTTTTCAAAATACCATTCAAACCCGTTTGCCCCAAAAAAATTCTTCAGTGGCGCATATGTTTTTGCAGCGGCAGAAGGTGCGGAAGCCGCTTTGTAGGATCCGTAAAACTCCACTTCGGTGGGGTATTCGTACCAGGCATTTAATACCAAGTAACGCACGTGCCGGGCAGGTGTGTCTAATGCAAAACTGTCTGGCATGGCGGGGTTAGGGCCGTCCCAGCCGTTGTACCGGTCGCCCGTGAATGTGGCAATGTGGTGCCGCTGCCAGGTGGTATCAGTAATGGCGTAAAAATTAACCGGGTAGGCATCAATGGTGCCCTCCCAATCAAACATCCTGATACTGTCAATGGTTACGTCCATCCCCTCGGGGAAGGGGTAATAGGAGTCGTAATTGGCTAATATTTTACCCCAGCCCGTGCTTGGGCGGGTATATAGGTCTCCGTCAAATAATTGCTGCAAGCCATTGCTAACATTGTTTAATTGGTACCAGCGCGAAGCATCAATGGGTATCTTGCCATGTATCAGGGTATCCGTTTGGGCTGAACAATAAAAACATGAAAACACCAACAAGCACAAAAAAAATTTCTTCATGGAAATTAGATTAGCCCTAAAATTACCATTTTAATCAGTTTTTGCGCATTTCTTAAGCGTTGTTTAAGGGTATTCTAATATAGGGGTAAAATCCGAGGCACTAGTTTTGTCAATTTTTATTGCTGCACATTCAAATTACTGGCATATACCTTTAGTAAATCTTCCACCAAAATACCGTTTATTTTCATACCCTGTATATTGCAGTCTGCTATTATTACGCCACTTAAGTTGCAGTCAGTTATGGTGCTGCCGGTTAAGTTGCAATCTTCAAACCGCAGCGGTCGTTGTATCGCATCGGGGTTATGCGTAAGGTGGCCTTGTGGCGGCATGCCTATGTTGTGTATATACGCACCGCCAAGTTGCGCGCCTTCAATCTCCATGCCGCTCATGTTGGCATTGGTAATTTTTACGTTTTTAAAAGAAATGTCGTCAAAAACAGAGCCGCTTAGGTTGCAATTGGTTATGTGGGTGCCTTGTAAATTGCAATCTTCAAAACGCAGGGGCAGTTGCTTTTTTTCAGGGTCAAACAAGGGGTGGCCTTGTGGCGGCATGCCTATATTGTGTATGTAGGCACCCCCCAGTTGCGCGCCTTCAATCTCCAGGTCGCTCATATTGGCGTTCGTGATTTTCACATTCTTGAAAGATATGTCGTTGAAAACCGATCCGTCCAGCATGGCTTGTTTTACATTAAGTATTTTGGCGGCTTGGTTTATTTCAATGGTTTCCATGATGGTTGGTTTTGTTCGTCAAATATAGTTTCTGCGGTTATATTTTTAAGGACTATGGAGACTGGAATACCTGTTTGCATATCGGATACCCTGATGGATGCATTGGTGGTGGCAAAATCGGCCTTCCATCATTCAGTTAGCTACCGCTCAGTCATAATATTTTCCCAAGCCGAAAAAGTGGAGGAATACGTAAAAAAGGTAGAAGCCTTAATGTGGGTGGTAAACAAAACAGTGCCCAACAGTTGGGATTATCTGCGCCCGATGAAGGAAAACGAAGCCCGCAAAACAACCGTGCTTTCTTTTTCATTGGATGAAGCCTATGCAAAACTGCGCAGCGGCATGCCTATTGACGATGAGGAGGATATGCATGGCCTATTTGGAGCGGCCTTGTGCCTTTGGAAACAAAGCGTGGCACGCCTATACCTGATGAATCAAGCTTGGCTATAGCATTGCCGGCTCATTTAAAAGGGGCATAATACCAACTAGAAGTGAAGCTTATTTCAAAAGACCCGCCTGCATGGGGTGCTTTTTTAGTGTGCCTGGCATTAAAAGTAATTTACATTTGCGTGGTTGGCGTTGGTTGTAGATGGCCATTGCAGTTAAGCATTGCTGTGCCTTTTTTATAAAATAGCAACTAAAACTGCTACTTTGCGCTTACAGCCAGTGCCTGTAGTTTATAATAACAGCATTAAAAATATAGTTGAATGATTTTTTATACCGAGGCCTCCATACAGCAGCTATCCATACACAAAACCGGCAATAAATTGAATGATGAGCCGCTGGTATTGTCAGAAACGCCGATTGACATAACAGATGCCGTTTTGGGAAGCCTGCTGATGCAGTATTTTTTGAACCCGTTTGAGAAGATAAACGAAATATACCGGCTATACCACCCCACCAACGAATTGGGGTTGAACGAAGTGTTCCATTTCGCGGAAGAAATATTTGCCAACCCAGAAACATTCCACACAAACTCGCAACAAATAGCCAGGCACCTGTACGATATTGCTAGCCATGCCCGCATTAAACCTGGCGAATTGTACCTAGCCTATTTTAACAAAGTGCAGGTGGAAGGTGAAATAACCGATGCCATCGGCATTTTTAAGTCTGAGTCGAAGGAACCTTATTTAAAAGTGTCGTATGAAGAAACCGGCTTTAACTTGATGTATGAGGAACAGGCCATTAACATAAAAAAGCTTGACAAAGGCTGTGTTATTTTTAATACAGAAAAGGAACAAGGGTATAAAGTGGCCGTTACCGACCAAACCAACCGTACGGAGGCATTTTATTGGGTGGATGATTTTTTAAAGCTAAAAGTGCGCAATGATAATTACACCCAAACACAGGCCACCTTGAGCATTTATAAAACCTTTGTGACCGAGAAAATGGACGAGGAATTTGAGTTAAACAAAGCTGACAAAATAGACTTGCTTAACCGTAGTATTGACTATTTTAAAGGTAAGGAGAGTTTTAATTTTGACGAGTTTGCCAATGAGGTGATAGGCCACCCGCAGGGAGCGGAGTCGTTTAAAAAGTTTAAGTCGAAATACGAGGTGGAGTTTGATACCGAGATTGCCGACAACTTCGATATTTCAGAAGCGGCAGTAAAAAAACAGGCACGCGTTTTTAAAAGCGTGCTAAAGCTTGACCGCAACTTCCACATTTACATACACGGCAGTAAAGAACTTATTGAAAAAGGGTACGATGAGCAAATGGGCAAACACTTTTATAAGATTTATTTTAATGAAGAGACATAGAGGCGTTTTTATCAAAAGCCTGCTTTGGTAGCCACCCGCTTTAAAGATGATTGAATCCCGCAATTTTTACAAAAACTGGTTTTCTTTTAACTAACATTGGCTGCTAACTTGCAAATGTTGGCCTGCCGTTCATTCACCAACAACAACGTGGAAAAATACCCTATATTCGGGCATTGCCATCTAATAAATTAAACAAAAGCCATATGCGTAAAATTAGTTCAATCGTTTTTGTAATTGTTTGTGTAGTTTGCTTTACAGCCGCCAAAAAGCCAGCGCCAAAAGGTGGCTGGGTAAAACTTTTTAACGGTAAAACACTCGACGGCTGGAAAGCCGGTAATAACGCCTCCACCTTTTCAGTAGACAGTGGGTGCATTGTGGTGCACGGGCCCACGTCGCACTTGTATTATGTGGGGGACGCTAATAACCATGAATTTAAAAACTTTGAGTTTAAAGCCCAGGTAAAAACCATGCAAGGCGCAAACTCGGGCATTTATTTCCACACTGCCTACCAGGAGTCGGGTTTTCCCGACAAGGGCTATGAAGTGCAGGTAAATAATTCCCATGGCGACGACATTCGTACCGGCAGCTTGTACGATGTGGTGGATGTGAAGGAAGTGTATGTGAAAGATTCCGTTTGGTTTACCGAATACATAAAGGTGCAGGGTAAAAGGGTTATCGTAAAGATAAACGACGTTGTAGTGGTTGATTACACCGAGCCGGAACACCCGCTACGCAACAAGGAAGACCACCCGTTCCGTTATATTTCTAACGGAACATTTGCATTGCAGGGCCATGACCCCAAAAGCATCGTGTATTTTAAAAATTTGCAGGTAAAAAGCTTGGATAATTAATCCAGCCTTCCGATATCAATGCAAGTATAAGACACAGAATAATTTTGGAAAGCCCGCGAGGGCTTTTCGTTTTTTAAAAATGATTTGCTATGCTGTTACAACAAAAAATAACAGGGGTAACCGTAGACCTATCTAGTAGTACAACGCACAGGCCCAATTACCGAATAGCAAATCTGCCTTAACCTTTCGTTCGCCGATTGTTACATTTTTACAAATGCCTTTTAGGGCGTTTTGCGGGAAAATCATCGTAACGTTCTAAATAAGCAACCCTTGCAAAGTATAAAACTGTGCATGGGTTGCTTATTTAAATGCTTTATTTAACATCCCACCAAACCCTGCTGGTTAGCAAATCACCGCCAGGTAACCGCCCAACGGCGGCATTATAGTTGGCAGTGTTGGTAACGCGCTCGCTGGTGGGGTATTCCATTCTACGGGGTATTGTACCGCCTGTTACATTGCCCGGGTAGTTGGTAGGAGTAAGCGCAGGATAGCCTGTACGCCGCCAATTGCTCCACGCCTCGTACTCGTTCATTACCGTACACAGCCAAAACTGCGTGTTTATTTGGTTTAGCCCTATGGCATCGTTATAGGGGTGGGCATCGTAATAGGCCTCGGCCAAAGCTGGGTCTACCACGGCACCGCCGTAGGCCGAGAGTTGGTCCATGGCTCCTAAAACGCCGTTTTTATAATGTGTGGCCGGGTCGCCGCCAATGCCCCAGCGTTTGGCCGCATCAGCCAACAAAAACTCCGACTCTGCATAGGTGAGTATCAAATTGGGTGCGGTGTAACTCAATATTTGGTTGTTAAAACGTGAGTAGCCTTGCATGCCCAGCGCTGCCGGGTAGGTAGGGGTTTGGGTAACATCAATGGCCGGGTTATTGCCGCCAAACACATAGCCGGGCGGCAGGCCTAGTTGGCTGGCCGACGTAGTGTCTGACGTTGCGAATATCTGCGCCATAATGGGCAGCCTTGGGTCTGCGTTTAACTGTAGGCTGTCAATGTAGGTGCTGCTTAGTTTTAAATCAGCACTATCTTCTTGTAAAATTGACCAAGAATCCCTGTTTTGTGTTTCATTACCCAATTCGTGCTGCACAATGGCGTTATCGTTATTGCTGGCCATGGTAAGCCCCTGTACTTGTTTTATATACTTTTGGGCGGTGGCCGCGTCAACCTTGGTAAGGCGCATGGCCATGCGAAGCAGCAGCGTGTTGCCAAACATTTTCCATTCCGGTATCTGTTGTGCGCCGTAGGATGCATAAAACACATCACCCGTGGGTTGGTCGGCGTTTATATCCAGGCTGTCTGTGGCTTGGGAAACTTCCTTTAACAGGTCGGTATAAATGTCTTGCTGTTTGTCAAAAGCGGGTGTGAATATGTTTGAATAATACCCCAAACCGGCCTGGGAATAGGGTATGTCGCCATAAATATCTGTAATGCGTTCAAAAACCAATGCTTTCATAAGCCGTGCTATTTGGTGCAGGTTTTTGTACTGCGGCTTGTTTAGCGTAAGCTGGTACAGCTCAACCACTGGTTGCACCTGGTATATATATGCGTGGGAAAAATACACGCCAAAATTGCCGGGGCTGTTTAAATATTTGTCCCCATTATAAAAGCTGGTATTGGTGGATGACACGTGTTGTATAAACCCTGCTATTCCGCACCATTGTGTTTGCCAGTTTTCGGCACCAAAATCGGTGCTGCCGGTGTACATCAGCTGCGTAGTGGTAAGCAAAAAATTGGGGTCGTATTTATCTCCGGTTATTGCGGTAGGGTTGGTGTTGGTATCTAACAATTGCTTTTTACAGCCTGCCAATACAACCGCCGCAATAATAAATAAAACTGTTAAATAATGTTGGTATCTGTATTTCATACTAAGTTCGTTTAGCTCGTTTAAGGTGGTTTGTTTACAGTTTTACATTCAAGTTAACGCCAAATGTGCGTGAGTAAGGTACCTCTGCTGATTCCAGCCCTTGCGAGTACACAGATGCCGAATAGCTTGCCTCCGGGTCAATATTAGGCGTGTGTTTCATTATGGTAAACACGTTTCTAGTTACAACGCTTAGCCGCAGGCCCTTAATTTTATTATGGAAAAACTTTGCCGGAAAATCGTACCCCAAAATAATTTGGCGGAACTTAATAAAGCTTGCATCATACACAAACATACCCTGGTTGGCATTTGCCCAATTGCCATAATAAGTGCCAGGGTAATCACCCTCAGTGCCAAAGGTTTTATCCCTACCAGCCAGTGTTTCCTTTGATAGGCCCTGCAAATAGGCCACAAAGTTTGTATTGGAAAACAGTTTGCCGCCAAACTTACCGTCTATCAAAAACGACAGGGTAAAATGCCCGTATTTAAAAGTGTTTGTAATGCCCATGGTCCATGGGTCAATGGCTGTGCCGAAGTCCTTCGCTACCGAGCTTGATGGGTCTGGTGCGCCGGTAACGGGGTTGATGATAATGTTGCCTTTATCATCCAACGCGGGCGAAAGGGCAATAATATGTTGGGCTGATTTGCCAACAATCTGTTGTATATAGGCGATGGAGCCCCAGTCTGGCGTGGCGGAACCCAGCGTTATCTGCTGCTGGCCGCCAAGTGCTATTACTTTGCTGGCATTGTAGGTACCGTTAAAACTAACATCCCAGCTAAATTTGCTTCCTTTTAGGGGTGTGCCGCCCAACTCTAATTCAATACCATTGTCTTGTAGGGTACCCACGTTTAGCAAGGCCGAACTGTAACCAGAGGTATAGTCTATGGTTACCGGTACAATGTCGTTCACCACTTTTTTCTGGTAAACGGCAAGGTCTACCCGCAGCCTGTTTTTGTAAAATGCCATTTCGGTGCCAATTTCAAACTCCTCGCGTTTGCTGGGCCGCAGCGCGCTGTTGGGTACCGTGCTGCCACCGGCTTGGCCAATGGGGAAGGTGCCGCCTGGTACAATCAGCGTACCTTGTATGCCATACGTTTGCAGCGTTTGGTAGGGTTGGTCGGCTGCGCCGCCAACTGCGGCGTAGCTAAGCCGCAGTTTGCCTAGGTCCATGGCAGGTATATGTAACAGGTCAGAAAAAACGAAGGAGCCGCTTACCGATGGGTATAAGTAGTTTATTTTGCCTGGTGCCAGGGTGGAGTACCAGTCGTTACGGCCGGTAACGGTAAGGTATAAAAAACTCTTGTAGGCCAAATCGGCACTGGCATATACTGATTGGTATTCTTCATTATTGAGGGCATAACCTTCCTGCAGTGTTTCTAAGTTGCCTATGTTGTATAAAAACTTGGTGGCAAATGTTTGGCCCGCTGCCGTAACATATTCCTGCTGCGATTTGCGGTAGTTGAAACCAACCAACGATGTAAGCGTAAAGTTTTTGGAAAGCTTAATTTTTTTACCCGCCGTAATGTCGGTATTAAGTTCGGTTTGCTTTACATTTTGCTCGTACATGTCGCCACCCGGTGAGTACCCGGTGCCTGTGGGCGTAATGTTGGTATTGCGGTCGTTGGTATAGTCGTAAGCTAGCTGCGCACCAATAAAAAAGCCGTTGTCAAAAGTGTATTTTACGTTGGCTGAACCGATGAAGCGGTCTCGGTGTATGGCCCCGCGAAATTGGTAGGCTGCAAAATAGGGGTTGGTGGTGTACACATCGGCAAAGGGGTTAAGCTCGTATCCGTTTGCCAAAGTGCCGTTGCCGTAAGCACCAGCCAGTGTTTTAATGTTTATATTGGGTGGTACAAACATGGGGCCCCAGTTTAAATTGCCCACCGCGTCGGCCACATTGGGGGCATTTTTGGTGTAACTGGAAACGTATTCGGAGGATAGGTCCAATGCCAGGTTCTTTCCAAATTTCAGGTTTGTGTTTTGGGTAAACGTTAGGCGGTTAAGCCCTGCGTTTGGCACATAACTGTTATTATTAAGGCTGCTGATGGAAAACCGGGTGGCGCCATCTTCCCCAAAGCCTTTGCTGAAAGCCAAGGTGTTGGTGGCCGTGCCGCCCGGCTTGTAAAAACGTGCCAGGTTGCCTTTTGCCGTTGCTGAATAAGGCCGGGAAACACCGTCAAACTGCGGGGTTAGGCTGCCATCCAGTTTGCCCCCCCAGCTTGATTCCATTGAACCAAGTGCGTTGGCCGCGTCAATCGGTTTGGCTCCGTTGATGCCCTGCCCGTAGATTGTTTGAAAATCAGTATTGTCAATCACATTTTGGACAACATAGTTGGAGTTTGCTTCCACCCCAATGCTCTCGTTGCTTTTGCCTTTTTTAGTGGAGATGAGGATTACCCCGTTTGAACCCCTGTAACCGTACAGGGCGGTGGCAGCTGCCCCTTTCAAAACCGAAATGGTTTCAATATCATCGGGGTTTATATCGCCAATGCCGTCACCGCCGTCCTTGCCGCCGTAACCGCTGTTTACATCAGTGGTGGCATAGTTGTTATTAACTAAGGGTACGCCGTTTACCACGTACAAAGGCTGGTTGTTACCTGTCATGTTAGTTATGCCGCGTATTACCACATTGGTGGCACCGTTGGGCCCTGTTGCAACACCGCTAACATTAACGCCTGCCACCTTGCCCTCTAAGCTATTTACAAAGCTGTTTTCACGGGCTTCGGTTAGGGTGGAACCCTTTATTTCGCTTACCGAATAGCCCACTGAACGGCGTTCCCGCGTTATGTTAAGGGCAGTAACAACAACATCTTTCAACTGCTCGGTAACTTGCTGCAGGCTAACATCAATTACGCTTTGGCGGCCTACGGCAACCTCCACTGTTTTATACCCAATAAAACTAAACACCAAAGTGGCACCTTGCGGGGCAATAATGGCATATTCGCCATTGGCATTGGTTTTTACAGCAACATTTGTGCCTTTTACTTTTGCTGTGGCGCCCGTTATTAGCTGGGCAGTTATACTGTCAATAACCCGGCCCCTTACCACATTGCCTTGGTTGGAGGGCTGGGCAAATACAGCGGTGCCTAAACATAACATTGTTACAACCTGTAACAGTAGGCTTTTTACCCTAGTATGGGTTTTAAGTAGCGGGATTTTTTTTCTCATAACTAAATTTTAGCCGTTAAGGTTATACTTAAAAACATGGTTAATATGCCTGTTAAATTTGGCCGATAATGGCTTTATTTTAACATTGGTTAAGCGGTGCTTTTTAAAAACCATCTATTGGTGAATTTAAGGGAAAAATAGTTAACAATAATTTTTTAAATGTGAAACCAGCGGGCCTTGCGGGCGTAAAAAACCACTTGCGAAATGGATGGGTTGGCCATTGTTTTATATACTGTACAGATTAAGACCAGCAACATGTTGCTGGTGGTGATTTGGGCGGGCGGGTGGCAACGAAAAATACCATGCTTTGTTTAAAGATGTACTTTGGCAATTGCGCATAATTCTCTGCAAAAAAAATGATGATGCACATGCTAATTTTTTGTTTTGCAGTGTAGTTTTAACAACAGATTGGTGTGGTATATGCACAAAAAAATTACCGGCAGTAAGGTTATACTACCGGTAGTTTTTTTTGGAAAAACACTGTCTGGCTAAATTTATATTACAACTTGGCGGGCTCAATCCCTAGCCGTTCGCACCAGCCCAGCATTGTTTTGTAGGTATCGTCAAGTGCCTGCTTCTGTTGGGTGCTTAAAGGGGAAGTGGATACCCGGCTCTTTACTTCAATAGGCACGCCTCTTTTTTGTAAAAAATACTTTGCGCTCAAAGGGTAGTTTTGCCCGATAATATCCTCGGTTTTGGTTAACTGTGCCTGAATGTATTTTACGTCTTCCTGTTTGTCTGGGTTGGTGGAATTGTTACACATCCATACCAAAATATCCGGGTAAAAATTTCCAGAGATGGCCGACATGCCTTTTGCGCCTGCCTGTAGGGAATACATTGTGTTGGCCACACAGGCATCGTAAAACTCAAGCCGGTTATTTTTTGCCATCTCAATTTTGGCTTTTACTTTGTCAAAATCAATCGTGGTATCCTTGTGGTACACCATCCGTTGGCTGTCTAACAAAAACTTGAAGGAATATGGTGTAAGAATGCGTTTGTAAGGCGAGGGGCATTCATAGGTGCCCATGGGTATGTTGTCAGTAAGGTTGAAGAACTTTTCAAAATTCTTTATCAACACATCATCGCTTTCATCACTTTTTGCAAAGTGGCTGGTAATCATTATCACGGCGTTTATGCCGGTATGGTATATACGTTTGGCAAACTCAGCCTTATC
Source organism: uncultured Parafilimonas sp. (assembly GCA_903882935.1). GTDB lineage: Bacteria > Bacteroidota > Bacteroidia > Chitinophagales > Chitinophagaceae > JABDFW01. The sequence continues at coordinate 124,206 of CAIRZB010000100.1, read as the reverse complement.
TTCCAATGTTTCGCCAAAAGAACCCGTTGCCACCACAGAAACTGACCCGTTTACGCGCTTTACCACGTGCCGGGTTAGGGATAGCCTTTCGTCCTCGGTTAAACTGTACATTTCACTGCTGGCACAGTTGGCAAAAAAACCTTTTACGCCGGCAGCAGTGTAAAAATCCATCAGGCGGGAAACCCCGTCGTAATCAATTTGGCCGTTTTGTTTGTAAGGGGTAACCATCACGGGCACAAATTTTTTGCCGCTTACAAATGCATCGTTGCTTGGGTGGGTGTGATTATAGGTGCTTGGTTTTGCAGCAAACACCTTGGCACCCATGCCTGTGGCAAGGGTTGCGCCAATGGTTCCGGCAGCAATTTTTTCTAAAAACGAACGGCGTGATGATGTTGTTGGTTGTTGCATGACCGAATTATTTTTATGGGTAGTAACTGCTTGTACTAGTTATTTTAAAAATGTTTTATCACTGTTCCGCAGGTGCTGTTTGTATTTTAATCACAACCTTTTTAACCACATCATAGCCTTCTACTTTAATAGTTGGTCGATGGGCATTATTGGGGAAAAATAGAAAAAAATGGCTAGCGTCGGTCGTGTAATACACTCCCTTTGCGGTATAATTAATCACATCTGCGGCATAAGGTTGGGTAATAACTGCGGTGGAAGTGTCGGCCACGCCAATCATTTCCTTGCCCCTGATGATATATTGAAGGTCAACATAGTTTTTGTGCGATTCCCATTTAACGTCTTCCAGGTTTTTTGATGGTGCATCTGTTACATTGGCAAATACCGCCTCGCCAACTATGGGGTGTTTGCCGGCTGTTAAGGCGGCAAGGTCTTCGGTTTTTAAAAATAAAAAAGCCGCATCCCACAGTTTTTTATTTCGGTGATAAGCTACATAAAAGGAATCTTGGTTAACACTCGGGTGCAGGCCTAATTGCAGGCCGTTTGCCCATTCTTTTTTGTTTACCCATTTTGCTATTGCTTTTTTTGAAACGGTTGGCTGCTGTTGGGCAAAACCGACGAAGTGGGTTAACAAAACGGCCATTGTTAGCAAACAGGCTGGAAATTTCACTGGCAATAAGTTATCTTTTATATAAAATTTGTATAAAACGGTGCTAAATGTAGTTAAATCTTGCAAACAACTGCCACAAGTTGTTTAAAAATTTAATACTTTAACTGCATAGGGGCAAAACAATAACTAGATTTATGCTGCTCATAACCGACACCATACTAGGATAACGTAACTTGAACGCTTTATTTTTAAAGCCGCGTTGTTAGTAAGGCCAACCCCGCGTGGGGCTTTTGCCTATTTTTGTACCAGAAATTAATGAAAATATGAAATCCACAATTATTGCAGCAGTATTGTTTTGTGCGTTTTACGGCGCAAACGCGCAGTTGGGCGCGCCCGATGTTTTCCAAACAAAAATTGGCCCGCTTACCATCCAACCGGTACAACACGCCACCTTAGTGCTTACGGTGCACGGTGTAACAGTGTACGTTGACCCTTCTGGTGGAACGGCTCTTTTTAAAGGCTTGGCGACACCAGGTGTTATTATCATTACTGATATACATGGCGACCATTTTGATGAAAAAACATTGGATTCTGTGAAAGGCGCGAACACTATTATAGTGGCTCCTCAGGCGGTGGCAGACAAAATGTCGGAGGCAGATAAAGCCCACCTTGTGGTGTTGAAAAACGGCGAAAGCACCACGCAAGCTGGCATTGCCATTGAAGCGATACCCATGTATAACCTGCCCGAAAGCGCAACAGCCATGCATACCAAAGGCCGCGGCAACGGTTATGTGCTTAGTATTGGCGGCAAAAGGCTTTATATAGCCGGTGATACCCAAGGCATCCCCGAGATGCGCGCACTAAAAAACATTGATTTGGCTTTTGTATGCATGAACCTGCCCTACACGATGACTGTAAATGAGGCGGCTGATGCAGTGCTGGAATTTAAACCTAAGATTGTTTACCCCTACCACTACCGCGGCCAAGGTGGCTTTAGTGATGTAAATACGTTTAAAAAATTGGTTGATGCCGGTAATAAAGGCATTGAGGTTAGGTTGCGCAAGTGGTACCCAGGCCAAGCAATGTAAAAGTTTGCAGTGGTGTTTTAAAAGGCTACCCAGAAATCGTTTTTTTTAAATTAATACCAGTTTATAACCTGAGTTTAACAATGGCGGCTGTCTCCAATGTGTGGGGCAGCCGCTTTTTAGTGCCTGTATGCAATACCCCTAAAGGCTATTATAATTTGCCATGCCAATTTGCTTTTACCCACCGGTAAGCTTCATTTACCGATCATTTTATTTGTTGGTGAATTGTTCGCCGACGTTACCCCGATACTTACCCACGTAACCAACATGGCCGCCTATCAGCCATTTTTATAGCTTGCCGCCTGCATTAGTTTTGTTTTGTGAATGAGGAAAAAACATTCGCCAAATCAAAATTGCTTTACCATCAAAAATGTAAAAATGAAAAAGATTTTACTGGAGATAATGATGGGGTTACTACTGCCAACTGCAGTATTTCATACGCTGTTACCCGTTATTTTTTCAGCTGAAAAAGCAGTTAACAAGCAAATTAGTTTTTCCATTGCGAGAGACAATAATTATGATGCAAAGGCTTACGACATGGCATGCGCCAGCGTGCACGTTATTATTTTTAAAGTGAAGGATAAAAAACAAGTGGTATTGTGGGAGAGGATGTTTGACACCCTGCAATTGAAAAACTATCCTACCAGCGCAAACGCGTTTTGCCAAACCGTAAACGTAAAAAACATATTTGACCGAAAGGAAAAACTGTTCGTAACATATATCGTAACCTACAATAATAGTGGTAGTGTTATGCAACTGGAAAACGGCACCACAGTTGCGCAGGGTGTTAAACAAAAGAAGCTGGCCATCAACATATAGTGCTGATGCGGTAATTAAAAAAGGCTTTACAAAGTTGTATTTAAAAATACCTTCGTAAAGCCTTTGTCGCACCAAGTTGACGTCAACAGAAACGAAGTATATTATTCGTTGGTCATAATTACCTTCAAAGCCTTTTCTCTATCGGCATGTTTAAATGTATCATACGCGGCAATAATATCAGCTAGTTTAAAATGATGGGTGATTAATTGATTGGCTTTCAATTTATTGGATTGTATAACCTTTAATAGCATGGGTGTGGTTACTGTATCAACCAACCGTGTTGTAATGGTAATGTTTTGTGCCCATAGTGTTTCTAAGTGCAGTTCAACACTTTTGCCGTGCACGCCTACGTTAGCTAGGTGGCCGCCGGGGGCTATTATTTTTTCGCAAAGCTCAAATGTTGCCGGTATACCAACTGCTTCAATGGCCACATCAACGCCTTTGTTGCCTGTGAGCCTCATTATTTCTTCAATGGCGTGGCCATGCCCACTATTGACTGTTTGGTTGGCACCAAATGTTTTTGCCACAGCCAGGCGGTTGTCATCCAAATCAACCATGATGATCTCCGCAGGTGTAAAAAATTGTGCTGTAAGCAAGGCTGCCAAGCCAACTGGTCCAGAGCCAACAATGGCCACAATGTCGCCCGGTTTAACTTGGCCATTCAGTACGCCGCACTCAAAGCCGGTTGGTAAAATATCGCTCAACATCACCAAGGCTTCTTCATCTGCACCGGCAGGTATAGGGTAAAGGCTGTTGTCGGCGTAAGGTATGCGCACGTACTCGGCTTGGGTGCCGTCAATAGTGTTGCCCAATATCCAGCCACCGTTCGCGCAATGGGAGTACATGCCTTTTTTGCAGTATTCACATTTACCGCAGGAGGTGATACAGGAAATTAATACGTGGTCGCCTTTTTTAAAATTAGTCACTGCACTGCCGGCTTCCTCAATCACACCAACACCTTCGTGTCCAAGTATCCGCCCATCAGTAACGGTGGGTACGTCTCCTTTCATAATGTGCAGGTCGGTTCCGCAAATAGTAGTCTTGTAAATTTTCACAACCGCATCCGTCGGCTGGCTGATGTGTGGTTTGGGTTTTTCTTCCCAAGCTTTGTTGTCAGGGCCATGGTAAACAAGTGCTTTCATATGTTAGTATTTAAAGCACAAGGTAGGTGGCAGGTATTTTAAAAGAACTAACTGCTGTTAGTGCTATTTATGAAAATATTTAGTAAAAAATAATCGATAGTTTATCTAGATGTGGATGTTTTGTCATAATCCTTTTTTGCCGTAATGTAGCCGCGCGCAAGCCTGTGATTATAAAAAAAGTCTTGCAAAGCTTTTAGGCGGGTTCTATTGTTAAACCTACAATTCCAATATAGTTTTTTAAGGCATCGTGCGCAAAGCCTGTTGGGTTGCAAATCAGTTTCGGTAAGGCTGTTACTCCCATTCATAACACAACTGGCTGTAACACAATGATGGAGGCCAAACATATGTCCGGTTTCATGAGAACTGATATTGATTAGCCTTGAAAAACACTTGTTTAAGTCATCAGTGTTGTTTAGGTCTTTATAAAGCCGTTTGATGGAGCAAACTGCAATCCTTTCGCGATAGGAAGCAAGGCCGAATATAAAATTCCAGCTAGGTTTTGGATAAAGGTCTTTTGCTGTAACGGCTATCACAACTGCGGCATCTGTTGGCTTGTTTATTTTAAGTAGCGTGTCAATAAAATACGTTGCAAGCAGTTGCTCTCCGCCGTCACTTCTAATTCTTCTGGCTGTTATAGGTATTATATTTTCATTAGCAGGCGGTAGAAATCGAACTGGAAGTTGGTAAAAAATTGATAGGTATTCAGCCATGCCTGCTAACACCTTTTGTTCCCCTGCCGAAAAGCTGCCAAATGGCTCTATATAAATCAGCCGTTGTTTACCAGAAGGGCGGACCGGATTAGAATTTTTGTACTGCTCAAAGGTTTGCTCATGCTCGTCATGGTCAAACCGCCATTCCCCCTCCCTCGGCGTATCCAATTGTAAGTCATTAGTTTCAATCACCTTAAAAAAATTTGCCTGTTCAGCAATTACTGGGTCTGTTTCGCGGCAGCCAGTATAACTACTAAAAAGAAGTATTGTAGAAACAAGATATTTCGATGGCTGCCGCATATTATTGTTGTCTAAGTTTCTCCCCAAACAAACCGGGAAACCATTTTTCTGCATTTGTACGGTAAATCTTGTCAATCACTTCCTTCGGTAGTTGCAGCCCTTTAAAGCTGCCGTCAAAGTCTCTAACATGCATAGTGTCATTGGTTACAAAATATTGCCAATCGCTTAAGTGGGTTTCGTGTGCGTGTTTGCTTGTTTCGGCAGGGTTGCTGGTAACTTCTGCTCCTAGGTCGGTGGCATATAACAAACGGTCTTGGTATTTAACCATAAAATCATGCACCTTCTGCCAATTTTTGGCTGTTTGGTATTGTAGGTGGCTAATGCGTGCGGCCATATCAACCGCCATGTTGGGATATTCATCCAGCCGCATGGCCAACGAATCTACATTCCATTCAAGGCTGCCTAAGTGCGCGCCAACAAACCTTAGCTTCGGGTGCTGTTTAACCATATTGTCCCGGGCATTTATTTGGTCTTCGTAGCTAGGGTACTTAGGGTGCCGGTACATGTGGTATTCCGGGTTGCTGGTAAAATAGGTTTTGTCACCGTTAACCGTCATTTGTTGCACCGGCAGCCAGCAATTTCTGGGCTCGCCTAAATGGCCAAGCACGGTAATATTGCTTTTTTCAATAAAGTCAAGCAGGGGTGCAAACCTTGGGTCATCAATCATTACAAATTTGCCGGTTTTATCTTTTAGGCTCATACCGATTACCTTATATATTTTCACTGCCACAGCGCCTTGGGCAAATGATTTTTTTAGGTATTCAAGCTGTTGACGCAGCCAGCCGGTATCGTTAAAATACCTGATGGAAAAAGTGGTGGCATACGAAATACGGCTGGGGAATGTACGTGTTTGGTGTAAGGCAAACAGCTGCTGTGCCTCCATGGGGGGCGGCTCGTTTACATCATCTAAATTTATGGTGATTAGCTTAAAACTATCTGTTTCGGCTTGCTGCACAAAATCTGCCGCCATGGTGTTTACGTGCACATGGGCGTCAATTTTGGGCACTTTTTTAAAATCCTCTAAGGAGTAAAAAGCCGCGCTTTTATTATTGGGGTTGGTAGCAGGCTTGGGTGTATTTGTACAGCACTGTAGTAAAATAATTCCTACAATTACTAATATACTTTGTTTGTAATTCATGTGATTTTTCAATTTGTTTGGGGTGTTAAAGATAGAGAAAACAAATTTGGACGTATTTGTTTAAAGAGGGTATTGCACGGTTTTATTGCACGAAAGGCTTAGGTTGATGAACCGTGTGTTTCACCACTATCTAAAATGGGGTACGGCACCAATCTTTCGTAAACCTGGCGTGCGGGCAACGGCATTTTTATTCTGTTTTTTCAGGCAATAAAATATAAAACGTGGTGCCTTTGCCTGGCTCGCTTTCAAACCAAATGCGGCCGCGGTGCGCGTCTATTATTTGTTTGCTGATGTACAGCCCCAAACCAAAAGAAGGTTCGCCGGCTGTGCCTTGCCGCTTGGCGTTGCTAAAGGGGTTAAAAAGCTGGTTTGCAATAGTGGCAGGTATACCGATGCCTGTATCTTTTACCGTAAGTAAAATGCCTTCGGGTTTCTTTTCAGCGTTTACCCATATTGTTCCCCCTTCTTTGCTAAATTTAATGGCGTTTACAATAAGATTATTCATTACGCGGGAAAGCTTATTGTAATCACCAAAAATTTCACCGCTGGTTGTTTCCTGTAAAATGATTGGCTGTTTTTTTTCTATGGCCCTAAAGTTTAGCAGTTTTACCGTTTGTTGTAACAGGGCCGACAAGTCAATGTTTTCTTTATTCAGCGAATCTTCTTTTAACATAAAGTCTGTCTGCAAAAGTTCGCTTATCAATTGCAAGCAGCTTTGGCTCGACTTGTGAATAAGCTTTATCCAATCCTGTTCGGCCGGGCCTAATTTATTATCGCTTAGCAGCAAGGTACAAATGCTGTTTATCGCGCCAATGGGGTTGCGCAGGTCGTGGGCAACAATGCGTATAAGGCGCGCATAATTTTTATTGCCTTGTTCCAAGGAGTTGGTAGCAGACTCCAACTGGGCAAAATTATGTTGTAAAACGGTATGTGTTTTTTGTGAACGCCTGCGGTTGCCTAATTGAATTATGATGATGGTGATCGCCAATGCGCAAATGGCCCCAACCAGCCAAAGGAGCCTGGAGCTATAGGCCGATTTTATTTGTGCTGCTTCAAGTTGTTGGTCTTTCAGCGCATATTCAATGTAGTCAATACCTGCGGTGTCGTTGTTGTTTTGCTCATTCTCGTAAGCGGTAAGCAGTTTCCTGCTATAATAGTAGGCAAGGGTTATATTGTTTTTGGCTACATAAAAATCGTACAACTTTTTGATAACCATTTTCGAGTAACTGTGAAACTCGTTCTGTTCTGTTATAGCCAACGCGTGTTTGTAATAGGCAAGGGCTTTGGCAGTATCATTGTTAATCAGCAGGTCGCCAAGTTCTATCAAAGGGTCCAAGCTAAGAAAGTAAAGGTTCATATGTAAGGCCGTGTCCACGGTTTCACGCAATAATTTTATGCCTTCATCCTTGTTGCCAATTTTTATTAATTCGTTTGCCTTTAATTGTTTTATAGCTACTAAAATTCTTACGTCATGGTATTTTAAGGCAATAGCCAAGGCCTTTTGGATGTATGCGTTTGCTGAGCTGGCTGTAAATTCGCCTGGGTAGTCCAGCATAAAATTATAAATGGCCAGCGACATGATGGAATCGTGGGAAATGCCCTCGCCAATTGCCAATGCATGTTTAAAGTTTGCTATGGCTTTTGCGTTGTTGCCACTAAGGTTATACACCATCGCTATATTCATGATGGTTTGAACCATATTGGAGGAATCATGGATGGATGAGTATTCGTTAAACGCATCGTTGTAGTATCGTAGCGCAAACTGGGTGTTTCCTTTTATGTCAAAAACAATACCTATGTTGTTTGTTGCGTCAGCTATGCCTTTTGCATACCCTAAGCGGCGGGAGATTGCCCTTGCAATGTTGGCATAGTAAAGGGAGCTGTCAACGTTTTGCTCATACAAAAGCAGCGAAACGGTGTTGATGGCATCCACATACCGCAGGCTGTCGCTAATAGATGAAAGTGACTGCTGGATTTTGCGTATATTTTCTACCTGCCCGCGCACTGGTTGAAGCGCGGCTAAAAAAAAGAAGATGATAATGATATTGGCCCTAATCAAAAGAGGATTTTTGTTTATATGTAACCCTAAGGTATGTTATGAAGAACGTAGCAGAAAATTAAAAATTGGTTAATGAAAAAAAAGTGTAAAAGCTGGTATAAATTTCCCCCTATTTAAGGGGCTTTTTTGCGGTGTTGTTGGGCTAAAAACAAGCGTGGCATATACCCATAATGGCTTGGCTGGTGACAATACTTGTTTTTGTCCAACCCTTTTATTTGGTGTTTACAATTAATTTTGAGGGTGAAATGATTGTTTTCCTGCGATTTGTTTGGCCATGTGCAACCCATGGTGAAGTTTGCCGTTTCGCACACAAACAGTACTTTTATTAATATTGCAGCTAATTTTTTAAAGTAATTCTTAATGGTAGACGAATATATTTCATTTGAGCAAGTGCCTTTTGGCAGCGAGAGCTTTGCTGACAACCCCGAGCCACGATGCCCCTGCGTGCTGTTGCTAGATACGTCTGGCTCTATGGCCGGCAAACCGATACGCGAATTGAATGACGGCATACAGGCCTTTAAGCAAGAACTGATGGGCGACCACCTGGCCACCAAAAGGGTAGAAGTTGCTATTGTTACCTTTGGCCCGGTGAGTATAGAAACTAACTTTCAAACGGTGGCTAATTTTATACCCCGCACACTGCATACTACGGGCGATACCCCCCTTGGCGCCGCTGTTGCCACGGGCATAGATTTGGTTAACCAACGGAAACAGGAGTATAAGGAGCACGGTATTGCTTATTACAAACCTTGGATTATACTGATAACAGACGGTGCCCCTACTGACAGTTGGCGGCAGGCGGCCAAACAAATTAGGGAAGGAGAGGAACGGAAGTCGTTCGCTTTTTTTGCCATCGGCATTGAGGGTGCCAATTTTGAAGTGCTGCGCGAGCTTTCGGTAAGGGAACCCCTAAAATTGCGTGGCCTGATGTTTCGGGAGTTCTTTTTATGGCTATCGGCATCCATGAAGATGGTGTCTAGCAAAAACCCGGGTTCCAATATTAGTTTACCCCCACCAAGCGGATGGTCTGAGTTATGACCTGGAAAACAATCGGCCAAAGTGTTGCCGGCACATCGCACCTGCAAACAGGTAAAACCTGCGAGGATGCCGTGCGATACACCATTGCTATGCAGCCTGACGGCGGCGAAGCTTTGGTTTGTTGCGGCAGCGATGGCGCCGGCAGTGCAAAATTTGCTGCCGACGCGTCTGCATTCCTCACATGTCAAATGATAGGCTTGCTTTGTGCGGCAATAAATGCTGGTGATGAAGTTGATGTGGCTGCGCTGCTTGGCATGTTTGAGCAGGTGTACGATGCGTTTGTGGAAAAGGCAAACCAGGCCGGAGAACCGTTGAATGAATTCTCGTGTACGCTGTTGGGCTGCGTTTTGTATGAAGGGAAGGCTGCTTTTTTTCAAATAGGCGATGGTGCCATCATCCGAGACGACGCCAATGGGGGTTATGTAACGGTATGGTGGCCGCAAAACGGCGAATACAGCAACACAACCCATTTTTTTATTGACGATGCAGCTTTTGCCAATGTTAAAATGCAGTTTATCAACCAGCCTGTGGCTGAGGTAGGTATATTTACCGACGGCCTACAGATGCTAGCACTTAATTACGATACCATGACTGTACACCAGCCCTTTTTTACAAGCATGTTTAAATGGCTAAGAAAGGCAAAAACACAGGATGATACCAATATATTGGATAAAAAACTGGCCGATTTTTTGGCGGGCGATTTAATTAACGGCCGTACGGATGATGACAAAACCCTATTGCTTGCAACACGACTGATGCATGAGTAACCTGTTTTACAAGGGGCAAACAAACAATTACACGGTTTTGCGCGAGCTGGGCAAAGGCGGCGAAGGCACCGTGTACGAACTTGCAGGCAACGCCAGCCAGGTGCTAAAGGTATACACCGAGCCCTTGGCAGAAAAAAAAGCACGCAAGCTTGGCATTATGGCGGCAATGTACAACAGCCATATTGAAGAATATGCCGCTTGGCCGGCCGATGTAGTTACCGACAACCGAAACATGGTTGCAGGCTTTGTAATGAAGAAGCTGGTTGACTATTACCCTTTGCACATGTTATTTAGCCCCATGGACCGGAAAAAGATTTTTCCTGACAAGGGGTATAATTTTTTGGTGCATGTGGCACGCAACCTTGCCGCTGCATTCCAGTCGCTGCACAGTGCTGGCCTAGTGGTGGGCGACGTAAACGAGGGCAACATATTGGTAAATGCAAGGGGCATGGTAGCGTTTATTGACTGTGACTCCTTTCAACTAAAAGACGGCGACGGCTACCATTTTTGCGAGGTGGGGGTGCCGCGCTATACCCCGCCTGAACTGTTGGCAAACACCAGTTTCGCCAATGTAATGCGTACTGCCAACACCGACAGTTTTTCGATGGCCATCCTTATCTTCCAGCTACTTTTTTTAGGCAGGCACCCATTTGCCGGTAAAAACAGCACCAATGAAGACATTGACGAGGAAACGGCCATCAAACAACATTATTTTGCCTTCTCGTTGCGCAATAAAAACAACAAGCTGTCGCCCCCAAACGACAGCTTGAGCCTAACCTATTTAGGCGAAGGGCTGGCTGCTTTGTTCCACGATGCATTTGAGAAAAGCGTTAACAGGCCTCTGCCTAGGGAATGGATAAAAGAGTTGGATGTTTTTTTAAAGGGCATGGTAACCTGCCGCAATACAAAACTGCATACCTACCCGGGAAAATTAACCGAGTGTATATGGTGCGCGTTTAAGGAAAAGCGCAACATATTGTATTTTTTTGACGATACATATTTGCAAAACAGCCAATTGCTGCAGGATATTGACAAGTTTGTGAACGGCTTTAGGGTGGATAAAATTCAGTTAAATAAAATAGAAGCCTCCTCATTGCCCGTCACAAGCCCGTCACCCGCCCCAATAGATAAAAAGTTTACCCAGTATAATAAATACCAACAGGCTGCCCTGTTAGGCGGCCTTGTTTGCAGCCTAGCCCTTGGTTATGTTAATGGTTGGTATAGTTTGCTGGGGGGTATTGCCACTGTTTGTATAGTACCCATGCTTCCATGGCGGCGGGCAATACAAAATGAACTTGCTGCGCGAAAAGCCGAATTCACCAACCTGCAAACGCGTTTGCACGCAGCCATTGAGCAGCACAACCGGCCGGCTGAATTTGATGCCTACGGAGAAAGCAGCCAAAAAATGCTGGCGTTGATTGAACAGTTCCGCAACCTGCCCAAAGAGTTAATGGCACGCCAAAAAGCACTAGAGGAACGGTTGTACAACCTGCAATTGCATGTTTTTTTAAGCCGGTTTTACGTGCAGGAGCATAAAATACCTTCCTTCGGGGAGGCTAGAAAAAAATTACTGTATAGCGGAGGGGTATTGAATGCAGCAGATATTTCAAAACTTAACAACACCAAGGTACAAGGCATAGGCCCCGCCTACATGCAGATATTGTTTTCTTGGCAACGCCAATTGGGCTCAACGTTTGTTTACCGGCCAGATAATGACCTTCTTCAAAGGGAATATGCGATTATGAATGCGTCTATTGAAGACGAGCGGAAACGGCTTGAAAATGCCATACGCACTGGCTTTCAATCGTTCCAATATATAAAGCAAAGCATTGTTAACAAACAGGCCATCCTTAAAAAGCAGGCAGCAGTGCTTAAAGTTAAAGTTAGCCAAGCGGAGGTGGATTTTGAGGCTTTTAAAAAGACGGTAGGCGCAAAATAAGTACTTGCAACCACAATGTATCGCCTTACTCAGCCTTTAATTTGCCTTTGTGTATAATGCGCTTTCTGTGCTGGGTGCCCCATTCTTTCATTTCAAATAACACCTTGTCAAGGGAGCAGCCATACGGTGTTTTTTCGTACTCAATCGTGGCTGGTATGGTATCGTATACCGTACGCTTCACTAGCTGGTTCATTTCAAGCTCACGCAATTCCTTACTAAGCATCCGGGCAGTTATTCTAGGGATGTCTTTTTGCAACTCCTTAAAACGCTTTTTCCCATTAATGAGCGAACCCAGTATCGGCAGCTTCCATTTTCCTGAAATTACGTCCAGCGTATCCCTCACCGCCATAGCAAACTCTGCCGAGCAAACATGGTGTTCTCCCTGCCCTTGTTTTATAGGTATCATATTATTTGTTTTTGCTATACTCTAGTATACCGATATACATTAGTATAGTAGTTACTTATGTATAGTAAAGGTATGTAATTTTGTATTGCAAAAAATTACCAACCATGTAGCACGCAGGTAAGGTTTTGCAAACAAGGTAAAGCAGCAATTGAATGAAAGTAGAGATTTGGAGCGATGTAATGTGTCCGTTTTGTTATATAGGCAAACGCCGTTTTGAGCAGGCATTGCAACGGTTTGCCCATGCTGATGATATTGTTGTGGAGTGGAAAAGTTTTCAGCTTGACCCCAATATGCAAACACAGCCGGGCAAGAATATTAACCAATACTTAGCCGAACGGAAGGGTTGGTCGCTTACGCAAGCGCAACAGATGAACGCCCATGTAACCAATATGGCGGCCGACGAAGGGCTTGTGTACAATTTTGACAAAGCTGTGGTTGCCAATTCATTTGATGCACATCGCTTTGCCAGTTTTGCCAAAGAACGGGGCTTTGGTAACCAGGCAGAAGAGGCATTGTTTGAAGCATACTTTACAAAGGGTGAAAATATTGCAGACCAAGAAACCTTGGCGCAGTTAGGCGAGGAGATTGGTTTGGATGGGTTTTTGATAAAAAAGGCACTTGCCGCGGGGGATTATGTAGGCAATGTGAAGAATGATTTAGCGGAAGCAGAGGCGATAGGTGTAAGCGGGGTGCCTTTTTTTGTTTTAAACAGGCAATATGCTGTTTCAGGTGCCCAACCTGTGGATGTTTTTTTGTCAGCACTGGAAAAATCATTTGATGAATGGAGGCGCCAGAACCCGTTTAGGGAGCAGGTTACACAAACCAGCGGCGAAGTTTGTACCCCAGGCAATGTATGCGGATAGCGTGGCAGGTATTAAAACCAATTGGTATTTGACACCAGCGTACCAATTTTTTTCAAAATAATCAATGTATGTACACGTTTTTTATAATCACAAAAAGTAAAACAAACAGCAATTATGAAAAGGATTTCTCTATTGGCAACAGCTTTAGTATTAACAGCAACAGCTTTTTCGCAAACATGGAGTACAGACAAAGCGCACTCAAGGCTGGGTTTTGGCGTTACCCATTTAACCATTTCTGAAATTGACGGTTCTTTCAAAAGCTTCGATTCAAAAATTACGGCGTCTAAGGATGATTTTTCTGATGCGGTAATTGAATTGTCTGCTGATGTTAGCAGCATCAATACGGATAACGAACAACGTGACAACCACTTGAAGAGCCCGGATTTTTTTGACGCGGCCAAATTTTCAACACTTAGTTTTAAAAGCACCTCATTTAAAAAAGCTGGCGACAAACAATACAAGCTTGCAGGTGATTTAACACTGCATGGCGTTACTAAAGCAGTAGTGTTAGATGTTGTGTTGAATGGCACCACTACCAACCCAATGAGCAAAAAAACAATAGCTGGCTTTAAAATTAGCGGTGTTATCAAACGTTCTGATTTTGGTATCGCCACTTCATTTCCATCTGCAGTGGTAAGCGATGAAGTTTACCTTATTGCCAACACAGAATTTGTAAAAGGTTAAAACAAACTATGAAGAAATTTTTTTTTTCAATGGCAACACTGCTGCTGCTGGTGGCAGTGTTTGCTTTTACAGCCGTGCAGGCTTGGCAAATAATTGACAAGTACAGTATTAATTTTACCAGCGATGACGCGTCAGGCATTTTTAAAACGTTTACCGGTAATATTGTTTTTGACGAAAAAAACCTAGGGGCTTCTGTGTTTGATGTAACGATAGACGCGGCATCCATCAACACGGGTAACGGTTTGCAAAACAAACATGCCAAAAGCGATGAATGGTTTGATGTTGCCAAATACCCTGCTATAAAATTTGTATCATCAAAAATTATACAGGCTGGCGCAGGCTACCAAGCAATCGGCAGCTTGCAATTGCATGGCGTATCAAAAGAGTTAACTATTCCTTTCAGCCTACAAAAAAGCGGTACGGGCTTAACCTTTACCGGAAGCTTTAGTGTTAACCGAAACGATTACCATATAGGCAAACCTGGCGGCGATGTGGGAGAGGTAATAAAAATTGACCTCAGTGTGCCGGTAGTTAAAAAATAAAAAACATATGCTTAAAAAATCATTGTTGCTCGGTTTGTTGGCCGGGCTGGCATCATTTATTTATCAAAAAGTGTATATCGGTGCCTTGGAGGCCGATTTTTCCAAAGTTTTCACGCCCATAGCAGTTTTCATGTCCAGCGTGGTGGGCTGCTTGCTGGCTTCTTTGGGTTACTGGCTGCTGGACAAATGGATGAAGGGGAAGGCAGACCTGGCATTTAACCTAATATTCGCCATCCTCAGCTTTGTAACCATATTGGGGCCGTTTGCTGCAAAGCTGCCTGTTAGCGTTGAGTCGCCTGAATTGTTCCCCGGACTTACAGTACCTATGCATTTTTTCCCCGTATTGGGCTGGCTAACGTTAAAACCGGCGATTATAAAAAAATAACCGGCCAACCATAGTAATTTTCAAAACTGCCTGCATAACTGCGGGCATTTTTTTGCCACCAATGCCTTGGCTAAAATGCATGGCTGCCTAAAAATAGCCGTGTTGATTTTTATAGTACATTCGTTACCAATAACATGAAATTTTTTTTGCTTGCCATATTTCTTGCCTGGTGTTGTGTTACCCATGCACAATCTGTAAGGGTTCCATTTACTGCAAACCAGCCATCGCTATCCATTAGCAAATTTCCCCTGTTGCAAAAAGCCGGCGTAAAATGGGTGAATTGCATTTTTAAAGACAGCAGGCATTTTTTATGGTTTGGCACAGGCAACGGCCTTTTTAGGTTTGACGGAACCAACGTTGTTTACCTGAGCCATAAAATTGACGACAGCCTTAGTTTAATTGGCAACAACATTGTGTCAATGGCAGAGGATAAAAAAGGTAACCTTTGGATAGGCACTACATTGGGTGCTTGCCGTATGGACGCCACTACCTTTAAATGTACCCAGCTAACCGACATTAACGGGCACGGTTTGGGTTATAAATTAAAATTTTATATTGATGGCGACGATAATATTTGGGCCGCCTGTGACGGCGGGTTACAAAAATTTGATACCCAAAAAAACGGCTTCCGGTATGTTTGGCAACCTAAGCAAAATGATCCCCATTATAAGTATACCTTGCTGAGCATTACAACCTACAACAACGAGGAGCTTGTGGCTGGTACCCAAGCAGGCATTGTGTTTATTAATAAAAAAAATTTTGTAAGCAGGAGGCTGCCGGTGTTGGCTAATGGCGCGGATGTATTGGTTTCAAAAGTGTATGTTGACGACCATCACGAGCTGTGGGCCGGTACATGGGGGGAGGGGTTGCTGCATTTGAATCAAAAGACGGGGGTTTTTGAGGGCATAAAATGGGAGGTAGACGCGCCCAACAATGTTGATAATATTGTAAACGATGTTATCAAGGTCAATTCGGGCGGAAAGGCTTATTTGTATGTTGGTACTGTTGGCGGGTTGTTGAAAATTGGGCTTTTGGCAAACGGTTATACCCCAGATAGAAAAAGCCTTACGGCATACCAAAACATCCCGGGCGACGACGCGTCAATAATGGTTGGTTCAATCACGGGGTTTTTACATGATGATGAGGGCACTTTGTGGGCGGGTTGCGATGGCGACATTGGTGTTGCCAGAATACAGGTTGCCGAACCCATGTTTAATAGCTTAGCGGTGCAGCATGCCGGTTTTGTTTTTTCGATGGACACAGTAAATATTTCAGGCAAAAGATACTATGCCATTTGTACTTGGCATAACAAAACGGGGCTTAAGCTTTTGGACGACAGCCTTCGGGAAGTTAAACGTTTCGCCCGGCTGCCAGCAGCCTCCGGGCCGGACGCGGTAGATATTGCCTCGGTCTCTACCGACAAATTTAACAGGGTTTGGGTAGCTTCGTGGAAAGGGTTAACGATATTGGATAAAAACCTGCAGGTTGTAAAAACGCTCAACCATGCCACGCACGGGCCTGATACGTTGACAAGGGAAAAAATAAATTATGCCATTGTGAATGGCGACAGTGTTTGGGTGGCATCCTACAAAAATGGAATAGACCTTTTTAATATCCGATTCAAGCGGCTTAAGCATTACAGCCTGCAGGAAAATTATGGCTTACGGGAAGATTTGGTATGGCGTTTTTACTGCGACAGGCTTGGCGACACGTGGTTGTTGGGTAATGCCTACCTATATAAATACAGCAAGGCAAAAGATGTTTTTGTACCCTATTTTTTTTCGAGAGACAGTGCCCAATACAAGCCATACGCGATGGCCCAAAAAAAAGACGGCACTTATATTTTGGGATGCGAAAACGGGCTGGTTTTATTTAACAGTAACACCCATGAATATAAATATATTAGATCGCCTCTATTGGAAAAAAATGTACCTGTTAACGCTGTGGCACTGGACGAGCGTGATAATGTTTGGTTTATAACTGACGCAGCGCTGGTATATTACGATTTTGCCAAACGAAGCTTTACCATTTATGACAAGGAAGACGGCCTTGACGTGGGCGATGGGTTGTACAGCCTCTTATACTTAGGCAAACGCCAGTTATTGATTGGTCAGGAAAACAAATTGGTTGTTTTTAAAGCCCCGTTTAATGCGCCAATTCAGGCACCGACATATGCACAAATTACCAGCCTGCGGGTTAATGACAATTCAGTAAATGCGCTACCTATGGCTGGTGGTTTAGTTTTGCGCCACGGTGAAAACCGGCTGCAGGTTGATTTTGCTTGCATAAGTTATTCAAAGCCTGAGCAAAATATGTTTGCTTACCGGTTAAAAGACATTGACACCGGCTGGATAATTACACCCGAAAATAGCATAACATTTGCCAACCTTTTGCCAGGCCATTACGTTTTTGAAGTAAAGGCCGCTAATTATGCCCAGTTATGGAGCAACGTGGTTAAACTCGATATTTTTATTAGGCCACCTTTTTGGCAAACTTGGTGGTTTTTGGTGTTGGCAATAGCCATTTTAGCAGGAGCCACGTATGTTGTTTTTAAGTGGCGGGTTGGGGCTGTGCGTAATGCTGAAACTGCCAAAGCCAACATAGCAAAGCAAATGGCACAATTGGAAATGAAGGCTTTGCGTGCCCAAATGAACCCGCATTTTATTTTCAATTCACTAAGTTCCATCCAAGCAAGCATTGTTACCGGTAATACTGACGCGGCGTCAAAATATTTATCCAAATTTTCTAAGTTAATAAGGCTGATTTTGGAAAATTCAGGCAAGCAATTCATTTCCGTTAAATCGGAGATAGCGTCGCTTACATTGTATCTCGAGCTTGAGTCGTTTAGGTTTGAAAACTTCACCTATGTTTTTTCCATAGACCCTGCAATAGATGATGAACAAATGATGATACCTTCCATGATCATCCAGCCGTTTGTAGAAAATGCACTTATACACGGTTTTGCCAAAAAAATAGGTGACAAACAATTGAAAATTGACATACAATGGGGCAAGGGCAGTTTAACGGTGTTGGTGGAAGACAACGGCACAGGAAGGCCCAAGGCAACCGAAGTAGTCTCGCCCGAGCGAAAACCGCATCATTCCATGGGGGTTCGCCTTACCGAAGAACGGCTACGGCTGGCAAACCCTACCTACAGCGATGGCCGAGCAATTATATTTACTGATTTGCTTGATGAGCAGGGCAACCCCGCCGGAACACGTGTTAAGCTAATTTTACCTATAGAAAAATAGCCAGTTATGGTAAGCGCAATTATTATTGACGACGAGAAAAAATGTATATCGCTGCTACAGCACCTCATTTACAACCACTGCCCTTTGGTTAACGTGGTGGGCACGGCCGAAAATGCAGAACAAGGGTTACTATTAATAAAACAGGCGAAGCCCGATTTGGTGTTTTTAGATATTGAAATGCCTGATAAAACCGGGTTTGAATTATTGGCCAGCCTTGCCGAGATTAATTTTAAAGTAATTTTTACAACGGCTTACAACCACTATGCAATAAAGGCCATTAGGTTTAGCGCGTTGGATTATTTGCTTAAGCCTATTGATTTGGACGAACTTAAAAACGCACTTGGCCGGCTTGAAGGAAGAAAAAATTTAAAAGATGCCCCATTACCGATTGACATTCTGGTGAATAACATTAAAACACCTGGCCATGGTTTTTCGCGCATTACCCTTTCAACCCAGGACGGGCTGGTGGTATTGCATGTGAACGAGATTTTGTATTGTGAGGCGTCCGGCAGCTACACTTTTTTTTATTTAAAAAATGGCGAAAAGCTTACCATCTCCAAAACGCTAAAGGAATACGATGAGTTGTTGGGTGAATTTCAATTTTTTAGGATACATAATTCTTACTTGGTTAATTTAAACGAGGTAAAAAAATATATAAAAGGTGAGGGCGGGTCAGTCATCATGAGTAATGGGGATGAAGTGTTTGTATCCAAACGAAGGAAGGATGCATTTTTGGAAGCCATTAATAAATAGCACCCTTGTTCGAAGGCAAAGCAAGTAGATTACTTGCCAGTCTTATGGCCGTTTTGGGTAAAAGCCGATAATTTACGATTACCACATATTAACCCAAAGCCACTGTTTAACCAATAAAACCTACCGATTGTAAAGCACGTGAAATTTTTTTGGGGCATTGCATTTATTTTGATTGCTTGAACCCTCAAAATAATATTTGAATATGCTGGTGATTGGTATATATATTAACCAATCGAGGGATGGGCTGGTAATTGAAACCCCTCATCCGCTGCAATACGAGCTGCGCAACAGCCAAGGCAAGTTGATAGTAACCGGCAATAAGCTAATGCAGCCAACATTAACCATTGACGTACAACGGTTAACACAAGGCGACTACACACTTAAACTTCATATCCAAGGCCAAAACGTGAAAAAAAAAATAACACTATAATGCCGTCCATTAACCAGTATCGCCCATTTGCTTGTTAAATGCTGCCATTTACCAATTGTTTAGCACCATAGGTTGGTTAATATGTTGCTTTGTTTATGTATGTGTTTTTTAAGTGAGCATGCATACTATTCCTCCATATGGAAAAACTGATTACTTAGTAAAAAATTAAAAGGTGCCCTATGAAAAAGTTAGCGATTGTTTCATTCACCATTATGGCATGTTACTTTAATATGCAGCCAGTTGCCGGCCAAGCTACAGCGGGCAAATACAGCCCAAAAAATACTACGAAATTAGGCCAGCCAGCAGACGTAGATAAGGGCCTACAACAATTTGAAATTCATAATGAATTATATCCTGGGGGGGATTCTTCCGTTTTCCAAAGCAGCCTTGGCCTACAAGCCGGGGCTGCCTCAACGGAGGACGGTGACCCGTTATATTTTGATACTACCATTAAAGCGTATAACAATTATGATTTTGTGCCCGGCGACACTGTGTTGTTTGAAGACCATTTTGCCGACGACCAGGAAGGGGAGTTTCCGAGCCACTGGGACCTAAAAGGTGGCCAGGCGGTGTTGAACAAGGTTAATAATGAATTAGCCTTTTTATTAACTGACGGCAATTACTGCAAAGTGATGCCGCTTATTAAATCGCCATCATACTTAACTGATAATTTTACTGTTGAGTACGACATATATGCCAATGAGGCATACCCATTGATATTATATTTTTATAAGCAACCAAACGAATTTGGTGATGAAAATTTTAATATAAAGGTCGCACCAAGCGAATGCCAATACAATTCGTACGATGGGTTTTTAAAAGGTGACCTACCTGAGGACATAAGGGAAGACAATTTTAAAAATAAATGGCACCACATTGCGGTTGCCTATAAAAAACAACAGTTAAAAATTTATGTTGACCAATTTAGGGTACTGGTAGTGCCAAGGGCATCCTTTGCACCATCGCACTTGGATATCGAATCAATCGGCGACCAAACAAACCCGGTAATTTTTAGGAATTTTCGCATTGCTAAAGGCGGGGGCATGAACATGTTGGGCAAAAAATTTACCAACGCCAAGATAGTTACCCATGGCATAAACTTTGATGTTGATAAAGCCACGATTAAGCCAGAAAGCATGGGCACATTAAATATGGTTATACAAGTGCTTAAGGATAACCCCGAACTTAAGTTTGAAGTTGATGGGCATACTGATAACTCGGGTACGCCTGCGCACAACTTAACACTCTCCCAACAACGGGCAGCCGCAGTAATGGCGCAATTGGTAACCATGGGGGTAGATGCCTCCCGCCTTATGGCAAAAGGTTTCGGCGACACCAAACCCATTAGCGATAACGTTACCATGGAAGGCAAGGCAAACAACAGGAGGGTAGAATTTGTAAAGCATTAAATATTATATTTAGCATCCATTATTGCATCCAAATACATATATTATGCATAAAATACCATACGTTCTGCTACTTTTGGGCTTAGCAATGCTTGGCACCGTACGGGGCCAACAGCAACCACAGGCCTTTAAGGTAACTGACACTACCCCGGCTGTTTTTAACGGCCTGCAAATGGGGTTTTCAATTTTAAAGCAAAGTGAAAAAGAGGTGGGTAACAAAGGCAATTTTAGCCGGTACTCACTCCGGTTTTATGTAACCAATACCACTGGCGAAGCTAAAATATTGCTATTCCCACAGGGCTTTACGTTGTTAAACGACCTGTCGCACGATGTTGCCCGGTTTGATTGTTTAAATGCCACTGGCGCACGTTTTACTAATAAACAAGTAACCCTAACGGCCGAAGCTTGCAACGTGTTAGCCAACGTGGAGGACAAAGATTGCGCTACCAATAAAACGCAGCAAAACAACCGTTTTGTACAAATCGGCTATTGGGTAAAAGCTGGCCAAACAATACATACGGATGCAATAATGATTGTACCGCTGAACGAGTACCCCAGCATGGTTGTTACGCCGGTTTTCAACACAGCCAGGCTGGTGGGCAATGCCTTTAACGCGCCTGTAAACCAAGGCATTCCGCAGCAGCCCGCGTTTAATGGGCCACCATACGTAAAGCTTAAAAATTTTTGGAAAAATACGTACCTCAACAATGAGCTTGGTCCGGCCACTTGCACGCCGATTGATCAGGGCTGGTGGAGCGCACAGTGGCAGGTAATACCAGTGAACGGAACCAATTTTTACAACATAAAAAACCGCTGGAAAGATGTGTACATAAGTACGGAGGACCCTGCTAGTATGCTGTCGGTTAACTACCAGTCAAGAGGTTCTATGTGGATTGTTGAGCCAGTTGACAACACCACCGTAAGGTTTAGAAATTTGGCCAACAACACATACCTTAACATAGAGTACGGTAGTTTGCAGAGTACAAAATTGCAACCAGACGCTTGGAGTTCGGAGTGGGTGATGGAGCAACCGTAGCATATAAAGCTTTTAGGTATTTACCCAATGTTAACCTATGAATTTAACCTTTTTTGTTTAGGCAGGCAGCCGTAACCATTTATATAATTTATCGGTTTATTCATTCAGTGGGGGTGCAAGCCCTTGCATCTTTTCCTTATTTTTACCGTCTCAACGAGTAAGAAGGGCAAAGACTATGAAGAACAATTTGAGCATACCCATTTTTGATTTAAAAGATTGTGTGCCAGGCACCGATTTTATTATAAAAACATTTGAAGGCAGCCAAGTGTTTGAAGCAATGTTGCGCCCACACCGGCATACAGCATTTAAAATTTGTTTGTTGTTAGAGGGTGAAGTAAGCAATTACACCGATTTTAAAGAATACACGGTTAAAGCCCCCGCTTTACTTTTTTTATCCCCAGGCCAAGTTTTTCAGCACACTGGCAACATTTGGCACAAGATGGTGCATATTCAGTTTTATAAAGATTTTTTGCTTTCGGAGGCCGAGGGCATCATGTCGTGCTGGCAGTGTTTGTTTGGCCAAGTTGTATTGCCGGTAAAAAGTAAAACGGCCTTGAGAGAGCTGGAGACGTATGCCTACTTGATAGAGCAAGAGTACTTGCACCGCAGGCCCCAAAGGCACTTGGTTGCTAAAAATTTATTAAACGCTTTTATTATTGCTGCAGCAAGGCAAGGCGCGGGCGAAACCAGTTTGCTGCAAATGGATTCTACCCAAAATAAAATTGTAAAACAGTTTAATAACCTAACAGACGAACACTTTTTAGAGCATACGCAGGTATCGCAATATGCTGATATGCTGTACGTTACCCCCGGCCATTTGAACGACTTGATCAAAATGGCCACCGGGCGCACCGCCAAACAAATAATTGACGAAAAACGCATCATGGAAGCAAAACGCCTGTTGTTTTGGGGTAAGCACTCGGCCAAGGAAATAGCCAGCCACCTTAATTTTGAGGATGATGCCTATTTTAACCGTTTCTTTAAAAAACATACCGGGCAAACACCCGCATTGTTTCTTAAACATTCCCGTGAAAAGTACAATGAATACCCTGATAAGGTAAATGTTTAAGAAACAAAGTGGCGTTAATTTTACAGTATGAAAATATAAATACGCCGCGCTGTTTTATTTGCAGCATAAGTTCTCACACATTGCCAGCTACTGCTTGGGCAATGATTATTCGATTGGCCTGCCTACGGGAAAGTTTTATTGAGTTACACTTAAATTATTGATGATGAAATGTTTTAAAGATGCTTCTTTAGGGGGCAGTATGTTATATGTACTGCTAATTGCCACATTTAGCCTGCAATATGGGTGTGGCCCATCGCAAGCTGGCGGCGGGTACGGTGCCATGCCGCCACCACAGCTGCCTGTGGTGGCCGTAACAACATCCCCCGTTACCACCTACAAGGAATTTACGGCCTCGCTGGAGGGCCAGGTGAATGTGGATGTGCGCCCGCAGGTGGCCGGTTATTTGGAAAAGATTTTTGTTGACGAAGGCGCTTATGTTACCAAAGGGCAGTTGTTGTTTAAAATAAACGACCATGTTTATACCCAGCAATTGGCCAGCGCACAGTCTAGCTTGTTGGCCGCCCAAGCCAATATGTTGAAAGCACAAATTGAGGTTGACCGCTTAACGCCGTTGGTGCAGAACAATGTAATAGCCGATGTGCAGCTAAAAACCGCAAAATCGGAATTTGAAGCAGCAAAAGCATCGGCGGAACAGGCAAAGGCCATTGTGGCCAATGCCCAAATTAATGTGGGCTATACATCCATTACCGCGCCGGCTAACGGATACATAGGTAAAATACCCTACAAAGCTGGCAGCTTGGTGGGCAGCGGTGAGGTTTTGCCGCTAACAGTATTGTCTGACGTAAGCCAAATGTATGCCTACTTCGCCATGAGTGAACCCGATTACATTGCCTTTAAAAACCAATTTGAGGGCAATACCATTGAAGAAAAATTGCGCAATACTCCACCCGTGGAGTTGGTGTTGGCCGACAATACGGTATTTGGGCAAAAAGGCAAGATAGGCTTGGTAGAAGGCCAGTTTGACAAAACAACAGGTGCCATTAGCTTTAGGGCAACCTTCAGCAACCCTGGCGGCATACTTCGCACGGGCAATACAGGTAAAATACGCATCCCTAAATTGTTCAGCCAAGCATTGATGGTACCGCAAAATGCCACTTTTGAAATACAGGACAAAGTGTTTGTGTTTCTTTTGCAAGACAGTAACAAGGTGGTGAGCAAGCCATTCACCTTTTTAGGAAAAACAGCCAACTATTACATGGTTGACAAGGGTTTGCAAGCAGGTGACAAAATAGTGTATTCAGGCGTGGGTACCTTAAAAGACGGGATGGTTATTGTGCCTGAAACCATTTCGGCCGACAGCCTGCTTAAATCAACACCGTTTTAAGGGGTATTACCACATAGGTGAAAAGGTATTATAGCGTTCAATTTTCGCCAGGGTTGGTGTTTTCTGCCACAACAATGATAAGCGTTAGCGAATGCCTGGGTTGAAAGCGTTATTGGTGCATACACCCATAACGGCGGAAAAATAGCTAGGTGTTACCAACCTTTCCACTAATTCTATGTGGCATAAATCACTTGTTGCGTATTATTTACAATAAAACGCATAGCGGGCAATTAATAATGCCAGTGTGCAAAACATATATACTATGCTAAAAACATTTATCCAAAGGCCGGTTTTATCAACGGTTATATCCATCATATTAACGTTGCTCGGGCTGTTGTCTTTGTTCTCATTGCCCATAACGCAGTTTCCTGATATTGCGCCGCCCACAGTGCAGGTAACGGCGGTGTACCCCGGTGCCAACGCCGAAGTGGTGGCCCGTGCGGTTGCAACGCCCATTGAAGAGGCCGTTAATGGGGTGGAGAACATGACGTACATGACCTCCACCAGTAGCAACGACGGAACCATGACACTGAACGTGTTTTTTAAACTGGGTACCAACCCCGACTTGGCCGCCGTAAATGTGCAAAACAGGGTGTCAAAAGCCGTTAGCCAAATACCCACAGAAGTGGTGCAGGCCGGCATATCTACCCAAAAACAGCAAAACAGCATGATAATGGTACCGTTGTTGTACAGCACCGACAGTACTTATGACGAAACGTTTTTACAGAATTACACCAAGATAAACATCATCCCTGAAATTCAGCGTGTGCCCGGCGTAGGGCAGGCATCCGTGTTTGGGGCCAAGGATTATTCCATGCGTATATGGCTGAAGCCCGACCGCTTGGCTGCAAACGGCCTTTCGACACAAGACGTGCTGGATGCCATTAAGCAGCAAAACTTAGAGGCGGCGCCTGGCAGGTTTGGTGAGGGCAGCACGCAGTCGTTTGAGTATATCCTAAAATACAAGGGCAAGTTTTCGCAGGGCGCGGATTATGAAAACATCATCCTTAAAGGAAATGCCGACGGTTCCTCCCTTAAGCTAAAAGATGTTGCGCGGGTTGAGTTTGGCGCATACACCTACAGCGCAAGCACAAAAGTGATGGGTAAGGCAGGCACCGGTTTGGCCATCTTTCAAACGGCGGGTTCTAATGCCAACGACATCTTGATTGCCGTTGACAAGGTGATGAAGAAAGCACAGCTCTCTTTCCCCAAAGGCATTACTTACTTTAACATGTACAGTGCCAAAGACTTTTTGGATGAGTCGATTGACCAAGTGAAGGAGACGCTGATTGAGGCGTTTATACTCGTGTTCATCGTGGTGTTTATCTTCCTGCAAGATTTTCGGTCCACCCTCATCCCAGCCATCGCAGTTCCAGTGGCCATTATAGGTACCTTCTTTTTTATGCAGCTGTTTGGCTTTACCATCAACCTGCTAACCCTGTTCGCCTTAATATTAGCCATCGGCATCGTGGTGGATGATGCCATTGTAGTGGTGGAAGCCGTACACTCAAAAATGGAGCGTACCAATGCACCGGCAAGGCGCGCCACGATAGAGTCAATGAATGAAATATCGGGAGCCATCATTTCCATCACCCTGGTAATGGCTGCGGTGTTTGTGCCGGTGGGCTTTATGCAGGGGCCAGCGGGTGTGTTTTACCGCCAGTTTGCCTTTACGTTGGCAGTGGCCATCCTAATTTCGGCACTTAATGCTTTAACCCTAAGCCCGGCGTTGTGTGCGCTGTTTCTAAAAAATCAGCACCATGGGGAAGGGCATAATAGCAAAAAAGGCTTTGGTAAGCGTTTTTTCCAAGCGTTTAATGTTGGCTTTACCTCAACCACAAACAGGTACAAGCAGAGTTTGCAATTTTTAATCAAGCGCAAATGGATAGCCATTGGCGGCCTGGTGATTGTAACTGTCGTAACAGCGGGGCTTGTAGCCAAAACTCCAACCGGGTTTATACCGGTGGAAGACCAAAGCTTTATCATATACTCAGTAAGCCTGCCGCCGGGTTCCTCCTTAGACAGGACCCAGCAGGTTACCGACAAAATGGACAAAATACTGCAAGGGGTTGAAGCCATTGAAAGGCGAGGCGTGGTAACAGGCTTAAACATTGTGGCCGGTGCCAATAGCTCGGCTTATGCGGTAGGTTTCCTTCACCTAAAGCCTTTTGGCAAACGCGGTGCGGTAAACAATATCAACGCCATCGTTGGCATCATTAACCAAAAACTGTCGGCTGTAAAGGAGGCAAGCGTGTTCCTGTTCACCCCGCCAACGGTGCAAGGTTTTGGCAATACCAGTGGTTTTGAATTTGTGTTGCAGGACCGCAATGGCGGCCCCTTGGATAAAATGGGTGCCACCGCCAACAGCTTCATAGGCGCGTTGATGCGGCGCAAGGAGATTGGCTATACCTTTACCACCTTTAACACGGCTAACCCCCAGTACATGCTGGATGTGGATGAGGCTAAGGCCAAGCAGTTGGGCGTTACCGTAAGCGACCTGCTGCAAACCATGCAGGTATATTATGGCAGCAGCTTTGCCTCTGACTTTAACCGTTTTGGCAAGTATTACCGCGTAATTGTGCAGGCAGATGCGCAGTACCGCGCCGACCCCGCATCATTAAACAATGTTTTTGTGAAAAATGCTGGTGGTGCCATGGTGCCGGTAAATTCCATCCTTACGCTGAAGCGCGTTTACGGCCCAGAAACAGTGGTGCGCAACAACCTGTTTAACGCAGTAACCATAAACGGTGTGCCAAAACCAGGCTATAGCAGCGGCGATGCCATTAAGGCGATACAGGAAACGGCCGACCAGTACCTGCCCCGTGGGTTTGCTATAGAATGGAGCGGCATTACCCGTGAGGAAAACAATGCAGGCACACAGATAAGCCTGATATTTATACTGAGCGTAATATTTGTGTACTTTTTGCTTGCGGCACAATACGAAAGCTACATTTTGCCTTTTGCGGTTATTTTATCGGTGCCAACAGGTTTGCTGGGCGTGTTTATGCTAATTGGTTTTACTGGTATTGAAAACAATATATACGTGCAGGTTGGCTTGATAATGCTGATTGGTTTATTGGCCAAAAACTCCATATTGATAGTGGAATATGCCGTGCAACGGCGCAGGGCCGGCATGCCGTTGGTAGAAGCGGCTTTGGAAGCAGCCACTTTAAGGCTACGGCCGATATTGATGACAAGTTTTGCCTTTATTGCAGGGTTGCTGCCGCTTGTACGCGCCAACGGGGCATCAGCGTTAGGCAACCGCTCAATCGGCACAGGTGCTGTCGGCGGCATGCTCACGGGTATATTGTTAGGGCTGTTTGTAATACCGGTGCTCTTTGTCATCTTCCAACATTTGCAGGAGAAACTTTCGGGCAGCTACCTGCCCTTGTATGAAAGGGAGGATGTGGTGCGGGAATCGTGAAACGGGAATCGTGAATGGTGAAAACGTGAAATGGCAATCGTAAATCGTGAAACGGGAAACGTGAAACGGCAATCGTAAAACGGGAAACGTGAAACGTGAGTGGTGAAACGTGAGTGGTGAAACGTGAAACGGCAATCGTGAGACCTGAATCGTCAAGCGAATACCTTATACCTTTCACCTTTCACCTTACGCTTTACACCTTTTGCTTTAAAACATTAAATGAATACTATGAAAAAGAGGGTTAAAATAATATATTGGTTGTTGATGCTGTTAATGGTACGCCATATTACCGGTTGTAAAACTGGGCAGGCATACAAACGCCCCACCATTAACTTGCCCCAGCAGTATAACAACAATGCCAACACCGACACCAGCAGCATCGGCGACATTGGATGGAAAATATTTTTTACAGATGCCGGTTTACAGGGGCTGATAGAAACCGGTATAGCCAATAATTTCGACCTGCAATTGGCGGTAACACGCATTGGTGTGGCCCAACAACAGCTAAGGAAGGCAAAGCTGGCTTTGCTGCCCCAAGTGAACGCGCAATTGGCCGTGCAGTTTAATTACCCTTCAAAAAACAGCCTGAGCGGTTTAAGCACGGGCAGCTTTTTGGGTTCAGACCATATTGAGGATTACACCACGGGGCTAACAGCCTCGTGGGAGGCGGATATATGGGGCAAGATAAGTCGGCAAAAGGAAGCTGCGTTGGCCACCTATCTGCAAACCAATGAAGCCAAAAAAGCGGTGCAAACCCAGTTTGTAGGCAACATAGCCCAAGGGTATTATAACCTGCAGATGTTGGATAAACAACTGGTTATAACCCAGAAAAACCTTTTGTTGAGTGACAGTATTTTAAGGGTTACGAAATTATTAAGGGCGGCTGGTGAAGTCACTTCTCTCGCCGTGCAGCAGGCCGAGACCCAGCTGCAATCTACCCAACTATTGGTGCCGCAACTGGAACAAAGCATTGGTTTGCAAGAAGATGCCCTGCAAATATTAACAGGCCAACTGCCAGGTAACGTACAGCGTTCCGCCATATTGGATACCATGGGCGTGCAGCAAAACCTAGCCACTGGTTTGCCGGCCGAAATTTTACGGCTTAGGCCGGATGTGCGTGCCGCCGAAAACGCCATCGTGGCTGCCAATGCGCAAGCGGGCATAGCGCAGGCTGCCATGTACCCGTCGCTAACCATAACGGCCAACGGCGGCGTGGATGCCTTTAAGGCAAGCAACTGGTTTAATTTGCCCGCCTCGTTGTTTGGTATAGTAACTGGCGGTATAGCCCAGCCGGTGTTTAACGGCAGGCAGCTTAAAACCCAGTACGAAGTGGCCAAAATACAAAGGGAGCAGGCGGTAATACAATTTAGGCAAACGGTGCTGAATGCTGTGGGGGAGGTGTCGGATGCGCTGATACAACAGAACAAGCTATTGTTGCAGCAGCAGATTGCCGTGGCACAGGTTGACACGTTGCACGCCGCCGTTAAAAATGCGCAGTTGTTGTTTAAAAGTAACATGGCCACCTATATTGAGGTGCTGACGGTCCAAGCCAGTGCCTTGCAGGCCCAGTTAAACTTAGCCAGCATACAACGCCAGCAGTTGGGGGCCACGGTAAGCCTGTATAAGGCACTGGGCGGCGGCTGGAAGTAAGACCACCTATTATGATTTGATATTTGCGCCGCATGGCGCAAAAAATGCAATACTAAACTTATACTAACCCCGCAGCAGCGGCGCATGTTAACAAACAGGCCGAAGTTGCGGGGCTTTTTTGTATCCGTTGGCTAGGTTATACTTCGGCCGGTAACCTGGTAGGTTTGGTTGTAAGCGCCTTGGATTTTTAGACGTTTTTAGCACTTGCAATTCCCGTGTAAATCATACACTTAAACGCTTTGGTGCTATTTTTTGCCAAATTGTTCATCCTTAACCATTCATTCGTTTTTATTATCTAATATTTGCGCAATAGTTTTTGTTCCCTATTTTTATTTTGTTTTAGTGATAGACTGTTTCAATTTTATAGCGTACAAAACAAACCGGGTGTAATGTTTTCCATAACTAACGAAAAAGCGTAAATAACCGTTGCCATGCCAAAAAACAATTTTCTTGTCCCCTTTATTTTAGTGTGTTCATTGTTCTTCTTGTGGGCTTTCCTGCATAACCTTAACCCAATACTCATACCGCATTTAAAAAAAGCATGCCAGTTGAGCGACACCCAGTCGTCGTTTATTGACATAGCCATCTACTTGGCTTATTTTACCATTGCCATACCTGCTGGGTTATTTGTGCAGAAATATAACTATAAAAAGGGTATCTTGTTTGGCCTTTCACTGTATGCATTCGGTGCATTATTGTTTATACCTGCAGCCATGGTAAGGGAGTATTACTTCTTCCTGGTCGCTTTATTTATAATGGGTAGCGGGGCTACTTTTTTGGAAACGGTTGCCAACCCTTATGTGACCGTTTTGGGCAGCAGGGATACATCTGAGCAGCGTTTAAATTTTGCGCAATCGTTCAACGGCCTCGGCGCCATGCTGGCACCTATTATTGGCAGCAAATTTATTTTTTCAGGTATTGAGCATTCTTCGGACGAACTACATAAAATGTCTGCGGCTGATTTAACAAGTTACCTAAATTTTGAAGCATCGACTGTTAAAGCACCTTATTTGGTAATGGGTTTGGTAGTTGTTTTTGTAACTATATTATTTGTGCTTACCAAACTGCCTGAAGTCACTGATGAGGGGCATTCAACCAAGTTCTCTTTGAGCGTATTTAAAAACAGCCACCTTAAGTGGGCCGTCATTGCGGAGTTTTGTTATGTGGGTGCCCAAGTAGGTGTGGGTAGTTTTTTTATACGGTATTCAAAATTTGTGGCAGATTTTCCTGAACAACAGTCGGGTTATTTGTGGGGCACTGCATTGGGTGGTTTTATGGTGGGCAGGTTTGCAGGCACCTTTTTTATGCGGTACATTAAACCTGCGAAACTGCTGAGTTTGTACGCCGTTATAAATATATTGTTGTTGGTAGTTGCGCTAACTTTTAAAGGTTCAGTTGCGGTGTATGCTGCGGCAGTAACCCCATTCTTTATGTCCATAATGTTCCCTACTATTTTCGCATTGGGTATTAAGGACCTTGGTGCTGAGGCTAAAATAGGATCTTCTTTCCTTATCATGTCAATTATTGGCGGGGCATGTATTCCGGTTATTATGGCCTATATCTCAGATATGACAGGCAGTATGCAAAACGCATATATCGTGCCCCTGCTTTGTTTTGCGGTGATTCTTTATTTTGGCTTGAAAGGGCATCAAATTAAAATGTCGAACCAGGAATATGCCGGCTTGCAAAACGATGGCAAGGTGCCTGTATTTGAGTAATGGTTTAATATATTAACAGCTACATTAATTCAAAAAATTATATGTTACGATACTGCCTTGCGCTAGACCTTGTGGATGATGAACAGTTGATAAGCGAATACGAAGATTACCACCAGCGCCCACGCCCAGAGATAATGAAAAGCATTCGCGATGCCGGTATACATGTGATGGATATTTACCGGGCAGGCAACAGGCTTTTCATGATCATGGAAACGGAGGATGATTTTGATTTTGGCAGAAAAAGCGCGATGGACGCCGCCAACCCCAAAGTGCAGGAATGGGAGGCTCTGATGTGGAAATACCAACAGGCCATACCCGCCGCAAAGCCGGGTGAAAAGTGGGTAGTGATGAAGCAGATATTTGCCCTTCCAATTTGAAAATGAGCTAATTTGTCCGAAAGGACTCATTTAGAGAAAATTTGAAAATGTTGGGTAGCGAGGACCTACAGGTATTCTAGCAGCAACGGTGGGCGAAAATTAAATTATTCATGCTATTAAAGTGCCCCTTTAGGGGGTCGGAGGGGGGTTATGTTTTCTTTACAAAATAAACATGCGGTTATAACGGGCGGAGGCAGCGGTATAGGCAAAGCCATATCGCTGTTGTTTGGTGCACAGGGCGCGGTGGTGCATGTAGTGGACATTCATGGCGAAAACGCGAAAGCCACGGCAGGTGAAATTATAGCGCAAAACGGTTTGGCATTTGCTTACCCCTGCGACATAACAAAGCAATACGAGGTGGCGGAAGTGTTTAGCCAGATTAAACAAATTGATGTTTTGGTTAATAGCGCCGGCATATCGCACATCGGTAAGGCCGACACCACGGCCGAGGCTGATTTTGACCGCATTTACCACGTTAACGTAAAGGGCGTTTATAACAGTTTGCATGTGGCAATACCCATTATGAAGGTAAGTGGTGGCGGTGCCATTGTAAATATTTGCTCCGTTGCCGCCTTGGCGGGCCTCAGCGACCGCTTTGCATATAGCATGAGTAAGGGCGCGGTATACAGCATGACGCTTAGTGTTGCCAAAGACTATTTGGGCGAAAAAATACGCTGCAATTCCATATCGCCCGGTAGGGTGCACACACCTTTTGTGGACGGTTTTTTGAAAAAAACCTACCCAGGCAGGGAACAGGAAATGTTTGAAAAACTTTCTAAAACGCAGCCCATCGGCCGCATGGGCAGGCCCGATGAAATAGCAACGCTGGCGTTGTTCTTATGCAGTGAGGAAGCCTCCTTCATCACCGGCACGGATTACCCTATTGACGGTGGTTTTTTAAAGTTGAATACGTAGGGCGTACGTTGTGGCAGGTTTCGCGCAAAGACGCTAAGCCGCAAATAAAAACCAAGGCCTACCATAAACACCTACACGCTAAATAATGGATGAAAATGAGCTTTCTAAAATAGTCGTTAACTTTTGTTACAAGATACACAAAAGACTTGGCCCAGGCTTATTGGAATCGGTCTATGAGGAAGTTTTGGCATATGAATTGGCAAAAGAAGGCTTGACATTCAAGAGGCAAGTTGGAATATCAGTTACGTATGATGACGTGAAAATGGACATTGGATTTAGGGCTGATATTATTGTTGCTGAAAAATTAATTGTTGAAATTAAATCAATTGAAATCATAACCCCCGTTCATGCCAAACAGGTAATCACCTATTTGAGGCTTACTGGTATAAAGCTGGGATTACTAGTGAATTTTAACAGCGCGCTTATTAAGGACGGGATCAAGAGGCTAGTAAATGATTTGTAACAAAAAACGAAATTTGCGCTAATCGAGAAATAAGTAAAGCAAAAAAGATTACGGGGCAAATCTTTGTGTCTTAGCGTCTTTGCGCGATAAAAAAATACCTACATGAAATTAATAAGATTTGGTTCTATTGGAGACGAAAAAACAGGCATTGCGATTGGCGGTGTATTGTATGATACATCGGCTTTTGGCGAAGATTACAATGAGCATTTTTTTGCAAATGACGGCATAGCCAGGTTGGCGGCTTTTGTTGACGCTAACCAATCCTCGCTTCCCGAAGTGCCCGCAGGTACCAGGCTTGGCAGCCCCGTAGCGCGGCCGTCTAAAATTGTATGCATCGGCCTAAACTATGCCGACCATGCCAGGGAGACCGGTGCCACGCCGCCCCCGGAACCAGTGATATTCATGAAGTCAACCACCTCGCTGGTAGGGCCGAACGATAACATTATGGTGCCCAAGGATTCAAAAAAAACCGATTGGGAAGTGGAGTTGGCGGTGGTGATTGGCAAAAAAGCCAGTTATGTGGAAGAAGGTGAAGCGTTGGATTATGTGGCTGGGTATGCTTTGCACAATGATGTTAGCGAGCGCGAGTTTCAATTGGAACGCGCCGGCACCTGGGACAAAGGCAAGGGCTGCGACACCTTCGCGCCATTGGGCCCTTGGCTGGTAACGCCGGATGAGGTAGCAGATGTTAACAACCTGCACCTTTGGCTAACGGTAAACGGCAAAACCATGCAAAACGGTACGACGGCCAATTTTATATTCAACGTGCCTTTTGTAATTGCCTATGTAAGCCGGTTTATGACGTTATTGCCGGGCGATGTTATTTCCACCGGTACGCCTGCTGGGGTTGGCTTAGGCATGAACCCACAGGTATATTTGCAACCCGGCGATGTGGTAGAGTTGGGCATTGACGGTTTGGGAACATCAAAACAGCATGTAGTGGCTTACCATAAGTAATTTGACAACACTTAAACACTATAAAGTGCCAATAGTATTAGATAATGGAGCAGCTTCAAATAGTGAACCGCCAATGTATTACCACCCCTTAGGTACAGAAGAATCCTTCGGGGGGTATGGGGACATTGAGGTTATTGATTCCCACCAGCATTTTTGGCAGTTTGACCCTGTGCGTGACAGTTGGATAAACGACGACATGCGCGTGATTCAAAAAGACTTTCTGCCTGAGAACCTGTACCCGCTATTACAGCAAAACGGTGTAAGCGGCACAGTGATTGTGCAAAGTGACCAAAGCGAGGAAGAAAACGCATTTCAATTGGCAAACGCGGCTTCGGCTGACTTTGTTAAGGGTGTTGTGGGCTGGGTTGATTTGCAGGCCGAACACGTGGAGGAGCGTTTGCAGTATTACAGCGGCTTTGCCAAAATGAAAGGCTTTAGGCATGTGCTACAAGGCGAAACCAACCGTGCGTTAATGCTAAAGCCAGCCTTTAAAAGGGGTATTAGCCTTTTGGAGCAATACGGGTTTACGTACGATATACTTATTTTTCCTGACCAGCTGGGTTATTCACTTGAGCTGGTTAAAGCGTTTCCCAACCAGCGTTTTGTTATTGACCATGTCGCTAAGCCGGGCATAAAAATAGGGCACATCGCCGATTGGCAAAAGGCCATACACGACATTGCCCAATGCGAAAATGTGTATTGTAAAATTTCGGGCATTGTAACGGAAGCCGACTGGAGGCTATGGAAAAAAGAAGACCTGTTGCCGTACATAGATGCGGTGGTGGAAGCATTCGGTACAAAGCGCATCATGTTTGGGTCAGACTGGCCAGTATGCCTGGTTGCGGCCTCGTACAAGCAATGGATTGATTTGCTAAAGGCTTATTTTGCAAGTTTTACAACAAACGAACAGGCTGATTTTTTTGGCTGCAACGCAACGCGGTTCTATCATTTATAAGGTACGGATTAGCTGATGGGTGGGTAGTGTCATACCCTAGGCAATTGAACAAAACAACACAAAAAAGTTTTTATGAACTTACAACTACAGGATAAAGTAATAATAGTAACCGGGGGTGCCAAAGGCATTGGTGAAGGGATAGTAAAAGTATTGGCAGCAGAAGGTGCAATACCCGTGATTGTGGGCAGGAGCGAGGCCGATAACCTTAAAACATTACACGCAGTGCAAGCCGCAGGCGGCAACGCATACCAAGTGGTGGCCGAGCTTACCCAGCCGCAGGAATGTGAAAAGGCTGTAAAGTTGGTATTGGAAAAATTTGGTCATATTGATGGGCTGGTAAACAACGCAGGCGTGAACGATGGTGTTGGTTTGGAGAACGGCACCTACGAAAAATTTATGGCATCCTTGCATAAAAATGTGGTGCACTATTACCTGATGGCACACTATGCGTTGCCTGCCTTAAAACTATCTAAAGGGGCCATTGTAAACATTACCTCCAAAACGGCGGAAACAGGCCAGGGCGGCACTTCTGCCTATGCCGCGGCTAACGGCGGACGCAATGCCTTAACAAGAGAATGGGCGGTGGAATTATTAAAATACGGGATACGCGTAAATGCCATTGTGGTGGCCGAATGCTGGACACCTTTGTATGAAACCTGGATAAAAACACTGCCCAACCCTGCTGAAAAACTGAAGGAGATAGAGGCAAAAATTCCGTTGGAAAACCGGATGACCACATCGGAGGAAATTGCCAACACCACCGCATTTTTACTTTCCACTGCGTCTAGCCATACCACCGGCCAGCTAATACATGTTGACGGCGGTTATGTGCATTTAGACAGGGCTTTGGCAAATGCGTGATTTGGAATAATATGCAAAGATTTGTTAGCCAGTTTGCATTGGAACATTGCCAAATGATTATTTTTTGCACTACTGGCTAGGCTATAGGTGGTGTAATGCTACAATCGCTTACATTTAGGACATAAATAAAACAAAAAATGAAAGTATATGGCTTTAAATGAGCAACTATCCACGCCTTTTTTTAAAGAAGCAAAGCCCGCCTCTGTGCGTTTATGGCATTGGCTGGTATTTATTTTCTTTTTGGCTTCAGTAACCACGGTGATATTCGCCTCTACACTGTTCAGGACAAAGGATAACATTGCCATGGTGCAAGACTTAGTAAAGGAACGCGGCGGATCGGTTACGCCAGAGCAGGCGCGAAACGTTGCCCATGAGTACAGCGATAAATTTTGGATGCTGCATAAGTATATTGGTTTTGGCCTGTCGTTATTAATGTTGTGGCGCATATTGATTGAAGTTGCCATTGGCAAACAAAAGAAGCTTTCCACACGTATACGCACGGCCACAAACTTTCCACAGGGCGGTGCAGAAAAAAAACATTTTCTTACCGTACAATACGCCTATGTTGTTTTTTATGCCCTATTCTTTTTGATGGCGTTAACGGGCCTGGTGTTGGCTTTTGAGGACTGGCAATGGCTTGACCCGGTGCATGATATAGCCAAAAAAATACACAGCCTTGTACAATGGGGCTTATATGCATACATGGTTTTTCATATTGCCGGTGTTATACGGGCCGATTTAACCAAATATGGTGGCATAGTTTCACGGATGATTAATGGAAAAACATAGCTGGATTGGCTAAATATTTTCTTGATTGGTGCTAATCAATAACCTTGTTGTTTAGCACCAATTTTGTTTCCATACGTATGGTTTGGTACACGATAGTTTCGGTGGTTTGGTGGCTGCTGTTAAGAAGGCTAAAAATGGTGGCAGCGGCATTCTGCCCCTGTTCGTAAGGGAACTGTTCGATTGACGCAAGGGGGGCAAAATCCATGTAGGAACACAAGGGCAGGTTGGCAAAACTTACAAATGTAATATCCTCATTAATCCTAATGTTTTTCTGCCTTGCATACTGTATGGCATCTAATGCCACATAATCATTAAACACAATTACTGCGGTTGGTTTATTGGGCAGTGCAAGTAATTTAGCCATGGCAAGCTGGGTGCCTTCTTTAGTAAGGTCAGATGGTACTACCAATTCCTGGTCAAACTGTTTATTGCGGGCTATCATCGCTTTGGCGTAACCCTCCCGCCGTTGCTGGCTGGCAAAAAGTTTTTCAGGCCCGTTAATCATCCCAATTACCAAGTGCTTATTATCCAGCAAAAAATTTACGGCCTGCACAGTGCCGGCTTCCATATTGCAGCTAACCGAGTGTATGTCTTCCAAATTGGGTATCCGGTCAAAAAAAAGCACCGGTATATTGAGCCTTTTAAAAATATCGAAGTGTTGGTAGTTTTCTGTGTTTTTGGCAATCGAAACAATCAGTCCGTCAACTGGGTGCTTCTTCATATTTTCGGCTATTTGCTTTTCCCGCTTTTCATCATCGTGAGATTGCCCTAAAAGTACGGAATAATTGTGCTTGCCTGCCATGTCTTCAATACCGCTGATGGCGGCCGAAAAAAAAGCCTCTGACAATTCAGGCAATATCACACCAATAGAAAATGATTTTTTTTGCTGGAACGAGATTGCCCGTTGGTTGGGTTCGTAGTTTAACTCAAGGGCCAGCTTCTTAACCTTCATGGTAGTGCCCAACCCGATACTAGGATGTTCGTGCAATGCCCTAGAAACGCTTGAAGGCGAAATATTAAGGCGTTTAGCAATTTCTTTTATCGTGGTTGGATTGGACAGAGATTATATGCTTTGCGTAAAAATAGGGAATATTGGGCAATATTCAATAGTCTAAAAGTTAACAAAGGGTAAACAAATGGTAAAGCGGCTTAAACTTTTTTTTGGCTACAAAATTTTACGTTCACAGTTACCGAACGAACCTAATTTGGTTACAAAAAAAGTGTTCTAGTTAACCTTACACCCGCTGGCATGGTGGTAAAACCGGCGGCTTTTTTGCGGCAACAAAGCCTGAAAATTCAATACGTGGCCATATAAAGAAGTCTGATAATATCATAAAAAATTTGATGTTAAAAAAATCAACCGTTTGCGTAATTGGGTAACAAAAATTTAATACATTTCACACAACCGTTTGCGTAAGGCGGCAACTTTTGTTTCATTTCTTATAAAACGTTGAATAGTATCAAATAATATGTATTTATAATATCATATATACTTTTTGCAACAAAGTGGGCTGTCTGGTAGGTTGATAAAGCTACTGTTGGTTGCGTAATTTCAAGCGCGCAATCAGCAATTAAACTAACAAAATTCCAAAACGTCTACTTATGTCAAAAATCGTAAACAAAAAACTGTGGCTTACCACCATGGGGTTATTGTTACTGTTTCAATGTGCAACGGCACAAACAAAAACCGTAACCGGTAAGGTAACCGACGACAAGGGGCAGCCTTTGTCTGGCGCGGTGGTTGTTAAGGGTACAAAAATCGGTAAAGCCACCGATGAAATCGGGGCTTTTTCTATCGCTGTGCCGGTTTCTGCCAAAGTTTTGGTGGTTTCTTCGGTAGGTTTTCAAAGCTTGGACGTAGACATTACCACAGGCACCAATTTTACCGTGGCGCTTACGCCCGCCAACGCCACCCTGAATGACGTGGTGGTAGTAGGTTACGGTACCGCAAAAAGAAAAGATGTTACGGGTGCAGTGTCAAGCATCTCGGCAAAAGACTTTAACGGCGGCGATATTGTTACCCCCATGGACCAGGTGCAGGGCAAGGTGCCAGGCTTGGTGATTACCAAGCCCGATGGCGACCCCAACTCAAACCCTGTTATCCGGTTAAGGGGCCAAACATCGTTGCTTGGCAACCAAAGCCCTTTGCTTGTGGTAGATGGTGTCATTTTAGATAACTACGAAGTACTTTCCTCCATCCCCCCGGGCGATATCGTTTCCTACGACTTTTTGAAAGATGCTTCCGCAACGTCTATATATGGTGCCCGCGGTTCTAACGGTGTGGTACTTATAACAACGGTAAAAGGCAAAGCCGGTGCCACCCAAGTTGATTACACGGGTTCTGTGGCTGTTTCAAAAGATGCAAAATATTTTGACTTGTTAGATGCACACGGCTTTTTGGCGCAGGCACAAAAGCTTGGGTATGACACAGCTTCCATAGACAACCAAGGCGGCCGTGGTACCTCAACCGACTGGCAGAAGCAAATTACACAAACCGGTTACAGCCAAAACCACTTGTTGGGCATATCTGGCGGTACTGATAAGTTTGTGTACCACGGTAGTTTAAGCTACCAAGACCAAACCGGTATTGTAATAAATACAAGCAGGCAACTTGCAGGGCTTCGTTTAAACGCCGAACAAAAAGCGCTGAACAATAAACTTACCATTAACTACAACATATTGTTGAGTGAAACCAAACACAACAACGTTAACAGCAATATATTTTACTGGGCTTACAACATAGCACCCGTTATACCGGAGAAAATAAATGGTACCGACAACCCGATATACAACTACAACTACGTAAACCCGGTTTGGATGCAAAACAACGAGGTAAGAAAATCAACCGATGGGTTGAAGCAGGGCAATGTGGTGTTTAACTATGAGTTGATAAACGGCCTTAAAGTTGGCGCAGGCGGTAACATAAACAGGCTTAACACCCAATACAATTATTACCTGCCAAACATACCGGGCGCCAACGGCGGTATATTGAACGAAGCTGGTAAGTATAACAGCAACACCAATTCAGATAAAGGTGATATACACATTAACTATAACCTAAACACAGGGAAACATAATTTTACTGCAACCGGTGTTTATGAGTATAACTACTATGAGGATGATTATTACAGCACCACGGCAAGCGGTTTTCCCTTGGATATAAACCAAGAAAATGCTTTGGGCGCGGGGATACCCAGTTATAACAAGGTTGCTTCATACAAAGAAGAAAATAAGCTAATCTCCTTTTTGGCCAGGGTTACCTACAACTACGACAACAGGTATTATTTTGCGGCCAGCCTGCGCAGGGACGGTTCTTCAAAATTTGGTACCAATAACCAGTG
Organism: uncultured Parafilimonas sp.; assembly: GCA_903882935.1. GTDB lineage: Bacteria > Bacteroidota > Bacteroidia > Chitinophagales > Chitinophagaceae > JABDFW01. The sequence continues at coordinate 84,574 of CAIRZB010000100.1, read as the reverse complement.
GGGTTATTTCCCATCGGTATCTGCCGGTTGGCGCATTAGCAAAGAGAAATTTTTGCAGGATGTTACTTGGATAGATGAACTGAAATTAAATGCCGGGTATGGTGTTACAGGTAACGCCGATGCCATTGGCGACTACAACACGCAGTTGTTATTGTCTGGCTCGGTGCGTACTTACGACCCCACCAGCTCGTTAAACCCTTACCCAGTTGGCTATACAGCAAACCAAAACCCTAACCCCGACCTTAGATGGGAGCAAAGGATAGGGCAGAACCTAGGCTTGGAATTTTCATTCCTAAAAAGCCGTATTTCGGGTTCATTGTCTGTGTTTAACGACAAAACAAACAACCTGTTGTATAACTATGGTGTGCAAACACCGCCAAACTATGTTAGCACCGTGCTGGCCAACGTGGGCAGCCTAACAAACAAAGGTGTGGAATTGGGCTTAAACTTTGATGTGGTACGTAAAAAAGACATTGGTTGGTCCATAGGGGGGCAAATCACCACTGTGCATACTAAAGTTACCAGCCTTTCGGGCAGTTGGGACGGCAATGCTGTTGCCACCGACCAAATACAACTTGGTAGCGCAGGTGGCCAGGGCCTAAGCTCAAACCCACTTACCTTTCTTAAGGTAGGCTACTCTTCGGTGGTATTTTACCTGCCACACTATGTTGGCCATGATGATGCAGGCAACCAATTGCTTGACTCAGCAGGCGCAAAAGGCGTCAACATCAGCGGTAACCCATCATATTACTACATTGACCCCACGCCCAAATTTACGTACGGCATCAATACCTCATTCCGTTATAAGCATTGGTCGCTGTCAGCAGCATTGTACGGCAATGCAGGCCAAAAAATTTACGACAATGCAAGGCTTAACCTTGCAAACTACCCACGCTTCCCGGGTTTGAATGTGTTGAAGGAAACCTTTACCAACGGCCTTACAGATGCACCAAACTCCAGTGATTTTTGGTTGGAAAAAGCGTCATACTTAAGGTTAAGCAATCTAACGCTCGCTTATACATTTCCCAAACTGGCAGGCATCCAAAACTTGCGGATGTATGTAACCGGTAACAATTTGTTTGTAATAACTAGTTACAAGGGCCTTGACCCTGAGGTGTCACCAGTGTCAAATGCGGGTGGCGGCAGGGCTGCAATCGGCAATTCATTGTCAAACAATTTGTCGGGTACTTTTGGTGGCGTTGGTGGTGGCGGCACTGGGCAGGCCTATATTGACAACAACTATAGCGGCGGTGGCTTTTACCCAAGGGCGCGCACTTTTACCGTGGGTGTTTCAATATCAGTTAAATAATTGAGTCGGTAGAAATAAAATAATTAATAAAATGAAGAAGCTGAATAAATTAAAAATATGGGCCACTGCAGCCACGCTGTTTTGGCTCGGCGGTACATCGTGTACAAAGCTTGATGTAAAAACGTATAGCGTTATACCCAGCAGCACTTTTTGGCAAAACCCTACTGAGATTGCCGAAGGTAAGGCACCTGCATATGCCCAGTTGGCCCAGGTGGTGGGCCATAACGGCTACGGTAACGAGGTTGAAATTAGTTCTGACGAGCAGGTTTACCCAACAAGGGGCAGCGACTGGTACGATGGTGGCCAGTGGGGCCGTATTTACTTCCATACATACCTGCCCAGCGATGTAGACGGCAACCTAAACGGTGTTTGGAGTTCGCTTTTCTCTGGCGCAGGCAACTGTAATTTTGTAATATACACGTTAAATAACTTAACTACGCCAGACCCGACCCTACAGGCAGATTTGGCTGAAATGGTTGCGTTACGTTCGTATTATTACTATCTCGCCATGGATTTGTGGGGTAACATACCGTATGTTACCAACTTTAAGGTTGACCCATCAACGGTTACTAACCTGCCTAGGGCCCAAGTGTTTGATTCAATTGAAACAAACCTTAAAGCCGTGATACCTTACCTACCAACCAATGTAGATGTTTCTACTTATGGTAAGGTAACTAAATACTTTGCCTACAGCTTGCTTGCACGTATGTACTTGAACGCTAAAGTGTACACTGGTAAAGACCGCTCGGCGGATTGTAAAGCCATGTGCGATGCCATCATCAGCTCAGGCAGCTATGCTTTGGATGCAAGCTATTACAACCCCTTTTATGGCGCTAACAACACCAACACTAGGGAAAACATATTTGTTGTACCCGAATCATCCAATGGCTTGATTGCAGGTAACGGACAAATACAGGCCAACATTGAGTTTAACTCAGCCCTCACGTTTGGCATACCTTGCTGTGGGTTTGGTAACAACGGTTCTTCTACCACCCACGATTTTTACTCGCTGTACGATACCGCGTCTACCTATGCATGGGATGTGGCTACCATTAACGGCCGCAAGGTTACCCGCATGTTGAGAACGTTTAACGACCAAAGAACCGGCCAGTGGCTGATAGGCCAGCAGTTTCAGGGTGATGGCATAACAAATTACCCGCCAGATAAAAACTGGGTTGTTGCAACCAGCGATTATTGCTGCACTTACAATGGAGACACATCGGTAAGTAATACAACCCAAATTGGCGATTTTTACAATGGTATTTATACGCCGGTGGTTATTTATGATACCATGAACCAGTTTAGCAACCCTGCAGGCTACTTTAGGCATGCCGGTGTGCGCAACGTTAAATACTGGCCGCAGCCTGGCCCTTCAAACGGTGCCATGAGTAACGCCTATGTGGTTTTTAGGTTAGCAGACATATACCTGATGCGGGCCGAGGCCGAGTACAACCTTGGCATGACTGGCCCAGCCTTGGACGATGTGAATATTGTGCGTACCCGTGCTTACAATGGCAGCACCGCGTACAACTGGAAGGCATCTGACCTTACCGGTGCCAACATATTGGCAGAAAGGGGTAGGGAACTGGCCTATGAAAACGTGCGCAGGACAGACCTTGTAAGGTTTGGTTTGTACACCAAGGCCCAGAACTACCCACCTAAACCGGCTGATCCAGACGACCACACCATCTTGTTGCCGATACCTGTTAACCAGTTAAATACCAACAAGAACCTAAAGCAAAACCCGGGCTACTAACGGATTTTGATATTTAGCATACACCGCATTGCGGGAAATTTTTACAAAACAACGGGGGCAACTGCCCCTGTTGTTTTTATACGGCTGCATAATTCTTTTTTGGTAAGTTATTTTATAACTATCCGCAATTTGGTTTAGCTGATTTTTTTGAAAAAAACCAATGCTGTATGGTCAAGCCCATAATACGGTTGTGGGGACACAACCGGGGGCGTTCGCCCGGATTTGTGTCTCCACAAATCCAGTAAACGGGAATTTTTTTACGCTTAAACCAAATTGCGGATAGTCATTAGTTATTTTATGATATTTTCTTTTTGCTTAGCGACTTTGCGTCTTTGCGCGATAAAACAACGCTAGCTCCGCCAAGGGCGGAGTTAGATTTCGCGCAAAGGCACCAAGCCGCCAAGTGCGTAAATAAAATCCCATAACATTTGAAGTTTCTTACGGCGCATATTAAACTTGTAAAAGTAGAAATAAGCGTTATTTGCAAAAACAAACAGGCGTACATGCGAAAGAATAATATATTATCACTGGCATTGCTAGCCTGTGCAATGGCATTGTTGGGCTGCCTTAGCCAAACAGCGCCAATGTTTACCCCACTTTCGAGTAAGCAAACAGGGGTGGGCTTTGTAAACCATAACGAAGACCGGGACAGCTTAAGCATATTGGATTACCTGTATTTTTATAACGGCGGGGGTGTAGCCACTGGCGATATTAATAACGACGGGTTGCCCGATGTGTATTTTACCTCCAACACGGGCGGCAATAAACTATACTTAAACAAAGGCGGTTTTGTATTTGAGGATATTACAGCAAAGGCCGGCGTGGCTGGTCCGCTTGGCGGCTGGGCCACCGGGGTTACCATGGCAGATGTTAATGGTGATGGGCTGTTAGATATGTATGTATGTTATGTAGGCAATTACAACCCGAGAGACAATAACGGCGGCACCCATATTTACTTTCCACATGCAAAAAACCAGCTTTTTATAAACAATGGCAACAACACGTTTACGGAGAGTGCTTCAAAATATGGGCTGGGCATAGAGGGTTATAATAACCAAGCTGTTTTTTTTGATTACGATAAAGACGGCGACCTCGACATGTTTTTGCTGCAGCAGTCAACCCACCAAAACGATTCGTACGGTGACGTGTCTTTTAGGAGCAAATACAGCGCAGAAAGCGGTGGTAAATTATACCGTAATGATGGCGGCCATTTTACAGATGTTACCAATGGTTCGGGCATTTATGCCAGTGCTTTGGGCTACGGCTTGGGTGTGAGTGTGGGTGATATGAACCACGACGGCTATGATGATATTTACGTGGGTAACGATTTTCACGAGAACGATTATTACTATGTTAACCAAGGCAACGGAACGTTTAAGGAGATGAACGCGCAGGCTTTTGGCCACGAGTCTAAATTTTCAATGGGCAACGACATGGCCGACATCAACCACGACGGCTGGTTAGATATTATGACGGTAGATATGTTACCGCAGGATGAAAAGGTGTTGAAGTCGTCGTTGGTGGATGACCCTTTGGGTTTGTACCTATACAAGCGCTCGTTTGGGTTTAATTACCAAAGCGTGCGCAACTGCTTACAGCTAAACACCGGCAGGGGCAATAAGTTTTCGGAGGTTGGTTTGTACAGTGGTGTTTCGGCCACAGACTGGAGCTGGGGCCCGCTGATCGCTGATTTTAATTTAGATGGTACCAACGATATTTTTATTTCCAACGGCATAAAAAAGCGGCCCAACGACCTTGATTACATAAAGTTTATTTCTGGCCTGCCACAACACCATGCCGATTCGGGCAAAAGGGTGCATGACAAAGAAATACTAAACCATCTGCCCCTTGGCAATTGGCACAACTATATTTACCAAGGCAATGCTGACCTAACATTTACCGATGAATCTACCAACTGGGGCTTTGGCAAAGCAACCCTTTCGCAAGGCTCGGCCTATGCCGACCTAGACGGCGATGGTGCGTTGGACCTTGTTACCAACAATATGAACGAAGAAGCGGGTATTTACCGAAACAATGCCCGGCAGCAAAACATTACAGCCCATTACTTTACCTTACAGCTAAAGGGGCGTGCGCCCAACACAAACGGTATCGGCGCTAAAGTGTTTTTGTTTGCGGCAGGCAAGCTGCAATACCAAGAATTGCAGGTGGTTAGGGGCTTCATCAGTTCCAGCGAGCCGTTGTTGCATTATGGGCTTGGCGAAAACGCCATAGTAGACAGTATGGTGGTATTATGGCCCGATAACACCTGCCAAAGGCTGTACAACATTAAGGCTAACCAAAAACTGGTGTTGCCATACGACAGAAAACGTACAGATACCGTTGCCAACCATTTTGCATTTGTAAACAATATTTTGCATACCCCGCCATCCTCCGGGTTTATTGATATAACAGTGCAATCGGGCATCAGTTATACCCACAAGGAAGATGTAGGCTTTAACGACTTTGGGCAACAGTGGTACATTCCACACCAGCTATCCACCCAAGGGCCTAAAATAGCCGTGGCCGATGTTAATGGCGACGGGCGGCAGGATTTTTTTGTAGGCGGGGCAAAAGGGCAGGGTGGCAGCCTTTTTTTGCAGCTGCCCGATGCCAAGTTTGCCGCCTCGCCAGATTCGGCGGTGTTTTTGGCCGACCGGGGTTGCGAGGATGTTGATGCGGTTTTTTTTGATGCCAATGGCGACGGCCACCCCGATTTATATGTGGCCAGCGGTGGAAACGAGGATGCTGGCAACGACCCGGCCTTGAAAGACCGCCTTTACCTAAACGATGGCAAGGGGCATTTTACGCAATCTGCGGGACTGCCTGCTTTGTTTGGCAATAAGGCGTTTGTACGGGTGGCCGATTATGACCGTGACGGCGACTTGGATATTTTTGTAGGCGGCAGGGCCGTGGCAGGTGTGTATGGCAAGCCGCCCACCAGCTACTTATTGCAAAACGACGGCAAGGGTAATTTTGCCCTTGTTACCACCAAATACATGCCCGGCATGGAAAATATTGGGATGCTAACCGATGCAGTTTGGACGGATGTTGACAAAGACGGATGGCCCGATTTGCTGGTGGTGGGCGAATGGTTGCCGCCCATATTGTATAAAAACAACCAGGGCCACTTTGCGGCGGTTGATTTAACGAACAAGGATGATGATTTGTACGGCTGCTGGGGTGCCATAAAATCAGCAGATATAAACGGCGATGGCTTTGATGATATTTTGCTGGGCAATTACGGGCTTAACAGCAAATTAACCGCAAGCCAGGCATACCCATTAAACATGTACGTGGGCGATATAATGGGTAACCAGCGCATGGAGCAGATTATAGCTGTTGCAAAAAACGGCCAATACTACCCCTTTTTAAACAAAGAGAATTTGGAGCATAGCCTGCCCTATTTAAAAAAGGAATATTTGAGCTACGAGAAAATGGCTGGCAAAACAATGGACGAGGTATTTGGCGACAAGTTGGGCAACATGGCCAAATTTAAAATAACCACCATGGCCTCGGTAGAATTGATAAACGATGGCAAAGGCCATTTTAAAGCAACACCGCTGCCCGCCGGTGCACAATGGACACAGGTTTTTTCGTTTGCCCCAGCAGATTACGACGGCGATGGGAAACTGGATTTTTTGGCCGGTGGTAATTTTTACGGTACCATACCCTACGAGGGCCGGTATGATGCAATGCCTTTGTCTATTTACAGGGGCAATGGTTTGGGTGGTTTTACCCAGCAATTGCCGTTGATGCCGCCATTTGATACATTAAGCGGCGAGGTGCGCAGCCTGCAACCCATAAAGCTAGCCAACGGTAAAAAGGCTATGCTTGTGGGTATTAACAATGCCCCCCTGCGGCTATATCAATATTGACGTAGCGGATAACAAAGGTCAATTTTTATGGAATCGTTTTCATTTGTTGGCAGCGGCGACAAATACTGCTCATAACACGCACCAATCAGTTGCAACTGGTGGTCCGTCAGGTAGGCTTGCATGGCTTTGTACAATGCAAGCCTATTTTTATATAACCCCTCAAAATGCCCCACAGCCAGTATTTGTGTAGGCGGAAATTGCATAATGTTGGTTACAAACTCCCCTTCTACCAATTTGTTGACATTGATGCCAGCAACAACGTAAACTGAATCGTTGTTTATAAAAGTGTATGCAACGTTTTTCAGGCCGGTTACAGATAGCTGTTTTTTTTGCGCAAAGTTTTGCAGGTTGTTAAAAAGCGTGGGTAGTTTATTAAATACATTTTCGCTTTTGCAGCTTTCATTTTGTGTAACAAAAATGGTATCTGTTGTTTGTTTTAGGGTTATTTCATAGCCATAAAAACGCAGGTTGCTTTCCATATAAGTTCGCAGGTCTTCCATGGTTTTATCGGCAAAAGATTGCGGCGCTAAAAATGGCAGCAGGTAATAAAAAAGGTTGCCTGTATAAGCATACGCAATTCTTGAATTGTGTTGCGATTGCTGCTGGTTGTTGCCCACAAACGGCACGATGGTAAAGCCAAAAATAGCGGTGGTTTGTTTGGTGGTTAAACACTCCACTTGGTATAGCAGCGCGTTTAATTGGGTAACTTTAATGTTTTTACCATCTTGTAGGGCTATTGTGAAAATATGTTGGGCTGAATCACGGGTAATTTCGCAGTGGGCGGAATCTTTTTGCCACGCGGCCATTGCTTCCTGGTTCCATTTAAGCCAGTTGTTGGGCACGCTTACCGTGTTTATAATGTTTTGGAAGGTGTTTGCGATAAACACCTGTTTCTCCTGCTTTATCGGTATAAAATAGCAGGCAATAATTAAAATAGCAACGGCAATAATAAGAACGGGTAGTAATCGCTTCATTTTTTTAAAATAATCTACGGTCTAGTAATGCTCAAATCTATCCAAATAGTATATGTAATTATTGACGGGTTGCTTATTTTTTCGTCATTTTTTGAAGTCTGTAATTTTGCTCACGCATAGGAGTTTTGGGCAGAAAAAATTGCTAAAGGGATTGTTGTTTTTATTGATATTGACTTTTTTACCGCTTTTGCTCAAACCAATACACGCCCCTTTTATTAGATACAACTATGTCGGCCAACCCGTCTTTATTCAAATCTTTTACCAATACTTGCAAGCCAACGCCGGAGTTGTCGTCAATTTGGTGTGGCACCCAAACGGGTATTTTGCCCGGTTTATATTCAAACCAATAGATTACGCAAGGCTCGTACGACCCTGTGTCCCTGCCGTTTTCGGCAAAGTACCGTTTGCCGGTAACAAGGTCGGGGTGGCCGTCGCCGTTAATGTCTGCCAAAGCAAGTGAGTGCGATTCAGAAAACCCATGGTAAATATCATGCAGTTTCCATGTGGTGTTGCCTTGTGCGTCTTTTACTTGTTCATGCCACCAAATGCCGTAGTTATGGGCCGAGGAGGATACCATATCTACATCCCCGTCCCCGTCTATATCAAAAACATGCATCTGCGCACACTCGGGGCCAAAATCCACTGCATGAAAAACCCAGTTTGTTTTGGTGGGGTCCTTCGGTTTTTCCCACCAGCCTTTGGTAATAATCACATCTGGTCTACCATCACCATTTAAATCTGCCCAACCCAACCCATGGGTATAGCGGTAGGTGCCTTCCACATCGTCCCCTTTGGCAATAATATATTTCGTCCACGTGGTATCGCCTTTTTTACTGGGGCTTTTAAACCAAACCATGGCTTTTTCTTCGGGGCTGTTGCATAAAAGGTCTAGCCTCCCATCGCCGTCAATGTCAACAAGCGCAGGCGATTCATTGCCCACATGGTCTTGTATGGTATGCATTACCCAAAGGCCGGGCTTGTTTTTTGGGTTGGCATACCAAACCAATTCCTCACCAGGCCAGCCCACGCGTATTACATCCATCCAGCCGTCTTGGTCAACATCCATGGCAAAATTTAAAAATGTTTTGCTATAGCCTGTTGAAGGTGAGAAGGGGCCGTCATTGGCAATTGCATGCTTGGTCCAGTTGGGTGCCTCAAACCAATAGGCACCCGCCACAATATCGGGCTTGCCATCTTGGTTTATATCAGCCACGGCCGACCCCTCGGCTAAAAACTCGGTGGTAAGCACATGCTTTACAAATTTTTGTGCGGCAGCATTAAAAGTTGAGACTGTTACTGCAATAAAAAACAAAACGAAAAACATTGGTTTTTGTATAGCAAGCATGGCAATGGCTATTTTTTACCAAGGTAACGAAAATATATACCCTTAAAGGCCTGCGGTTAATAAATGCCGCAAAACCGCTTATTTTTACCGTAAACTAATGCCAGTGAAAAATATATTGCTCGCCTGCCTGGTTGCTTGCTCGTTTGTTTGCGCCCAAGCGCAAAATGCCAACATCAAAACCATCGACGGTGCTATTACAATTACGTACATGGGTAAATTAATTTTTACCGGTAAACTGCCCGGCAATGGTTTGCAATACCGCATTAACCAAACCCAGCAAACCGTTGGCGGCAAGTTGTACCAAATAATAACCTTTAACGACCGGAAGGGCCGTGAGGTGGCACTGGCTGGTACCATTTACGGGGAGGATGAAAGCATTGCCTGCGAAAGTGAACCCCGCGACCATGGTATTAAAGTGGTACGCCATGTAGTTGGCCCTAGCAACAATTTGCTGAACAATGCTGTATATAACCGCCATGGCGACTGGCTATTGTCAATTGATAACAACAGCCCAGCAATCACCATACAGCCCCAGGGTAACAACCAATACAGCCTGCAGGCCAAAGGCGGTGAAATTGTTATGCGTTTTAGGCCGCAGTATTACAAACAGCATAGGGGGCTTGCGTATTTTAACCCCACACAGTATACAGTTTGGAAAAAACCTGTGGTAGGTTGGTGCAGTTGGTTTGCCTATTACAACCGCATAACAGAGGCCGATGTAAAAAAGACTGCGGATGTGATAAGCGCAAAACTAAAGCCTTACGGGCTTGAGTACTTGCAAATTGACGATGGCTTTCAGCAGGTACCGATAGGGATACCTGATACGTGGTTGCAGGCAAATGCAAAATTCCCTTCGGGGTTGGAAAACCTTGCCGGCTATATCAAATCAAAAGGGCTAGTGCCAGGTATATGGACGAACGTTTCGTTTGCCGATTCGGCTGCCGCCTACCAAAACAAGGCCTACTTTGTAAAGAACGCGGCAGGCCAGCCCGCATATGGTAATTGGGTGGGGTATGTAATGGACGGATCTAATCCGGCGGCGGTGCAAAAATTGTTCAGCCCCGTGTACAGCGGCCTTAAAAAAGACGGCTGGCAATATTTTAAAATGGATGCACTGCGCCATTTAAAGTACGAAGGCTACAATACATACGCTGATTATTTTGCCGCCAAACACTACAACAGAGACGAGGCTTACCGCAACGTGGTAAAAGATGTGCGTAAGCAAATAGGCCAGGAAAATTACCTATTGGCTTGTTGGGGCATACACCCTGAATTAGTGGGCCTGGTTGACGGCTGCCGCATAGGCGATGATGGATACAGCTACGCGGGTTTGGCACAATTTAACTCATTTAACAACATTGTTTGGCGCAACGACCCCGACCATATTGAGCTAACCCCTAATGAAGCATACCGCAGCTGTACAGCCACATCGTTAACGGGTTCTGCGTTTTTGCTAACCGACAAACCCGAAAAATATGAGGGCTCCCTGTTGATAGAGGCGGCTAAAAAAAGCATGCCGGTATTGTACACGCAACCTGGGCAGGTGTACGATGTTGACCCATCAAAATCGGCCCTGATACACATGGCCGCCGTGGAAATGAGTGGCAGCGGCCCCAGGCCTTTTGACGCAGGCCGCAGCACCACCACTGGCCTGTTTGCGCTGGAAATAAATAAGCCGTTTGAAAACTGGATGCTGCTGGGCAGGTTAGACGAAAGGGACAAAACAATACCCTTGGGCGAATTGGGATTGGATGATAACAAGCAGTATTTGGTATTTGAGTTTTGGTCGAAAAAATTTGAAGGTGTTGTTACAAAACAGTTTTTGCCGGGCGTGATAGACAGCAACTACCATTGCCAAGTGTTTTGCTTCAGGGAAAAGCTAAACCACCCACAATTACTGGCAACCAACCGACATATAAGCTGCGGGGCGTTTGATGTAAAAAATGTGCAGTGGCAAAACAATACGCTTTCTGGCAGCAGTGAGGTGGTGGCTGGTGATGATTACGTGGTGTATGTGTACGAACCTGATGGCTTGGTATTTGAAACCATTAGCTGCGAAGGCGCAGCGGTGGTTAAAAATGACCTGGCAGGCAATGTTAGAACAATTGCGTTATCACCCAGTAAAGCGGGCGTGGTAAATTGGGCGTTAGGGTACCAGTAGCGTCGGTAATGTTATTGGGCGTTTGCTGCTGTAGCGCCATCCTTACCCGCAATGGGGCACATTTAACAGCACCGTTGTTACTGCGCCTGAGAAAGTACCGCCGAGTATCGGTAGCAATAACGGTATTTATTAACCAACCTATTGGTTACAAAAACAACAAGGTAAAGGCCAATGCTAATAAAGCGGGCAATGCCTGCACAAAAAATATTTTTTTACTGGCGGTAAAGGCACCATAAATACCGGCAACCGCCACGCAGCCTAAAAAATACACGGCAACATGTTGTTTCCAAACTGGGTCAGCAATAAAAAACGTCCAAACCAACCCAGCTGCCAAAAAGCCATTGTACAAGCCTTGGTTGGCCGCCAGCGTTTTAGTGGCCGTAAACATGTCGTCTTTCAAGGCTCCCTTAAATGTTTTTTTGCCGGCGGTTTCCCAAGCAAACATTTCCATCCACATTATATACAGGTGTTCCAAGGCCACTAGGGCAATGAGTATTTCGGCAATCATTTTCATATAAAATCGTTCTGTTTGAATGTTAGGTGTTGTTTTGAAAACAGCACAAACCCTTTTTAATAAACAACGTTGTTGCTAAACGATAACAAATTAGCGTATTAACAGCTTAGCATCACCATGTAATGCAGTTTTTTTGCCCCTCGTCGTAAGAACAAGTGGGCCGTGGCCATATTTAAGGCGCATCTACCAGCGTTTTTATGGCATCGGCCCAAACTTGGTACCCCTTGTAAGTAGGGTGGGTAAAGTCAAGCATCATGCCCCACAAAAAATTGCCATCCGGCGCAAGCATGGCCAGCCCAATATCTACCAACGTTATTTGTTGTTGCGCGGCAAATGGTTTCATCAGTTGAGTGTAATGTAAGAACACAAAATTTAGGCTAAAATTGTTATTTGATAAAATTTAAGAAGGCTGCCAAAATTAAAATCGAAAGCAAAAGCTGGGAGATAGGCAATCGTTAGACTAACTAAATTATACGTGGGTAAAAGCATTTGAATAGGCCGTGGGTTGTTTACATTTGGCGTAAATACTTGCCAATGCCCAAGCTAAGCCGATTGTTTGTTTTGTTTGCTGTTATTGTTTGCCATGCCCATTGTGCGTTTGCCCAAACCGACACCGTTACCATGGTGGTTGATGTTGACAAAAAATTGGGTGCTTTTACCCCTTTATGGAGCTATTTTGGCTACGACGAAGCCAATTATACCACTATGAAAGATGGCCGAAAATTGCTGGCTGAGTTGGGTACTTTGGGCAATGGGCCAAAGTATGTGCGCGTACACAACCTGCTTACCAGCGGCGATGGTAAGGCCGGGTTAAAATGGAGCAGCACCAATGCCTACACCCAAGATACCAAGGGCCAGCCTTTGTATAATTGGACGGTGGTGGACGCTATTTTTGATGAATTTATTAAGAACGGTATGAAGCCCATTGCCGAAATCGGCTTTATGCCGGAAGCATTGTCAGTTAAGCCGCAACCCTACCAACACCATTGGAAGCCGGGCATCAGTTACGATTCTATTTTTACCGGTTGGGCTTACCCTCCGGCTGACTATACTAAATGGCGGGCATTGGTGTTTAATTGGGTAAAACATTGTGTGGCGAAATATGGCGTTAGCGAAGTAGCCAGCTGGTATTGGGAGGTTTGGAACGAACCCAACATTGGCTACTGGAAAGGCACGCAAGAAGAATATTTCATGCTGTACGATTATGCAGCCGATGCGGTTAAGGCAGCCTGCCCGCAGGCCCGGGTTGGCGGGCCAACTACCACGGGGCCACGGTGGAACAAAGCGGCCGATTTTTTAAAGGCTTTTTTGCAGCATTGTGTTGGCGGTAAAAATTATGCGACTGGCAAAACCGGTGCCCCGCTTGACTATATTACTTTTCATGCGAAGGGCGACCCCAAAGTGGTTGGCGGGCATGTACAAATGAATATGGCAATGCAGTTGCAGGACGTGGCCAAAGGCTTTGAAGTAATGAACGCCGTGCCGCAGGTGCGTAACCTGCCTGTGATTATCGGCGAGTTTGACCCCGAGGGCTGTGCTGCCTGCTCGGTGCAGTTCAACCCGCAAAATGCTTACCGCAACGGCACCATGTATTCCAGTTACACGGCGGCTTCGTTTGCGCGCCTATACGCATTGGCCGCCAAATACAACATTAACCTGCTGGGCGCGGTTAGCTGGAGTTTTGAGTTTGAAGACCAGCCTTGGTTTGCAGGCTTCCGCGACTTGGCCACCAACGGGGTGGACAAACCGGTATTAAACATCTTCCGCATGTTTGCAAAAATGCAGGGAGATAGGGTAGCAGTTGACAACCCCGGGTTGTTGCCCTTGCAACAGGTAGTCGACAGCAGTGTGTGTGGCAGTAACGCCGATGTTAATGCCATTGCAGCCGCCGGTGTACATAGCTTGTGTGTAATGGCTTGGAACTACCACGACAATGAAAACGCCACTACGGATGCTCTTGTAACTTTGCTGGTAAAACAAATACCAAGCAACAATGTACAAGTGGAGGAATACTTGGTGGATGAGGCCAATAGCAACGCCTACACGGTATGGCAGGGTATGGGTTCGCCCCAGCAAGTGTCAGCCTCCCAATTTGATGTGCTTGAAAAAGCGGGGCATTTAAAACAAGTTGCGCAATCAAGCAAAACACTTGTTAACGGGCAAATGAAGCACCAGTTATTATTGGGGCCCAGGGCCGTCGCCCTAGTGAAAATAAGCTGGTAATACCAGCCGCAGGTGATAAATTACGTTTAGCTTTTAGCAAGTTGTACCGGTTAAGTTTGGCCATGGGGCCTATGCCAATTAACTTTCCTCCAGCCATATATTGGCTTAACTTGCCCAAACAAACACCATGCTTATGAAGATTTTAGTAACCTCGGCATCGTTTCAGGACACCCATGGCCCGCATATGCAGTTGTTGATGCAACAAGGGTATACCCTCTCTTTTGCAAAAGGGCCGTTGCCAGCAACTGAACTGGAAAACATGATCGGCGGGTTTGATGGCCTGTTGTGCGGTGACGATGACATTACAGCCGGTGTGCTGCAAAAAGGCGCGGAGGGCAAACTACAGTACATTTCAAAATATGGGGTAGGCGTTGACAGGATTGACACTGCAATGGCCAATCAACTGGGCATATTGGTAACAAACTGCCCCGGCGTAAACCAGGTATCGGTGGCAGAGCTTGTATTTTCGCTGCTGCTGTCTTTCGCCAGGCATATACCCATCGAAACCAACATCACCAAAGCAGGGGGCTGGCAAAAAATGACGGGCTTTGAAATTTTCGGCAAAACAATCGGGATCGTAGGGTTTGGTGCCATCGGCCGCGAAGTGGCTAAACGGGCAGCAGCTTTTGGCATGCCAGTATTGGTTGCAACACCGCGCCCGCCATCGCTGTACTTGCAGCAAAACGGTTACGCAGCTTGTGCCAGTGTTAGTGAGCTGGCCACCAAGGCTGACATTATTACCCTACACCTACCCTTAACCCCGGCGACAAGAGGATTGGTGAATGATAGCTTGGTAAGCGTGTGTAAACCGGGTGCCATCCTCATCAACACCGCAAGGGGCGGTTTGGTGGAAGCCAGCGCGGTATTAGCAGGCTTGCAGAATGGGTTGCTTGGCGGCTACCTAGCCGATGTGTTGGAAGAGGAGCCTATGCCTGCAAACTACCCTTTGAACAACCACCCCAAGGTGCTTATAACCCCGCATATCGGCTCCCGCACGGTTGAAAGTGTGGCACGGCAGGGCACACTGGCTGTTGAAAATTTGGTGAATATGATTGCTGGTAACGTAGCTGCTTACAGCCAAAATTTGGTGTGATGGGAAGGTGGTAGGGTACAAAAAAAGCTAATGGGGTTTAGTAAAAAAAATAAATAATGATAGTTGTATTTTGCGTTCCAATATTGATAGTAGGTAATTGCAATGTAGCATATGCTAAATAATGGAAACCAAATCTCTGAGCGGTAAGCCCGAATAGATTGCGCAAGCAAGCCATCCAAAAAATTGAATCAGGTCGCAAAAAAGGTATCACTCAACAAGATTGCAAAAAAAGTGCGCCGTTGTGTAAGGGGTGGCGTAGGCAAGGCAAAAACGCGCGGAGCGATCGGGTTTTGCCTTGATTTTTTTGGTTCGTTTTGTATCAAGACAAAAAGAACATGCCATAGCCATAGGGGTGACTGGGCAAACTTTACAAATGGTATTAGCACCACAAAATAAGAATAAGCACAAATAATTATTTTTTGTACTTTGTCGCCATGACCGAACGCCTGCTGCAATTTATTTGGCAATTCCAGTATTTTAACAAACAAGCCCTGGCCACGGTGGATGGCCTCGCCCTGCAAATAATACACCCCGGTTTTTTGAACGCCAACCAAGGCCCCGATTTTTCTGAGGCAAAAATTAACATCGGCGGCACCGTTTGGGCTGGTAATGTTGAGCTGCATGTAAACGCCTCGGCATGGCACCAGCATGGGCATGCGGGCGATAAAAATTACAACAGCATTATAATGCACGTGGTTTGGCAAAACGATGCCGCAATATCCGACCAAAATGGCCAAAATATAGCCACGCTTGAGTTACAGCCGTACGTACCCGTAATGTTGCTGCACAAGTATAAACAGCTGATGGAGTCGCAGGGCTTTATACCTTGCGAAAGTTACCTACCCGTGCTAAGCGGCATCGCCTGGTTTTCGTGGAAGGAAAGGCTGGCCATTGAAAGGCTGATGCGCAAGGCCAAAGACGTGTTGGCGTTACTGCAACAGTCCAACGGCCACTGGGAGGAGGTGTTTTGGTGGGTGCTGGCAAAAAATTTTGGTTTGCCGGTAAATGGGGCTGTTTTCCAGGCCATCGCCCAATCAGTTTCCGTGAATATACTCGCAAAGCATAAAAACCAACTCAACCAGTTGGAGGCACTGCTGCTGGGCCAGGCCGGTTTGCTGGCTGGTAGTTTCACCGATGCTTACCCCGCCATGTTGCAAAAGGAATACCAGTTCCTCGCTAAAAAATATTCGTTACAGCCGGTAAACAAACTGCCCGACTTTTTGCGCATGCGGCCTGCAAACTTCCCCACGGTAAGGTTGGCCCAACTGGCGGCTTTAATACAACAATCAACGCACCTGTTTGCCCGCATGAAGGATGCAGCCACTGTGCAGGAGGTACAAGCGTTGCTGAACGTAACCGCCAACGACTACTGGCATTACCATTACACCTTTGACGACGAAACAGCCGTTCACAGCCCCAAAAAGCTGGGCAGGCAAATGGTAAACACCCTGCTCATAAACGGTGTTATACCGGTATTGTTTGCCTATGGCGTTAGCCACAATGAGCAAAAGTTTAAAGACCTGCCCATTAAATGGCTGCTGCAACTGCCGCCCGAGCAAAACAACATTACCCGCCAATGGAAGGCAAAGGAGGTGCTTAACCAAAACGCGCTCGATTCCCAAGCGTTGATTGAGCTTAAAAAGAATTATTGCGATAAAAAGTTTTGCCTTGATTGTGCAGTGGGCAATAAGATACTGCCGGGCAGGGGGTAGGGTATAGCGAGTGCGTTGCAAAAAAGTTATTTTTTAAAAACATCATAATGAAACTGGGTAGGTTTCTTTAAACCATTTTAAATCAAGTATCGCAACCGGACTTTCGGCAAAAGTTAACAATGCTTTTTCTTGGCTTACAATCACCTCGCTACCTGTTAGCAAAGCAAGGTCAAAAAGAAAATTATCTTTTGGGTCGGGGCTGTTGTTAAAGGCGGGGATTATATCAACTCGTTCTGACAAATTTTTGACCGCCTCCACTATTTGTTCTGGGGTAACTCCTTTAACCTTTATAACAAAAGGGCAATTCCTGTGTATCTCAGCAAGCAATTCATCGTTAACATAAAATCCACAAACCATATGTTTTAACAGCATCTAACAGCCTATAAAGCTTATTGTATGATGCGTAAATGAGAAAAACCGAACTGTCAAGAACGAATTTTCTCTTCATATCGCCGTTTTCTATCCTCGCCTATTAATTCAGCTAAATCCTCTTCCGTTAAGTTTATTTCATTTGCCTTCAGCTTTTCATCAAGCAGTTTGAAATCAGCGTCTAATTTTTTCAGCCGAATTTGCCGCAATAAATCTTGCTGATCCCGAGTACTAAGGGTATCTACCTCATCTATAATTTGCCTTAGTAAAGATGGGTATAGTCCAATTTTTTCGTTTTTGCTGCAATTATTTCTTGCATAGCCCAGTCATTTGGCCTATCAATATACAAAGTTATTTTTACTTAGCGGCCAACAATCTATAAAAACTGCCCCCGCTTAATGGACCCCACAAAATAAAAGCAAAAAAACATCGTTCCTAAGCTGAGCGGTTATTTTTTAAACAGCGCCTTTAACACAAAGGTAAAATCTGCCCCCAAAGGCATCATTCTTACCAAATAAAGCTAATATCCTGCTCAATGTCGGGGTGTATGCTTTTGGCAACGGGGCAGGTAAGTGCGGCGCGCTGAAGAATTTCTTTTTGTTTGTCGTCAACCTTTAACGTAGCGGGAAAATGGAAAACAACTTTTATACCGCCCACCCTTCTGGGGTCGGCTTTCATGGTTTTGGTAATGTCAATAGTGGTGCCTTCCAACGGCACCTGCATGTCGCGGGCCTTAATGCCCATTATGGTAAGCATGCAGTTGCCCAGGCTGGTGGCCAGCAGGTCGGTGGGCGAAAAACGCTCGCCTTTACCTTGGTTGTCAACGGGTGCATCGGTTTCAATCAGGGTGCCGCTCTGCAAGTGGGTGGCTTCTGTTCTTAACGACCCTTTATATATTATTTGTGACGTCATTGCTCTATTTTTGTATAAATTTACTAACAAAACATTTGCTGTGAACAAGATATATCTGGTAACCTTAGTTTGTGCATCCATTTTTATTTCGGCACAAGCACAGGCCCAAGGCGGTACGAGTACAAAGAAACAAAAAAAACAGGAACGCAGAGACCGCATTAACAAGCTGCTAAAAGAAGAAGAGGAAGGCGCACTGGTGTACGCCAAACAAAACGCCTACGGGTTTAGATTTAATACCGATGGCTGGACGGCTTTTTATGAGCATGGCAAATACAAAACCCTTACCAAAACCAACTTGTGGTGGTTTGACTTTGGCGAACACAGAAACCATAAGGAAGACAAACAAACCCCGGTTGACGCTTCGGGCTTTCAGTTTGGCAACCCGTACGTGCCTTTTAAAATAAATAATTTTTACTTTTTAAAGCTGGGGCTGGGGCAGCAACTGCTTATTGGCGGCAAGGGCAATAAAAACGGTGTGGCCGTTACCGGCATATATGGCGGCGGCATAACCTTTGGCTACCTTAAGCCGTATTATTTAAACGTGCAAAACCCCACCACCAACCAAGAGGAAACCATACGGTACAGTGCGGCTACCGACAGCCTTTACCGCGATTTTACGGTGGTAAACGGTTCGGCAGGCTTTTTTAAGGGCTGGGGGCATGGCACGGTGGTGCCGGGCCTGCATGCACACGGTGCCTTAAGGTTTGATTATGGCAGGTACAACCAAATACTCTCCGCGTTAGAAGTAGGCGTTAATGCCGAATACTACACCAAAGACATGCGCATTTTGTTAGACATACCCGACAAGCACCTGTTTGTGAACGCCTATGTGGCCATTGTGTTTGGGAATAGGAAGTAGGTTGACTATTATCCGTTCGGGCTAACAATGGCGGGCATATCCAGCCAGGCGGCGGGGAAATTGGAGAATAAACTTAAGTACAACGGCAAGGAAATACAGCACAAGGAATTTAGTGACGGTAGCGGCTTGGAATGGGAAGACTACGGCGCGAGGATGTACGACCAGCAGATTGGGAGATGGGATGTGGTTGACCCTAAGGCAGACCAATCCCGGAGGTGGACACCTTACAATTATGCTTATGATAACCCAATCAGGTTTATTGACCCGGATGGAATGGCTGCTGAAGATTGGGTACAATACAAGGATGAACAAGGGGTAACCCAAACAAAATTCGATGCGAGTGTAACCAACCAGTCGCAGGCAGAAGCAAAGTATGGCAGTGCCGCAATTGACAAAGGCAAAGAGGGTACGATGACTTCTAACCAAAATGGTATCCAAACATGGAAGTTAAATGCTGATGGGACACGCACCGAAACAACAGCGGGGGCATCTAAGCAAAGCACGACCACAGATGACCCAGCTTCGGGAGAACCCTCTGCCGGCACTGGAGGGGCTGCATTTGATGGTGGCGAAGGCGAAGGCGAGGGAGAAGACTTAAACATAATTGGTAACACAACTACAAATAAATTTGAAACAGCCAAACAGGAATTAATCCCCACCACTTTAGGCGATAAAATTGAGATTAGTTCATTTGAAGGTCAGGTTTCTGGAAAGGAAGGCCTTATTACTTTGGATGGCTCCAGTATGGACAAAGAGCCTGAAGGAGGCTCAATTTCAGCTGGAGTATGCACTGTATATGGTAGCACTGATGATGGTTCTCCAGTATTGTCTTTGGGAATTGGTGCTTTTGGATATGAAGCTCATGTTGGCGTTGGCCTCGGAGTTGGTTTAGGGGAGGTTACAGGGGGATTTAGCCATACAGATGACAAGGGACACATTGGCGGAACCGATATTACGGTGCGGCCAGGTTTAGGTACTGCGGCGGCCGCTGTTCTTGCAACTGTACTTCTTCCGATACTTGCATTTTAAGGCTTGGGCAATAGAAAAAATATGATATGAAAAGAAATGTAAAAATAATTGTAGTTTTTTTTGTTTTATTATTTTTAATCTTAATAACAAGAGCAATTCATTCTGCCTATAACGATAATATACGTGGACTGAAAGAGCATCTTCCGACCACTCACCAATTTTCTCTGGAAGATTCTGATTTTATATCAAAAAAACACCTTGGACAATTATCTAAAATAGAAGTTCACAATAGTAAAGTTCGGGAGCCAATTTCTGTTGCAGTCATTGATAACAAATACAAGTTATTAATCTACAAAATTGATCTTATTAAAGATACGACATTTAAAGACATTTTTCACACAGAAATTAAGAACGAGGAAATCTCAACAGGATATACATATTTGGTTGTTGCTATGGACTATTTTTTTAAATTTAATTATCAAGCAGGTCAAACAAAAGCTGCTTCAAATATTTATTTTACTTTAACGGGGGACTCAATTCAAACTATAGCGAAAAATGATAGCGAATTAAGCTACCATTTATTGTGTAAAAATTTCTCTATAAGATATGCGGAAAATAGCCCTGTTGATATTTGTGTAACTGGAAAAGAGGGTGCCTTCGGTATTTCTTCCACGGCACCTATGGATATATTTTTTTTAAAGCACCACCAAGCTGTCTATCTGTTGGTAATGACATCTGATAATCCTAAAATTCCATTACCCCCTGCTCTCGGTAGCATGGTAAAACAAAAGCGTGTTGCTCTCTCATGCTCTCAGTAGCATGGCAAAACAAAAGGTGTAACCGCTTTCCGTTGCCTTTCGCTACGGAGATGTAATAAAAAGCCCTGCTGTGCCGCACTGGCGCAGGTCTCCCGACCTGTGCCTTGCACTTACTTGTGTGCGACCGCGTAGGCAGCGTTATTAAAAAGCAGCTTGCCCTGCGTTTGCGTATCGTAATACAGCGGTGTGCGTTCGACAAACAAATGTAAGGCTTAGTTTTGCTTGTGTAAAACACGGCTTGCTGCTAACTTTTATGTTGCCTTTGTAAGGCAGTAAATCCGGTGGCTTTAGCCTGTTGAAAAGTGGTGACAAGTAAAGTCTAGGCACAGGTCGGGAGACCTGCGCCAGCGGGACTAAAACAATCACTTATATAGAGGGCAGGTTGGTAAATACAGGTGCAGGTAAGGCTTAGGTTTGGGTTCATTTTTCATTCTCCGCAGCGTTTCTCGAAAAGGCTTTGCAAGAGAACGCTGCGGCATGTTTTGTGCCAAAGCTCATTATAGCGATGAAGCCAGTAATTTCGCGCGCAATGGTTAGGAAACTGTCTGCACAAAAGATGCTTGCAGCTAGCCTTCATTGTGCTTTGGTGCTAATCATGCCGCAGAGTGCCTCCCTTTCCACTGGGCTCGGCTGAGTAAACTCTGCAGAGAAGGAATTTCAATTGTCTGATAGATGCTGCTCCGATATCCGGAGATTTGGGTAAACTAAAAAAGCAGTGTTGCTAACCATAAAGTTCGCTTTCGCGGCTCTATGGTTGTTCTACTAAAGGCCAGTCTCCGACTGGAACAAGGATTCGCAGGCAGTTAGCAAAAGGTGGTTAAAAATAAAAGGTTGGTGTATTGGCATAGCCGTTGGGTGTATAAGCCTTGCGGGTTTATTGCGTGGTTTGGTATAGTTTAAATAATTGTAGTGTTTTTTAACCCCCACTCGCCGTATTGTTCGGGTAAATCAAAACGAGTGTTGCGTTTCTCATTGTTAGCGCAGCGCTTTTTGGATGTTCTTCTAAAAATGAGACTCCGTCTGGAACTTGCCGCCGCAGGCCCAAACTATCCGCACAGCTCCCCAATGCCCCAACCGATGAAAGGTTTGTGACACAACAACGAATGCCATGAAAAATCCCCCGCTGGTATCCCAAAACCCGCGCAAATAGATGTGTTTTATGGAATCAATGCCCTGCTTAGCATTGAGTAAACTGTAAGGTTTCAAAAATATTATAGGTTTTTTTATGACACTAGGATGTGCAGGGAGTCTGTTTCACCAGCTACATCAAAAAGGGCAGGCCGTTACTTGCGTTTAATTGGCTGTGTAGATTTGAACAGGGCCAGAACACTTTGTGCCCATGCGAAAAGTGGGTCATTAGCTAGGTGGCTTACCACGCCTATACTTTACAGCCGTGAACGCTCGCCAGAAGCAGTTTTTTTAAGGAGAACATCCGTAGCTTCATTTGTTACTGTCCCACTGCGGGAAGCTACGGATGTAACAGGATTATCTTCGCCTGAAAACCAGGATAAGTATCACAATTAAAATCACGGTACCAATTCCAATATACATTTGATTAATTTTTTGGTGAAACGTTTTTGAAATTCATTCACTGAATAGTGCTAAAAAGCGTGCCACCAATGTAAAATTGGTAAAAAGCAAGGTAAATGCCGCAAGGTTGCTTATTTAGTACTCTTCCAAGATGTTAATCGGGAATACTTTCACCCATCATCGCCGTAAAGTTTATTAAGGTACAAAAACGTGATGCTCTCCTGAGCGTTAGGGTTGGCCCCCTCAGGAGGTGTTATGAGGGCAAGGCCGTCTCTGGCACATGGCACCGCAGGCCGTTAGCAAAAGGTGGTAAAAAAATAAAGCTTGGAGTATTGGCGTGGCCGTTTGGTGTAACAGCCCTGCGTTTTTATTTTTTTTTAGTACTGTCCGAATCGTTGCCGTATTTTATAACCCTCGGTGTCAGAAAATTAAAAAAGCCCTATACAGGGCTTGGTGAAGTTATTGGGATTGCATGTTCTAATGGTCAGTTTCTTTTTCTCCATTCTCCGGGGGGGCCGGAGCACTTGTTGAGATTTCTGTGTGCCGTATTTGGCCACCTAAATAGCCCGTTGTTGCAACCAGCCCAAAGCTGATGAGCGAAATAAACAAAATAACAATAGCCGATGTTTTTGTCGTTGTGGGTTTTCGCAACACCAAGAAAATTCCCGCTATAGAAGAAACCCCAAGGATGATTAAGGAGATTAAAGCATAAACTGCAAATTCCTCGTGTTGCTTAATCGTAGCCTTAATAACGCCCTGTAAATTTTCAACACTTTCTTCGGCACCTTCGCCTGTTAGGTAGG
Source organism: uncultured Parafilimonas sp. (assembly GCA_903882935.1). GTDB lineage: Bacteria > Bacteroidota > Bacteroidia > Chitinophagales > Chitinophagaceae > JABDFW01. Next base: position 61,352 of record CAIRZB010000100.1, on the reverse strand, counting down.
CTATGGATGCGCCAATTGCTGAAATGATGAAAACATTAAAGGCGGCAATTACAGTGTGGTTGCTTTTCGTCCAAATACCGTAGGCAAGAACGAACGCACCTAAAACCGACCCAAATATTGGAAGATGGGTTATCAGCAAGTGTACGTGGGTCTGTGTCATGATAATGTTATTTTAGCTACCCCTAATGGCGTAGTTATTATTAATAATGACCTGGGTTTTTTAAAAGCGAATAGTAATAGGAAAATATTTCGAGTTTGCGATATCAACGCTTGGGTATACCTATACACTGCCATTTGCCATAAACCCAAGCCCAATAGTTGGTAATTTCAAATTATTATCAGTTTGGTAACTGCAAACAAATTATTGAAACGTAATAAACTTTTCTCCTTCGGTAAACGAAAAGTCGCAATGTTTCGGTGCGGTGTTGGCATAAGTATTGCCGCAAACTGGGCAAACAAAATATTTTGAGGGTAAACTGGCGAGTGTATTGGTATTGATGTCACCCAAGGCCTGTTCAAAAAAATATTTATGTTTTGCCTCGGTTTTCATGGCATAGGTGAGGCTCAAAATGGCAATTTGGTTGTTTGCCAAGTCGGCTGTTTTTAAAAAGTCGGGGTACATCGTCTTAGCTTCATATGCTTCGCCTTGTACATCCTCATTCAAATTTTCTCTGGTCGTTTTAACAGTAAATACTGGGGTTATTACGTCAACCGTTGCCCCAGCATCTTCAATCACCGCTTTGTGGTTTGTAGCATGTATATTTTCGGCTGCTGAAACTGCATTATACAACAAAGCAATGTTGTGGTAACCTTCTTCCTCGGCCTTTTTTGAAAACGCCTCATATTTTGCCGTTGCATTTCTTTCTCCTTTATAGGCCGATTGCATATTTTCAATTGTTTTGGTGCCTGCGTCCATATGTTCTTTTGTTGTTATTGTTGTTTCTGCCTTTTTTGTGTCGCAAGAAAATACTAGTAAGCAGCTAATTAGTGCAATAAATAAATGGGTGTCAAATAGGCGCTTTTTCATGTTAATTGGTTATTTGTTAAACAATTATGCAAAACTAGCACTGGTACTAAGTTGGGATGTTACACAATTAAGTTGGAAAATTGCAAGATTCACACGCGTACTCCCAAGCATTGGTTAAAGGCTTCGTTTGCTATGTAATTAAAGCCTGAGCCCCTTTGTTACACGATGTTAGCCTATGCGTTTTAACTATTAATAAAAGTCCTTTTTGCAGAGGGTATTTGTAAAACAAAAGCTAATTGGATAAAACAGCCGCGGGGTGTAAAACCTTAACGGCTGTTTTTTTAGTGTGTGGTGTCCAATCCATGGCACTTTTATTAAATGCCAACCCACAACCCAAGTTGCAGAATTTTCGGAACAAGGAAATTATGGCTTGTCCGCCACCCATTTACCCTCCCCAACTAACCCAAGCCGTGGCAAAGGTGCATTTACGTTCAATAAACTTGTAATTTTACGGTTTAATACAGCTTTTTGTGGTGGTAACAGCTTGCTTTGCACAAACAAAGCTTAAAAACCACCCCAAAGGCAGCAGCCAACATTTTATTACCAAGTTTTAAAGAGGAGTATAGGATGCAGGATTTACCAACAGTACAACCGGAAGCAAGACCTAAAAAACCAGACTGGCTGCGCGTTAAGCTGCCCATAGGCGAAAGCTACAAGCACGTGCGCGGCTTAGTGGATACCCATAAACTGCACACCATTTGCGAAAGCGGCAACTGCCCCAATATGGGCGAATGCTGGGGTGCAGGTACGGCTACTTTTATGATATTGGGTAACGTGTGTACCCGCAGCTGCGGTTTTTGTGCGGTTGCCACCGGCAGGCCCGACCCCCTTGATTGGGACGAACCCCAACGCGTGGCCGAGGCCATACACCTGATGAAGGTGAAGCACGCCGTGATTACCAGTGTTGACCGCGACGAAATAAAGGACGGGGGCAGTATTATATGGTACAACACCATTAAAGCAGTAAAAGCGTTGAACCCCGGTACCACGCTGGAAACCCTGATACCCGACTTTAAAGGCGAGGTGGCCAACATACAGCGCGTGATTGACGCGGCACCGGAAGTAGTTAGCCACAACATGGAAACTGTGGAGCGCCTAAGCCGCCAAGTACGCATACAGGCTAAATACCGCCGAAGCATTGAAGTGCTGCGGGTTTTGAAACAAGGAGGCATGCGCACCAAAACAGGCATTATGCTCGGTTTGGGCGAAACAAAGGAAGAGGTGGTGCAAACGCTGGAAGACCTTGCTGCCGTAAAGGTTGATGTGGTTACGCTGGGCCAATACTTGCAACCCACCAAAAAGCACCTGGCAGTGCAACGTTTTGTACACCCAGATGAATTTAAGGAACTGCGCGATATTGGGTATAACCTAGGGTTTGATTATGTGGAAAGCGGCCCGCTGGTGCGCTCATCCTACCACAGCGAGGTGCATGTGTTTGAAGGGTACGGCAGGCGCAAATGGATGGACGAAAAGCGCATGGCTGGTGAGCTTTTGTAGGATGATAGTGCTGTAGCAATCTGAATACACCGAAGCGGGTAGCGGCAGATGGCCACGCCGCTAATTGCAGCAAGTAGGTATCTTAGAACCTTGGCGAGGCTCGCCATGACGGGGAGGTATCACTTAGTACTGTCATAGCGAAGCACCCATGGGTTTTGTGTGTGGGCCGGTGCTGTGGCTATCTGTAACAAATAGAACCGGGCTAGGCAGATAGCCACGCCGCTAATTACAACAAGTGGCTTTTTAACAACTTTGGCGCGGCTCGCCATGACGTGGGGGTATCACTTAGTATGGTCATAGCGAAGCCCTTCCGGGAGTTGTGTGTGGGCCGGTGCTGTGGCTATCTGTATACACGTTAGCGGGCTAGGCAGATGGCCACGCCGCTAATTACAGCAAGTAGGTATCTTACACCCTTAGCGCGGCTCGCCATGACGTGGGGGTATCACTTAGTACGGTCATAGCGAAGCACCCTTGGGTTTTGTGTGTGGGCTGGTGCTGTGGCTATCTGTATACACGTTAGCGGGTTTGGCAGATGGCCACGCCGCTTGTAATTGGAAAGAGGTTCAGGCAAGTTTGGCTTGGTTAGCTACGGCTCTACTTCATCATCTTCGCGGTTGTTGGTGTTTTCACCAGCAACGATCATGTTGTGTAGGACAATAATAGAAACTTGATTGTTGAAAACACCAACCAAGGCGTAAAAACAAACGGTTTAGTTTGTGTGTTTGATACCCATCACGCAATCTAACCACTAAAAAATACTTCACTACTATTATGGTTTACAGGGCTATCGGCTTAATGAGCGGCTCGTCAATGGACGGCTTGGATATCGCGTTTGTTGAACTGGACGACAGCGGCGGCACCTGGCAATACGAGGTGAGGGCTGCAAGCTGCGCGCCCTATAGCGATGTGTGGCTTAACAAACTGCGGCAAGCCCCCGCGCTGGGTGCTTACGCTTACCTGCAATTGCATGCCGAATACGGCCGTTACCTCGGCCAGCAAGTGAACAATTTTATTGATGAACACCATTTACACCACCAGATTCAGATAGTTGCCAGCCACGGCCATACGGTGTTCCATGCGCCTGACGAAGGTTTTACCGCGCAACTTGGCGACGGCGCGGCCATAGCGGCTGCCACAGGCATAAACGTGGTAAGTGATTTGCGCAGCATGGATGTGGCGTTGGGCGGCCAGGGTGCGCCTATTGTGCCCGTGGGCGAAATGCTGCTGTGGAAAGGGTTTGATTATTATGTAAACTTCGGGGGTATAGCCAATATATCGGCCAAGCAGGGCGACACGTTTACCGCGTTTGACGTTTGTCCGGCCAACAGTGTGCTTAACATGCTAGCCAAGTTAAAAGGCCTGCTGTATGACCACAATGGCGGCATTGCCCAAAGCGGCACCGTTAACCAACCGCTGCTGGATGCGCTAAACGCCTTACCATATTATACCGCCCCATACCCAAAATCGTTGGCCAACACGTTTGGCACCGGCGAGGTTTACCCGTTGGTACAATCTTACGCTTTAACGGTACAAGATGCGCTTTGCACTTATGTTGAACATATTGCGCAGCAGGTGGCGGCGGCCATCGGGCTTGCCACACAAGGCACGGACCATCAATTGGCTGCTGGCGCAAAAAAAATGCTGGTGACTGGTGGGGGTGCCTTCAACGGGTATCTGATGGGACGTTTGGCGAAGTATTTGGACCCACTGGGTATAAGCGTTGAAATACCCGCGGCCGAAACCGTGCAATACAAGGAGGCCATCGTGATGGCATTGCTGGGTGTACTGCGCTGGCGGGAGGAAAACACCGTACTGGCAAGCGTTACAGGCGCCAGCCGCAGCAGCATAGGCGGTGCCGTTTGGATAGGGCAGGAAGCGTAGGCTGCATACTGTTGTGGGCTGTATTAGTATGCGCCAGCGAAATGTGCTTAATGTCTCCTAGGCTGCAAAAATTAATAGAGGTAAACCCTTGTTTATGGTGCCAATTTTCGATAAGAGTCGCCGCCACGATTGGCATGAAATCAATTTCTTTGGAATTACAGACTCTCAATGACGTTTAAAATCCCGAAGGCGCGGCATTATCGCGCCTTCGGGATAGAATGGATGTAAATATTTCATTCAAATGCAATTGCACCGATAAGGCCTTCGTTGGTTGTCAACGATGGGCTGTTTGAGGCGCATGCGCCCTATCACTCCGCCCCAATCACATACACCGCACCAGCTTTCGTTTTCAAATCATACTGAAATGTTTTTTGCAGGTTTAATCCTTTCAGGGTGGCTTTTGGTGATATTACCGGCTGCTTTATAACTGGGGTTTCAAAAAACGCGTTGGGGTTGGTACCTGTTGCAGCTGTTAAGCCAACGCCGGCTGCAGCTTTAAGCGCCCCGTAATACCGTAGCCTGCAGTTGCCGCCCAGTTTGGAATGTATCACCAGCTTGGTGAGCTGCCCGTTTTGCCAAGTTATGTCGATGGTAAACCCGCCGCGTGCTTTGAGACCTTTCACCTCACCGTTAGCCCATTTGGTAGGCAGGGCGGGCAGCAGGTGTATGGCACCGTCGTGCGACTGCACCAGCATCTCGGCTATGCCAGATGTGCAGCCAAAATTACCGTCAATCTGAAAGGGTGGGTGCGCGTCGAACAGGTTAGGGTAGGTGCCTCCGCCCTCTTGGCTGCTGCCTATCGGGCGCAACTGGTCGGTTATCAGTTTAAGCGCATGGTCCCCGTCCAGCAGTCGGGCCCAGCAGTTCACCTTCCATCCCATGCTCCAACCGGTGGATACATCACCCCGGTACACCAGCGATGTGCGCGCCGCTTCAAACAATTCGGGGTTACGGTAAGGGGATATTTCGTTGCCCGGGTATAAACCCCACAGGTGTGATATGTGGCGGTGCTTATCCTCTGGGTTGTCCCAGTCGTGCATCCACTCCTGCAGTTGGCTGTACAGCCCTATCTGCATAGGGGCCAGGCCGGCCAGTTTTTCTTTCAACTGTTGTACAAACGCGGCATCCAGGCCCAGTACCTGCGCAGCTTTAATGGTACGGGTAAAAAGTGCCAGCACAATCTGGTTATCCATGGTGGTGCCACCGGCAATACTAAACCCTTGGTGCGAGTTTTCTGGTGAAGCCGACGGAGAAACAATCCACCAGCCTGTGGTAGGGTCTTTATACAGTACGTCCAAAAAGAAGGTACATGCACCCTTCATGGCAGGGTAAATGTCCGCCAAAAAGTTTTTGTCGCCGTTGTACAGGTATTTTTCCCACAGGTGCTGGCAAAGCCAGGCACCGCCGGTGGGCCAAACACCCCAGGGGCCGTCTATGGCACCGGTCATCCGCCAAATGTCGGTATTGTGGTGCAGTACCCAGCCGCGTGCGCCGTAGCTGGCTTGTGCTGTAGCCTTGCCCGCCACTGACAGGTCTTTAACCATTTGTACCAGCGGCTCGTGCATCTCTGTCAGATTGGTAACCTCGGCGGGCCAGTAGTTCATTTCAGTGTTTATGTTGTCGGTGTATTTGCTGCCCCAGGGTGGATTGGTATGACGGTTCCAAAGGCCTTGCAGGTTGGCCGCCTGGCCACCCGGCTGCGAGCTGGAGATGAGCAAGTAACGTCCAAACTGAAAGTACAGGCTCACCAGTTGGGGGTCGTTGCCAGTGGCAAACAACCTTAGGCGATCATCTGTGGGCAGGGTCGCAGCTTCCGTTACACCCAAGTTTAACGAAACCCTGTTGAAAAATCGTTGGTACCCCCGTATATGGTCGGCCAATGCCGCTTTGTAAGGTTTTGTTTCGGCTTTGGCCAATAAACCGGCTGCAAACGGCACAGGGTTGGCACTAATGTCGTGGTAGTTTACAAAATTTGTGGCCATGGTTAGGTAAAGGGTAACCGTAGTGGCATTTTTTACGGTGAGAGATGTGTCGCCGGCTTGCAGGGTGCCGCCCTCGTTTTTAATGTCAAGGTCAGCCTGCACCTTTTCCAGGCCCGGCACGCCTTGGTGGTCGGGGCCAAGGGCTGACAGCAGCAGCATGTGGCTGCCATTGCTGGCGGTGCTGCCTTTTTGCGGGGTGGTAAGCGTGGCCGTAAAGCTTATTTTGCCCGGCTGGCTGGCGGTAAGCCGTACAATAATGGCATGGTCAGCAAAGGAGGCGAATACTTCCCTTGTGTAATCTACACCGTTGGCTGTGTAATACGTAGTTGCCACTGCGGTTTGTATGTTTAGCTGCCTTCGCAGGTTGGTAAACTGCTCGTGCCCTTCAAAATATAAGTGTAGGTCGCCCACCGGTTGGTAAGGCATGCCGTGTACTTTTTCGGCCACAAAATCGTCCTGGGCCATTTTTTCCGCTGCGATATAGTTGCCATCTGCAATCAGTGCTTGTATCACCCGCAAGGCATCCTTCCCTTTTGGGTTGGCGTTGTTGTAAGGGCTGCCAGCCCAAAATTCATCGTGGTTCAATTGCAGGTGTTCCTCGGCGGGGTTGCCATATACCATGGCACCAATGTGGCCGTTGCCCACAGGCAAGGCTTCCTCCCAAATGGTGGAAGGGTGGTTGTACCATAACGTTAGGGCACCCGGCGCAGGTGCCTTGGTTTGCGCCAAAACGGCAAAAGCCGCTGGCAGTAACAATGCTGTGAGTAGGTATTTCATGATGATTTAATATATGTTTTTTGGTGAATGGTTGCTGTTGTTATAGTAAAAAGGTTTTTGGCATTGCTTTTATTTTTCTACCCCCCAGGTATAATTGGGTGTGGGGCCCATAAATAATTCCAATCTGCCGCCGGCGGCAATCTGTGCATGGCTTATGTGGCAGTAGGGGTAGGGCTGGCCGTTCAACATGGCTTTTTGAATGTATTTGTTGGCTGGGCTGTTACCATGGGCCACTATTGCAAACTGCTTGCCTGTTGCGTAGGTAGTGTCTAATTGTATGGTAATGGCGTTAAATACGGGGCTGGTAATTTCAAAACGGGTGTCGCCGGGGCAAACGGGGTGTAGGCCGCTGGCGGCCAATACATACCAGGCCGACATCTGCCCTACATCCTCATTGCCCACCAGCCCTTCCACGCTGTTGTGGTAAGCACGTCGGCAGATTTCGCGGGTCCAGTATTGGGTCAGCCAAGGCTTGCCTATGCGGTTGAACAAAAAAGGCACATGGTGCACGGGCTCGTTGGCTTGGTTATAGTAATCGTTCCACAGCATGCTTTCCGGCACCTTTTTAAAAAATTCAGTAAGGTCGGCGGTAACTTTTTCGCGGCCGCCCATCAGGGCTACCATACCGTCAATTTCGTGCGGTACAAACCAGCCCTGTTGGTAGGGGTTGCTCTCCACGGTTCCATAATCTTGCTTCAGTCGCCCTTCTTTAGGCCAAGCTACCCAGCTGCCGTCTGCGTTTCTGGGGCGGAACCAGTGTTTGGCGGTATCAAAAATATTTATGTATGCTTTTGCTTTTTGGGCATACACGGCGGCGTCGCTGGTTTTACCCAGGCTGGCAGCGAGGGTGGAGAGGCACCAGTCGCTATAAGCATATTCCAATGTTTCTGATATGCTGTTTTCACCGGCAGTATAGCCTTTTGCCCCATTGCCAAAACGCAGGCAGCTGTTAAGCGCGTATTGGTAGGCTTTGTTAACGTCGTAGTGCCGTATGCCCTTGGCGTAGGCATCGGCCAGTACCGCTACGGCGGGGTTGCCAATCATGCAGCCGCTGTAGGCATTTAAAAACTCCCAGCGCTCTAAGTATTGTTTGCCGCTTTCATCGGCCAGCTCCACCAGCGAATTCACCATGTCATTCACCACTGTTGGGTTAATGATGGTTTGCAACGGCATCTGGCTGCGAAAAACATCCCAGCCGCTAAAAATAGTACGTTTGGTAAAGTTGGTGGATTGGTGTATTTGCCCGTCGCCGCCGGGGTATTTTCCGTCTAAGTCGGCCATAGCCCTTGGGTCAATCATGGTATGGTATAGGGCGGTATAGAATACCTTCTTTTCTTCTTCGGTGCCACCTTCAATCCACATTTTACCTAGTGCTTTATCCCACAGTGCGGTGGCTTGTTGGCGCACCGAGGCAAAATCCCAGTTTGTTATTTCCGACAACAGGTTGTTTTTGGCACCTTCCATGCTTACGAACGAAATACCTGTTTTCAGGTACACCTTTTCCCCGTCAGCGGTAGAAAAATTTGTATAAAAGCCTAAGTGCTTACCCTGCTTCTCCTTAATACCTTTCAACAGTTCGGCTTTTGCCACTTGTTGTTGGTACCGGTCACTCTCTATGTCTTCGCGTTTGCGCGCCCATCCGTCCGGTATGTCCGCGCTCCAAACGCCTGCCTCCGTAAAAGGCTTGCTGAACTGCGCATAAAAATATACTGTGTAGTCGGCCTTGCCGTCACCGTTGCCCCAGCCGCCGCCTTCGGGCGGGCATTTCATCCAGCCTTCAATGGTATGGTCATCGGCCATACGCACATACTGCAGCGTGCTTGTGCCGCCCACGCGCCTTGCTAAGTCAACCTGTATGCGGGCCTGGGCCAGTTTGGGGTAGGTAAAACACATGATGCCGCTGTGCGGCGCAGCGGCCAGTTCGGCTTTAATATGGTGGTCTGCCAACAGCACTGTGTAGTACCCTGCTGATGCATGTTCGGTTTGTTTGTTGTAATTGCTCCGGTAGCCGTCGCTTGGGTGGCCCAGCTTGCCTGCGTAGGTTTTAACGGGGCCTGCGGTGGGCATCACTAAAAAATTACCCAAGTCGCCATACCAGCCCACTCCGCTCATTTGGGTAAGGGCAAACCCCTCAATGCTGGTATGTTCATAGCTGTAGCCGCTGCCGTTATCGCCGCCGGTTATGGTGTTGGGGCTAAGCTGTACCAAGCCAAAAGGGGTGGCCGCACCGGGAAACGTTTTGCCCAGCCCATGGTAAACGCCCGCCAGGTCGCCGCTGGTACTGGCACCGATGAACGGGTTTACATATGCCGCAGGGTGGGTTACGGTTTTGGGCTGTGCGCTAGCTGTGCTAGTAAAAGCGATGGCTGTTAAAAAGGGCAGGGGCAGTGCCAATATATAATATGGCAAACGGCAAAAAAGCCGGGCATTGGCAGCAATTACGATAGATTTAAACAAAGCGGTAAATTTTATGGCACATAAAAATAAATAACTGTTCTGAATAACCCATTAACCAAATGACGGTGATTTTTACCATAACACGGCGCGGGTATTTGGTTAAATCCTTGTTGCATGTTACCGCAACTATTTCGCTAGGGTAAGTCAGCGGTTTTTTTTGCGAGTGTAGTTGTTAATTGTTTGCCTATCGCCGGTGACAATAAGGTAAATGAAAACCAAGGGGATGATGACGAACATAAAGCCTGCCGCAATTGCAGTAATCCAAAGCGAATGCTCAAAAACCTCTTTTTGAAAGGTTTCCAATTGGGCATCGACACAATAAATATTTTTAGTTGGTTCGTTGGTATCGTACATCACACAAACACTGTCGCCCACATGCCCTTTATAGCCGTGAAAAGTTTCGCCTTTATATATTGTGCCTTTAGCCCTGAAGCTGAAAGAGGCATAATGACTGTTTTTTCCATCGTAAATTTTCGTTATAGCCGCAGTGGCGGTGGCCAGGCTTGCCAAAACTTCGCGCCTTTTTTTATTCCGGCTTTGAACACTAAAAAAGGTTAGTAAAAAGAACAGTATAAAAAAGCATACTGCGGCCAAAGGGTAGGCCCATGCCAATGTTTTAAGTGTGGCCTTCATTTTTGGCCAGTTAATTTCCTTTGCGTTCTTTTTGTAAGCATGCTGCGTCTGCCGCCTTTGGCGCCTTTCGTTTGACATGCGGTAAATATATAAAAGCTGCGTTTTATCCGGCATCCATTTACCTAAAATGGCTGATTTTTTATTGTCAGCCATCTTATAAGTGGTATGCCAAAAGCTCCGTTCAACCTAAGCAACTGGCGTTGGTTGTTTTTCCCCCAAAACAATATGTTTGCTACTGCATCCACCTGTGTCTTATTAGTAACTCGTTCTGCCCACCTCCCCCAATTTTCACGCAAGCGTTTGCATTACCCGCCGCCAAGTAGCTCCAGAAAAAAAAATCGGCAAACAGGATGGTTCAGGATGGCACTACAAATGCATACGCCTATATTTATGCGGTAATATTGTTGCCAAATGATTGCAGGCCGTTGCGCTCATGCCCCATACCCCAGGGTTGGTGCGCTATCGCACAATTGCAACTGCCAGGTGTTGCCAGGGCAGTGTTTTTTTTCATTCGGCATTTTTACAGCAAAACTTTGCAAAAAGCATTTATCTACCACAACAGTTAATATAGTATGAACAAAAACTGCATCAAACCTGCCAATGTTTTTAAAAACCAGTACCTTATGTTGGTGCTGGCCGCATGCGTGGCCGCATTTTCTTCCTGCAAAGGCACCAGCGACGGTGTGCAGGATGCCGACTTGTCGAAAGACCCTAAAGTAGCACACCTTAAGCTGCCCGCTGGTTTTCATGCAGACCACCTGTACGGACCCTCCGAAAATGGGGAAGGTTCTTGGGTATCCATGACGTTTGATGGCAAAGGCCGCATCATCGCCAGCGACCAATATGGTGCCATTTACCGTATGACGGTGCCTGCCATTGGCGACACTGCCACTAAAGTTGCCATAGAACGCTTGAACATACCTTTGGAAGAAGGCGGCAAGGCCGACACATCAAAAAAGAAAGTGAGCATCGGCTACGCCCATGGTTTGCTGTGGGCCTTTAACAGCCTGTATGTGATGATAAACCATAACAGCGACTCAGAATTTAACAAAGGCAGCGGGCTTTACCGTTTGCAGGATTTAAATGGTGATGATGAGTTTGATAAAATAACCCTTATTAAAGCGCTGGACGGCGAAGGCGAACATGGCCCGCATAGCATAGTACTTGCCCCAGATAAAAAATCATTGTATGTGATAGCGGGTAACTTTACCAAGATACCCCAAATGGATAGTTACCGAAACTACCCTGATGGGAAGATTGATAACCTGCTGCCACTGATAAAAGACCCCAACGGCCACGATAACACTGTTAACTGGCATGGTGGGTGGATTGCCCATATTGACTCATTGGGCAAGAACTGGGAGTTGATGGCGTCTGGGTTCCGCAACCCATTTGATATGGCGTTTAACGATGCTGGCGACCTGTTTACCTTTGATTCGGACATGGAATGGGATTTTGGCCTGCCTTGGTACCGCCCCATCCGCGTGTGCCAAGTGCCCAGTGGCGCGGAGTTTGGCTGGCGCCCGGGTAACGATAAATGGTCACCTGTTTTCCCCGATAACTTACCGCCCGTGTTAAACATAGGCCAAGGCTCGCCCACCAACGTGGTATATGGCGGCAACACCCATTTCCCTGAAACTTACCGTAGGTCGGTGTTTATCTTCGACTGGAGCTTTGGTATCATTTATTCCATACACCTTCAGCCCAAAGGAGCATCTTACGATGCAAAAGGCGAGGAGTTTGTGTCTGGCTCGCCCTTGCCTTTAACAGATGGCGTTGTTGGTCCGGACGGTGCCTTGTATTTTTTAACAGGCGGCCGCAGGTTGGAATCTGACCTTTACCGCGTGTACTACGGCGACAATAAACAAAACACAGAAGCCTTGGTGGCGCCTGCCCCTACTGAAGCCCAAAAGCTACGCAGGCAACTGGAAGAATACCATGGCGCACCCAAAGCCGGCGCGGTTGATTTTGCCTGGCCATACTTAAAAGATACCGACCGTTTTGTGCGCTATGCTGCCCGTATTGCCATTGAGCACCAGCCTGTTAGCGAATGGCAACAAAAAGCACTTGCCGAAAAAGATGCCGTTACCGCTACACAAGCTATTATAGGCCTTGCCCGCAAAGGCGACAAGAAAGATGAAAGCAATTTGCTGGCAGCATTGGAAGGCATAAATTTTAGCAGCCTAACCGAACCCCAACAAGTAGACGTTGCCCGCGCTTTTGAACTGGTGATTTCCCGCATGGGCATGCCCGATGCAGCGGCAAAAGCAGCAGTGATTGCCTATTTAAACCCGCTGTACCCAGCCAAAAGCGGCAATGAACTAAACCGTGGGTTGATAAAAGTGCTTTCTTATTTGGATGCGCCTCAAGTGGTGGAAAAAACCTTGGCCATACTGGATGCTGCCAAAGACGATAACAGCAGTGGGCAACAGCAGTTTACCAACTCATCAGACCTTATTATGCGCAACCCGCAGTACGGCATGGATATAGCCGGTATGCTTGCCAAAATACCGCCCGGCCAACAAACGTTTTATGCCACGGCTTTGAGCCAGGTAAAGACCGGTTGGACACCAGCCCTGCGCGACCAATACTTTAAATGGTTTTACCATGCCTTTAGCTTTAGGGGCGGCCATAGTTTTGTGGGCTTTATTGACGGGGCCAGAAAAGCAGCGCTGGCCAATGTACCCAAGGACCAATTTAAATACTACAACGACCTTTCAGGCGACTCAATAGTAGCACTCTCAGGCACGGACCTGGCAAAAGGTGCTTTGCAACCCGTGGGCCCCGGCCGCGATTGGGAACTGGCCGAGGCCGTTAAGGTAGCCGACAGTGGCATAACCCACCGCAATTTTGAGCGTGGCAAAGCCATGTTTGCTGCATCGTATTGCATAGCCTGCCATACCATGGGCGGCCAAGGCGGCGTAGCTGGCCCCGACCTTACCCAGCTAGGTACCCGGTTTAGCTACAAAGACATGCTGGAGGCTATTATAGAGCCGAGCAAAACTATCTCGGACCAGTACGGTGCCACCGTTTTTTACCTGAAAGAAGGCGGATCTGTAGTGGGCAGGATGATTAGCCAGGATGCTGACAAATACGTGATTTCGCAAAATCCGTTTGCGCCGCTGGTTACCCGTGATATTGCCAAGAAAGATGTTGTACGCACCAGGGTATCTGAAATTTCGCCCATGCTGCCAGGGATGATCAACCGGTTAAACCCTGAAGAACTAAGGGATTTGCTGGCCTACCTAAAAGCAGGTGGCAATGCCAAGGATACCATTTTTGCGAAAAAATAGTATTCAAATAATGGTTTTTATCAAATAAAAGGCAAAGAAGAAGATGCAATAATAAGGTCTGCTTGTAAGTATAAGTTGCTTACAAGCAGATTTGAATCAGGAGTTTAGGGAGCGAATAAACTGTACAAATAATCTTTAGGGAGAGATATAATATTGGCAAACCATCCTTGGCACAACAAAATAACCAACGCCGCTCAGGTTGGCGGTATAGAAACATCCGTGCTTGACAACGGGCCAGGCCGTGGTACCCGCATCGCGTGGGTAAACACCGGCACGGGCCTGCGGTTTAAGGTGGTGATTGACCGTGCCATGGATATTGCAGATGCTTGGTATAACCAATACAACCTTGCTTGGCTAAATAGTCCTGGCATTACGCCTCCCCAGCCGTTTTCGCACGGCGGTATTGACTGGCTGCGTACGTTTGGCGGCGGGCTGGTTACCACCTGTGGCCTTAGTCATATTGGCGGGCCTGAAGAGGATGAGTATGGCGCAAGGGGCCTGCATGGCTTGGTGAGCAATATACCGGCAGAGATCATCAGTATACAACAACCCGACCCTGCAAGGGGCCTGTTGGAAATGAGTATTACCGGCAGCATTAAACAAGTGCAGATTTTTGGCCCGGCGCTGGAACTGGTAAGAACCATTTCGGCAACCATAGGCAAACCGGAGATACGCATACATGATAATGTCATCAACCGGGGCAATACAGCGGCTCCCCACATGCTGCTATACCATTGCAATTTTGGCTGGCCCCTGGTGGATGAGGGCACAGATATTATTTGGAAAGGCAACTGGCAGCCAAGGGATGAAGTGAGCAAAAGAACTTTTAATGCCAGTAACAATTTCCGCAAATGCCCGCCGCCCCTAGATATACACAACGCTGCCGGTGAAGATGCTGCGTATGTGGACATTGAGGCTAATGCACACGGCGTTTGTACCTGCGGCCTGTACAATGCAAAAATTGGCCTAGCAGTGGCTTTAACCTTTGCCAAAAAGCAACTGCCTTGGTTTACCAACTGGCACCACTGGGGCAACGGTGAGTATGTTACGGGGCTGGAACCCGGTACCAACCCGCCTGTTGGGCAGGCACATGCCAGGCAAACAGGCGAGCTTATTTTTATTGAGCCCGGCGAACACCGCAGTTACGAACTTGCATTTAATATTTTGACAGAAAAGCCAGACATACAACATTTTATAATATCTAACGAAAGCGAATAATACCGATGGAAAATCAAAGTTTAGCTGCCAAAGCACTTGAGCAAGGTAAAGGCATTTTACGGTTGGCCCCAACTTGGGTGCCGAGGTCATTTTGTGTGCCGGGCCGAAGGATAAAGCTTCACCCGGATGATTACTATGTGCTGGGTGGGCAGCGCGGTGGTATTGATGAGCGCTGGCTTTCATCCACCACACCAGCAAAAAACGGCCCTTTAACCGGCGAAAACGAAGGTTTGAGCATGGTTGTGCTGAGCGATGGCGACAAGGATTTTCATTTTTTGTTGAAGGATGCGGTGGACGAACTAAAAGGTGAACTAATAGGCGACCGCCTTTGGAATGAATATGAAAGCTGGCCTATGTACAGCAAATTTTTTGATAATATGGGGCCTTTGCCGCACCATGTACACCATAATGATGAAAAGGCAGCACTGATAGGCCAAAAGGGCAAGCCTGAAGCATATTATTTTCCTCCCCAACTCAACAACCACGGTGGTGATTTTCCCTACACTTTTATTGGTATAGCACCGGGCACCACCAAAGAAGAAATACGGGAGTGCCTGGTAAACTTTACCAAAGGCGATAACAAAATAACCAACTACTCCCAGGCATACCGGCTGCAACCAGGCACTGGGTGGGATGTGCCACCGGGCCTATTACATGCACCGGGCAGCCTTTGCACGTATGAGCCTCAAAAAGCATCTGATGTATTTGCCATGTACCAGTCGCTGGTGAATGAAGCGATTATTTCCGAAGAGTTGTTGTGGAATGGCTCGCCAAAAGAAAGTATTGGAGACTTTGACTCATTGATTGACATATTGGATTGGGACCTAAATGTTGACCCCAACACCATGGCCAACCGCTTTATGGCACCAAAGCCGGTAAAAGCAGTAGAACAAATGCACGCCGAGGGCTACGAGGAAAACTGGATATGCTATAAATCGGATGCGTTTAGCGCAAAAGAGCTTACCGTGTTACCAGGGCGTACCGTTGTTATAAAAGACAGTGCGGCTTATGGCATCATTGTTATGCAGGGGCATGGTAAACTTGGCGTATGGGATATTGAAACACCGGCCCTCATCCGCTACGGCCAGTTAACCAACGACGAGTTTTTTATCAGCGAGAAAGCAGCACAGGAAGGTGTAACCATCACCAACCCATCGGCCACGGACCCCATTGTAATATTAAAGCACTTTGGCCCGGCTAACCCCGACCTGGTATTGGGATAGCAATGTATAGTTTACATTTTTTAGTGTTCATTTTTTGCAGCACGTAAGTGTAAACTTTGCCCGATGTTCGTTTTCTTATATAAGGCTTTGTGGAGAAAGTGGAAATGACTAGCAAATTCACCACTAACGATTCACGATTCTCGTTTCTCGTTTCACGATTCCCGTTTCACGATCTAAATTCTAACGATATGCAAAAAAACAATTATCCCAAACTGCACAATGCCACTTGGCCCGGCATTGTGGGCAAAGGCCCGGACAGTGAACCACCCATTTCATTAGACGAACTGCTGAAGCTTACCGCTGATGCGGAAGTTGACGGTGTAAAGTTTGATGGGATAGATATTGGCCTTTTTGAGCCACATTTTAATATTGACGAAACCGACGATGGCATTAAAAGACTGGCTGAAAGGGTGGCATCGTTAAACCTGAACATTGGCAGCCTGGTAGCCCCTATTTGGGGTGGGCCTGCTATGGGCAGCAAGGAAGACCGCGCTGTGTTTGTGGATATGGTGCGCCGCTCCTGCCGCTTTGGGCGAAAGCTGCGCGAGTTGGGTGTACGCCCCAACGGCATTGTACGTATTGACTCCGCCAGCAAACCCGAGGCATGGCAGCTTGACCCTGCAAAGAATACCCAACTGATTGCGGAAACTTTTCGTGAAGCCTGTGATGTAGCCGCCGAATACGGCGAACGCCTTGCGGCTGAGGGCGAAATTTGCTGGGGCGGCATGCACAGTTGGAAAACAATGGTTGATACACTGGAGGCGGTAGACCGGCCAAACATTGGTTTTCAGGCAGATATGGCGCACACACTGTTATACCTGTTAGGTTATAACCGCCCCGAAGACAGGATACTGCCGGTAGATTTTGACTGGAGCGACCGCGTTACTTTGGAAGCCGGGCTTAAAACCCTTACCGCATCATTGCGGCCATGGACAATAGATTTTCATGTTGCCCAGAACGATGGAACGGTGTTTGGTGCAGGCTCCCACGATAAAACAGGCCGTCACTGCCTGGCTACAGACCCCAACGGCAAACTAAACATTGCCCACGATGCGGGCTATTGGCTGCGCGATGAAAATGGCGAGCTTACCAAAGCCTTCAGGCATATATGCTGGGATGGATGTATGTTCCCTAATGCCGTTATGACACAGCAAAAAACGTGGAACGATATCCTAGCCGCCATGATAAAAGTGCGTGACGCACATGGCTGGTATGAGGCGTAATAAGCTAGCTTTTTTTAGAGGAAATTCATACTTATAGAACTAAGAAATTTGATTTCAATATGTCCGATAAAAAACAACTGCGCATTGGGTTGGTTGGCGGAGGTTTTATGGGCCGCACACACTCCAATGCCTATAACAGGATAAGCAATTTTTTTCCGGCGTTGCAGTACCAGCCGGTACTTAAGGCAGCCTGCTCACGCAATCAGGCAAAGGCAAAAGCTTTTGCCGAACAATGGGGCTACGAGTCGTTTGAAACAGACTGGCGCAACCTTATTAAACGCGATGACATTGATGCGGTAGACATTTGCACCCCAAACGACACCCATGCCGAAATAGCCATTGCCGCTGCAGAGGCCGGTAAAATGATACTGTGCGAAAAGCCTTTGGCAAGGTCGTTGGCGGAATCGCAAACCATGGTAGATGCTGTTGAAAAAGCAGGCGTAGCCAATACTGTTTGGTACAACTACCGCCGTATACCCGCAGTAACGCTTGCCAAGCAGATTATTGCATCGGGCAAGCTGGGCAAAATATACCATTACCGCGCTAATTTTCTGCAGGACTGGACGATTAACGCCAACCTGCCGCAAGGCGGCGAGGGCCTTTGGCGCATGGATGCAGATGTGGCTGGTTCGGGCGTTACTGGCGACCTGCTGGCCCATTGCATTGATACGGCCATGTGGCTGAACGGTGCTATAAAAGATGTATCTGCCGTTACAGAAACCTTTGTTAAGGAGCGGATGCACCAGCTAACCGGCAAAGTGCAAAAAGTAGGCATTGATGATGCCTGTATTTTTCATTGCCATTTTGAGAATGGGTCGCTGGGCCTGTTTGAATCTACCCGCTATGCACGCGGCCACAAGGCATTGTACACTTTTGAAATAAACGGCGCCAACGGCTCCCTCCGCTGGGACCTGCACGACCTTAACCGGCTTGAGTTTTTTGACAACAGCGATGCTTCCATTGTTAAAGGTTGTCGCTCCATACACGTTACTGATGGCGACCAGCCCTACATGGACAAATGGTGGGTGCCGGGCTTAGGTATCGGTTACGAACACTCCTTTATTCACCAGGCGGCAGATTTTTTAAAGAGTTTAGAAACCGGCGGCCCATGCAGCCCCAGCTTTAAGGATGCTTTGCAAACCCAAAAAGTTTGCGAGGCCGTGATTGACTCTGCCAATAGCCGCAGTTGGAAAGATACCGGGGTTGATTATAGTTTGGAATAAAGTTTGGTACTCTGCGCAACTTACAGTTCCGGGGTTGTATGTTGTCGCTTTCAGCGATTGAGGTACGCCGCCGAAGGCGACAGCATGGTGCTACGGAACTGTAAGCTCAGCAGATCGTTTGAGCTTGGGAGGCGACTTGGTTTATTATCATTTGGAATAGAAAAAGGGATTAAAAAGCATTACTTATCATTATAAAACAACAAACATGTCGCACAAAAAAACATGGCTGCCATTAACATTGGTGTTGGCAACATTAGTAACAAGCACAGGCTTATTCGCCCAAAACGCGCATGAAGGCTTTGTGAAAATATTTGACGGCAAAACACTAAACGGGTGGGATGCCGACACCAACTTTTGGAGGGTTCAGAACGGCGTTATTATTGGGGAGGTTACCCCCGCCAAACAACCCCAAGCCAACACCTTTATTATTTGGACAGGCGGGCAGCCCGCAGACTTTGAGTTTAAGGCAGAATATAGGATAAGTGCCGACGGCAACAGCGGCGTGCAGTACCGCAGTGAAGAGTTAAAAGACATTCGCCATGCGTTAAAGGGCTACCAAGCCGATATTGACGGCGGCAACGTGTACACCGGGCAAAATTATGAGGAACGCGGCCGTGGTTTTTTAGCATGGAGAGGCCAGAAAGCATTGTTGAAAACCGGCGTTGAAAAACCCATTATTACCGGCTCGGTTGGTAATACTGACACCCTAAAAAAATATATTAAAAAGGGCTGGAACCAGATACACATTATTGCCAAGGGCAACAAGTTTCAACATTTCATCAACGGTGTGCTGATGAGCGAAACAGTTGACGAAGATGCTGACCACCGCAAGGCCAACGGCGTGATAGGTCTGCAACTGCATGTACTGCCCAAAATGAAGGTGGAATACCGGAACATTTACATAAAACAGTAGTAGACGAGGTGCCTTATAAAACGCAAGCGTTTACAATTTAGAGGATGTAGGGGTATTTGCTATTGGTTGTTGGTCTGGGCAGGCTTCGTATTATGGCCCGCGGATATTTTCAACATAAGTAGGTTTCTAAATAAGTAAGTGGCGGCCCGTTAATGGTGCCGCCACTTTTTGTTTAATGCTGGTATCGAAACTTGCCTGCATAATTTACCGGGATGTAACTTGCATTGTTGTTTTATTTTTGGGCGGCAGAATTGCTGAGTTAGCTCAGATTTTAACATCAGCTATATGGGTACTATCTGCACCATCTGCGAATAAATGAATGATTAGTTTAATTACCACCAAAGTATCTTAAGAACCTACTTCAAGATTTGATTTTTCCATAGTGTTAAATTTGCTTGTTACCTTGAAAAGTGCTAAAAACCCTGCTACAAAAATGAAATTTTCGTCTCCATGTGTAGTAGACGGTTCCTATTTGAAGAGCGCATAAAGAATTTGCGACCAGCGACAATTGGGACTGCATGTCATTTGTCGCTGGTCTAAAAAAATAAACTGCAATCGAATTTATAAACAAAAAGACCCTACGGATAAAAAACTGTCAAAACCTTGAAATATCAAACTAATGAATTGTATCACTCGCAAACTTCGGAACTTGTGAACTCGTAAACCACTAAACTCTCCCTACTTCATCTTCTCAATCAAAAAATCCAGCCCAGCCTTGCCCGGTAAGGGTTTGGACTGCACTGTTTCGCCCAAAATAATGGTGCTGTTGTTTTGGGTATTATAGGCGGGCCAGTTGGGCAAACCAGCACTGTTGGGGTTGCCGGTGGCGGCAAAATTGGCCCAATAGCTACTCATGGTGGCTGCAAGTTCATGGTCCAATGGCTGCCAAGGGCAGCGGTGTACAAATTGTAGGTTGCCATAGGCATAGGCTACTTCGCCAGTATGGAAAGCGCCAAATTTTATATAGTCTCCGGTGGCAGGCAGTTTGCGGGCAAACCGGTACAGGTACACTTTGTGTTTGCCGTTGGCAGACTGGATATTGGCCCAGGTATAATTTTGGATACCAAACACCATATCCCTGGAAACGTTGCCTTGTGATGTGGCTGCTTCTGCATCTGTGGCAGCCGGGTAATTTTGTAGGAAAGTGGCTGCATCCGAACCGTACTGCTGCTGTGCCTGTTGTTTGAATTCGTCGGCAGATTTGGGTTTGCCGAATATAACCCCATCATCCTCGTTCCAACCGGTGAGTAAGTCTACATTGTTTTGTTTGTTTGCCGCAAAAATATTGGCGATTGATTGCGGCAGCACATAGCCGTCTACTATCACGCCGCGTATGCCCATCTGCTTTTTCATCAACTCAGCGGCTGGTATGGCGCGTAAGTCGGCGAGGCCGGTACCCACTTTAACGCCCTCGTCTTCTGCCTTTTTAAGGGTGGAAATACCAATTGCCGGGTTGGTTAAAAACATGGCTCCGCTTTCTGCAATAGCGCGTTTAAAAAGGCCTTTGCCTAAGGGTGAGGCCACCAGGCAGTTTACGCTCATAGAGCCTGCACTTTGCCCTGCAATCGTCACGTTATTGGGGTCACCGCCAAAGGCTGCAATATTTTCGTGCACCCATTTAAGGGCCGCCAGCTGGTCCATCAAACCGTAATTGCCGCTGGCGTTATGGCCGCTCTCTTTTGTAAGCTCGGGGTGTGCAAAAAAACCAAATATGCCCACGCGGTAATTGATGCTCACAAACACGATGCCTTTTTTGGCCATGGCCTCACCGTCGTAAATGGCACAGCCCGCGCCGCCGCTGCTAAATCCACCGCCATATATCCAAACAATCACAGGCTTTTTTGCTTTCGGCGTTTTTGCGCCTGTCCAAACGTTTAAGTACAGGCAGTCTTCACTGATGGGTTCCTTGGGTATCAGGTATTCCTCCGACCATGGCCCGAACGGAACAGGGCTGCTCTGCATAGGGCTGGGGCCAAAGGCGGTGCACTGTTTTGTACCTGCCCAAGGT
Organism: uncultured Parafilimonas sp.; assembly: GCA_903882935.1. Taxonomy (GTDB): domain Bacteria; phylum Bacteroidota; class Bacteroidia; order Chitinophagales; family Chitinophagaceae; genus JABDFW01. The sequence continues at coordinate 39,997 of CAIRZB010000100.1, read as the reverse complement.
ATAACGGGCTGCGGTTCCTTCCACCGTAAAACACCCACCGGCGGCGCGGCAAAAGGGATGCCTTTAAATATTTGTATGTCCCCAATGGCATTACTGGTTCCTGACACAAGGCCTCCGGATATTTTTACTGTTTCGAAAGGTGCCGAATTGATGTGGCGGAAAGCGAAAAAGAACACTGTACATGCAAGAGCAATACATGAAAGACTGGCGCTAATGATGCGATTATTCGACATGGCAATTGTTTTTGTTGTTAAATAGCATACCGGTCTGACGGTCACCGTCTGACCGGCACGCTGTGTATTGAATCATCAGCTGTTGGCAGCTGCTATTTTGCCCCCGGCAATGCCGTCAGACGGCGTTGATCAGGTATACTTAAGATTCACATTGTACGATTCATATGTCACCTTTCTCGTTTCCCGCTTCTCGTTCGCTGCCTTCTTTAACAAACAACGGCCTAACTGTAAACCAGGCCAATGCAGGGAAAAAATGCATAGGCACGGCCAGGCCAGGAAAAATGGCCGGGTCCTTAATTTCAAGCGGCAGTTGTATGGTGATGGGGATGATGATACTGGCAAATGAAAGGATGGCAAAAGCAAAATTGAAATACAATTCGCCATTTTTTTTAACCAAGGTGGTAAAGGCGATATAACCGCAGCCAGCCACCAAGCATGCCAAAACGTTTAAGCCTATTAGCCTGCCGGGGTTAAGCACAGTTGAAAAATCTTCCTCCGTGGCTGAAAAATAAATACGGTTATACAGGTAGCTGCCCAAGGCCGAAAGTGCCCCGGCGGTTATGCTATAAAAGAATATCTTTTTAAACATATATGGCTGGTTTGGTAACTGGTCTGCTGGATTATATTGCCACACAAACCAAGTAAGCATCGTTGTTACAAATATAATGGTAAAATGCGCTTGGTGGGTGGCCATGTTTTTAAAGAATCCCCCTGCCCAACCTTTTTACAGGCTTGGCAGGGGGATGAATGGGCAGAGACACCTGCAAAACGTTTTTATGGTTGCCGGTGGGTAAAACCTGCGGCCATTTTCGCTACATAGGCGCGTTGTCGTCGTTTACGGCTTTAATTCATTTATCGGCACTTTTGGTACCAATACTTTGTTGTCTTTCTCTGTAACTATTTCCTTGGCTACGGTAAAGGTTGCTGTTTGTTTAATGTCTTCTGAAGAAGCACCTACTTTTATGCTGTAAGTGCCTGCCTCAGCTACCCAGCTGCTGCTTGGTGTGTCGAAGGAAGCAAGGTCTTCTGCGCTAATAGGGAATGTGATGGTTTGCGATTCGCCGGGCTTCAACAGTTTTGTTTTAGCAAAACCTTTTAACTCTTCGGCGGGCTTGTCTAACGACTTTCCGGGTGCGCTTATATACAGTTCCACCACTTCCTTGCCAGCCATTGTGCCACTGTTGGTAATGGTAATACTGGCGGTTATTTTTTTAGCAAAGCTGGTAGTACTTAACGCCAGCTTGCCATATTTGAAGCTAGTGTATGACAAGCCGTAGCCAAACGGATAGGCGGGTTTTACGTGAAATGTGTTGTAATAGCGGTAACCCACATAAATGCCTTCCTCATACTTAACTTCCGATGGTTTGCCCCTCATGGGGTTTGCCGGGCCTTTGTAGGCGTCTGGCAGTTCCTTGCCAGGGAAGTTTTTGGCCGACGGTACATCCTTATAATCCGCTGGGAAGGTAGTGGCCAGCTTGCCAGAGGGGTTAACCGTGCCGCCCAAAATGTCAGCAATAGCATTACCAGCTTCAAGGCCGGGCTGCCAAGCCAGCAGCACTGCATCAGGCCCTTCTTGCCAACTTGCCACTTCCACCACGCCACCAACATTTAGTACTACGATGGCTTTTTTGCCCTTGGCATGAAAAGCTTCGGCAATATTTTTTATAACGGCTTTTTCGGTATCGGTTAAATAGTAATCACCGTTCAGTTTTCGGTCTTGTCCTTCGCCCGCGTTACGTCCGATAGTGATAACCGCCACATCATCGCTGTTGGCAATTTCGCCCAATGCGGCAGCCTCAAAAGGTATTTCAGGCACGGGCTTGGGCACAGCGAATGAAAAGCCTCTTGGTTTGGGGCGTTTGGCTTTTACATCAGCAATATGCTGCTCGTATTTTGCTTCCAATGCTGGGTCAACATAAAACCCGGCATGGGTGAGGCCTTGGGCTAGGTTTACGGTGTATGCCTTGTTTACATCGCCGCTGCCAGTACCGCCCGCTATAATATCGTAGGACACATTGCCAAACAAGGCAATTTTGGCCGCCTCTTTCAAGGGCAGCGCCTTGCCGTCGTTTTTAAGCAATACCATGCCTTCGGTTGCCGCCGCGCGCGATACCAGGGCGTGGGCTGTTAAGTTTGGTTTGTTGGAGTATTTGTACTTTTTGAACTCTGGGGAGAGTTGGATAACGTTCAAAATGCGTTCTACGTTTTTATCCAGTTGCTTTTGGTCAATTTGGCCATTGGTAACCGCGTCAATAATTTTTTTGGTTTGGTCTGCTGTACCAGGCATCAATAAGTCGTTGCCGGCGTTCATTTGTGCAACGGGGTCGCTGCCGCCAAACCAGTCGGTCATCACAAAGCCCTTAAAGCCCCACTCGTTCCGCAATATGGTTGTAACCAGTTCAGGGTTTTCTGAGGCGTATGGGCCATTAATTTTGTTGTAGGAGGTCATCACCGTCCAGGGTTGCGCTTTCTTAACGGCTATTTCAAAGCCTTTCAAATAAATTTCACGCAAGGCCCTTTCACTTACAATGGTGTTTACACTGTTACGGTTGGTTTCCTGGTTGTTAGCAGCATAGTGTTTTATGCTGGTGCCAACACCTTTGCTTTGTATGCCGTTTACGATGGCGGCGGTAATGTTGCCGGTAACCAATGGGTCTTCTGAATAATATTCAAAATTCCTGCCACCCAACGGGTTGCGGTGTATGTTTAAGCCAGGCCCGAGGATAAGGTCGGCACCGTATTCGCGTATTTCATCACCAAAAGCAATGCCCACTTTTTTAACGGTGGCAGTGTCCCATGTGCTTGCCAGCAATGTGCCTGACGGGAAGGCCGTTGCATAATAAGTTTTGGAGCTGTCGTTGTTGCGTATGGGCGATATTCTGATGCCTGCGGGCCCGTCGGACACGGTTATGGATGGTATGCCCAGCCTTGGTACAGCATGGGTGCGGCCTGCGGAGCCGGGTACTTTTTCGGGTATGTCGTCACCGGGGGCAATGGGCGGCAATTTAAACGCAGGTGCAGCAGAAGTGGTGTCTTTTTTGGCAGTACTCGAATCGCGCCTGGTTGGCACAGGGCTTTGGAAACGAAAGCCCATACCCACCACCAGTTTGGCTTTCTCTTCCAGTGTCATGGCGGCAATTACATCTTTAACCGGTGCTTTGCCAAGCTGCGGTGCCGATGCTTGTGCATGTGTTTGTGTGGTGAGCAGAAGGGCAGTGGCCAAGGCAAAAAATGGCATTGCCCTTTGGTTGCTTTTTTTCATGTTTGGTTGCTTTTATATGTAGTTTTTATAAGCTTATTTAAAAGCGCAATCGTTTTTGCCCGCTTAACCGCCGAAAATACCCACGTTAAAGAAAACAGCGTTTCACTAACTACTTATACACGCACGCCAAAATACCGTGGCTCAAGAATCTGTGAAACGCTGTGGTTAACCAGCCATTTTCAAATGGCTAACTAAAACTTTACACGCACGGTTGCGCCATACGTTTTTGGCGTGCCTAAATGCACTGCGCCAAAGTCGTACGCATAGGATATATAGGTTACATCACCAATGTTTCTGGCCCACAGCAACAGGTCAAAATGCTTGGTGGTAACACCCAATTTGGCGTTTAGCAAGCTGTACGAACCTTGGTTGATGGTATTGGCCAAGTCAAAATATGTGCTGCCTAAATACTGCCACTCGCCCCTGGCTAAGAGCTTGATTGATTTTTTGGCATTGAGCGGTACCGTGTATTGTGCCGCCAGCATGGACGTTACATCTGGCGTAAAAATTTGGCGGTTACCTTGCAGGTCTTCTTCTGAGCCATTGGATGCAAGGAACAGCGTAGTGTACCTTGCATGGGTATAGCCAAAGTTGTAGGCCAGCTCAAGGCCTTTTACGGGTGTTGCTGCTAGCTCCACATCAAAGCCTTTGCTGGTTAGGCTGCCCGCATTTTTTGTAATAGTAATTGCACTTGGCAACACCAGCGTAGGTACTTGCGCATCGGTAATATTGGTATAAAAAAAGGCGATGTTTATGCGCAGGCGGTTATTAAAAAAAGTGTTTTTAATGCCTATTTCGTAGTTGTCGCTATACTCTGGTTTATATGAATACAAAGGGGGTTGGGTAGGGTCGGCACCAAGCTGTGTTAGGCCGCCGGTTCGGTAGCCCCTGTTATAGGTTGCATACAAGTTGGTGGTTGGCGCAGGGTGCCAGGCTATGGTTGCCATGGGCGAAAACGCACTGTACGATGCAGTAGCCGAAGTGTCGGGCTGTGTTTGGAAAACAGGCGTGGGCGATGCGTCTGGCTGGTACTCGCCCAGTACATCTTGTTTTGAATGCTGGTAGTCATAACGCAGGCCACCTGTAACATCCCACTGCTTGCTAATGGCGTAGGTGGCTTGGGCGTAAACGGCTGTTCCGTATGCGGATGCTTTTGTGGTGTTGATGACTGCGTAATTTATATCGGGTGACCCCACCAGTGCTGCATCTTTGCCAAAATGGGTGGCCTGTTTGTTGGGTATGTCTTGGTAAAAGAAGTATGTACCGGCCGTCCATTTAAAAGGTGAGGCAGATGATGCCGGGGATGAAAGCTTAAACTCCTGCGTTACCGTTTTTACATTGTTCCATTTGTTGCCATAGTTATTAATGACAGTTACGCCGTCGATTGGGGAGAAGTCTCCGTCAATGGGGGTGGCATAATACCGGTAGTTTGCCTGGTAGCTGGTTTGCGAAGTGAAATTAACCCTTTGGCCAGCGTGTACTAAAGATAGTGAGGCGTTAAATGTGTTATCCACCAGCTTTGCCACCGCATTTTGGTTTAGCTGGTAGGGGTTGGCAAACGCATCGCTCGCGCTGCCCGCCAAAGGAAAAGAGCCATTGTTTCTGTTGGCAATATGCTTAACATTTAAGGTGGCCGCCCATTTGGGGTTGATTAAATATTTTAAATAGTAGTTGCCGCCTATGCTGTACTGCTTATCAAATTTGCTGTTGGTGTACTGGTTAAAATAATAACCGTCCAAACCTTCGTACAAACCTGATGCCCCAAAAAACAACTTGCCTTTTGCCAATGGGGTGCGGATGGCTGCTGTGTACCGCTGTTGGCCATAGTTGCCAAGGCTGGCTTCCACATAGCCGTCAGTTTTGTTGGTGGGCTGTTTAGTAATAATGTTTATTACACCACCCATGGCATTGCGGCCATATAACGTACCCTGTGGCCCCCTTAATACCTCAATGCGTTCGGCATCAAAAAGCTGTGGAATGTAGGTATCTAAGGTAAACTGGTTAACCCCGTCAACATAGGTGGTTACCGCCGGGTCGTATGAGGAGGAGGTAATGCCACGGATGGAGGTTACATTCCTGCCATCCCCAGGGTTGCCTGAATATAGGTTGGGTACAATGGCGGTTAAGTCTTTCGTATTCCAGAGGCGGTAATCATCGATATTTGTAGCGGTGAGTGCGGTTACTGCAATAGGAGCCAACTGCACGTTTTCCTCACGTTTTTGGGCGGTTACCACTACTGCGCCCAGTTGGTTGGCCGATTCTTCCAACTGTAGGGCCAAGCTTGGGTTACTGCCTTTATCCACGTGTAATTTTTCGTTAATGGTGGCATAGCCCAAGGCGGAGACCGCAATAGTGTAATCGCCCGCTGTTATGCCCTTTATTTCAAATACGCCTTGGGCGTTGCTGGCTGTTGCAATGTTGGTATTGAGTACGTTAACAGAAGCACCGTAAATGGGCACTGATTTTTTATCGGTTACCTTACCCGAAACATTCGCAGCCTCTTGGCTGAAAGCCGAAAACCCGATAAACATTAGCATTAATAAAGAACAAATCTTTTTCATCGTGTTGTTTAAATAATTATAATTGTTGCTGACTACTTGGGTAAATATTTTAATGAAGGGGTAATTTACTTTTTTAATACTGCGGCGCTTATTGTTTGCCCGCTATAATGCCGTTATGGCTTTGGCGAATTGGCATAAAAGCTGCCAAAGGCCACCTTCTCCGACGCTGTTTTACTGCGTTTTAAATAAATGTAGTTGATAAGCAAAACAACTATCATTATCACTAAGCCGAAAAACTCGCGCGATTCTTCTACCCAAGGCGTTTCGGCCTTCATGGTTTCGGCAATGTTTTGGGCATTGTGTTTATTTATCCAGTCAACAATGCCGTTTTCATCAAAAACCTTGTATACAGCGTAGGCGCCGTATACGGCAAACCCTACCCAATAGGCAATGGGCTGGAATTTATTTTTAATGGAAAACCAACATAAAAGCGCCGCGTATAGATAAATGGGCATCCAAATGTACGGGTCGGGGTCGTTGTATTGCAATCCCGCAAAAACGACGAACGTTACAATAAAAAACCAGTTAAAGATTTTCATATTTAAGCATGTTTAAATTAAGGTGCTAAGTTATTTGCTTAATTGCAAAACAAGCTCCTGTATTTGTGGCACAGTACGGTAATATTTTACCAATTCGCCCTTGGCATTGTACACAGCGGTAAAAGGTGTTACGCTAACACGGTAAAAATTCAAGGTTGCTTTGTATATGCCTTCTGTGCCAACTTTAATATTGCCGTACTTGGCCAAACCAAAATCGGCCACAAATTTTTGTAGTGGCGGCAAGCCCGGCACACAGCAAATCATAACTATCTGATCCTGGCTAAACTTTTTGCTGCTTTTTAAAATATCGGCCGTAAAATGCTGGCAATGCTGGCACTCTGGGTCAAAATAAATAATTACCAAGGGTTTGTTCTGCTCAATGTTGGATGCGTTGTAATAAGTAACACCATCACTAAGGAGCATATTGAAGGGCGGTATTGTTTTTGGCACCTCAAACTGTTTTGCAAAACTATTGCATGGTAAAAGCAGCCAGCAAGCCCAGGCAATAAGTACCGATACCTTTTTAATTAGCATAACATAAACTTTTTACATGCAAACATAGCCACATTGTTAAACACAGCTTTTTTTCATTTTTGAGGTTTGCCACCAATTAACAGCCCTTAAATATTTTAGGGTTCCACTGTAGCACCTTCGTTATCAAAACCAGCGGACAGCTTATTATTTACAACTGGCCGTGTTGTTATTGGCTAAAAAAAACTTCATTGCGTAATAATTACGCAATGTAAATATATAACACCAATGTGTGCCATTAAAAATTTTTTTTGGCCTGTTTCGTTCGGCGAATGGCTTGGCGGCTTTTTATAGTGTTGGTAGGCCAATGGCAAACAAAAAAGAGGCCCCCTTAAAAAAGGGGGCCGTGTAAGCAAGTTTATTCGTCGGTCGCTTGCTTATGAGACATCTTTATAATATTGTCAAAAAGCTTTTGTCGTGAAACGAGAAACGTGAAACGAGAATCGTCAATCTTGCAATAGTCTTTTCATTTATTCATCTTCCTTAATCTTTCTCGCTTTTACTTGATCATCCTCCAATTTCATTCATCACTTTTCGTATTTAGTGCTTCTCTATGCCCCAATGACTTACTGACTATTGGTATTATTGCGCACCCTGCATGGCATCTTGTGTGCCTGTGCTCTTAGTGTTCATACGTTTAAACAACGACACATCCATTTTACCGAAGCGGTAGCTGAAATTAAGCCTTACCAGTTGCGGGTTGTTTAGGCGGTAATTATCTTGGTAAAAAATACCTGGGCTGTTTGAAATCTGCTCATTGTTCCTTGTTCTGAATATATCGCTAAAGCTCAATGAAATTGAACCTGCATTGTTTTTGAGGAACGTTTTTTTGATGGCGATATCCATTGACCAGTACGACTTAACATAACCCTGTGAAGAGCTTTGTGACTGCGAACCCGGAGGGCCCATCATGCCTTGGCCGCTGCTAACAGGTAGGTTGGTTTTGCTTTGGTAGTTGCCAGAAAGCTGTATGGTAAAGTTTTTAGGCAGTTTAAAGTTGTTGCTCATTTTACCAAACCAGCTCAATATGGGGTCTTGCTGTGTAGCGTTAGGTATGTTTGACGTGTTTATTTTTGAATTGTACACGTTAATGTTGGTTGTAACATCCCACCATTTTTTAATGTTGTTTACCGCAGTAACCTCGGCACCATAAGTATAACTTGATGTGGCATTGATATATGTGTTAACCAATAGTTTTTGGGTATTCACATACTCGGTGTCAAGATACCTGGTAATTAAGTTTGTTGAATGTTTGTAGTACACCGAGAACAACAGTGAGTTGTTATGCGGAAACGTTTTGCTGTACGAAGCTTCCAACGAGTTGGTAAATTCTGGTACTAGGTCGGGGTTGCCCTTGGTTATGTTCAAGCTGTCAGTAAAGTCAGTATAAGGTATCAACTGAAAAAAGTTAGGCCTGTTAATTCTTCTTGAATAATTCAGTTGTAGCTCTTGGTTGTTTTTTAACTTTTGGCTTAAAAAAACCGAAGGGAAAAGGCTTATCGGGTAACTGTTTTTAAATTGCTTGCCTGTGTTTGTAAGCTCGCCACTGTAGTCGCTGCTTTCTGCACGTAGGCCAATTTGGTAGCCAAAGTCTTTAATACCGCTGGTAATGCTGGTATAAGCGGCAAAAACTTTGTCGGTGTTTTTGTAATTGTTTGTGGCTGTGGGCAGCGTAAATAAATGGTCGGGTGATTGGCCTACTGAAATAGTGTTGTTGTTAACAGTTTTGCGTATTTGTGCCCTTAAACCTGCCTCAAGCTTTGTTTTTTTGGTAAAGGGGTTTACATAGTCAGTTTGTATGGTAAAAAAATCGTTGCCGCCATCTGAAAGCTGCTTCTGGTACGATGTGCCAATGCTTTTATTATCTGCCGTAAAGCTGTTGGTTTGGTATAAGGAACTGCTATTGTTTTTACCGGAAAATATGTTTCCGTCGGCAGTCCATTGTTCGCCCTCTTTGGCAAAATTGTGTACCATGCCAAACTGCACGCCGTTTGCGTTAAACGTTCTCGTACCGTTGGTCATACGGTTATAGTAGTTTAACAGGTTGCCGGTGCTGGTGCTAAAACTGTCAGAAGTGATGGTTGAATTTGGCTTAAACTCTCCGTGTACTTTAATGCCAGCCAATGAAAAGGTGGTTCTGTTGGTAATGTAATAATCAATCCCTAGCCTGCCAAACAAAAATGCACCATGTGTTTTGTCAAGTGTTGACTGGTACACATCCGACGGGGTGGTGCCAAATGTTTCACGGGTTGTGTTGCCCACATTTTTGTTACGCATGGCATTAACCATGCCTGCCGCAGTTACGTTAAACTTGCCTTGCCTAATATTAAAGTTGCCGCCGCCGTTAAAGCCGCCACGGCTGTCAACACCTGCTGTTAAGTTACCGTTGTAGCCTGATTTTTTGTTCTTCTTCAACACAATGTTTAAAATACCTGCATTGCCGCCGCTAGCATCGTACTTAGCTGATGGGTTGGTAATAACTTCCACGCTTTGTATGGCGTCTGCCGGTATTTGGTCTAATGTAAGTGTTGTGGGCCTTCCGTCAATATATATGGTTGGGGTGGCGTTGCGCAGTTTTACATTGCCGTCAATATCTACCTGCACGCTGGGTACATTGCGCATAACATCCATGGCGGTACCGCCTGCGCTTACAATGTTTTTGTCAACGCTAAAGGTTTTTTTGTCAATGTCCATTTTTAACCCGCTGGCACTGGTTTGCACGGTAACATCTTGCAAATGGGCAGCATCTTCCTTTAATTTAATGTTGCCAAGGTCTTTATCTATACCATTTAGCATGCTGCTCAAAGCTGCCATGGGGTTGCTATTGGGTGCGGCCGTTTTAGGGGCACCGCCCATGTTCATTTGAAAGCTAACGGTTTGTTCGTACGGTTTATAACCCACTGCGGTTACTTTTAATTTTAAGGCACCAAACATGGGCAGGTCCTCAAAATTAAATTCACCCAAGGCGGTAACGTTCATGGCTTTAAGCAGTACGTCTTTTTTCTTTTTAGTGGCACTGTCATATTTGTTTTGCAGCAAAACCACCGAGGCGTCGGTTACGGCTTTGCCTGTGCTGTCAACCAATTTTCCGTACACATGGCCAATATTCATGGCCCCTTGCTGCCCCTTGCCGACTGCAGCCGCGCCCGGAAACTGTGCTTTGGCTGCCATGCCGCTGAGTAAAATAAGCGTTGCGAGTAATAACTTTTTCATAACTAGTCTTTATGGTTGCTTTTAACTGTTTGCCTTTCGGCGGCACAAAAGTATTGTTAGGCAATAACAATAACCGCTAAAATGAGACAACAGGATAAAATGTTGCGACGAAATGTAAAAATGGCGGAGCAGCGGTAAAAGCAAAATCCCGCCCTTGCATTTGCCAAGGCGGGATTTTGACCAAGTTAATATTGTAACACTTATTTTGGCATGTCAAATACCTTAGGGTCAACATCGCTGTTGATAGTTATGGTTTTAACAGTCGACGTCATAGAGAACATGCTGCCGTAGGCAATTTCAGTTGTGTAGGCGCGTGTGATGCCAAATTCTGTTTTCTTAAAATCAGAAAATGTATATGTAAGGTCAATATCATTACCCATCATGTTGATGGAGGTTACCGCTTTTGTAATGTTGTAAGTGGTGTTGTCAACATAGTAGGTGGTTACGGCATTATTGGCACCTGTTAATGCCAGTACGAAGTTGCCGGCCTCATTGCCTTTCAGCTCTACTTTATAACCGTTGGCCGCGTAATCAAGAAAAGGGTCGGCATACAGAGAACCCTTGGCACTCGCATATTGTTCATCAGGTATTGCCTGCGCGGCACCTCCGGTTTGTGGGGTTATGGCCCAGCCGCCTTTGTCAGTAACTGTTTGTACAACCTGCTGGCCCATCATTTCCGTTTCGGTTTTAAAGCCTTTGCCTACCAGCAACGTTGTTTTGGCTGGTGCTTCGTTACCCATGGCGTTTACAGATGCATCTATAACAATGGATTTTACCTGGGCAAGTTTGTCTTTACCGCCTATGGCATCCAAATGTTTATTAATAATATCGTCTGCGGTTTGTGCATTTACTGTTATGGAGGCAACCAGCATGGCTGTTGCAGATAACATCATTTTAAGCGATTTCATTGTTTATTGTTTTGTTTTTGTATAAAAAAGGTAAAAAAAACTACTAATCTCCTGCTAATGTAAATTTTCAATGGGTAAGCGGATATAAAATGTTACCAGCGGCATATAGCTATGGTTGCAGGTTACAAGTTGCAGGTTACTGGTAGCGGGCTACTTGTTTCACATTACTGGTACCATGTTACTGGTATCTGCAGCTTGTAAATTACAAACAAAGCGCAATTCAGTGTTCCGCTAATCCAGGTATCCTGTATTTGGTAACTTGTAACCGATATTACTGCCCAGCCTTGCCGGTTAAGGCTGCCATTTCATCCCGATAATTTTCGCCTACAGGTAACTCTAGCTCGCCCATAAACACGCTGTTTTTCATCACCGCCGTAATATGGGCAATAGAAACAATATACGATTTGTGAATGCGTAAAAAACTGGCTTTAGGCAATTCTTCTTCCATGGCCTTCATGCTCATGCGGGTAACTATAGGCCTGGCAGGGCTTTTAAGGTGTATTTTTACATAATCCTTTAACCCTTCCACCCATACAATATCATCTGTTACCACTTTAAGCAACTTGTAATCCACGTTTACAAAAAAATATCCCGGGTGGTTTCCGGGTTCTTTCGTTTTTGCTGTTTTAAGCTCATGCAACTCCCAAGCCTTGTTGCAGGCTTTTAAAAACCTGTCGAACGATACCGGTTTTACCAAATAATCCGTTACATCCAAGTTAAAGCCCTGCAGCGCATATTTTTCATAGGCGGTTATCAATATTATCATGGGCTTAACCGCCAGGCTTTGTATAAATTGCAAACCGGTTAGGCCGGGCATTTGTATATCTAAAAAAATAAGGTCAACAGGCTGTTGCTGCATCACTTGCACTGCTTCAAGGGCATTGCTGCATTTGGCCACCAGTTTTAGGTAGGGTATTTGGCCAATATTGTCTTCCAGCAGTTCAAGGGCCAAATCTTCGTCGTCTATGGCAATACATTTTAGCATTAATGCATGTTTAGCTGTAATGAAACCAAAAACCAGTTATCGTTTGTGGTAATCCAAAGGTTATGGTTTTTGCCGTATAACAGGCTAAGGCGCCTTTTTACATTGTTTAAACCAATACCCGATGTTTTGTCTTTTACCTCTACTGTGGTGGTGTTAAACCTGTTGCGCACTGTAAAGTTGAGGATATTATTCGCTGCTTTCAAACTAATTTCAATTTGTGCATCCTCAATCATACCCGTGCCATGTTTAAAGGCATTTTCAACAAAAGGTATCAGTAGCATAGGCTCCACTTCGTAGTGTCCGTCGGCCACCTCCAAGTTGACCGAAACCTTTACTTTTTTGCCAAAACGCTGCTGTTGTAGGTCAATATAGCTTTGCAGGTATTCAATCTCCCTTTCTAACGGTACCTTATCTTCATCAGTCTCGTACAGCATGTACCGCATGAGCGAGGAGAGTTTTATCAACGACGGCTCCAGCTGGTCGCTTTGTTTCCGCGCCAGCGACACCATGTTGTTTAGCACGTTAAACATAAAATGCGGGCTAACTTGGCTGCGTAAAAACGCCAGCTCTGTTTTAAGATTTTCGTTCTCGCGGTCTTTCGCCAGCTTGTCTAATCGCATCCTGTCTTCAATAAACTGGTAGGCTGTGCTACTGATGGATATAAAAAGGTACGTAAACGTGTTGTAAGTAATAAACCCGCGTAGCCTGTATGTTTTGTCAGTTGATTCTAAAAACAGCCAAAAGCAAAAACGGTCTGCTCCTAAAATAATGACGATACACAGCAACTGGCTGGCTAAATAAAGCCAATATTTTTTTGTGTAAATGTATTTTGGAATAAATATGTAGGCATTGGCGTAAAAAAACGATATCCAAACGATGGCCATGCACGAATACATATATAACCAGTCGTAATGTGGCTGCTCTTGTAAATGGGCCTTATTGCTGTCGTATGAAGGCCTTAGCAAAAATGGCAAGGAGAACATCAATATCCATACTGCTGTATGCAATGTGATGGTGACCCATTTTTTTGTGTACCAGGCTTGCTTTTGTTGTGTGTCTTTATCCATTCTAAGGGGTAACTAATCATTTTGTACCGTTGGGGCAATCCAATAGAAGGTTGTCTGGTAAACGGCAGCTGTGTTTTTGTGAATAGTTATTCCGTGCTGCTAAAGTAGCGGATAGGCAATATATATGCATCAATGTATGCCAAATGCTGCGACGAATGGGGGGAATTTTGAGACGAAAAGGATGCCAGGCCGGTTGATGAGCGGTAAAATATGAGGATGGGAAGAAAAAGTATTTTTTTTTTGATAATAATCTGCCGCCCGTGAAGACATGGTGGCAAATAATAAATACCGGGGCCTTGTTTTGGATTGAAAAATCTGATTACTGGTTATCCTAGTTTTACTCTGTGGCCTCGACAGGAATCGAACCTGTATCTGGAGCTTCGGAGGCTCTTATACTATCCATTGTACTACGTGGCCAAACGGCGGCAAAAGTAGCGGTTTGCAGGCTTTGAAACAAATAGAATCAACCCTAGCGTAAAAACAATTGCTGAAAGGCTAATGGATGACCATGGGATTGTGCGCTTTTTAGCTTTTGGGTTACAATACACCCCAACGGAAGTTTTTTGCAACTATGGCTTTGTTTGCACTTTTAAGGTTACCTCCACTTTGTCGCTCAGCACCATACTGCTGGCACCCACCCCAAAGTCGAGCCGGTTTATGGTAAATGTACCCTCAAACAAGTAGCCTTTGCCCGATGGTGTAACGGTAATAGGGAAAGTTATGCTTTTGGTAACCCCTTTTATGGTAAGGTTGCCGGTAACGCTGGTGGCCGTAATGGCAGTGCTGGCAAAGCTGATGGTTTTAAACTTGCCATAGTTAAAATAGGTGGCTTCCTTCAGCTCCTTGTCGCGCATTTCTATGTTAGTGTTCAAGGTGTTAACATCAACAGTGGCAGTAATTTGAGATGCGGCTGGGTTTGATGCATCCCATTTAATGCTGCCTTTTAAGCCATTAATGCTGCCTTTGGTATTTATGCCAAAATTTTTAATTACAAAAGTTACTGCATCCTCACTGTCAACCGGGCTGAGGTTTACCGTGGTAAATGCAAACAAAGCGGTGACGGCGATTGCGGATAATACAAATTTTTTCATGGTTGCGTTTCTGCTACAAATAGACACAAAACCCACCATAAAACGGCGGGACTATTTACTATAAATTGGTTAAAATTACGCGAAAGCACGTGTTTTATCCACCTTTTGCATTAACGTAATGTAAATGGCAATGCTCAACCGGGTAAGGGCATACAACGATTTATTTCCTTAGCCGGTTAATTTTTTGAATAGCCACAGGTAAAAAAATACGCGCCGGCATGCTGGCCATTATGCCGAGTTCTTCTATTAACGTTGATTTGTTATCTAAAAAGCGCAGGATGGTTTTGGGGCGTATTTTCTTAAACATCCTTGCAAAAATGTCGGCACCCTGCATTTTGCCAGTTTGTAGGATATGCAGCAGAATACTGTCGTACAAATGAAACCTTTTTTGTAAAAATGATGTTCGCGCAGTTGGGTGCTTGCCACCGGCCAAAAGTTGTACCATTACCTCGCTGTGTTTTTGTATAAACTGGAAGGTAAAACCACTGCTCGCCTTGGTTTGGCCGCCAGCCGTGCCAATGTTAATTACCCGCCCATTGCTAGGTGCGAAACGAAAATCGGTCATGGGTATAACGCCAAACTCTTCGTCCAATACAGTGTACGCCCCTTTGGTAACATAGTTATTAATATAGCTGGTCAAACCCTGGCCGTAGTCAATTTGGTCTAATAATCTTTCCGATACCAGCGTGAACTCAACCAAAGCTTTGTTGGGTGCCACCGGCAGCACATATACAAAGGTGGTGGCTTTTTGCTGGCCCACCCGAAAATCCATAAAGGTGGCCGCGGTATCGTCAAAAATATTTTCGGGGGTTTCAATCAGCCAACCTTTGAAATGCTGTAGGAGGGAAGATGTGCCAGCTTGCCTAGAGGGTGCTTTATGCAGGCTGGTGTGGTCTGCTTGGCGAAACTTTGGCAAAATACTG
Source organism: uncultured Parafilimonas sp. (assembly GCA_903882935.1). Classification (GTDB taxonomy): domain Bacteria; phylum Bacteroidota; class Bacteroidia; order Chitinophagales; family Chitinophagaceae; genus JABDFW01. The sequence continues at coordinate 24,684 of CAIRZB010000100.1, read as the reverse complement.
TTGAAAACATAGTTGGCATATAGTTTTTCGCCGTCGGTTAATACGTACCCTAACCTGTCTTCATTTCCACTGCTGGTTATTTTACCAAAATGAAAATGCACGTTGGGGTACTGTTGCGCTTTTTGCAGAACGTACGTGTAAAAATCAATTCCCCTTATCATCTTATATTCATATGGGGTAATATTGATAGGGGAGGAGAATGCCTGGGAATAAAAGTTTAGCCGGGGCCAGCGGTGGTGTACAACTGGTTCAAACAAACCGGGGCTGGTTTCCCAAAAGCACCAAGTGCGGTCGTTAAGGTTTTTTGGTGCCTCGTCAATTACCAAAATTTGTTTGTTGCTTAAAAAGGGGTTTTCCAATATGCGCATCAATAAGCTCAGTCCGGCGCATCCTGCGCCGGCAATAATATAGTCATATTGGTTATTTGGCGGCAGTGTGTATCGCAATTAATAATTAACAATGTGGAAATTTGTTACGGCAAATTGGGCATGCATTTAAAACCGTAACCCTTTTAATTAGTTGGTTTAGCCGATTTTCTTTTAATTTCCTCATCTCTGCGCACTTTGTCCCAGTATTTTTTTGCCACCAACAGCATGCCGAAGCTTTCGCCGTCTTCCTTCTCCAAATATTTGTGGTGCATTTTGTGTGCCCAGCGTATTGTTTTTACATACCTGTTATTGGTGCGGGTAAACACCTTAAAGCGCTGGTGTATAATAAGGTCGTGTACCAAAAAATAAGCTGAGCCGTAGGCGGTTATGCCAAAGCCAATGCTTACTGCCCACCAGGCCTGGGCCATACTGCCCAGCATGATAAACAACCAAGCCGGTACTGCAAATATGAGGAAGAACGAATCGTTTTTTTCAAAAAAACCCTTGTCTTTTTTGTGGTGGTCCTCATGTAGGTACCATAAAAAACCATGCATCACAAACTTATGGGTAAACCATGCCACGCCTTCCATGGTAAAAAAAGTTGCCAGCGCAATTAAGCAATATATTATCCAGTTCATAAAAATGTTTGCAGTGCTAAAAAAAATAATAACTGAATGATAAACAAATGTACAGCGAATTGGTTGTGTTTGTTAAATGGTAATTTGCGGAATACGACCAACAATGCCATGCTTACGCCAAACCAGGAAACATAGTTAAACAAAGGCACCGTATTGTTTTGCCATTGCCAAAAATGTAGCTTAATAGCTACGGGCTCAAGCACCCAATCGAACAAGGTTGTTAGTAACGCGGCATCCATGGCAAAGGCAATGCCCTGTATTGTTGATGAAAACTTGGCTTGCCCTGTCAGCTTTTTTTGCATCCATTCCTCAAACTGGTAAACAATGCACCCGCAACAATACACAATCGTAAACCAGTTTACGCCAATCAGCAACGGCACCCCTGCTATTTTTGGCCCCAACACCTGGCCGTAGGTGTACCGCCCAAACAGCAAGCCTGTGTTTACGCCCGTAAACTCTACCAAAAAGCCGGTGGTAAATGCAAGCCCAAAAAAAATATAAAACCATTTGTTTTTTTGTGGCTGTGTTGCAATTAACAACCCAGCCATAATGGTTAGGGTTAACGGTGTGTTGTTGATAAACCATTGGTTGTAAGGGCCGCATAATATGCCGATAACGCCGCATGTATGAAACAACAGTGCGATAAAAAGGGCTATTTTGTTGGTGCTTGGTTTGTTTATTTGCATGCCGCCTTACTACATTTGGTTAATTGTGGTGGCTATTGCCCCATTTTGTTTTGTCTTTTGCAATAATATCGGCCGTTATTTTGGCACTTTTAAGGCATAGAGGTATGCCGCCGCCGGGGTGTACGCTGCCGCCAACAAAATATAAACGCTTTATTTGGTTGGTAAAATTGGGGTGCCTTAAAAAAGCGGCCATTTTTGTGTTGGAGCTTGTGCCGTATAAAGCCCCGGCATACGATGCGGTTTTATGCTCAATTTGCACAGGGTCCAATATTTCTTCCACCTCAATTAAGGCTTCTATATCGGTGTTTAGCATACGGTTTAGTTTGCTTATTGTGTTGGCTCGGCATTGGGCTAGCATGGTTTGTATATTTTGGCCGTTATACGCGGGGGCGTTTACCAGTATAAACCAGTTTTCGTAGCCAACCGGCGCATGTAGGCCAGGCTCGCATTTACTAGTTATGTTTAAGTAAACCGTTGGGTCGTTGTACATGCCGCCTTTGTTAAACAAACAATCGAATTCGGCTTTATAGTTGTCGCTAAAAAAGATATTGTGTAGGTGTAATTGCTTAAACTCTTTTTTTATGCCCCAATAAAAAACGACGGCACTGCTGCTGCGGGGTTGTTTGGTTAGTTTTTTGGCAAAGGTTTCATCACCCAATAGGTTTTTGTACGTAAACAAAACATCCATATCGCTTACAACAACATCGGCATAAATGTTTTTGTTGTTGGCAACAATGCCTAGTGCTTTGCCCTCTGTTTCAATAATTCTATCTACCGGGGTGTTAAAGTAAAAACGCACACCTGTTTTTTGGGCTAGGTTATACAGTGCGTTGGTAATGCTTATCATGCCGCCTTTGGGGTAAAAAGTGCCCTCGTTATGCTCCAAGTGTGGTATAAGGCTCAACATTCCGGGTGCTTGGTAGGGGGTGCTGCCATTGTAGGTGGCAAACCTATCAAACAGTTGCACCGTTTGTGGGTTGGTAAAGCTGCCCGAGTTTATAGCATGCAGGGTTTTAAACAAGTATTTTGGGTTGATAGATGCAAATGCTTTGGCAATAGTTGGCCGCAGCCAAGTGCTAGCCTTATGTAAAGAATTGTTGAGGAATATACTGCCGATGTTGTTGTACAATTGCGCAGATTGGTTTAAATATGTTAAAACCGCCGTGGCATCCTCGCCCATTATGTTTTGAAGTTCCGTTGAAAATTTTGCGGGGTCAGTATAGGCATTCAGCACCTTACCGTTTTCGTAAAAATAGCGGCATGCTAACGGCAGCCGTTCATATTGAAGGTATGCTGCCATGTCTTCCCCGGCTAGGGCAAACAATTCTTCAATGTTTTGGGGTTGTGTAAAAAGGCTGGGGCCGGCGTCAAATTGGTAGCCGCCTCGGCTGATGCTGCTTAACTTTCCGCCAGGGTAACTGTTTTTTTCAAACACATTAACCTCAAAGCCCTGTGCTGCCAGCCTTATTGCACTGGCCATGCCAGCCACGCCCGAGCCGATGATGATTGCTTTTTGCATACAGTTAGGCATTGGTGTTATGTGCGATCAATTGCCACCAATCCCTTATTTTAGGGAAGGCAATGTGAAACCATGCGGTATATTTTTCGGGGTTAAGCGCCAAGTCGTCCTCGATGAATTGCAGCGTATGATAGGCATAGTTGCTAACTTCAGCAGCATCTGGCCAAATTTTACCTGAATACCCGCCTGTAAATACGTGGTCAAACTCATGCTCTACCAAGCCGTTGCTAAAATCGGCTTTGTAAGTAAAATGGAAAATTTTTTTAAGTTCGGTGTCAAACCCAAGTTCCTCCACCAGCCTGCGGTGCGCCGCTGCTATCGTTTCTTCGCCCGGCCTTGGGTGGCTGCAGCAGGCGTTTGTCCATAAACCGGCACTGTGGTACTTGGTGCCTGCCCGTTGTTGCAGTAGCATTTCACCGGTGTTATTAAAAATAAAAACGCTGAATGCCCTATGCAGCACCGCAGTTTCGTGGGCCTGCATTTTTTCCATCATGCCAATAGGTTCGTCGTACTCATTTACCAAAATTACTTGTTCCATAGTGTGGGTGGTTTAGGGCAGTTTTATGAAACGTGGTTTAGTACTCAATACAAAAATAGCTACTTATTGTTGTTAGGCAAACATTGGGTTGGTTATTGGCTGGCGGTTACAGCATGTTAAACTGCTGGCGTACGCCGGCCTTTGCCAAAATAAGCATTTTGCCATAGTCGGGTATGCGTACACGCTGTTTAAGGATTTTTTGTGGGGCGGCCTTACGGATTTTTTTAAACAACGATAGGTAGTATTTGTAAGCTACATACACGCCGAAACGCACTTTTACAGGCAGTTGCAATATGCCGGGGTAAGCACTGTCAAAATCAGCTTGAATGTCCTTCTCTATAACCTCCTTGTCTTTTGCCGAAAAGTTGGTAAAGTCGCAACCGGGAAAGTACATTCGGTTTAGGCCCTCAAAGTCGTTTTTGAAATCGCGCAAAAAGTTAACTTTCTGAAAGGCCGCGCCTAAGCTGCGGGCAAATGGTGTTAGCTTTTTATACAGTTGCTCATCCCCCTCGCAAAAAACGTACAGGCACATTAGGCCTACAACCTCCGCGCTGCCATATATATAGGTTTGGTAACCGTTAACGTCGTATACGGTTTTCTCCAAATCAAATTCCATACTCCGGAAAAACGCCTCTATTAAGTCGTTGGAAATATTGTATTTATTTACCGTAAGCTGAAAACTGTGTAAAATGGGGTTCACGCTTATTCCTCGGTTGATGGCGATATAGGTTTCCTTCTTAAACTCGGCTAACAGGGTTTTTTTGTCGTAATCATGAAAAGTATCCACTATTTCATCAGCAACGCGCACGAAACCATATACAGAGCATATATGGGGCCTAAGGCTTTTGTCGAGAAGCCTGATAGCCGACGAGAACGAGGTGCTGTACTGCTGGGTGGTTATGCTGCTGCACTGCAGGCATACATCGTGAAACAAGTGCATACTGTTGATAAATATAGTTTTTTATGCTTATACAATTAACTTGCCATTAACTAATAAAATTTTCCACCACCTGTTTTGCGGCCACCTGCCCGCTTATAATGGATGGCGGTACACCTGGCCCGGGAACAGTTAATTGCCCTGCATAAAACAGGTTTTCCACTTTTTTGCTTCTGCACGAGGGTTTTAACATGGCAGTTTGCAACAAAGTATTTGCCAACCCATATGCATTGCCTTTAAATGCATTGTAGTCATTTACAAAATCGCTATTGGCAAAAGTTTTTTTGTAAATAATATGCTGTTTAACAGGCTCGCCAACCCTATCCTCAAAGCGTTTTATAATCATGTCAAAATACCGTTCCCTCAAAGCCTCGTCGTCGCCCGCTAGGCCAACGGCCACCGGTATAAGGAAAAATAGGTTTTCGCACCCTTCTGGGGCAAGCCCGTTTTCAGTAACCGAAGTGGCACTCACATAAAACAGTGGGTTGGTAGGCCATTGTTTATCATTGTATATTTCACTGCCATGTACCGCAAACGACGTATCGAAAAATAACGAATGGTGGGCAAGATTGTTCAAACGTTTATCCAATCCTACATAATAAAGTAAACAACCGGGTGCCATAACCCTCTTTTCCCAATAATTTTCGGTGTAGCTTCTGTATTGGAGGGGTAATAATGCTGTTTCAATGTGGTGGTAGTCGGCACTGCCAATAAACGCATCCGCCGTATACGATGCGGTGGTTTGCTCTTTTTGGTTGAAGGAGATTATTTTGTTCGCTTTTCCGTTTTCTACCACAATTTCTTGCACGTCCTCGTTAAACAAAAACGACACGCCAAGTTCTTCGGCAAGGCTGTGCATAGCTTTTACAATACTGTACATGCCCCCTTTAGGAAACCATGTACCGCCTTTAATATCGGCATAATTCATAAGGCTGTATAACGCAGGCATTTTTTCTGGCAGGGCACCCAAAAACAATACCGGAAATTCCAGCAGCTGCTGCAGCTTGGGGTTTTTGAAATACTTACCGATGTGTTTTTTAATAGATTGGAAAACATCAAGCCTAAAAAGGCCGGCAATTAGGTCTTTGTCAATAAATTCAGTAACAGATAATCCCGGCTTATATACGAGATTATTGATGCCGGTGTTGTATTTGTATTCTGCCTCAGCTAAAAACCTATCTAGTTTTTCGCCGCTTCCCGGTTCTATTTGTTCAAAAAGGTTTTTGAAGCCCTCGTAGTCAGCTGGTACATCCATCAAACTATCTTCCCAAAATATGCGGTAACTGGGGCTTAACCTGTAAAGGCTGTAATAGTCACTTACTTTTTTGCCAAAGCTATTGAAAAACCGCTCAAAAACATCGGGCATCCAATACCAGCTGGGTCCCATGTCGAAAGTAAAGCCTTCAGCTACCAGCTGCCTAGCCCTGCCACCAGGAATGTCGTGTTTTTCTAATACGGTTACATCCCACCCAGCTTTAGCCATAAAGCATGCGGAGGAAAGTCCCGAAAAGCCCGCGCCAATAATAATTACTTTTTGTGCCAATGTAAGTGGGGCTTGGCCCCTATTTTAAAATCGTTCTGCTTGTTCTTTAAGTAGTTTTCGCGCAAAATGTATCCTGCTTTTTATTGTACCCAGTGGTTCATTTAACACTTCTGCAATTTCGTGGTATTTAAAGCCGTCAAAATATAGCATGAAGGGAGTCTTGAAAATCTCTGGCAGGTTATAAATGGCTTTTTGCAATTCTTTATGGTTAAGTATGCTCGCAGCATCGTTCATAACGCTTAACTGGTTAGAATTTAGTAAAGCCTCGTTAGGGGTGGCATCAAATATGGTTTGTTGCTTTGCTTTGCGCCGGTAGCCGTTGATAAACACATTACGCATTATGGTGTAAAGCCACGCCTTAACATTGGTGCCCACTTTGTATTTATCCTCATTAACAAGGGCACGGTACATAGTTTCCTGAAAAAGGTCTTTCGCCGCTTCTGTATCCCTTGTTAAAGTAATAGCAAAGGGCTTTAAAAACTCTGCATTGCTCAACAACACTTGGTTAAATTCTAAAGCTGCCATAACTTTTTGTTTAAAAATTTACACTGCAAAGTTAAACATATTTTTAGTTGGCAATAAAGTTTTTTACAATTTACGCGCTTTCTTGGTACTTATTTATAAATTAGTGGTAGTTAATTTTTGCCGCAAGGGGTTAAAGGCTAGTGGCATATTCCATTACGTCAGCAAGAGATTGTTTGAAATGTACATGCACAGGGGTGCTTTTTTTGTAGGTTTTTGCGTACTTACCCGTTATTACCATCGGTACATCTGGCACCATACTGGAATAGGATGCCAAAAATTTATCAAAATTAAAATTTACCGGGCTTGATATTATATGTGTATATACAAAATGTACCTTTTTACGGCGTACTACAAAATGCACGTCTGACACGGGGGTGTTGGGGCCGAGGTACAACACCGTAAAGCCACGGGTTTTAAATTGGTGGTACATATACAATAGGCCCAGCTCGTGGTGTTCGTCTTCCGGTAAAAATACCAACACGGTTTTATCAAGTTTTATTTGCGGGTTGGCATTTTCTATGCCAACAATCAATTTTTGCCGCATAATGTTGCTTACGAGATGCTCCTGCGCCGGCACTATGTGGTTGGTGTGCCATAGTACGCCAATTTTTTCAAGCAACGGGAAAATTAACTGGGGTATTGTTTTTTCAATGCCTTTAACTGCAATGTATTCATCCAGAATATCTTCAAACTTGCCCACCTCTAAGTCAATCATCAACGTAACCAAGCTGTTTACAATCTTCTCATTAACTGCTTCGGATTGCGTAAGTGATTCGATTCTTTCGTACACCTGCTGGCCATTCATCCGGTTGATGTGGGAAATTTTAAAGCCAAATTTGTTCAACAGGGCAACATTCAGCAATTTTTTTAGCTCCTCGTTGGTGTAATACCGTATGTTGGTATCGGTGCGTTGGGGTTTCAGGAATGAATACCGCTGCTCCCAAATGCGGATGGTATGGGCCTTTATACCGCTTAAGTTCTCCAAATCTTTGATTGTAAATGCATCCATAGTCCATAAACAACAAGAAACAGTAAAAAAATGTTTAAGCGTTTTATATTATTACACGCTTAGCCTGAATACAAACCGAAACTAAGAATGCTTTTGCATTTTTGTTTATTTTTCAATATAAATATTGTTAAAATATTTAAACAAATATTTTTTGGGCATGCCGGGTTTTACCAAGCCCAGACGGAGCAACCAAATAAGTTAGAAAAAAAATACCCCACCAAAGGCAGGGTAAAAGTTATTTATAGCACAAAAGGAGCGAATAATATTAGCATTTTGGCTGGGTTTGGCAACAAGGCCTAAACGGGGCCACCCTAGCTTTTGCAGAAATACTTTACACCTTGTAATACTCTCTATACCATTGTATGAACATTTTTATGCCATGCTGCACTGTTGTGGCTGGCTTGTAGCCCATATCGCGCACAAGGTCATGCACATCTGCGTAGGTAGCCGGCACGTCGCCCGGTTGCAGGGGCATGTACTCTTTAATTGCTTCTATGCCAAGTTCATTCTCCGCGGCGTTTATAAAGTCCATTAGTTTTACAGGGGAATTATTGCCGATATTGTATACCTTATACGGTGCTGACGACGATGAAGCATCAGAGTTGCTGGCCAGCCAACCAGGGTTTGGCTGGGGTGGGTTTAGGGCAACCCTTAAAATGCCTTCCACAATGTCGTCTACATACGTAAAATCGCGCAGCATATTGCCGTTGTTAAACACCTGAATTGGCCTGCCCTCAAGAATGGCCTTTGTAAATATGAACAACGCCATATCTGGCCTGCCCCAAGGGCCGTACACTGTAAAAAAGCGCAGCCCGGTGGTGGGCAGGTTAAACAGGTGGCTATATACATGGGCCATCAGCTCGTTGCTTTTTTTACTTGCTGCGTACAGAGAAAGAGGGTGGTCAACATTTTGTGCTGTTGAAAAAGGGTTTTCATCGTTAAGCCCGTATACGCTGCTGCTGCTGGCGTAGGCCAAATGGCCGATATGATGGTGCCTGCAACACTCCAATATATTTACAAAGCCAACAATGTTGCTGTTAACGTAGGCATCGGGGTTTATCAAACTGTATCGTACCCCTGCTTGGGCCGCAAGATTTACCACCACATCAAAGCCATACTGCTCAAAAATTGCCATCAGGTGTTGTTTCTCTTCCAGCTGAACCTTGTAAAATGTGTAGTTGTTGTTTTTGGTACTTAAAACAGGCTGGTTGTACTGTATGTTTTCTTTTAAAATACCTGCAAAGGCAAGGCGGTTGTATTTTACGTTAACATCATAGTAATAGTTAATGCTGTCAATACCCACAACACTGTGCCCTTCGGCAAGCAGGCGGTTGGTTAAATGAAACCCAATAAAACCAGCGGTGCCGGTAACTAAAAATTTCATGGTAATCTATTTTTCGCAGGAGTGGTATAATTGTTTGAAGCTATCAATTTCTTTTGCTTTGGAAAAATTATTTGCAGCAAATGCCGCAGCGTGCCTGCCCATATTGGCGCGCAGGTGCCCATCGGTAACCAACAGCATTAGCTTTTCGGTAAAAATACCTGCATTGCCGGCTGGTACCAAAAAGCCGCTCTCACCGTCAACAAAAGTATCCTTTACGCCACCAACATTTGTGGCCACCACCGGTTTGCCACAAAACTGAGCCTCGATGAGCGATAGGGGGGTGCCCTCATTATGCGAGGTAAGCACAACAACATCCAGCCCATGTAGGGCTAACGCTACATGGGTAACCCAAGAGGTAAACACTACCTGCGCGCTGCTATCCAAATTATCGGCCTTGCACCAGCGGATATTGTTTTTATCCAAGTCGGCCATTACCATTTTCTTGTCCTGGCCATCGCCAATAATAAAAAACTTAACTGCGGTGCTGTTGTCTTTTTGCCTAATAGTGTTGGCGACAACCTGTGTAAACAGGAGGAGGTTTTTTACGGGTACAATGCGGCCGATGATGCCAATGGTTATGGCTTTGTCGCTAATGGCGTAATGCTGCCTAAATTGTTGTCTGGCCACCTCGTTATTACTTGAAAAGACGTTTTTATCTATACCAAGTGGAATTACCTGTATTTTTTCGGAGGGGGCAATTTTATAGGTAATGGCCAGTTCATTTTTTTGGGTGGCACTTATCGCAACAAGGCTGGTTGTTATTTTAGCCAGCAACCGTTCGGCTAGGATAATCCATTTGGAAATGAATGGGTTGAAATACGAGTGAAAATGGTGCCCATGGTAAGTATGGTAAACACATTTTATGCCCGCCAGGTAAGCTGCCACGCGGCCCATAAGACCAGATTTTAAACCATGGGTGTGTACAATACTAGGTTTGAACTTAAGGATGGTGGAAAGGATGAAAAAAAAGGCCCCAATGTCATTAATTACGTTCAGTTTGCGTTTAAAATAAGGATTTAGCACCAAGGGCAGGCTTCTAAATTGGTGCAAAAGAGCGGTAGCCTCTATTTCATCTTTTTCCTTGCGGCCATGCAAAATAAGTAGGTCAAACTCTTCTTTTAAGTTATAAAGAAGTGGTATGGTATCTAAGGCTTGCCCGCCAATAACCAAACGGTTGAGTATGATGAGTAGTTTGGGTTTCAAAAATTTACCTCTTGCTTTTTGTTTTGCTTGTTTAACGCCTTGTATATTGGCTCCTTATTTTTTCGTTCACCTGTTTTCTTTCCGAATCAAAAAACCAGCCCCATTTATTAAAATATTTTATCATGTTTATTATATGCACAAAAAGCAACCTAATACTTTTGTAGCTTCCTCTTTCATGCACGTGGGTTATATCAGCATACGGGTAGAAGATTGTTTTATAATGTTTGTGTATGCGCCTGGTTAGGTCAATGTCTTCCGGGTACATAAAAAAACGTTCGTCAAAAAGCCCCGCTTTATTTAGTGCCTCTGTCCTCAAAAACATAAAGCAGCCGGAAAGATACGGTACTTCCATTATTTTGTTGTAACCGCTGTCGTGCATTTCAAAATAGGCCGTTCTGTTTTTTATCAACGCAGCCGGCAAAAAACGCCTTAATATTAAATCGGCCGGTGTTGGCAATAGCTTACAGGCATATTGTAGGGTTCCATTAGGGTAATTTATTTTGGGCATTAGCAGGCCAACAGCATGGTTTGCCTGCATGTAATCGTACATTTTTTCAATGGTGCCAGGCTCAAACATAATATCTGGGTTTACAACAATATGGTATTTGCTTTTGGCCAATGCCTTTTTTACAGCAACGTTGTGCCCTGCTCCATAACCCAGGTTGGCATTGTTAAATATGTATTCAATTTTTGGGTGGGTTGCAAGGGAGTGTAAGGTATTGATAGGGGAGTTGTCGATTAGGTAAAGTTTTTCAATCAACTGGCAGTTGGTTAGGTTTAAAACTAACGGCATTAAAGTGCATGCCCGTTGCTGGTATATTACTATTGAACAAGTTAATTTATGCATTAAAAATTTAAACAGACGTATAAATACTGAATTTTTGTCTTTCTTTTGTGCTTGAATCGTATGGGATTTTTTTCTAAAAAATGCCTAAGATAAAGATTATCATAAACCCTTTTTTGCGCTAAGTTTAAATGATTTGTTTGTATGATTATTCCACCGAGGTTTCGTTTTTCCCACAACCATTTTAAAACTAAAAAATTTATTTTACTTGATGTTGGCGCAGGCAGTCATTCACCTTCGCTAGCAAAAAGAGTTTTTCCAGATTGTATTTACCATGGCATTGATATTGGAAATTATGATAATTCCGCAAATGACATGTCATTGATGGATCGGTATTTTGAAATGGATGTAACCAAGTTAGATTTTGATGAGATTCCCGATTATTATTATGATTTGATAATATTAAGCCATATCATAGAACACTTACACAACGGTGATAAGGTAATAGAAGGGCTTGCTAAAAAATTGAAACCCGGCGGGTTTATTTATATAGAATACCCTGGGGAAAAGAGCACGCGCTTTCCAAAAATGCGCGGTTCTTTAAATTTTTATGACGACCCCACTCACGTAAGACTTTACTCTTTACAAGAAATTGAGCAACTATTAACAACTGCCGGCTTTGTAACAATTAGTAAAGGGTTACGGCGATATTGGCCTTACATTCTGCTTACTCCAATAAAGATTGCCTATAACGTGATGAAACGTGGTTACATTCCAGGCAGCATATTTTGGGATATCTTGGGCTTTGCAGAATATGTTTATGCGAAAAAAAATAGTTGATTCCGAAATTATCTCAGGCGGAGTTTATACTATTTGGTTACCTATTTTTACAATAATCGCGTGTCCATTTAAGTTATGTATTATTACGCGGTCTGTTTTATGACGGTGTTCTTCAACAAATTTTGTTATGCCGACACAGGTATGAAACCCGTAATCATCAAATACAATCATACCCCCTATAATCAATTTGCCCCATATCCACTCTAGTATATCTTTTGCTGATGCATAAACATCAACATCAATATGGCAAAGTGAAAACTGTTCTACAGAAGTTATGAGATGCTGGGTATCCTCGGGGAAAATGCCTTTTAAGATAGTGAAATTTTTATAGCCAACAGTATCTATCATTAGTTCGGTAACCAATTGTTCGCTTGTGTCGCAATGTTCCCCTCCAACATAAAACTTATCTTCTTTTGTTGCTTTTGCCACCCCTGTAAACGTATCAGCCATAAATATGGGTGTGTTAGCATGTAGTGTTTTTAATTTTTCAGCCATTATAGCTGAAGTGCCGCCCCGCCAAACACCCACTTCCAGTATTCCGGCTGATGGGCTTAACTCATAAGCTTTTTCAACCAATTGCCACAACTCATAACAACGGTAAATATCCACTAATGTAAACCTGTTTCTAACTATGGCATATATTTTTTTAAAATCCTCATCACCGTCCCATGGTGTTAAATTCGCAGTAGGTGTAGAAAAACCGTAGCTAAATCCGTCAATCTCAAAAGTGGAACTGCCATTATATTTGGGCCGGAGAGTAATGTCAATGCCAAATAAATGTAAAAAGTCTCTGATTTTTTGTTTCATTCGAAAGTATTAAGGCGTTGAAAAGTGCAAAAATTTATGGACAGCAGTATACCTAGTTATTCCTATTTAATATTTCTTTATATACATCCACCATCGAATCAACCATTTTTTCACTTTGGAAATGCTCGTGAAACCTTTCCTTCGCATTGGCGGAGAGCATAGCGTATTTTTCTTTGTTTGCCAACAATTCATTTATCTTTATTGCCAACGCAACAATATCTTTTGGTGGCAGATTATACCCTGTTTTATCATGTTGGTTAACCCAGCAAATACCAGATTCTTTAATATCCGAGGTGACCAATGGTTTGCCATAATACAATGCCTCTAAAAGCACTACCCCAAAAGCCTCTGATTTCTCTATCGCGGGCAAACAGAAAATATCGCAGGCATTAAAATAGCTGCTCAGTTGCACATTTGGTATTTTACCAACTAAAAAAACCTTATTTGTCAAATTGTTTTGGTGTATTAAAGCCTGCAAAGTTGTAAACAAGGGCCCATCCCCGCCGATAATGATGATAGTATCGTCGTTTATAGCCGTTGCGGCTTTTAACAAAAATTCAAACCCCTTATAATAAACCAGCCTGCCCAACGCAAACACAATTTTTTTACCTGGGTGTTCCTTTTTTATATCAAATGTACAAGTGTCAACTGCCCCTATTTTGGATGCGTCAATACCAATTGGTACCACTGAAACCTTATTTAGATAGGGTTTTAATGACAATGAATGTAGCGCATAATTTTCTGAAGTTGCAATAATGCGATCTGCCTTTTTTAAAATCCAATCCTGCAAAGGTTGATATAATTTTAACAGGGTCTTTTGCCTGATTATGTCGCTATGCCAGTGTACCACTAAGGGAACTTTATTATTCTTTTGCAGGTATAACGCTAAGGCAGCCATAGGGTCTGGAAAATGAACATGCACCACATCGTATGAGGCCAAGTTTTTCTTCAAATAAGACGGTAGTTGGGGTGAAATGGAGGTAGACATTAATTTGCCAACTCTTGGTACCCTGATGACTTTGTAATTTTTAAGATGAGTTACCTCCAATATATTATTGGTATTTGCACATAACACATCGCATTGGATTTGCCGCTTATTCAACCCCTCTGTTAAATCAAATGTCACTGTCTCAATCCCGCCAAAAACTGGTGGGTAGTGTTTAGTAAGCTGAAGTATTTTAAACATCGTGAACGCTAGTTGTTATGGTTTTCAGTACCGCTATTTACAACGTTTATAAGCGTCTTTAGCTTGTTGTAAAAAATATCCCACGTAAAGTGTTCTTTTGCGCATAATGCTGCGCGGGCAGCAATTTTAACATAAAGTGGGTTGGGTATAGTAGATAATAGTTCAAAATTTTTATTGAAAGAGGCAGTGTCTTCATACAATATTACGTTTTGGCTGTGCTTAAATTCCACTGATATGTCTAAATCTTTTTGTGTCAAAAAAACAACGCAGCCCAAGCCCATTGCCTGCAAAACTTTAATTCTTATACCAGCGCCGATTATTGTTGGCGACAGAAAGAATTTAGCTTTGGTCATAACAACAACTATGTCATCCACAAAGCCCAGTAATTGTATTTTATACTCATTTACCTCACTTTTGTTTAAGCCCAATTGCTGCTGTACAAATTGTGTATCCTTGTCCCCGGTTACCCAAAGCTCGTAGCCAAACGACCCTTGATAATTCTTTTTCCACGGTATCCAAATATTGTGCACAAAATGATGTAGGTTTATTTGGTTTTGATAGGAGCGAAGGCTTCCGGAAAATAAAAAAGCGTTAATTTTTTCTTCAGGGACCTCTATATATTCAGCTATATTGTCAGTTCCGTCATAAATGATTTGTGCCTTGGAAATACTATCTACGGTATGGTGCTTAAAATCGGAGTCCGAAATAAATATAACATTGTCAAAATAATCCCAGCTCCGTCGTTCAAACCTTTTTGTTTTTTGGAATTGCCAATAGGCAAACTGCCGTAAAATTAAATTACGCTGGTGTTTGCAATATTGCTCAACCAGCAAATACTCCACATTATGCTCCCGCAGCAATAGCAAAATGGCTGGAAATTTGCGTTTTATGTCTCTGCAATAATTTGCCAAGTGTGCATGGTGGCATATGATAGCATCTGGTTTCCAGTTATTACATGTTTTCTCAATAAATAATTTGTGCTGTTCCAAATAATATTTTTGAAACTTAAATGGCATCTTGTTGCCAATATTGAAAATAGCAGAAAGGAAGGTGTCTTTTTTGCTAACTGCCAGGAAAGTGACATCAACGTTTATTTTACTATAAGGTTGGGCGTTAGCTTTTTCCTCCTGATCTACAAAAACCATTGCTTTTACGTTAAACTCTGCTGCTAACTTTTGCATGGGTTTAAAAATACCAATTTTCCCCCCGTCGGTTGCCGGAATAACATTTTGCGGGATAAGCAATAGGATTTTTTTTATCATAACGCCGCTATACTTTCTTTTTTTGCTAAAACAATTTTATCTAGTGCAACAAATGGCAATAAATAATAATAGGCATTTTCCAATGATGTTGTAAATAGGAATGAAACCAAAAGGAAAATACCAATGATTGAGAAGACTACTTGAACCGAATAATAATTCACTTTTTTCTTTAAACGCAAATAGTGTTTTGAAACCAAAAATGTAAAAATAACAGCCAAAAAGCCATTGTTTAGTACTTGATTGGCTATCCCAGATTTTGCTCCAAGGTATTTTCCTGTTTCAATCATTGAATCAATTTCAAATGTAAGTAGCGGTATTCCCGTAACATTAGTAATTTGATGATTTGCAGGCACTAGCATCGGCGGGAAGTATACGAGGTAAGTTCCGTAACCCTCCCCAAGAGGATAAATAAAAAGGCTTTCAAAGGCCGCCAGCCAAGTAGTAGATCTTGTACTAATACTGTTAAAGCCTTCAAGGTCCATTGCAAGCATAGGAATAACTTTATAAATAACAACAATTGTTAAAGGGATGAGTATAAGCGTTGCAAGGAAGATAACTTTTACCGTTAGTTTTTTGCGTATTGCAATAACAAGTGCCACCGGTAGCAACACTAATACACCTTTTGAACCAATTAGTATTACTATTAGTAAGCTTAATCCTGCCGTAACCGCAGTGAGTAAGATTGGTTTATGTAAATACAGCCGTAATGCAATAACAGTTAATGATAAAGTTACAAAAAATGGCGCTGCTATTGATGGCTCAGGGGCGGTTAAATAGATTCTTGCAGTTTCGGATGATTCTGTACCGTTGATGAATGGTATGTGTACGTTAAAAATTGCTTGAATGATACCATAAAATATCAATGCCCATAAGGTAATGTTTAATACTTTATAGATTAAAGTAATACTTAGGTACTCAGCAACTGCAAAGACGACATACACAGTAAAGAAAAATGCAATATTATAACTTGCGGCTTTAATTAATTTTGCAGGCATAAATTCATCATAAACGTGCAGGTTGCCGTTGGTCACAAATATAGCTGTGTAAATTAACATTAAGATTGAGCATAGGGTTGTAGTGAATCCGTACAGAAAATAGTATTTGTTTAAGGGAGTGGCACGAACTTTTTTTTCGTGAAATATAATTAAAACAAAAAAAAGCGGAGCGATGAATACCGTTGGAGACGCCGCTATCGTGCCAAAATATTTTTGCGTTGCGAGGTCTTGCAGTACAAAACAACCGATTGTAACGGAAAATAAAACTAAACACAAGGAAGTTGGCTTTTTCAAAGCTGCGGTAATTTTTCTTTTGAAACTCGAAGTAAAAGGCCTTGGAAAAATCCACGAGACACGCTCATTATTGCATTAATTCGTTTTTGCCTAAATGCATGATATAGCATGCTGACAATAACATACCCTATAGCGATTATTTTTTTGGTTTTTGGGTAAAATTTTCTTGCAAAATATATACGATTTCGGGCATTATAAAAAAGGCCTATATTCGAAAATACACCACCCGTTGTTGAGCTTTCTTTATGGTATATGAATATGTTGGCGTCGTACCAAATTGTGTGCCCTTTGGCCTTCGCTATGAACATAAAATCCAAATCTTCAGTATAAATAAAGTATGTGCTATCCAGCATTGGTACATCATTAAATACCCTAGCGTTTAGCAATACAAAAGTTGTTGGTGCGTAGCCGGTTGGGCCACTTAAATTAAAATGGGGGTTGTCAACTTTGCCGTTACCATAATGTATAACAGCAGCCTTCCAATCGATAATTCCACCTCCGGCGTACCAAATCTTGTTTGAATTTGCGAAATATATTTTTGGTGCAATTATTTGAAGGTGTTTGGTCTCGGCCTTGAAAATTAGTGTTGAAAATAGCCTAGGGTTGCTAAAATAGATATCGTTGTTACATAAAATTAAATAATTACACCCGTCGGACAATGCCTGTTTTATTCCGACATTATTGCCTTCAGCCGCCCCTACATTTTGTGTGTTTTCAATATGTATTACATTCGCAAGATAGTACTTGTCTTTCAGCTCAGAAATTTTAAGCCTTGTTGATTCACTTGGAGTATTGTCTACCAAATAGACTGTGAAATTGGCATAGTCCTGCATTGCGATGCTCGAAAAAAAATCTGATAACAGATTATTTGAATTATACAAGACGGTTACGATCCCTATTTTTTTCATATTGCTTTATCGTCAATATTGTCTATGCTAGCTTGTAGGATATACTGAAAAGCTAAAAAATCCTGAAAAATGCCAAAGGTTAGCATGTTTAGAACTTTGCTTTTTCCTTCATTTTTATTGAGTTTAAATCCAGGTAATATGCTATTTATTTTGTAACCGTTTTGCCTAAAAAGCATAACCATGTTTTTTTTGCAAAAAAAGCGAATGTGAGTCATGTCAAGTATTCCGTCTTTTGAGTATTTGAAGTCTCCTTTTAGAAAGATATTTATCAGTGCTCTGTAAAACCTGATATTTGGCAAACTGCAAATAATTTTCCCTCTCGGGCGAAGCAGTCTTTTAATATAAAGCACTATTTCCCACGGGTTAAAGATGTGTTCTAACACATCTCCACAAATGATAAGGTCAAAATGATTTTCCGGCAATTCTAATGTATGAATATCAGAAAGGTCGGCAATCAAAAGTTTGTCAATCAGAGGGCTTTCTTGGTTGCTCCCGGGTATCTTAAAAAGTTCAAGTGCCGTAACATGTTGCGCTAAACCAAATTTTTTCATATATGCCATGGTGTCGCATCCCCCGGCACCTAGCTCCAAAACATTATTAAAGGTTTCATTGCCCAAAGCTGTTATTATGTCAGTTCGTACATTCCGGTAATATTGAAAATCCTTTGCGTCATATAATGCCATAATCTTATAGGTTAAATAGGGCGTATTTCTTATGCTTAAGCTGTAGCGTAAGGTGTAGGCCTAATGTTATTAAAAATTCTGTTATCAGTATATTTATCACTGTTCCCGTTAAGCCAAATATATAGGTAAGCATAATATTTAATACAATACTTACACCAGATGAGATTACAAATACCAGTGAATACGATTTTGGTAAATGAAGCGCTAACAGTGATAAATATGCTGGTATATTGGCACATGTAATTATGAGGGCAAAAACTAAAATTCTTGTCAGGAATGCTGCTTTGGCTACATCAGAGGCATTGAAATAGCGTGAAACTAAAGGGGCCCACAAGAATAGTCCAAAGCAGAAAATGGTAAAAACGGTAAAAAAAGGAATAAAGGCTCTAAACAAAAAACGTTTATATTCTGTATATGACTTATCGGCAATTCTACAAGCTGCCGGATGTACGACTTGTGAGTATACTATTAATATTTGCTTTGACGCTTGCATAATTTTTTCAACAATGCTGTACAGGCCAACACTCTCGTAGTTTGTAAAAAAAGCAAGTACTGCTGAATTACTGTATGAATAGATGCTTAGGGAAAAAGCTGAAATGAAGTAATGAAAACCTTCCTTTAATGTTTCAAAGACTTTATTTGGTGCCACTGGCGTAAATTTAATGCCCGTTTTTATGTAGAGATAAACAATTGAACATATACCCGTTAATATGCCTGAAATACCTAAGAACAGGTTTGCATAAACGTACTGACCGGGTTTAGTTAAAAAGGTAAACACGGCTGCAATATATAGTGTTTTAAATATAATATTAATTACCGCATATGTGCTAATTTTTTCTAAACCTTGGAAGGCCCAAATTGGGGTTAGCAATTGCCCCAATAGTATTGAAAAACTCAAAAAAAGAATTTTGTAATTTTCGCCGAAAATTGACACAGGTAAAAACATGCAAAATATTATAAACGCGCCGCAGATTAACAAAAGCTTTGCGCCGTATGTTGCCGAGTAAATTTCGTTTATTTTTTGGGGATCCGTGCGGTTTATTGAAATACTTCGCGTGGCGGAAAGGTTAAATCCGTATTCTACTAGTATGTTTAGCGTAAGCATAACTGATTGGGAAAACACGATTTTGCCGTAGTTTGATATACCTGTGGTTTTTATCAAATAAGGCGTAAGCATCAGCGGTATAAGAAGATTTGCCGACTGAATAATGCCGAGGGTAGCGAAACTCTTTGCTAGTTTATTCGATGCGATTTGTTTTATGCGGAAGAAGGATATTTTCAACAACTGGGTTTGAAGGAATTATTTTTAAACTGTTTTTAATAGGAATGGTTAATGTGTGGTTTTCTTGATTGCATATTTAAATGCTAAACGAAAAACTGAAATTATACCAAATGCAAACCCTAATAGTAAGCCCACCAACAACCGGCTAAGCTTCTTTTTTTCCAAAGGTTGCATGGGTGTGTCAATTATTTGTATCAATGGGGCGTCCTTAAGCATGTTAAACTTCGCAATTTCAAGGTTTTTAAGTAACTCTCCATAAGCTGTGGCTAATACAGTTATATCCGTTTGCTTGCGTTGTATGGCAACTACAGGTGTTTGGAAAGCTGAGTTTAAATTGGCATCACTTAATTCCGCCCTACCTAAAAGTGCATTGTCATATGCTAATTTTAACGAGTCGGCCCTTTTTTGTAGTAGATCTACAATTTTTGATGAGCGTTTCGTTTTTGTATCTGTATAAAAGCTTATAACTTGTTTAACAAGCTGGTTGCAAAAATTGGTGGAAAAGTCTTCATTGCTACTTTTGCAAGTTAAGGTATAGTAATTAAGTCTCGATTCAGGTTTGGCTGTTTTAATGATGTTTTTCCGGATGTCTTCTACAACCTTTACCATAACACTGTCTTGCAAACGTGAGTATTTTTCTAAGGTAAGGTTTTCTGGAAAACGTAGGTCGCGAATTTCTTTTAAGTCGGCTTTTTTAAAAGCCTTATCCATTTCTGTAATTTCAAGGTAACCATTTAGTAGGGTCTCTTCCTTACCGCCAATGTTTCCTTTTGCCAATAGTGTCGCTTGAATCATCCTGTTTGATTCCATGAACACCAATATGTTCTCACCCGAAAACGTGCCGCCAACGCCGCCGAGATCAAGGCCAAATTGCGAGGCTAGTCCGGCAAGGCCGCCCACAGAAGATTTATCTTCTTCCATTGAGAAGCTGATTACAGCAGAGTAACTTGGCTTTTGCATCCAGGCATAAGCAATGCCGATTATACCGCCGCTAATGGATGCCAATAAAATGGCCAACCATTTAGATTTTAAAAACTTAAACAGCAGCTTTAGCTTAAGTGAAATATCCGATAAGGATATGTCGCCTATATTGTTAGTGTCTTGTTCGGGCATACAATAAAATCGGGATACTTGTTAAAACTTACAATTTCAAATTATTTAATAAGGCAATTACCACCGATGCCATGCCAACCACTGCCGATGTTATGCCGATGGTTTGCCCAATATTGCCAGTGTTTTCAGGCTTTTTGGGTGCAAAAATTTCATCGCCTGCGTATATTTCGGGGTAGGTTTTAAAAAATAGAAAATGTTTAACCCTGCGTGCATTGCCGTTTGAACCTAACACAAAAGCCCGCCTTCTTTGCGCATTGGTCGAAAATCCACCGGCCCTGTCTACATAATATTTTAGGTCCTTTCCTTGTTCGTAGGCAAACTGGGTAGGGAATAATACCTCTCCGCGTACTTTCACCGCTTGGTTTTTCTTCGGTACAAATACAACATCACCGTCCTCCAATATCAAGTCGTTGGTAATACCGGGGTGGGCGATTACTTCTTTTAGGTTTATACCTATAAAATCATACGGCCGCACGGCTTCTTTTGACAACGAATCGGCAAGTGCCGAATCTCTGCCAAACGTTGTTGATAATTTGCCTACTTTCTCGGTTTTTAGCTTAGTTAGGTCGTCTATTTTATTCAACCGTTTTAAAGAGGCTGCAGATGGGTCTGCGGTTGATTTAAGCCCGCCCGCGCGCTCAATAATACTGCTCAGCTTTTCATCGGTGGAGTCTATCACATAAGGGCCTGGGTACAACACTTCGCCTTGTAACTGCACCGTTTTTTGGGTAAAATAACCAGGGTTGTTACGCACAATAATAACATCAAAAGGTTGCAGATAAAAATTGGTGGCAGTAAAACGCAAGTCTTTTTCGCCGTCAACCAATACAATTTTTGCCATTTGGGTAGCCGTGCCAGTCACTTCCCCGTTGGTTACCCGGCGGGCAATTTCAATGCGCTTGCCTGTGGCGGCTTCAGTAAACCCGCCGGCCTCAAATATTAGGTCTTTAATGCTGGTGCTGTCTTTAAAATCGTAGTTTCCTGGAAAGCGAACCTCACCTTGCACAAAAACTGTCTTCTTGTTTTGCAGGTCAAAAATAGATGAAATGGTTACTTTGTCTTCCCGCCGTAAAGGTATGTCCGGCTGGCTGCCATTGAGTATACCGGATACTTCAAACGGCACTACTTCCAATGTCAGGTCGTCCTTTAGTCTTGTTACCGCGGCCCTGTTTAAAAACGCATCTTCTTTAACCCCGTCGGCCTTCCTAATCAGTTGCCCCAATGTTAGGCCTGTGGTTAATTCAAATTGGCCGGGGCGCATCACTGCCCCCTCAATCAATACACGGTTTGCATAGCGGTTTATAACCTTACCAACATTTATTGAATCGCTGCCGTTGGGTATGTAGCTGCCAAACCTGCTACTTTCAACATCTGCAATGCTTTTTTCCCGGTCAGTAACCTGTGTTATTTTAACGGAAGACCGGTAGGCGGAGTCGGTGAAGCCCCCGGCATTTGTCAACAGCTGTTGCAGGGGTTCGCCGGGCAGTGTCTCAAAAATCCCAGGCCGTTTTACTTGCCCTGCAAGCGTAACCCGGGTATTGTAATACGGTATATATAATATGTCCTGGTCCATTAAACGCACATTATCTTCCAAACTGCCGGTAACTAAAACTTTATATAAGTCTATTGTTCTGTAAATTTTATTGTTCCGCAGTAGTTCAATATGGCGGTAACTGCCTGTTTTATTGGGCCCACCGCAAAGGTACAGCGCATTAAAAACGGTGGACAGGGATGACAGTGTATAGCTGGCAGGCTTTTTGGCTTGCCCAATAATGGTTACATGTATGCTTTTTATGTTGCCTAATGTTACCTGTACTTTGGTGTTGCCCGTTGATATAGCTTTGTAGATGGTGGCGGCAAGTTTACCCTTTATTTTTTCCGCGGCATCTGCAATGCTAAGGCCTGCAACCAGTATTGGGCCTGCATTGGGTATGTAAATGGTACCCTCTGGGCTAACGGTAAGTTTGTAGTTTGCTTCTGAAAAGCCGTATACGGCAATCAAAAGTTGGTCATCACTACCCAAAACATAGTTAGCTGGGGTTGCTATGCGCAAATTGGGTTCAAATGTTAGGGACGATGTGCTGAACAATTCCGCGCCAAATATTCTTTTGTCAAATTCCTCATCCGCCGTTGCGGTGGCTGTTTTTATTTGGCTCCGGCCATTTTGCACAGTGTCGTAGTTGCTACTAGTCGGTGATTTCTGCCCGTTGCTAATCGACAGCAGGCGTTGCTGTAGTTTGGCAATCTCCTCTTGGGGCAGGCCTTTTGAAGCGGCAATTTGCAAAACCTGGTCAATAGTAATACCCGATTGCTGCGCTTTTTTGTAATAGGTTGCAACCTCGTCATCACTCAACTGGTCTATATGTATTTGTCGTAAATCAGTCTGTTGCAAATTAACCTGTGCCGTGCACGCAATTGAGGCCAACAATAAACAGGCAAATAAAATGGTTGTTTTCATGCAGAAATGTTGGGAGAATAAAGTTTTGGTATAGCCAAATTTACAAAATACAAAGCTCCGCCATCTGGCACACATGGGTTTTAAAAAAGACTGTGCAGTAGAAAATTTTCCTGCAAACCTAATTTTTGTTTTTCATGTCTTAAGTCAGCCCTGTTTAGGGTGGTTTTTGCCAGCGTGGCAAATATAGGTATTTTGGTATGTGATGTAAATGGCTTTAACAACCTTTATAAAAATCAACCCGTTTATCAAATTCGGCTAACCTAACGCTATGCTTTTTTCGGCAGCAGTATTTTTTCCGCATTCGGCTTATTGCTTTTGCCAGTTAATTTTATTTACTATTTTTAATGCCTTATTAGCCAGCAAATATTTACATGAAGGAAAGATATTACTCCCTTGACGTTTTTCGCGGCGCAACTGTTGCATTAATGATACTGGTGAATAACCAAGGTGGCACATCATATGCCCCGCTTGATCATGCGTCTTGGCATGGGTGTACGCCAACCGACCTTGTTTTTCCGTTTTTCTTGTTTGCGGTGGGTAATGCTATGGCATTTGTAATGCCCCGCTTTCGCGAAGCCGGCACCAGTGTTTTTTTGCAAAAGGTGCTTAAGCGTGCGCTGTTGATATTTGTTATTGGGTTTATACTTAACTGGCTGCCTTTTTGTATGTGGCGGGGGGGAAGTATAGTATTTAAACCCTGGGAGTGGGTGGGCGACGATGGGGCGGCCCATGGCGTACGCATTTTGGGGGTGCTGCAGCGCATAGCGGTTTGTTACCTTTTTGCATCGCTTATTGCATATTTTTTTAAACCGAAGGGGGTATACATTATTAGCACAGGGCTGTTGCTGTTGTATTGGGGGCTTTGCTATTGGCTGGGCCAGCCGGGCAGCCCTTATAGCCTTCAAGGGTATTTTGGCTTGGGTATTGACAAAGCCATACTGCACGAAAACCACATGTACCATGGCGAAGGTGTTGCATTTGACCCCGAAGGTATTACCAGTAACCTTAGTGCCATTGTGCAGGTAATTGGGGGGTATTTTGTGGGGCGGTACATACAGCAAAAGGGCAAAACCTATGAAATGCTCAGCCACCTTTTTATTGCCGCCGTATTGTTGATATTTGCAGGTTTCTGTTGGGACCTGGTATTCCCCATCAACAAAAAAATATGGACCAGCAGTTATGTGCTGTATACCACCGGGCTTGCCATATTAACCCTTAGCCTACCCATTTTTATAATTGAGTTTAAAAATGGCCGTGGTGCTTGGAGCCGCTTTTTTGATGTATTTGGCAAAAACCCCCTTTTTATTTTTGTACTCAGCGGCTTTTTGCCCAGGGTGCTGGGTTTGGTGCGTATAAACACAGCCTCTGCTAACGCGGTGCCACATTATACATCACCTTTTGGCTGGTTTTACCTGCACGTTTGCGCACCCATTTTTACCGATGTACGCAATGCCTCCTTGCTATATGCCATAAGCATGATAGTTTTTTACTGGTTGGTGGTATATATGCTAGATAAAAAGAAGGTTTATATAAGGGTGTAAGAGGGGAGGGAAAATGCGCGCTACCAGTAAAAGAAAGCAGATGTCTCGTCCTGAAATAGGTTTACAGGTTTGTTAGATAATCCTGTTTTTGGTTTACATGACAAAATGTTAGTCCTGTAAAAGGTTTACAGCGTCCAAAGTTAAGCATGTTTGTAAATTCAAGTGTTTTAGCATAAAGAGG